>JBFMCP010000004.1:0-116412 GCA_040754455.1 Nitrospirota bacterium
GTGAGATACGAGCCGCCCTTGGAGACGAGACCGCCGTAGCGGTACCCCTGCTTCTTGAGACGTTCGATGGTCATGAGGTTGATGCCGCAGTGGATCGCCATGAAGGCTACACCTTCCTCGCACTGTGCTTCCATAACATCCCAGAGCAGCTCTTCGGGCATTTTTACTGCGCCGCCGTATTTCTCGATGGCAATAGCAAAGGCTTCATAGAGCGGCACGGTGCCGATGGGGAGGGTGATGGCATCCATCACTGCTCTTCTGATACCGCCGATATCGCCGCCGACGCTCAGGTCCATGAGCGAATCGGCATGATACTGCTCAGCAACCTTTGCCTTTTCGATTTCCATGGCAATATCCGAAATATCGGTGGAGGTGCCGATGGAAGCGTTGATCTTTGTTCTTAATCCCTTGCCGATACCGACGACTTTGCTCGTTCTGTTTTTATTTGCCGGTATGACAATCTTCCCCGCCGCAACCCTGCGCCGTACGACTTCGACATCCTGACCTTCATCCGCTGCTACCTTCTGAATCTCCGGGGTGACTTCTCCCCTCTTTGCTCTTTCCAACTGTGTCATGAGACCTCCTTTATTGTGAAAAAGAATCTAAAATGAGTAAGCGGAAATCAAAAGTGCTTACTGTCGGCTGCAAGTAGTACATACAAAAGGCTATCTATCTCATCGATGAGCTTCTTGAACAATCCTCCATAGCTTTTGGAATTTGCAAAGAGCTCTGTCCTGATCTTCTGGATTTCGGGGTCATCGCACTTTTCATAGGTAATATGTCCGTTCTGCAGTGCCTGCCGCTCTAAAATGAGGAGCTTTTTCGCACTGCCAACGAAGGGTATGAATAGCTTCTCAATACGTGATGCGTGATCGGTAATAAGTGAAGAATGTACTGCATTGTTATATTTCAGTAGTCCACTGATTCTTTTGATAAGAATGAATAAAGAGCAATATTCGAGTCCCCGTATGCCTCTGCGCCACTGCAGGAGCAGGGGGTTCCGCCAGAACCAGAGAAAGTTGCGTGTACCGAGGACGATCAGCTCGTCAATCAATGCCTCCATTTCTGAAATGAGCTCGGATGCGCCATCAGCATGGAAGTACGGAAGCACGGAGGTGCGGAAGTCCCCTTCAATAGACACATGCCCGGCAAGATAGCTCCATAGATTTTTGAGAACAGTTGCTCCGTTTGCATCATCAGGAGTATCGAAGTGAATGAGCGAAAGGAGCACCTTGCCCTTACCGTAGCTGCCTTCAACGACAGCGGGATCGTTGATAAGGCGTTTCGGATCGAGATTGATCCCGTAGATTTTTTCCAGCTCTTGCCAGCTGCGGGTCGACTCAACGTCAGCCACGTTCAGGTCGGAGCTGAAGGCGTCCGGCATTGCCTGCGCGTAAGTGGCGAGCACGTTTATTGAGCTGTCAATAGCAAACTGGGACGGCCACCAGGCATAAAAGACAGGCTCTGCAATTCCTTGCCATAAAGGATGAGCGGACAGGTTGAGCTTTATCTTTCCGCTGAAGCTCGGCACCCGCTCTCTCGTCGGCTTTCTCTTTATCGGCAGCAGGCCTATGCCGTCGAGCGTAGCGAGCCCGGCACCGCCGCAGAATCCGAGATAGTTACCGCCATTGTGGATGAACTGTTTAATTGCCTCGACTCCTTCATCACCGAGTGACTTCATTTTATTTGATGCCCATCCTCCTGGCACAAAAAGCAGGGTGTATCCCTGCAGCTTGCCCGCCCTGATATCCTCCGAACGAATCAGATCAAAGGGAAGATTATGAGCCAATAACGCTTCGTAAGCCATAACCCCCCACAGATATGATTCATCCCACAACAAAGCAACTCTATTCATAGTCATATAAAGAGAGCTTTACTCCTTTGCAAAAGTAGGGAAAAACATCGGCTGCATAAGTCCTCAGCTCAAAGTACGAAATTCTAAAATGTTTCTGATTTCGTGTTTCGAATTTAGTATTTTCCTTTTTGCTCATAGCCTCGTGGTGTAATCATTAAATTGTTCCAGGTGGAGGTCTTTGAGTTCCCGATGATAACGGTCGTCTGCATATCGATATCGTGATCGAGCATATGCTCGAGATCAGTGATAACGACAGCTTCGTTCTCCCTCATCGCCCCTTTGACGATGCCCACCGGCGTCTCGGGTTTTCTGTATTTCATGATGATTTCGTGTGCCCGGTTGATATGCTCCACTCTGCCTCTGCTCTTTGGATTGTAGAGCGCAATGACGAAGTCAGCCATTGCTGCTGCTTCAAGGCGCCTTTCGATAACGTCCCACGGTGTCAGCCGATCAGAGAGACTTATGGAGGCAAAGTCATGCATGAGGGGAGCGCCGAGCCGTGATGCACAGGCATTCAGGGCGGAAATGCCGGGAATGACCTCGACGGACAGTTGACAGGTGATAGCTGATTGCGGGCGGCTTTTAAGGAGCTCAAACACCAGTCCTGCCATCGCATAGATGCCGGGGTCGCCGCCGCTGATGACGGCAACGGTTTTACCGCTCTCAGCGAGCTCAACTGCCGCTTTGCACCGGTCCACCTCCTGGGTCATGCCGGTGGAGACGACTTCTTTGTCTTTGATAAGTTCCTGTATCAGATCCAGATAGGTGCCGTACCCGACAATAACATCTGATTTCCTGATCGCATCCTGAGCGTAAGGAGTAATATGCTCGATGCTCCCCGGTCCGGTGCCGACAATGTAAATCTTTTCATGATGATCCGGTGAATCGGTGCATGGGTGAATCGGTGAAGCTGAACTTTCTTGTCGCTCCGATTCTTTCCCTTCCCACTTCTCCTTGTCCTTATGATTGATAAGTTCCGCAACTGCTATGGTCACATTACCCGCTTTCTGTTTCGAGATGAGAAGCGTATCAGCTCCGGCCGCCAGCAGCGCAGCCGGTTCGGCAACCGCATAGGCGCCTGTTGCCTTGAATACTGTTTCCGACGGTGCTATGCCGTTCACCTTGTTCAGATCATCAGGAGCAAAGATGACGATCTCGTAGCCGTATTTTTTTGCGAAATCAATGAGCCCCGGCTCCTTCGACTTCAGGTCGATAGTGGCAAGACGCTCTATGGACAGGAGCGAGAGATTATGTCCATGCAGTATGTTCTTTACCGTCTCTTCAATCTCCTGTGCTGAAGTGCCGCTGTTGCAGCCGATGCCGAGCACGAGGTTTTTGGGCCTGAGATAGAGTTGACCCTTAACCCGGCACGCGTGTGCCGGGCATCGAGGCTCTGAAGGAGGGAGGGATGTACGATACACATCCCTCTTATTGGTAATAACAATATCGGCAAACGGGGGATCAGCTACCCTCAAGAACTGATCGGGCAAGGTGAGGTCGAGCTCTGAATATACACGTAATGCCCCGTTGTTAATAAAGCGCGTTCCGATGTGTGGAACAAGCGTCCAGTCCTCAATGGCGAGCGCGTTCTCCTGTGCCCATAGATCAATCGAGGGGAGATGATTGATGTCGGAGGCGGTGGTAATGACTGCCTCGCCGCCGAGGAACTCCGCTATCTGCCGTGCCCGCTCATTCGCGCCGCCGATATGCCCGCTCAAAAGACTGATGGAGAATTTTCCTCTTTCATCGATAACAACCACCGCGGGATCAAGCTTTTTGTCTTTGATCAAGGGCGCGATAGTGCGCACCACAATCCCTGCTGCCATGATGAAAATGAGTGTCGTACATTCATTCCAGAGGGCGGGGAGACTGTCTGCTCCAAACTTTTCAATGCGGGCGCGCGGATAGCGTCCTCTAAGCTTTTGGGCAAGTGCCCGTCCGTTATCGGTTATATAAAAAATGACTGTGCTGTCTTGTCTGTCTTCGTGCATCCTGCTCCTGGTTTCCGATTTATTTGCGATATCCATGTTTGAAATCCTTGTCGTACAGCTTCGATTCTTTGCCTAAAGATAGCTCCGAGGCCTTGAGAGACTCGCCGACATATATGAGGGCGGTCTTTTTGATGCCCTTCTGCTCTACTATATCTGCAATATTCTTGAGCGCGCCCCGGACAATCTTTTGCCCGGGCCATGAAGCTTTCTCGATAACGACGACCGGGGTGTCTTCGGGATATCCCTGCAGCAACTCGTCTCTGACCTTGGCGATCATGCCGACGCTCAGAAAGATCACCAGCGTTGCCCTATGCTTTGCCAGGTCGCTCAGCCGTTCGGATTCAGGAACAGGGGTCCTCCCCTCAAGCCTCGTGAATATGACGGTCTGGCTTATTTCGGGTATCGTGAGCTCCTGTCCGAGCACCGCAGCCCCTGCCATTGCCGAGGAGACGCCCGGGATGACCTCATATTCGATATACAGCTCTCTGAGCTTCTCGATCTGCTCGGAGATTGCACTGTAGAAGGCGGTATCCCCGGTATGGAGTCGCACAACGGTTTTTCCCTCTGCTATCGCATGTCTCATGACATCGATGGTTTCCTCAAGGGTCATGGAAGCGGAGTTGTGGATTTCCGCCTTGATTCCCTTAAGAAGCTCGGGATTTACGAGGCTTCCGGCATAGATGACCACGTCAGCCTGATCGAGCAGACGTCTGCCCTTGAGCGTAATGAGCTCCGGATCGCCCGGGCCGGCGCCGATGAAGTAGACTTTACTCATGAGTTGCTCCTTGTATCCTCTGGTGTATGTAGTCGAGCAGAAAGGCGGTCATGTTTTTGATCTCCTCTGTCTGGGGTAGCGTGGCCGCAACCCGCTTCAGGTAATCGTGCTCGACCATGATTTTGAAAGAGGAGGTGAAATTCAGATCGAATACCCAGGCCATTTTCGCCATCTTGAAATCGGTGAGCGTCCGGAGCATGGTGAGGGGCACCAGCTGTCTTTTTAGAATAGTTGCGACGATCTCTTTTGAATATTCAGGACTGTCGGGCAGGCCGAGCCCGGCAACAGAAGCCCTCTCTTCTTCGGGAGCATCGTAATATTCGAAAAACACCCGCCAGATATCGAGCTTGTCCGCGTCACGTACCAGCTTCAAAAGCAGCACCGCAAAGGGATCTGCTATATCGGGTATTCGGTAGGTATTATGGAATTTGACCACAGTGATGACGACCTGCTGTTCCTCTTCAGGCAGTCTTTTCAGGACCTGCCGCTCCTCGAGGACTTTTGCACCCAGCTCCCCATGGTTTACCGAGGCGCTGTCCCTGAAGGTCCTGTACTGTGCATACTGAGGAAATCTTCCCACATCGTGGAAGAGGCCAGCGGTTTCGGCCAGCAAGAGCTCGTTGTCATTGAGCGCCTGCCCCTGTGCAAGCCTGACGATGTTGCTGCAAACGTGGGCGGTATGCTGTTCTTTGAGAACGATATTCTTCTGATCCTCCTTATTGGAGGAGTAAAATGACGCGCAGTAATCACTGAACCACTGTCTGAAAAACGAGAGATCGCCCCGTTTCATTTTTTTACAATCACCGTCGAAAAGTAGTTGAGCTCTTTTCCCCTAAGGCTTTGTATGTCCTCAATGACCTGTTCGTCTTCCATGCCCGCCCGTGAGATGTAGGTGGCTTTCATGGTGAGGTGCATCTCATCGAGAAGAGCGAGGACTTTGTCAAAGACCTTATGCACCTTCATGAGGACGACGGTATCGAACCGTTCGAGCACGTCTTTCAAATCATCAGTGCTGTAGGTCGCTGGAAGAACGGCGACCCGTTCATCAGCAAGGCCCAGGGATATCCCGGCCCTCGCGGCTGATGCGGTGATGGATGATATGCCGGGAACGAACTCGATACGCAGCTCCGGATTCAGATCGATGAGCCGATCGTGCAGGTAAAAGAAGGTGCTGTAGATTGTCGGGTCGCCGATGGTAATAAAGGCCATATCCGTTCCCTTATTGAGAATGCCCGATACCGTTTTCACTGTCTCATTCCATTTCATATCCAATCCGGAATGATCAGAGCCAGGATCGTTTTTCTCTGTGCTCTCTGCCCTGTGCTCTGCGCTCTGATGTCTGGTCTTTCTCATGGGGAAATAGGCCTCGATGATTTCCTTGCCATCCAGATCGATAGCCTTCTTTACAATGGAAAGGGCGAGGCTGCTTCCCTCCTCTTTCCCCTTGGGAACGCAGACGCACGGAACGGTTTTGAGAATCCGCACCGCTTTAAGGGTAAGGAGCTCGGGGTCACCCGGGCCGACACCTATGACGTAAAGAGTTCCTGCCATATGTTATTGAACCCTCTCGTAATGTATTTTGTTCTGATCGAATTCAGTGTCCTTGTGCGGCGCCGGCTGCTCGGGTGGATAGTCCAGAGGCATGATATCGAGCATGCCGTTCTCCTCGTATCACAAAGACGGGATTCAACGGTGAAAAATAATTACCCGTGCCGATTTCTTTCATCCTCGATATCGAGACCTGGGTAACGTCAATCTGAAAGCCGGCGCTTTCGAGCTTGCCGATTGCCTCACGCAGTGTTTCAAGTGTCGCTGCATTGATCACTACAATGCCTGAATGCATAGCGGCTGCTAGAGTGTCGACAATCCCTGTAAGCTGTCCGGCACTGCCGCCGATGAATACCCTGTCGGGAGCAGGGAGATCTTGCACCGCACCGGGTGCGGTCCCCTCTATAATCTCAAGATTCGGGACAGCGAACTGTGCTTTATTGGTTTTGATATGCTCTATCTGCTCACTATTCTGCTCGACGGCAAAGACCTTGAGCCCCGGAAAGAGCCGCGCCGCCTCAATGGATACTGATCCTGACCCCGCTCCGATATCCCACAGTACGCCATGGGAGGGAAGCTTCAATTTATGAATGGTTATCGCCCTTACTTCGTCCTTTGTTATGAGCCCCCTTGAGTGGTTTATCCGATTCTCTGTCAATCCGAACCTGATGTCCGGCTTCCGGCTTCCCGAAACGGCGCTACACGAAGACTCGCTCCGGCCGGCTTCCCGATACGGGCCTTCGCTGAGGGTCGCTCCGGCCGGCTTCTGGATTATGATGACCACATTCGGCTCAGAGAAGGTCATCCCCGCAATTTCACCGGGGGTTCCTTCAGTGATCCGCTCGTCGGGATAGCCGAGCTTTTCACCGACATGCATCTTAATTTCAGATTGCTGATCGCTGATTGCTGATGCAAGAAATCCCGCTATAACTGAAGGGTTATTTTCTTTATCAGTAAGGATCGCGAGTTTATTGTAGTGCTGAAGCAAAGAGGGGATATCGTCGATGGTATAGGGCAGCCGCCTTCTCTTGACAGGGTCAGGTCCGCCGTGAAGGCTCATGAGGAACGCATCATCCCAGGCTTCCTTTATCCTCGCAAAGGCGATCTGGATGCTCGACAGTTCCGGGATTATTTCGACGGCATCTTTCCCGAACTCCTTGACGGCTCTTCTGCCGATGCCGAAAAACATCGGATCGCCGGACGCGAGGAGAACTACCTTCTCGGTCTTATAATGCTGATGAATGAACGCAATGGTTTCATCAACGTTATTGATCTCTCTGATGCGGGCTCTTGCCGCATCAAACTCTTCGTAACGCATGAAGACCTCGAGGAGCCTTCTGGACACGAGAATGCTGTCGGCCTTGAGAACGATCGCACGCGCCTTCTCATTGAGCGGCTTGTAGCCGATGCCTATGACATATAGTTTACTCGCTGCTTCCAATGATAGCTCCTTCGTAAGAAACGAGACAGGTTGTAACCGGAATTCCGCCGGTGATCCCTTCGCTGTACCGCTGAGCGGCGGCGCACACCCCGGCAAAGATTTCGGATTTGTGTTTGCTGGGTGATGAGCTGACGAAATCAAAGATGTCCCGTGCCGTGTTGAACTCCTTTGCAGCACGGGACAGGCCTGTGTCCATCTTCGCCAGGAAAGCCAGGGCTTTTTTTATCTCCAGGGCCCCATGCCGTACATGCGTCTGGGGTGTTGCCATGGCGATTTTGATCATTTTCGCCCACTGGGCGGCGAGGTGGACTTGTTTGAAATCGTGCTTTTTGGCTTCGAGAAGCGAATATTCGAGATAGTCGCCCATCATGACATATGCCTCGTCAGGGAGATGATACTTTCTCATGTGCGCCCGTTCGGAGGCCCTGCCGGCGGAAAGCACAACTATTTCGCTCCCCGAAGCTTTCGCTACATCCATAGAGGCGGTAATCGTTGCGGTCCACGCCTCGGAAGAGACGGGACGTACTATGCCCGTCGTACCGAGTATGGAGATACCGCCGATGATGCCCAGTCGTTCATTCAACGTCTTCTTCGCCAATTTCTCTCCTTTAGGAACGGAGATGGTCACTTCGATGTCCAGTGCGGAAGCGCGGAAGCCCGGAAACCCGGAAACCTCGGATAACGCCTCTTTGATTGCCGCTTCGATCATTCTCTTCGGGACAGGATTTATTGCAGGTTCTCCGACAGCTACGGACAACCCGGGTTTGGTAACCGTGCCAACGCCTTTGCCGCCCTTAATGAGAAGCGACGGTGCATTGAGAAGAACTCTCCGTTTCTCCGGTCCATGCAAAAATGTTGCTGTTGCAACGATCTCGGCTCCGTTTGTCACATCGGGATCATCTCCCGCGTCTTTTATTACCGATGCCCATGCCGAGGGTCCGTCGGACCCGGATCCTGAATCGTGAATTGCGAACCTCACCCTACCGCCGTCAGGAAAAGGAATCTCTACATCCGTGATGAGTGAGTTGTCGTTACTCATCGTGCATAACGCCTTGCGCATTACAAGTAATGTCGCTGCCTTAGCCGCTGCTGCAGCACAGGCGCCGGTGGTGTATCCAGAACGGAGCGCTTTCTTTCTTAGCATTCTATGCCGATCCTTGCCTTCACGCCTTTATCATAGTAGTGTTTGATCTCCCTCATCTCGGTAACGAGATCCGCCTTGTGCATAATCCGTTCATCGGCATATCTGCCGGTAAGGACCAGTTCCACAGGAGTAGGCTTCTGTTCCAGGAGGTCGAGAACGTCGTCGACCTCCAAAAGACCATAATGGAGCGCAACGTTGATCTCATCGAGAATCACCAGATCGTATTTCCCTGAAGTGATGATCCCTGTCACCTCGGCAAGGCCCTTTCGCGCTGCGGCGAGCGCTGCCTTTGAAGGCTTGTTCCCGCGCAAAAAGCCGGTACCGTATTGCTTGACCGTGATATGCTTGCCGAGCTTTTCGAGGATCTTATGCTCGCTGCAGCGTTTCATCTTGACGAATTGCGCGATGTATATTTTTAGCCCTGCACCGGCTGCCCTGATGGCAAGTCCCAGTGCCGCCGTGGTCTTCCCCTTGCTGTTTCCCGTATAGACCTGTATGTATCCTTTACGCATAACACGTAGGAAGTAAGAAGTAAGGAGTAAGAGATGAGATGCTTTTACTTTTCATTTCTCACTTCCCATTTCTTACTTGTTTTCATGATTTCTCTTCTCGCCTCACCAATGGTGAGCGGTATCTTTTCGAAAGGTACGTTATCTTCGTGCTTCAGCCGGTAGATCAGCTCGGCGACCTGGGGAAGCCGCAGCTTCACCTGCGACAGATCATCAGGAGCATTAAAGACCTCCTCGGGAGTGCCGCCCCGCGCAATACCGCCTTTGCTTAAAATGTAGAGGCGATGGAGGAAGAGCGGCACTAAGTCCACACTATGCGTTGCCATAACGATAGTGACCCCCCTCTCCCTGTTCAGCCGTGTCAGGAGGCTCATCATCTTGTATTCACCCATAGGATCCAGTCCGGCAGTCGGCTCATCGAGGAGTAGAATCTCGTGTCCCATTGCCAGGAGGCCGGCAATACAGATCCTCTTCTTCTGACCGAAGCTCAGATGATGGATCGATTTCTTTGCATAGCCTTCCATTTCGACGTCACGTAAGGCACTCTGCACGCGCTCTGCCACCTCTTCCTCGGCAAATCCCATATTCAAAGGTCCGAAGGCAACATCCTCAAAGACCGTAGGAGCAAAGAGCTGGTCATCGGGGTTTTGAAACACGAGGCCGACTTTTTTGTAAATATCTCTGGGATGCAGCTTTCTGATCTCGATAGCGTCGAGATGGGCACTGCCTTTGAAGTCCTTCAGCAGTCCGTCCATAATCTTGAGCAAGGTTGTTTTCCCGGAGCCGTTTGATCCCAGTATGCCGATGAATTCACCCTCGCGTACATCCAAAGCTATATGAGACAATGCACGGGTTCCGTCAGCATAATTGAACTCGTCTATTTTTACTGCGATCCTTGTTCTGTTTTGCATTATATCTGCCACACGAACCCCATAATAAGAAGAAGCATGAGCGACGCAAGAATCTCGGAGGGCCTGAATGGTTTGTGCTTTAGCAGTGGCATATTGCCGTCATATCCCCTCTGGATCATCGAGACGGTGGTATTTTGACTATGCTCAAATGCCTTAAGCACCAATGAGCCCGTTAATGTTCCGAAAGAATTCAGCCCGCGGCGCATGTTTGAATAGCCAAGCCTGTTCCGCTGCGCCTGATAAATGACCATTGCCTCTTCGAAGAGGACAAAGATATAGCGATAGGCAAACATTAATATTTCAATAAACCCTTTGGGAACTCGAAGCCAGGCGAGTCCTGCCATGAGCTCGGTAAAGGGTGTGGCAAAGCCCAGCAAGGCAACGACGGACACAGCGCCGATGATGCGTGCTGCAATTACAAGACCGCTTATAAGGCCGTCCCTATGCCCTGTTATGGTCAAGCCGAAAATGTCGAAGGAAAAGAGTATGTCTCTGCCGGAGAAGAGAAACTTGATCAGTACCACCATCCCTACAATAAAGACCGGCTCAGAGAACCTGAGCAGGAAGACCCTGACCGGAATGTTCATTCGCAGACAGAGGGCAAGGCAGAGAGAGGCTGTAATCAGCGGGAATGCAAAGCCTTTGTAGCTCAGAACCATAATAAGAAGCACTGCAGCCACCAGGATTTTTACCCGTGCATCTATTTTTGAAAGATGATGGTCTTTTTTAAAATGTTCGGAAAAGATATTCATTTATCTCACTATTGCCAGGACAATTTATCCTTTTGTTGTCTTCGATAAAGCGTGATTTTCGTCAGTAGTACGGTCATCCTGCCTTTGCTCAATAAGTTTCCGCCACGAATACCCTGCTATAAACCCTCCGATTGCACCGGCAATCAGGAAAACAAACAGGAGCAGGTCTCCCTGATCCGTGTTGATGAGCGGTTCTCGTGCTTCCCTTCCGTGTTCCTTGGCGAATTTTTCGACCACCGATTCATCAACGCCGCTCCATTTCTCGCTGCCGAAGGCAGCCAGAGAACAGAGTACAGAGAACAGAACACAGACTAAGACAACCCGTATTCTGTATTTATTTTTCTGACGTCTGACGTCTGACTCCTGTGTTTTCATATCGTTACCTCTCCCGGTTTTATCACATGCATTTTCACAAGGAGATCCGGCCTTTTTTTGTAAAGCAGCGTTACCATCCCGGCTGTCATTGCCCCTTCAAGGATTCCGAGGGGGAGCTGGGTGGGGATAAAGGCGATGAGTATCTTCCAGAAAAGAGGGCTAAAGGGCGAGTCCCCCTTTATGCCTGATGCAAGTTCTGCCGATGTTGTGATGTATGTTGCCCAATCTGCAAGGAGTCCTGCTGCAAAGCCTGCAATCGACACGTTTATTTTCATGGTACGCAATGCCCTGAATGTCAAAAAGCCTGCAAACGATCCCATCACGCCCATCGAAACAATATCGGCACCCCAGGTGCTCAATCCTCCATGGGCGAGAAAAAGCGCTTGGATGAGGAGCGCAACGGCAGTAATCAGGATACTGATCGCGGGCCCCACGAGAATCCCCGATATGCCGGTGCCGCAGGGATGGGAGCAGGTGCCTGCCGTCGGCACCGGTATGGGCATGCAGGAGATGATGAAGACCACCGCCGCCATAAGCCCGACAAGAGGTTTGAATGACAGATCGATGGATGATATCTTTTTAAGCTTATAAAGCCCATAGAGTACAAAAGGAACAGCAACGAGCGACCAGAAGAGTGCCCACTGAAAGGGAAGTATCCCTTCTGAGATATGCATTGCATGCGCATCCGAGACAGTGAAAAGTAGAAATGTAGGGAGAAAGAATCCTATCTTCTGTCCTTTTCCGTTTTCAGCCTTCTGTCTTTTGTCTTCAGGTTTTTGTCTTCTCATTCTTCCTCCGCCATTTTCAATAATGCATTTACAATTGCTACTGCTACAGGGGTGCCGCCTTTCCTGCTCAGGGTGGTGATGAAAGGGAATGATTGTGAGGCGAGCAATGCCTTTGACTCAAAGGCCTTTACAAAGCCTACCGGCACACCGACGACAAGAGGCGGTGAATCGATGAATTGGTGAATCGGTGACTTGAAAAGCTCTACTACTTTGAGCAGGGCAGTCGGTGCGTTGCCGATGGCGACGATGCCGACGTTTTCATCAAACCCTTTCTCGATGGCAATTTCCGCGCGTGTCTTTCCTGTTGTTTCCGAGAGCTGTGCCACATCATCATCCGAAATAGCGCAGATGACCTTTCCGCCCCATCGTTCAAGGCGTTTCTTGCTGATGCCCGTTTTCACCATCTCCACATCGGTGAGGATGTTCTTCCCCGCCCTGATGGCCTTGATCCCCGCTGCAACTGCGTCCTTATGAAACGTAAGGGTCTGTTTAAAATCGAAGTCAGCGGTGGCATGAATGACGCGTTTTACGATGGGAAGCCGTTCTGCGGGGATGTCCCTGAGGTCGAGTTCCTCTTCGATAATCTCGAAGCTTCTCTTTTCAATCATCTCGGGGACATAGTTGCCGGCAGCATCGATTCTTTCCTTTACGATCTGGGCGAGCTTCTCATGAATGCCGAGCGGCTCGGTATAAATGAACTCGATGTCGGGATAGGCGGCCCGGGCCTCAGCGATGATTTCCGGAATATCTTTGGTCACGTGCATTCCTGCACTCAGGAAGAAAGGATGAAGGACAATTCTCCCGGCACCGCTCCGGGCACATTCATCAATAGTTTCTTTGATATCCGGCGACACAAACTGGAGATAGGCGACCTTAACGCAATCACTGGCGCAGCCGGGGTGGACGGTGCTGTGCACCATGCTGCCTACCTGCTCGAGATTGTTAGCACCCTGTTTAGGACTGCCGTGGCCTACGAGTATTATCTTTTCCATAATGCGGTTATATCTCCCTTATATAATGTACGAAGTTGCGGGCGATGCCGGAATTGCTCCCGAAGTGGACATGGATATAACTGGCGAGCGCTCTTTTCGTGCGGTATCCTTCGCTGAGGAGCGGCTGTCCCGATTTGTCTCTGACCGAGTAGATAGTCCCCATATCAGAAGTCAGCGTACAGAGACCGGAATTCAGACTTTTTTCTTTGTCTGTTCTCCGGCTTTTGGCTTCCGGCTTCCGATATCCGTCTTTTATCTGCGAGTAATGAAATTCATGCCCCCTGCAGGTTTCGCCCTTGGCCCCCAGAATGCAGTCCTCCTCGAGCAGAACCTCCCGGTACCCGAGACGGGACCTGCCCTTTTTCATCTCGGTCTCGAATGGAAAGGCCCCTACCATAGGGAAAAAGGTGCCGGTAAAATCGTAAATGCCCTGCGAGAGATACATCAGTCCTCCGCATTCGGCATAAACAGGTTTGCCGGCCTGTATCCAATCATTGATACGATGAAGCATCGAGGCGTGTTTTGAGAGCTCACCTGCATAGAGTTCCGGATAGCCGCCGCCGATATAGAGGGCGTCTATATGTTCCGGCAGACGGTCATCAGAGAGAGGGCTGAAAGGAACGACTTCTGCCCCTCCCTCTCGCAATGCATCGAGATTGTCCTCGTAGTAAAAGCAGAAAGCCTTATCGTAAGCAATAGCAACTCGCGGTGGACGGGAGAATCGGTGCATCGATGAAGATGCTTTTCTTTTCTTCTCCGGGGCTCCCGTTCCCCGTTTCGTCGATGCAAGAAGTTTGTCTATATCGATATATTCCGATACGGCATCCGCGAGCTTTTCGATATCCTCTTTTGCTAGAGGGCTCTCTTCAGCCACCGTAAGCCCGAGGTGGCGATGCGGGATCTCGAACTGCAGGTCCCGCGGGAGATACCCGAGGACTGGGATGTCCTTAACACTCTCCTTGAGCCGCGCATAGTGGCTCTCGGAAGCGACACGATTGAAGATGACCCCGGCAATTCCAGGAGCCGGAGAATCGGAAGATCGGTGCATCGGTAAATCGGTGAGTTCTCCGCTTCTGAGAGTGGTTTTCTCCATGTCGCTGTATCTCCGTGTCTCCGCATCATAAGAAATGAATCCCTTCACCACCGCTCCTGCGCTTTCGGCCATTCCGTATGCATCGACAACGAGGAGTACCGGGAGTCCGAGGAGCTGTGCCAGGAGAGCGGTGCTGCTATCGCCGTCGTACATGCCCATGACCCCTTCGACCACGGTGATATCCGCATCTGCCGCATATCGCCCGAAACAATCGATGACGTAGTCCTGTCCGCACATCCATATATCAAGGTTCCTGGAGGGCCGCCCGGTAATAAGCCGGTGCAGCCCGGCATCGATGAAGTCAGGTCCTGTCTTGAAGGCCTGAACCTCCAGGCCCTTTTCCCTGAGTGCAGCAAGGATACCGAGTGTTACGGTAGTTTTGCCGCAGCCGCTATGTGTGCCCGCTATGACGATGCCCTGCATACCCGTGCAAGCTCCTTGAGTAATCGACTGTTTTCTTTGTGAGACCGTACCGCTATCCTTATGTAGGAGCCCGCAATCCCAACGAAGTTGGAACAGTCCCTCACCAGAATTCCCCTCTGCCGTAGCAGGCGGACTATTGTTGATGCATGCTCAATCCGTAGGAGATAGTAGTTTGCGGCAGAAGGAATATACGTTATCTGCAAGCGTTTCAACTCTCTCTCGATGAACTTTTTCTCCTCCCTGATAACCTTGAGCGTCTCCTTTTTATATGCGGCATCATCCAGCGCAGCAATGCCTGCTCTCTGGGCAAGGGTGCTTACGGTCCATGGCTCTTTATGTCTTTTTACGGTCTCTACAAGGGAGAGAGGGAAGACGCCGAAACCGAGGCGCAGTCCAGAGAGGGCATAGAACTTTGTCATTGACCGCAACACGATGAGATAGGGATTGGTCTCGACCTCCTTGATGATTGATTGTCCCGGCACAAAATCGATGAAGGCTTCATCAACAACGAGATGGCATTGTAACGCCCTTGCCGCATCTGCTATGCCGAGGAGGGTCTTTCTCTCGATGAGCCGTCCCGTCGGATTATTGGGATTACAGAGAAAGGCCAGAGTACAGCCTTCCATGGCATTGATGAAGTGGTCGGGATTGATATCGAAGCTGTTGCTTCCATCGAGCAGCGGATGCCTGATCGTTATCTTTTTTTCACGGTACTGTAGTTTCACTGCCCGTTCGTATTCACAGAACGTCGGTGCGGGAATGACCGCATGTGCGGATTTGAGCGCGCGTGCGACTAAATGGATCAATTCGGTACTGCCATTGCCGCAGATGATCGATTCGTGATTGATCCCGTACTTCTTTCCGATCCGTGCTGCAAGTTGGCCTGCATCTGGATCGGGATAGTGGTAAAGATATCGGATATGCTTTCTGATTGCAGCGGCAACACTCTGAGGGACGCCAAGGGGATTGATCGAAGCGCTGAAATCGAGGATCTTCTGCTCCGGGACCTCCAGCTCCCGGGCTGCTCGGTAGATATTGCCGCCGTGGGATTCCATCATGATACATGCCTCAGGGAGAGCAATGCGGCAGCAGCGCCGATGCCGAGCAGAGCAGTCGCTTTTGCGATCTGGAGTGCCAGTTCTGATGCCGCCATATAATCCTCTGCCCTGTTCTCACCGATATAGGGCTTTTCGAACAGTATGCCGCCATAGGTTGCAGGTCCGCCCATCCTGATGCCGATGGCGCCGGCCATGGCAGCTTCGGGAATGCCGCTGTTCGGGCTCGTATGGTTTCTGCCGTCGCGGCGCATGACCGCAAAGGAGGAGCGGGCGGCAGATGATGTCCGCCCTTTCTTCAAAAGGGTAATGATAAAAGTTGCGGCAACGATGAGCAGTCCGGTGATCCGTGCCGGCAGATAATTGGCGATATCATCCAGACGCGCTGCTGCCCAGCCGAAATGCAGGTACCGCCCGTTCTTGTACCCAACCATGGAGTCGAGGGTGTTGACCGCCTTGTAGGCGATGGCGAGCGGAAGGCCGCCGATGACCAGATAAAAGAGCGGAGCGATGATGCCGTCCGACAGGTTTTCTGAAAGCGTCTCCATGGCTGCTTTCAGTATCTCTCTCTCGGAGAGGTTCCGGGTATCGCGGCCGACGATCATGCCGAGATAGTTCCGTGCTCCCTCGATATTTTTTGTGCTCACCGCATGGATGACAAGCCGGACCGCGGCAATGAGCTCCCGGACGGCAATCGTGGTCGAGACCAGGTAAACGAGGACGAGCGATCCGAGCGCTGTTCCGATAGTGCCGGGCAGTGTTCTTGCGACAGCAGTAATAAACAGAGCGACGAGGAAGGCAGGGATGACGATTGACACGACAAGGATGACGCCGCCGAGCCGCTCGCCTGAAGGCCCCTTCAGGTGGCTTCTGATCATTCTTTCCGCTCTGTCTATGGCGTGCCCCATACCCCGTACCGGATGGGGCAGCCATCGGGGGTCGCCGATCGCGCTATCGAGCAGAAAAGCGAGGAGCAGCTCTACCGGCGTTATCATCATAGCCCTATAATCCTCTTCACGAACTCCATGTCGATATGTTCCCTTACCACTGCAGCCAGATTGTCGATCGCCCTGTCTTTCATACCGGCATAGCTGCAGGTTGATCCGAGGGGCGGCAAACCTTTTTTTATCCGTATACCGTCCACGACGCATCTTCTGAATGTGTCATTATCAAAAATGCCGTGGATATAAGTGCCCCAACAGTTTCCATTTCTCGAACCGTCGAGAACATAGGTGTCGATGAATCGGTGAATGGGTGAATCGGTGCTGTTGCCTCTCCTTTTCAGCTTGAACAGCCCGATATCTCCCGTACTCTCGCCCATGTGGATTTCGTAGCCCTTCAAGGTAAGGGAAGGGGAATCGGTGAATGGATGAATCGGCGAATCGAACATCGGTTCATTGATCTCCGCCTCGACCTGACAGGTAGTTTTGCGTTTCTCAAAGAGTGTTTCGATATTGAGAAGGCCTAACCCGTCTATCTCCTTATACGGGCTCTCGACGCCGTGGGGGTCCAGAAGCCTCCTTCCCAGCATTTGATAGCCGCCGCACATTCCCATGACCTGGACTCCTTTTGCATGAGCACGCCGGATGCTTTCATCAATACCGTGCTCCCGTAAAAAAAGGAGGTCCTTTACCGTATTCTTCGAGCCGGGGATGATGACGAGGTCGGCATGCTCGATGTCCGCAGGATTTGTGGAATAGATGAGCGCTACATCGGGCTCGTAGACAAAAGGATCAAAATCCGTAAAATTGGAAATAAAGCGAAGCTTTATTACAACGATCTTTACTACCGTTGCTCCCGTCTTCTGGTTACCGGCTCCTGACTTCCGGGCGAGCGCCATCCCGTCCTCTTCAGGCAAGCCGATATTATGGATATAGGGAAGGACGCCGATTACCGGTGTTCCTGTTTTATCCCGGATCATGTCGAGCCCCGGCTGGAGTATGGCGAGATCGCCGCGGAACTTATTGATGAGGAATGCCTTGATGTGTCTGCTGTCCCTGCCGAGGAGCTTGACGGTGCCGTAGAGCGAGGCGAAAACACCCCCTTTATCGATGTCACCCACGAGGACCACCGGTGCCCTGGTATGTTTTGCCACCGACATGTTCACTACATCGACATCCATGAGGTTGATCTCGGCAGGGCTCCCCGCACCCTCGATGATGATCAGTTCATGCTCTCTTGAAAGTCTGCTATAGGATTTTTTTACCGATTCCCAAGCCTCCTTTTTGAATGCATAATATTCCCGGGCCCTCATGGTGGCATGGACTTTGCCATGGATAATCACCTGGGACCCGATTTCTCCTGATGCCTTGAGGAGAATGGGGTTCATATCCACGGTTGGTGCGATCCGCGCTGCTTCTGCCTGGAGTGCCTGGGCTCTTCCAATCTCTCCGCCCTCTGCGGTGATGTAAGAATTGAGCGCCATATTCTGCGCCTTGAACGGCGCCACAGCCTTTCCCTCATCCCTGAATATCCTGCAGAGGGCTGCAACGAGAAGGCTCTTGCCTGCACCCGAACCGGTGCCCTGTATCATCAATGCCTTAGCCATGAAAGCTTCCTAAAATTTCAGGTGCGAGATTGAGCCCTTTGACAACGGGATACCGCTCCCAGAATTCGATGATGTTTACTGCGCCGAAGTTCTGCTCTATCCTGAAGATGTTCTCGAGCGGGATGCCAAGGATATGGCAGAGTACGATCCTGTTGACGCCGCCGTGCGCAACAATGGCGATGTTTTCGCCGCTGTGTCCCGCTAGGATGGTATCCAGCGCCTTGACGACCCTTTCTCTTACCTCCATGGTGCTCTCGCCGTTGATCGGACTGTATTTGAGCGGATTGGTGGCCCATGCCTCGAACTCTGCTGGATAACGCTCCTTTATCTCCGCGAAGGACATCCCCTCCCAGATGCCGAAGCTCCTTTCGCGCAGATCAGGGTGCACTATCGGCTGCAATCCGTGAGGACCGGCAATGATCTCGGCACTTTTGGCCGCCCTGCTGAGCTGCGAACAGTACACTGCTGTGATATATGGGCCTGTTGCTGCGCTCTCTTTATCATTGACCGGTACATTATGCACCTCTTTCAGGTAACTCAACTGCTGCGAAAGACGTGCGGCTTTATGGTGCTCGAAGAGGAAGTCAGCGACCTTTTTCGCCTGCTCGATGCCTCGTGCTGAGAGGGGGACATCGATGCTGCCCTTGTAGCGCTTGACCTCGCCCCCTTCGGTCTCGCCGTGTCTGATTAAATAAAGTGTTGTAACCATAGTGTAATAATCGCTAAGAAGATGATTTCTGAAACCTCGCTCAGGGCGCCGAGATTGTCTCCCGTGAGCCCGCCGAACCGCTGTTCGCAAAAACGCACTGCGAGAACGCTGAGGGCATAAAGTGCAGCAAAGAGGATCAGGAACAGGACAATGCTGTCAGGGCCGTACATTTTCAAAAGATGAAGCTCGGCGACCGCAATATAGCAAAGGGCGACCAGGAGCGATGAGAAGATTACCGTATTGCCTTTGACACCGTTCAGGAATATCCGGCCCAGACCGTTCTGGCGTGCGGAAGTCCCATGATACATCGCGGGAATCATGATCCATTTGGAAAAGACGGGCATGAGAAACAGCGCGGAATATGCGGTAAAGATCGATGCGGTAATAAGGAGGTTGTGTATAAAAAGATATTTCAGAAGTATGGTGATGAGAATTGCCACGACACCGATGGCACCGGTTGTGCTGTCTTTCATTACTGCAAGCCGCTTCTCTCTATCCAGTTCCCTATCTCCTCTCGACTTCACTGCCAGTGCATCAAAGGTATCCGCGAGACCGTCGATATGAAATCCTCCGTTGCTGAGCGTCAGCAACAGGAGGAGAAGGCCGCCGGCAATCTCGGGCGAAAAGAGCTTGAGGAAGAGGGCTGCCGAAAGAGAGATTACCATTCCCTGAAAGGCGCCGACAGCAGGAAAGAAGGCTGCTGACTGGGCAATATCTCTCTCGGAGACCTCTCCCCGTACCTGTGTGGGGATGATCGTGAGAAACTGGAATGCAAGGAGTAATTGTTTCATAGATTACAATTCAAAATTTAAAATCTATTTCTTTATTTTTGAATTTTCCTTTTTTAATTTTGAATTTCGTTTGATACTCCGGCCTCGCCGAATGTCGCCATCTCTTTGTATATCTTCAGCCCCGCTTCGATCATGAGCATCGCGAGCGCTGCGCCGGTCCCCTCGCCAAGACGCAGATCGAGATCGAGAATAGGCCGTAATCCCATCTTGTCGAGCATGATCCGGTGCCCCTTTTCAACTGAGGTGTGGGCGGCAAACATATATTCTGCGGTCTTCGGTTCAAGGGCATAGGCAATGAGTGCCCCAGCGGTCGAGATGAAGCCGTCAATAACAACGGGAATTCTATGTGCTGCTGCACCGAGCACCAGACCGGCGATGCCGCCGATCTCCGCGCCGCCGACCTTCGAGAGGACATCGATGGCGTCGTTCGGGTCAGGCTGGTTCGCCTTTATTCCCGCCTCGATAACGGCGATCTTTCTGCTCAGCGACTCATCATTGATGCCCGTACCTTTGCCCGTTACCTGTGCAACGGGAGTTCCGGTGAGCACCGCAGCGATGGCGCTTGAGGGGGTGGTGTTGCCGATACCCATCTCTCCGGTGCCGAAGAGCTTATACCCTTTCTTCGCATATCCCCCCGCAATCGTGATCCCCACTTCGAGACATTTGACCGCCTCTTCCCTTGTCATGGCAGGGCCTTTAGCGAAGTTTTTCGTGCCGTTGACTACCTTCATGGTTATCAGCCCCGGAAGCTCTTTGAACTCATGGTCGACGCCGATGTCCACCACCACGACTTCAGCACCGGCGTGGCGTGCCAGGACATTGATCCCTGCGCCGCCCCTGAGGAAATTCAGGACCATCTGCTGGGTCACCTCTTTGGGATATGCCGATACCCCCTCTGCAGTAATCCCGTGGTCTCCGGCGAAGGTGAAGACCACTTTTTTATCCAGAAGGGGATTCCTGTTCTCTGTTATGGCAACGAGCCTCCGGGCGAATTCTTCGAGCCGTCCCAGACTGCCGAGGGGCTTGGTGAGGTTGTCGAGGTATTTCTGTGCAGCAATGTAGAGCTGTTCATCAATGCTGCTGATGCTTTTTAAGGTGCTGCTGAGCAAGTCCATTATCTATCCTCCGGAGGCTTATTTTATCTTCAGCGGAATTCCTGCGGTAACGAGGTACACCTCGTCAGCCAGTGCGGCGATCTTCTGGTTCAGCGCACCGGCGAGATCTCTGAACCTTCTCGAAAGCGCACTGTCGGGAACGATCCCCAGGCCGACCTCGTTCGAAACAATAAATATGTTCGACGTCCTGCATTCGTCGAGCGACGCCACAAACTCGTCCATTGTGCTATCGATGTCTTTTCCCTGTGCAAGGAGCAGATTCGAAAGCCAGAGCGTTAGACAATCGATCAGAATTGCCCCGTAGCCATGGTGGGCCCTTTTCAGCGATGCAGCGATCCGGAGCGGCTCTTCGAGGGTAGCCCATTCTCCCGACCGCTCTTTTTTGTGGCGCTCCACTTTTTCCCGCATCTCGTCATCAAGGGCCTGGGCTGTCGCAATGTAGAGCTTTTGTCCCTGGTGCCGTGATGCCCGTTCCAGGCAGAACCTGCTTTTCCCGCTCTTTGCGCCGCCGATGACGAAGGTGATCATGTCTTCTCCTGAAAAAAACAAAAATCCTCAGAGCAGTCACGCTCTGAGGATTGCACCCTGGTTTGCTTCATCCTCGTTGTTGCCCACTTCCGCGAGAGGGCTCTCTATTAGCTCATAGCCCGTGGCTCATAGCGACGAAAATAAATCAGACTATCAGCAATGAGCTAAAAGCTGCAGTTTGCAGGCAGGTCTTCTGGCTCTCCCGATCTTTACCAGCCTTCCCATCCGAAAATGAACAGTGGCGTAGAATAGGTAAAGGGCTTACTCCTCAATGGTGTCCGGAGTCGGGATCACAGCGGCGGGACCGCTCCCGATTCGGCTACTGCTCCTCACGGGATTCCCTATTAAGCCTTTCGGCACCTGGTATAAAAATATTATCGGTACGGGGAGCGAAATGTCAAGGAAAGAGCACGGCGGAGAGGGGTGCGGCAGTTATCTCAATCTTTTTCCGCACTTCGGGCAGAAATCGATACGTATGACATCGGTGGTGCCGGTGGTAGGGCAGGTCAGCTCCAGCAGTTCGATCTTGAGCATCTCCCGGCACACCCAACAGGACACTTTTTTCTCAAGGGGCTGTGTTGCCCGGAATTCCTTCCACAGCTCTTCAGACTCTATGTTGTTGACTTTTTTCTTTTCCATATATACTCCTCTAAACAGTAATATATTATATCGGCTGAAACGTAAAACGCTTTAATTGTTGTGTGGAACGGACAGGAAAGGGTGCGGCGATGAACAGCAGACCAAAAATCTCCATTATAATCCCGGTTGTTAATGAAACCTCCGGCATTAACCAGACCATCTCCCACCTTCTTTATCAAGTAACATCCGGGAGCGCCGTTGTCGAGATCATCGTCGTTGACGGCACTCCGGAAGGGTCAACGATAGCAGCGATACAACACGCTGCGATAGTAAAGCTTGTTTCCCGGAAAGGGAGAGGGATGCAGATGAACGCAGGGGCTTCTGTTGCATCGGGAGACCTCCTGCTCTTCCTCCATGCCGACACACGGCTGCCGGACAAGGCGTTGGAACTTATTGTGTCGGCGATGCAGGAGCGCACTTATGTGGCCGGCGCCTTTGATCTGGGCATCGCCTCTGACCGGCTGGTCTTCAGGCTGATCGAGCGACTCGCCTCCCTGCGCTCTCGCTGTACCAGAATTCCCTATGGTGACCAGGCACTGTTCATCCGGAAAGGTTATTTCGAGCAGCTCGGCGGATTCCCGAATATCCCTTTGATGGAAGATGTTGAGCTTATGCGGCGCATCAAGAAAAGAAAGGACGCTATTTATATTATCCCGGCACGGGTGCTTACCTCTCCGCGCCGCTGGGAGCGGGAGGGTGTCATCCGCTGCACACTCAGAAACTGGTCATTGATACTGTTGTATCTTTTGGGAATTCACCCTGAAAAATTGGTAAAATTCTATAAATAGGATATGGATTGCGGAGGAGGAGATGATAGCGGAGCAGGTGGTGTTCTGGAAGAAAGAGCAGCTCACAAAGAGGGGAATCGATATTGTTCAGATCAATATGGGGAACCGATGCAACCAGACATGTTCGCACTGCCACATCGGCGCATCTCCCCAGGGAGATCTCAATATGGATCATGCAACGGCGAGGCGTATTCTCGATAAACTCCTGGCCTCTGGTATCAATCATATAGAGTTTACCGGCGGTACCCCCGAGCTCAATCCCCACTTTGCCATGTTTATCGAGGAGCTTTCACGGGCAGGCAGGCACCTCGCGGTGAGGACGAGTTTGACGGTCCTCGATATACCTGAATACGCTTGTTTTGTAGACCTGTATAAAAAGCACAACGTGAAGGTCGTCGCATCACTTCCCGGAATTTTTGAGGACCAGATCGACCGGCAGCGGGGAAAAGGGGTCTTCGAAAAGACCTTGCGGGTGCTGAAGCGGCTGAATGATATCGGCTATGGGACCAGCGGGCTCTCCCTGGATTTTGTATACAACCCTACCGGAGACTGCCTGCCCATCGAACAAGTGCAGCTCGAAGGCGAATACAAAAAGCTCATGAGAGAGCTGTATGGTATTTCCTTTGATAACCTTATCACCATCGTGAACTCGCCGATCAAGCGGTTCAGGCAGCATCTCATCCAGCAGGGGAGGCTTGAAGAGTATATGCGGCTGCTGGTGAACAACTTTAACCCTGCAACCCTCGATAAGCTCATGTGCAGGCATCTGATCTCGGTTGATTATCAGGGGTATGTCTATGATTGCGATTTCAACCTCGCCCTCGGCATACGCATAAAAGGCTATGAGCATGCAAAGTTCTGGGAGATCGATTTTAGTGACTTCGCACCTGAGATTACCTGTGATGAGCACTGCTATGCCTGCACGGCAAACAAGGGAAGCGGTTGTCACGGAGCCCTGATAAAGAATGAGGCTGACTTCGATGTGAGAGAGAGCGTCAGAAAATACTACGGCGAGGAACTGCAGTCTTCGGCAGACCTGAAGACAACGGCCTGTTGTACCCCTGACGCGCTTCCCAAGCACGTCAGGGAGGTGCTTCCCTACATCGCCGAGGAGATTAAAACGAAATACTACGGCTGCGGCTCGCCGATTCCGCTGGTGCTCGACGGCCTCAAGGTCCTCGACCTCGGCTGCGGTACTGGCAGGGACAGCTATGTGCTCTCGAAACTCGTGGGCGAGAGGGGATTTGTTTACGGCATTGATATGACCGAGCAGCAGGTCGAGGTGGCCCGCCAGTACAAGGAGGTTCAGGCAGGGAGGTTCGGGTATCAAAGGCCGAATACGGAATTCATTCTCGATGATATCGAGCACGCAGGAGAGCATTTCGGCAGGGAAACGCTCGATCTGATCATTTCGAACTGCGTCATCAATCTCGTTGAAGACAAGGAGAAGGTGATCAGGCAGGTTTATGAGCTCCTGAAGTACGGCGGCGAATTCTATTTCTCCGATATCTATGCCGACCGGCGGCTTCCCGCACATATCAGAAAAGACCCGGTCCTCTATGGAGAGTGTCTCGGCGGTGCGCTCTACTACAAGGATTTCGAAAGGATAGCGCGGAAAGCGGGTTTCATTGATCCGCGTGTGGTTTCAAAGAGGACAATTGTGATTACCAACGATGAGATAAAGAAACTCACCGGAAGCGTAACCTTCTATTCAATTACCTACCGCCTCTGGAAACTGGAGGGCCTCGAAGACGCCTGCGAAGATTACGGGCATATCGCCATATACAAAGGAGGCGTTCCCGAATCGCCGTTTGCCTTCGAGCTCGACAGCGCGCATATTTTTGAAAGGAACCGGCCTGAGAGGGTCTGCGGCAATACGGCACTGATGCTTTCCCGGACGAGGCTCAAAAAGTATGTCGCAGTGCTGGGAGATTTCAGCGAGCATTTCGGTCTGTTTAAGAACCGCGGGGCCCCTGCATCGGATAAGAGAGACAGCTTATCCGACGGATGCTGCTGATGCGTTTTGAAATTCAGAAGGGTGGACACAGGCAGGAAGGGGTACGGCAAGGAGCTTTCTCATGTACATTTATTATAATAGATATGCCATTAAAAACAGCTGGTATCAGAGTTTGTTCCCTTTGTGGAAGCTAAGAAAGCGCTATAAAGCTCCTTGCCGTACCCCTTCCTGCCTGTGTCATATTAGGTGCATCGTGTAAGATCAGATATGTCGACGCGATGCGTTCTCATGTTCATAAAGGCTCCTGAAAAGGGGACAGTAAAATCCCGCCTGGCCAAAGACCTCGGCGACGAGGCTGCTCTTGAGCTCTATCGATGCTTTGTTGTGGATATGATCAATACGCTACGCGCATCACTACATCCTTTCATGTGCTGTTTTTATCCGCCTGACGCTCTGGAAAAGATAGTAGCCTGGCTGGGAAGAGGATATTCGTATCTTCCTCAAAGGGGCAATGACTTGGGAGAGCGGATGAGAAATGCTTTTATAGATATCTTTAACGAAGGAGTGACAGAAGTGGTGATCATCGGCAGCGACAGTCCTGATTTGCCAGCGGAGATCATCGATGAGGCTTTCCGTTCGCTGCACCATCATGATGTCGTGATAGGCCCTGCCTTCGATGGCGGATATTATCTCATCGGCTTTAAGCGGGATGCATTTCTCCCCGAACTGTTCGAGGCGATACCCTGGAGCACCGGGGCCGTCTTTGAGCAGACGGTAGATATTTTGCGTAAAAAGCGATATAAGATGTATATACTGCCTGAATGGGGGGATGTGGACTGTCGTGATGACCTCATGGCCCTGTTCAGGCGGAACAGGAACACACCGTTTGCTTCATCAGGAACAATGTCATACCTCTTTGCCCATAAGGAAGTTACCGGGGGCCGCATTTGATTACGGGTTCATCAAGCCGCCCGCAAAGCTCTGCTCTATCGACAAACCGCAGAGCAAACCCCTGCTTAAGTTGCTCAAGAGGATACTCTCCTGAAGGACAATGAAAGCTCATAAGGGAAAGCTCATTCTGATCGCCTTTCTCATCGGTGCGGCCCTGCTCTTCCGGGCCCTGGGCATCGATGAGTATGTAACCTTTGAGCGTCTCAAGGAGCACAAAGAGACGCTTGGGCGGTTCGTACAGGACCGGTATCTCGTCTCGGTCGTAGGATATATCTTCATCTACATTGTTTTTATCGGGCTCTCGCTCCCCGGAGGCGCAGTCCTGACCGTTGCCGGCGGGTTCCTCTTCGGGACAGTCCTGGGGATGGTCTATGTCAACATTGCCGCAACGGCAGGGGCCTGCATTGCCTTTCTGCTTTCGCGCCACCTGATCGGCAGCTGGGTGCAGCAGAAATACCGGCGCAGGATAGAAAAGTTTAATGAAGAGTTTGCCAGAAACGGCCATAGGTACCTGCTTGTATTGCGCCTGATACCGGTCTTCCCGTTCTTTCTGGTGAATCTCTTTGCCGGCATTACGACAGTGCCGTTCAGGACCTTTCTGTGGACGACATCACTCGGCATTATCCCGGGCTCGGCGATCTATGCCTTTGCAGGGGACCAGATCGAGAAAATCGATTCGGTTAACGATATCGTTACGATGAAAGTCATGGTGACCCTTCTTCTCCTCGCTTTCCTTGTTCTTGCACCCCTCGGCATAAACTACCTGAAGTGTTACATCACGAAAAAGTGCGGATAAGCCCTCTCCCGGCCATCTAAATTTACAAGCAATTTACATTGCGGAGAGATATTATTTAAATAGGAAGCGGCTTCCGGAAGGTGATTGCCGGCCGACCGACTCCTATGATCTGTATCATACTTTTGCCCTGCACAATTAAGGTAATTTACATAATCTCGAACGCTGTGCAGTAATCGCACCCATAAAGGGTTGCCGAATAGAGATGCTGCCGTTTCGTAGCACGAGAGAAGGAGGCGTACGATGGGCATAACGCGCAGGGATTTTCTGAAAGTGTGTGCAGTCGGAGCAACCGTTGCCGCAGGGTCGCGATATTTCCAGCTCGCGCAATCCGCTTCTCAGGAGCAGGGACTCATCGAATTGATACGGTCGACCTGCTCGCCGAACTGCACCGGGGCGTGCGGGTTCAACGCCATGGTCCACAAGGGAAGGATCACCTCGCTCATTCAGGCTGCGGACTATCCTGACCAGGAGTACAATCCGCGGGGTTGCCTGAGGGGGCAGTCGATGCTCAACCTCATCTACGGACCTGACCGGCTCAAGCACCCGCTCATCAGGGCAGGGAAGAGGGGCGAGGGGAAATTCAGGGCAGTCAGCTGGGATGAGGCGCTCGATTACGTTGCCGACAAGTTCGTCGCCATTATGGACAAGTACGGCCCCGAGTCGGTGGCGGCCTCCATCCAGGTGCCCGGCACCGGATATGTCAACAAAGGGGCACTGATGCGGCTTGCTTCGCTGTACGAATGGAGCGTGCTCCACGCCTACACCATGAACGGCGACCTGCCGGCCTTCTGGCCCATGACCTTCGGCGTACAGACCGAAGAGCTGGAGTCGCTGGAATGGATGAATTCGCGGTACACCGCCATCTTCGGATCGAACATCCTCGTGACCAGGGTGCCTGATGCCAAATTCATCAACATCGGCAGGGAGCGGGGCGCCAAGGTCATCATGGTCGATCCGAACTATACACCTACTGCATCAAAAGCCGATGAATGGATACAGATCAACCCCGCCACCGACGCGGCATTTGCTCTGGGTATCGTGAACGTCATCGTCGATGAAAAGCTCTATGACGAGGAATTCATCAAGAGTTTTACCGACATGCCGCTCCTGGTGCGGCTCGATAACAATAAGAAGCTCCGTGCCTATGATGTCAAAGCGCTCAGCAGCAGGGCTGCGGCACGAAAGGGCAAGATCCCCGAATACCGCGACCTCTTTGTCGCCTATGACACCGCCTCAAAGGCCTATGTCATCCCCGACCCTGAAAATCTCACAAGGACATTCAATCCCGCACTCGAAGGCACTTTTGAGGTAGAGATTACTTCGGGAAAGAGAGTGAAGGTAAAGCCGGTCTTCCAGCTGCTTAAGGAGTTTGTCGGCAAGGAATACTCTCCGGAGCAGGCGGCGAAGACCATCGCTCCCGATGCTTCGAGAATCAGTGAATATGCAGAGACGATCCGAAGGCTTGCGCGGGAGATGGCAACGGTCAAGCCGCTCCACATTGTCTACGGCGCGAGCAACTACCAGTGGTTTCATGGTGACCTGAAGGGCAGGGCGCTCTCGCTGATCGTCGCACTGACCGGTAATCTGGGCAAACCGGGCGCCGGCATATCGACCTACGCTGGACAGTACCGGGTCCGCTGGCCCCTCGGCGCATGGTGGGGTTTCAAGGAGAAGAAGAACCGCTGGGTCACCTACCTGCTCTGGATCAATGACGAATACCGGAACAGCGAAGAATACAAGAAATACAACAAGGAGACGCCCTATCCCAAAAACGGCGTCAAGGCCTTTATCTACGGCTGGCACAACCCGTTCGACCAGCACAACATGTCGAATCGGCTCAGGGAAAAGGCAACCAACGGCGACCTCGAACTGATCGTTGCCACTGATTTCCAGATGAGCACTTCCTGCCTCTGGTCCGATGTCGTCCTGCCGGGCGTGGCATGGTACGAGAAATATGACCTCACTGCAACGGTCTCGCATCCCTATGTGCAGCTCCAGCAGCCTGCCATAGAGCCGCTCTTTGAGTGCATGCCCGAGATATGGATCTTCAAGGAGATCGCCAAGAGGATCGCCTACCGGCTGAACGACGATGAATTGAAGAAGGCTGTCGAGGAGTTTTATCCGGACCCCGACCTCTTTAGAAGAGAGGAGGCGGCGCGAAGGGCAGGGACATGGAGCCTGAAGCTCGCCCGCGAGATCACGCAACAGGCATCTCTTGCCGCCGCAGACCTGATGCTCAGGACCGGTGGAGAGCAGGTCAAGGGGATCACTATCGATATGCTCAAGAAAGGGCCGGTGCGTCTCAACCTGCCGACTCCGAACAAACGGCAGATCATGTTTTGGGAGCAGGTCGCACAGAAACAACCCTTCCCGCCGGTCTCGTATCCCGCACCGCTGCCCAAGACTGCGCGGTTCGTCAAGAGCGGACGGGCAGAGTTCTATAAGGACGAGGACATCTTTATCGATATCGGCGAAACGCTGCCGGTGCACAAAGACCCCTTTGTCGACACCGAGCACAAGAGGGGGGATGGCAAGAAGTATGGCCTTTCCTTTATCACAAGGAATGCCCTCTACCGGGTCCATTCCACGCATAGCAACAACATCACCATGCTCGAGCTGCAGGACTTCAAGCCCAAGGTCTGGATGAACCCCAAGACCGCAGCAGAGCGGAAGATAAAAGAGGGAGACCTTGTCGAGGTTTATAACAGCAGAGGGAAGCTCTACGGCTATGCGGTCCCTGACCCGGGGCTGCACCCGAAGGTCATTGTCTTCGAACAGGGGTGGTGGAGCAGGTACCTGAAAGGCACCTCATACAACACCCTGACCTATCCCTGGGTAAAGACCTCTCATGTCATCTATTTCGTCCCGGGCATGTGGGAGCCTACCACTGCCTGGAACGAGGCGGCATGCGAAGTGAAAAAGGCAGAGGGGGTGACACATGCGTAAGTACGGAATGGTCATCGATCTCAACCGATGCATCGGCTGCAGGAGCTGTGCGGTTGCCTGCAAGATCCACAATGCCCAACCGCCGGGCACCTGGTGGCAGCGGGTCGAATCTGTCGGCTCCAAAGAGCATATGGTGCCTGCCGGCGAGTATCCCGATATAACAGAAACATTCCTTCCCGTGCCCTGCATGCATTGCGAAAAGCCAGCCTGCGTCAAAGTCTGCCCCGTAGGCGCTACCTGGAAAAGGGAGGACGGCATTGTTCTTGTCGATTACGAGCGCTGCGTCGGCTGTAGATACTGCATGACCGCTTGCCCCTACGGTGTACGGCAGTTCAACTGGCAGGATTCGAAGAAGAGTTTTGAGCAGGGTTTCGAGAATGCCGGGTTCGAAGAGAACTGGTTCAAGGACAAAGAGTACCGCTACGGTTATCCCCTGGAACACCGGACGAAAGGAAGACTTGTCTATGCGCCAAAGCGGCCGAAGGGCGTAGTCGAGAAATGCACTTTCTGTGTACAGTATGTCGATCAGGGCCTGCAGCCTGCCTGCGTGCGCGGCTGTCCGGGCAACGCACGGATATTCGGAGATATGAACGACCCGAACAGCGATATCTCGAAGGTCCTGAGGAGCAGGGATATATTCAGGCTCAACGAGGAGCTGGGCACCGAGCCCAAGGTCTTCTACATTCCCCTGGCAAGAAAAGAGGGCAAAGGAGGCATCAGTTATGGAAAAAAATTATAGATCGGCCGTCGCTATTCTCACTGCCGTCGCACTGCTCGGGGCAGCGGCGTGGATTTTTCAGCTCTATCAAGGGATGATCGTGACCAATATGCGCAATCCCTTTTCGTGGGGACTCTATGTGGCGACGTGGGCCTTCTTCGTCGGAACTGCCGCCGGTGGTCTGGTCGTCTCATCGGCCATCTACATCTTCGGTGCGAAACAGCTTAAGCCGATCGCCAAGGTTGCTTCGCTTACGGCGTTCCTCTTTGCCGTGGGCGCTATGCTCGTGCTTCTCCCCGACATCGGACGGCCCGACCGGCTGCTGAATATGCTGCTCCATCCGAACTTCAACTCCATGCTCCCCTGGGACGTCATTGTGCTCTCCTCCTATGCAATAGTTTCGGCGATCTACACCTACATCCTCCTGCGTCCTGATATCCTGAAGAGGGGAATCAAGGTGCCCTTTTACGGCGTGATTATGAAAAAGGAGCTCAGCACCATCGAATTGGCTCTGGAGAAAGAGAAATCGGAGAAATACGCACGAAGGATGGCGCCTATAGCGCTCCCGCTCGCAATACTTATCCACACTGTCACCGCCTGGGTGCTCGCTACCCAGCTCGCGCGGGCATGGTGGTTCGGCGGTGTGCTCGCGCCGACCTTTATCGCTGCAGCCCTTGCGACCGGTCCGGCCATTGTGATCCTCGCGTCGTTGATTGCCTACGGGTACAAGAAGGACCTCGAGCCCACCTATGGCCTGCTGGCGAAAGTCTCTGCAATCTCGTCGATCATCATGCTCTTTATCTACTACAACGATTTCGTGGTGAGACTCTGGTGGAACAACGGCAGGGAGGCAGAGGTGGTCAAGCTCGTCTTTCACAAATACATCGGTCTGCACGCTGTTGAGATCATATTCATTCTCCTGTCAGTCTTTATCTTTACTGCTCGTCCGAGGAACAAGGAATGGCTGGTGCGGGGGAGCCTGGCAGTGGTCATCGGTGTGTTTGCGCACCGCATTCTGCTCATCCCCCCTGCCTACAACCTGATACCGCTGAGGCTGCCGGTCATCATGCGCGGCGCGACCGTGGAGTGGGCGTACCCGATCGCCGTAGGAGAAATAAGGGGATCACTCTTCAACCCCGAGCAAGTGTTCACCTCGTACTGGAGCTATTTCCCCTCGGCGATCGAGATCACTGTTACTGCTGGCGTTATGGCGGCCTTAGGGCTCGCGTTTCTGAGCCTGATACGAATGCTGCCCATCATGGAGGCGGAGTGATGAACCCCTTCGGCTTCTTCTCCTTTGTCTTCTCCTATCCGACCGAGGAAACGATAAAGGTCATTGCAGCATGCGCGCAGACCGGCAGGCCCTCATGCGGACGCCGATGCGCTGAGGCACTGGGCAACGTGGACCTCGAGGAGCTGCAGGCGGAATATACACGTCTCTTCATCAATGCTTATCCCACACTGCTCTGCCCGCCCTATGAATCCTTTTACCGGGAAGGTACGGTCTACGGTACTACCGCAGGGGTAGTCAGGGACTTCTATAAAGACCACGGCTTCGATTATGTCTACGAGGGCGAGCCCCCTGACCTCCTCAGCGTGGAACTCGACTTCCTCGCCATGACCGATGACGGCGCCTTCCGCGAACGGCTGAAAGAATGGGTCTTCGACTTCACCGAAAGGGTCAAAAAGAATTCGGAAGTTTATGGTGTGTGCGCGGGGGAGTTGGAGAAGTTGCTGGCAGCAGAGGTAATGCCTGTGTGAATGTATTCTCTCCACACGCATAATGTCCTCCAATTTCTTGACGACTACGGGCAGACTGAAGACGCGGCCGAGAAATTTCCTTACTGCTTCTTCGGCCTCTTTCACAACCGGTCGAAGTGCTTGATCAATTATATATAGATGCGAGTTGTCCTTCATACCATTCCAGTCTCTGATTAAGACATCTATATGGTTGCTGCAAGCACGAGATGGAGAGCCAGGAGTACCTGCCTTTTGGGAATGGCCATTTTGACCTGGTTGCAAGGGAACAGGAAAATAACATTTCAAACTAATAATTTACTCTGCCTGAGTAGTAAAAAGGCGTTGAATATTAAAGTTATTTTACACACAGCCGATAACATTCCCACCATGCCTCAACGCTATCGAGAAGAAATTCTTGCCAGAATCAGAAACGGCTATTCCCTCCCCGTTTTGTCTCCGGTTGCCGTCAGATTGATCGAAATGGCGTCGAGTGAGACTTGTTCGGTGCAGGATATGGCGTGTCTTATTGAGCAGGACCAGTCCCTGGCAGTGCGCGTTGTCAATCTGTCGAACGCCGCGTTTTTCCGTACGGGAGAGCAGGTGAGCTCTATTGATCATGCGGTCCAGAGGGTCGGCTTCAACCGCCTCCGGGTGATGGCGCTGACACTCTCCCTGCGTGACATCTTTCCTATGGGAAAAGTAGGACCGGTGGATTACGAGGAGTTCTGGCGTGCGTCGCTCTACCGTGCAGTGTTCGCAAAATCGCTCGCCGCACGGCTCGGCACCTGCAATCCTGATGAGGCTTTTCTCTCGGCGCTGACGCTCGAGGTGGGCTTTTTGATCTTTACCGATATGCTCCTGAAGGACCGGCGCGACATCGAACGGTTTGATCTCCATCATCTTGATGCGCTTCTTGCCTGGGAGACAAAGCATTACGGTGTCAATCACCGGGAGATCGGCGAGGAAGCGCTCAGGTACTGGGGGTTCCCGGAAGAGATCGTGGAATGCCAGAGATACTATCATGTGGGCTTCAGGGACGAAGGGGCCCCGCAGCTTGCCGCGGTCTGCGATATCGCGAGGAGCTTTTCGAGCATCGTGAATGAGAAAACCGCGAGCTGGCATATACCGTTCTATGAGGCGAAAACGGTCTACGGCATTGAAAGCGACCTGCTGGTGAGGATGCTCTCCACTGCTTTCGATGAGGTGCAGGATATCTCTATGAGCCTGAAGCTGGTGAGAAGCAGGGATAAAGATATTATGGCGGTCCTGCAAAAAGCACAAGAAGCGCTGAAGGGGCTTGCTGCTTCTGCGGAGCAGTGGCATGCGTATGCTGTCAAAAGGGTTGCCAATGGCAACGGCACCCCTGTTGAAAAGGAATTTCTCGTCTTGAAGAGAAGACTCCGGCACGCGGCAGGTGAAATCAAAGAAGCAATGAGACCCATTCACGACTTCGCTTATATAATAAAAGGCTCTCTCGATCGAATGACAGGACCCTGCGTATGCGCTGAAACGATTATCGCTGAATGCGGTAAGTTGAATCGAACCTTAGCGTTGTTGCCGATGAAGTAGAAGCCTGTACAGCAACTTCCACCAGCTGCAGTATGCCCCCTGAGAATCCTCTGCTATCTGGATGCTTTGGCCTTTTCAGCTGTCGGCACAAGATCTTTGTGCGGCACGCCCGCGCGGAACGAGAACAATGAGTCGAGTGCTGATGCAATATAACTGTAAAGAGCTGTGGATAATTCTTTCACCCGCGCATCTGACAATGTTACCTGTGTTGCATCCCAGGGATTGAGCTTGTACTGATAGGTGACAGGAGCGAGCTTCGGAGAGGCGATCAAGAGCTGATCGCCGCTGATAAAGCCGACGATCTGGCTGTTCCCCGACGGCTTGACAACCGCCCATCCCTGATCACCCGGTGCAACACGGAAGAGGTCCCTCCCCCAGGACTGATTCGCTCCTCTGTTTCCCATAAGTCCCATCACGGTGGGCAGTACATCGACCTGGCTGCCTACGGTATGAGCCCGTTTCCCCGCCCATTTCGGATCGCCGGGATAGTAGAGGAGCAGCGGGATATGAAAGGCCGCAAGGTCGAGCGGCGTTTTCAGCGATCCATAACCAAAGCCGTGATCACCGAGTATTACGAACAGTGTATCTTTAAACCACGGCTCTTTGCTTGCCGCATCGAAGAATTTCCCCAACGCCCAATCTGCATACCTGATGCCGTTTAATCTCGGGATGAGGTGCTCCGGCCCTGTGAGGTCTTTGAATGGAGCAGGCGAGGGGAGATCAAAAGGAGCATGATTGCTCAATGTCTGCAGGAAGGCGAAGGCAGGACCCTCATCTGAAAGCCGCCGGATTTCCTCCACTCCTCTCATGAACATATCTTCATCTGAAACTCCCCACGTCGGATCTTTATGTTTTGGATTGCGGTAGTCGTTCCTGCCCACAAAGTGCTTCATGCCCTGATTGCGGAAGAAGCCTTCCTGATTATCCCAGGTAAAGTCCCCGTTGTAGACATAGATGGAGTGAAAACCCGCTTCGCTCAGCAGCGATATGAAGGAGCGGAAGGGCTGCTTTGCAAGGCTGTGCTTCATGAGATACTCGAACCCGGGGAGATTGGGGAAACTGCAGATCGTTGCGAATACCCCCTGATGCGTATGGGTCCCCTGGGAAAAGAAACGGTCGAAGAGAATTCCCTTTCGGGCAATCCGATCGAACTGCGGTGTCGCTCCATAGGGAGCTCCCAGCGCGCCGACGAATTCAGCAGAGAGGCTTTCCATGAGAATGACGACTACATGCCGCGGCGGTGTTGAGAACGTTACTGTTCGTCCGTTGCTCCCCGGATAGCGAAGGAGCGGGTAGATGTCCTGAGCAAAGGGGTGATCTCCGGGCTGTAGGATGAGCGAGCGGGTGGTTTCAAGGGTCTCCTTTCGGGGGATCTTATTGCGCCAGAACTTCGTAAGATCATGCCGCTTCTGTTCCAATACCGTTCTCGACAGGGTGTAGATGCCGTTCAGGGCAAGGTGGTTGGCAAACGTATGTTTGCTGAAATAGGCATCACCCCATCGTAACGGCTTCGAATTCGTGATCCCTCCGCGGGCCCCGATGATCAGCACGGCGATGAGGACAATCCCGACGGGGAGGACCTTTTTAAGGTGTCTTTCTCTTGAGAATGAAGGTGCAGAGGGCATAAGCTTTGCAAGTTGCCGCTTGAGAATATAAGCGATGAGCGCAGTCGCTGCGAGCCATAAGAGCGTATAGCGAATGACAGGGAATCCGTACCATATCATAGTTGCGACGGTTGCAGGATCATCCTTGATATATTCAAGGGCAAGCTGATTGAAGCGGTCGTGAAATTCGCGGTAGAACTCCCACTCCGCCAGGCCGAGGAAGACGAGGGGGGACCAGAGGAGCGCCAAGCCCCAGGGGAGGAGTTTCAATGCAACGGAGCGGTACTGCCATCCATAACGGGGGACAAGAAGCCACAATGCCAGCGGGAAGAGGAGATAGCTCGTTACCGTGAGATCGAATCGTGCGCCTACAAGAAAACTCTGGGCCAGGGTGCCTGCCGGAATATCGACGGTAAGAATGTTGTTGCGCCAGAGCATGCCGAGCCGCAGAAGGAAAAATACTACCAGCCAGCCAACGGAAAGGCGAAGGATATAAGAAAATTCAGGAATGATCTTCGGTGTTTTGCGCATGGGCACTACAATGGTCTTAAGCTTTCTCTCTAATAATAGTTCAGGAAGGCATTATACCATAATCAGGTGTGCCCAGCGCTGATGAGAATTGGTGGAGGCGGTGGGATTCGAACCCACGTCCGAAAGTACTACTCTCAAGCCTCTACATGCTTATCCTGCCTATTTAATCTCGGATGCCAGATTGCCGGCAGGCAGGCCTGCTGACATCCCATCCCCTCAGTCTTTCGTCAGGCTTAAGGGAGTCACCTGACGGCAGCCTGCTGTATGACGCTGGTCTCTCAAGCACAGACAACCCAAGAGGAGCGTGCTGCTCGTTAAGCAGCGAGTGCCAGTTCGTTGTTGGCGTTTGTGTTTTTTTCCACCTTTTTACGTGGTGATGGAGCCACGGCATGCCACTTGAGCCTCATAACCCCCGTCGAGTCCTGTCGCCCCCTACGTGGTAAAATCCAAAACCCCAAATCTCAAATTCCAAATTTGTTTGGAGTTTGATACTTGGTCATTGGAATTTAATCTATTATACCATATACCGCGGGTGTGAATCCTGCTCTCCTTCTTCCATAATGTCGTAATTCAGCCTCTGTTTTTTATTGCTTTTTCGATATCTCTTTTGGCCTCGCGCTCTTTGATGGTCTCTCTCTTTTCGTATTCCTTTTTGCCTTTTGCGAGGCCTATTTCGACTTTGGCGTAAGGTCCTTTGAAATAGATTTTCAGCGGCACGAGGGTATAGCCCTTCTGCTGGGCCCTGCCTTTCATCCGCTCGATTTCCTTCCGGTTGAGAAGGAGTTTTCTTGTCCTCACTGGATCATGGTTCATGATATTGCCGTGCGTATAAGGACTTATGTGGCAATTGAAGAGGAACACTTCGCCGTCTTTGATAAGCACGTAGCTGTCTTTGAGGTTGGCTTTGCCGTCGCGCAGCGACTTTACCTCGGTGCCGAGGAGCTGGATGCCCGCTTCGAGGGTATCTTCAATGCTGTAGTCATGATATGCTTTTCTGTTCTGCGCGACGACTTTCATACTCTTTATGATAACAAATAATAAAAGGATAGGGTTCAGGCGTTCGAAGGTTCAAGGTGTCGAGTGAGCCTGTATTCTCACCCCCTCGGCCACTTGCCCCCCTGCTTTCTTCGTTTGGACCCTGTCTTTTCTTTGCGAAAATCAACTATAATGCTATTCTAATTCATAATCGATTGCGGAGGTCTTTATGAGAAGGCTTTTTACGGCGACAGCAGCTCTGATAATACTGGTGGTTATTGTTTCCTGCGGCGGGAAGAAGGAGGCTATCAGGACCTCCGAGGATTCGAGGATTGCAACCGAGGCGTTTAAAGTCGTCGAGGATATAAAAGAGGCCTACCTTAAAAAAGATGTCCAGACCATTGAGCGGAACACAACCAGAGAGGGTTTCAAGGTCATCAGCCAGACAGTGAGAAGGTTTGACTCTGCCTCGCTGAATTTCAACCCTGTATGGACGGAAATAGAGCAGGATGGCACGGTGAATCTCAATGTCTCATGGACCGGCACCTGGAAGAGAGGGAGCTCCACATTCGACGAACGGGGCATGGCGGTATTTGTGCTCAAAGGCAGACCGCTCAAGGTGGATGCTATTGTCAGGGAGAATCCTTTCAGGTACCCTGAATAGGGCTTTTCTCCGCTGCCGGACATGGATACCCGCCATGCCTTTGGTTGTTTCTATATCGGATTGCCCCATTTCCCTTTCCTCGTCGGTGCTTTAAGAGCCGCTTGTAACCGCTCCATGAATTCCGAACGGGGGACTTCTTTTGCCCCGAAGCTTATGAGATGCTCTGTCGTCACTTGGCAATCGATCATGGTGAAGCCCCACTCGACGAGCCGGCGGACGAGTTTGACAAACGCGACCTTTGATGCATTGCTCCGCTTTGCGAACATGGACTCCCCGAAGAAAGCACTGCCGAGGGCGATGCCATAGAGTCCGCCGACGAGGCTGCCTTCGTGCCAGCTCTCGACAGAGTGAGCATAGCCTGAACGATGGAGGCGAATATAGGCTGCCTCCATTTCCCCCGTAATCCATGTGCCGTCGCTTCTTTTCCGTTTTATAGAAGCACAGTTTCTGATCACCTCTTCAAATGCGGTATCCATCGTCACCCGGTAGATATCTTTGTTGATGAACTGCCTTAGGCTCCTCGAAATCTTCAGCTCTTCAGGTAACAGGATAAGACGCGGGTCAGGCGACCACCAGAGGATCGGATATTCCTCCGAATACCAGGGGAATATGCCCATCGAGTAGGCAAGCAGGAGGCGATCTTCACTCAGATCGCCGCCGACAGCGAGGAGTCCGTCATCTTCAGCCAGTTCGGGAGGGGGGAATATAAGCTCTCTGGATAAACGAAAGATAGTCATGATCTATTTTAAAGCATGAGCAGAGAAGAAGTATGCGGTGTCAAAACAGAGGGCTAAGAATATTTAAAGGTCAGACGCTCGTCTTCCAGGTCGATGTGTACCTTCCCTCCCTTGATCAGCTTGCCGAAAAGCACTTCCTCGGAAATGGCGTTCTTCACCTTTTCCTGAATGAGCCGTCCCAGCGGCCGCGCTCCGAAGAGCGGGTCGTATCCGTTTTTTGCAAGCCATTCGCTGGCTGCATCGGAGAGCGTGATCCGGACCTTTTTCTGGTCGAGCTGGTGCTGCAGTTCGGCAATGAACTTGTCGACGATCTTTCTCATGACCGGCGGCGTTATGGGATTGAAATTGATAATGCCATCGAGACGGTTCCTGAATTCAGGGCTGAAGAGCCGGTTGACGGCATCGGTACCTTTTGCCTGTGTATCCTTGCTCCGGTCGCCGAAGCCGACCACGCTCCTCGTCATATCTTTTGCCCCGGCATTGGAGGTCATGATGAGAATGACGTTTCTGAAATCCGCTTTTTTGCCGTTATTGTCGGTCAGCGTCGCGTAGTCCATCACCTGGAGCAGGATGCTGAAGAGGTCGGGATGTGCCTTCTCGATCTCATCGAGCAGGAGGACGCAATAAGGATGCTTCCTGATCCCGTCGGTCAGCAATCCTCCCTGGTCGAACCCCACATAGCCCGGAGGCGCCCCGATAAGACGCGCGACCGCATGTTTTTCCATGTATTCGCTCATGTCAAAGCGCATAAACTGGACGCCGAGCACTGCAGCCATCTGCTTCGATACTTCCGTTTTACCGACACCAGTAGGGCCGGTGAAGAGGAACGATCCGATGGGCCGGTCAGGTGAGCCGAGGCCTGCCCTGGAGCGCTTGATGGCGGCAACGAGCGAGTGGATCGCGTCATCCTGACCGTAGACCACCCGCTTCAGTTCGTCTTCGAGCTTTTTCAGCCGGTCCATATCAGAGGTCGATATAGTCCTCGAGGGAATTTTTGCGATCTTTGCTACAACCTTTTCGACATCGGCAACGCCGACGGTCTTCTTGGCCTTGTACGCGGAAGAGAGCTTCAGCACCGCCCCTGCTTCATCGATCACATCAATCGCCTTATCGGGAAGGTAGCGGTCGTTGATGTACTTGGCGGAGAGCTCTGCTGCCGCCCGCAGTGCCCCTCTGGTGTAGGTGACGCCGTGGAAGTCCTCATAGTAATCCTTCAATCCGTCGAGAATATGCACGGTCTCCTCAACGTCCGGCTCCTGAATCTCGATCTTCTGGAACCTCCTCGAGAGTGCACGGTCTTTTTCGAAGTGGTTCTTGTATTCTTCATAGGTCGTTGCGCCGATGCAGCGCAGTCTGCCCGAGTTCAGCAGGGGCTTCAGTATGTTCGATGCATCCATGGAGCTGCCGCTCGTTGCGCCGGCGCCGACGACCGTATGGATTTCGTCGATGAAGAGGATGGCGTTCTTGATCTTTTCAATGCCCTTCATCGCCGCCTTCAGGCGAGCTTCGAAATCGCCCCGGTATTTTGTCCCGGCGAGCAGGGCCCCCATATCGAGAGAGAATATCTTTACTGACTTGAGTGCATCGGGCACGTTCCCTTCGTGAATTCTTAAAGCAAGGCCTTCGACAATGGCGGTCTTGCCCACACCGGGCTCGCCGACGAAGATGATATTGTTCTTTCTCCGTCTGCTCAACACCTGAATAGTCCTTTTGAGCTCCATATCGCGCCCGACAAGGGGATCGATCTCTCCGCACGCTGCCTTTTCGACCAGCTCGACGGTGAATTGTTTCAGAGGATCTCTGCTCGGCGCTCCCCCCTGGCCGGGACGGGGTGCATCCTCCCTATCCTCGTCTTCCGAAATCGGTTCCTCGGGCATTATTGAGGCGCCGTGGGAAATATAATTGAGAATATCCAACCGTGAAATACCTTCTGACTCGAGGAAGTAGGCGGCGTGGGAGTCATCTTCGAGAAGAAGGCTCGCCAGGATATCGCCGGCATCGACCTCCTCTTTCCCTGCGGACCTGATGTGGTGGAGCGCCCTCTGGATCACCCGCTGAAAGCCGACCGTGGTGCGTGGATAGGTATCGGTTTTTTTCGGCAGTTTGGGGACTTTTTCCTGAAAGAACTGTTCAAGCAGGGACTTGAGCCGCGCCACATCCCCTCCGCAGCCGGTAATGATCTCGGCACCCCATTCGTCATGGAGCAGCGCGAGCAGGAGGTGCTCGATTGTCAGGTACTCATGCCGTCTGCTTTCCGCATCCCGTATGGTTGCCTCGATGGACAGTTCCAGTTCTTTATTGATCATTCTTTCTCCATTATGCATTTGAGCGGAAACTGGTTCTTCCGCGCGAGGTCATGCACTGCGGCGACCTTTGTTTCCGCAATGTCCCTGGTATAAACACCGGCGACCCCCCTGCCGTTCTTGTGGACATGGAGCATGATCTGCGTTGCCTCGGGAGGCGATTTGTGGAACACCTTCTCGAGGACCAGCACGACGAAGTCCATGGTCGTGTAATCGTCATTCAGAAGAACGACCTTGTAGAGGCGCGGTGTTGTCGCCTTTTTGCGGGTTTTTACTTCGAGCTCTTCTTCGAATTCGTGGAGATGGTCAGCCATGTCGATTCGCCCTGTTTGTTGCGGCAAAAATACCGGTTATCAGAACCTATTTGCAGGAACTGCATGCCCCTGAGCTGCAGGATGAGCATCCTGAAGAGGAGGACTTCTCCACTCCGCTCATGCCGAATACCGAGAACTTTTTCTCGATATGCTCCGAGGCGCATTTGATACAGGTCACCTTCTGGTTGCCGAACACGAGCTTTTCGAATTCCTGCCCGCACCGGGTGCACTTATATTCATAAATCGGCATATGCTATCACCTTCTATGGTCGTGGAACATTGCTCAATAAACCTTTATTTTAGTATAACATAGTGCTTGCATTATTAGAGCAAATCCTTTAAGGTAAAAATAGCGTCAGGAAGGGGCAGAAGAATCACTGTACCTGCAGCGATTCACGAAACGAGCAACAGGAGGAGCTAATGGGAATAAGCAAGGGTCAAAGCCTTCAGGACAATTTTTTGAACCAGTTGAGAAAAGACAGAATACCGGTCATCATCTATCTTACCAACGGGGTGCGTCTGAAGGGTGTCGTCAAGGGTTTTGACAATTTTGTTATCCTGATCAAGGAATCAAACGAGCAGCTTATCTACAAACACGCCGTTTCCACGATCGTTCCTGAAAAGCCCGTCGATCTGAGAGTCGAAAACAGCGATTGATGCAGGCCTTTAGAAATCCCATCCCAACTGTTGATATAATCATCGAATACAGAAACGGCATTGTCCTGGTGAAGCGCAAGAACCCTCCGTTCGGGTGGGCCATCCCCGGAGGGTTCGTTGATTACGGAGAAAGCCTCGAAAGGGCGGCGGTACGGGAGGCACGAGAGGAAACCGGGCTGGAGGTGAAGCTTACCAGGCAGATGCATACCTATTCCGATCCCGGAAGGGACGAACGATTCCACACCATTACGACGGTGTATATCGCAACGGGAGAGGGAGAAGCGAACGCAGGAGATGATGCAAAGGAAGTCGGTGTCTTTCAGAAGGATACGCTTCCGGAAGACATTGTCTTTGACCATAAGGATATTCTCAACGATTACTTTACCGGGAGGTATTGACTCATGCTGCAGTCCATGAGAAAACATGCAAAGTTTTTCTACTTTTTATTTTTTATCGTGATCCTTTCCTTTGTCTTCTGGGGGGTGGGAACGCAGGACCGGCAGACCACGGTCAGCGTTGCCGAGATAGGCAAGGAGAAGATTACTGCCGAAGAATACTGGAGAACCTACGAGCGCATGCGGGAAATGTACCGGGAGATGTACAAGGGGCAGCTCACCGAGGAAGTGGAGAAGAATATGAAGCTCAAGGAAACCGTGCTCAACGGCCTTGTAGAGGAGAAGGTGCTGCTCGTGGCAGCGCGGGACATCGGCATGACCGTGACCGACAGGGAACTCCAGGATGTGATATCGAACGATCCTCGTTTCATGAGGGACGGCATCTTCAGACAGGATGTCTACTTCAAGGCGCTTGAGCTTTCGAGAATTACTCCCGAGGCTTTTGAGAATTCACTGCGGGAACAGCTTCTGGCAGGAAAGATGCGGAGGCTTATCTGGGCTTCTGTTGAGGTGGGTCCCGCTGATCTCAAAAATATGCCGGCAGACGAGAAGCAGGCGGCTGCGATAATGCAGACCATGCTCATGAGCAAAAGGAACGAGGCGGTAAAATCCTATGTCGACGGGTTGAAACAGCGGATGAACGTGAAAGTAAACATTGATATTATTTCGTAACCGACAACAAGGCAGAAATCAGTCGGAGCGACCCTTCGCGTAGACCCGCTTCGGGAAGCCAGAATGCAGAATTCAGAATAACGTATTTTAAAGGGTTTGTGAATATTTGCCGTTATTCTGACTCCTGAATTCTGGCTTCTGTATTCTAATATTCTGACTTCTTGTTGATAAAAATGGTATAATTTTATTCAAAATTTTTTTTGAGAGGTACCTACATGCTTGATGATACGCTCCCTTTGGGCTTGACCTTTGATGATGTCCTGCTGCTGCCGTCAAAATCCGATATCCTACCGAGAGACGTGGATGTCAGCACCAACCTGACCAGAAATATAAAGCTCAATATCCCGATTATCAGTGCAGCCATGGACACCGTTACCGAAGCGCAGCTTGCCATTTCCATGGCACGTGAGGGGGGGATCGGCATCATTCACCGCGCCATGCCTCCCGACCGTCAGGCACTCGAAGTTGACAAGGTGAAGAAATCGGAGAGCGGCATGATCGTCGACCCCATTACCATAGCCCCTGAGGCGCTCATTTCCGAGGCGCTGAGCCTGATGGAGCGGTACCGCATCTCGGGTGTGCCGGTGACGACAAAGGGAAAACTGGTCGGCATTCTCACCAACAGGGACCTGAGGTTCGAGACCAACTTCAGCAAAAAGGTCTCGGAGGTCATGACCAAGGAGCGGCTGATTACCGCTGCGGTGGGTACCAGCCTGGAAGAGGCAAAGCGGCTTCTCCATGAATACAAGATCGAAAAGTTGCCCATTGTCGATGATGATTACAACCTTAAGGGCCTGATTACCATCAAGGACATTGAAAAGAGAAAGAAGTACCCCAATGCCTGCAAGGACCGCATGGGCAGGCTCAGAGTCGGTGCTGCCGTCGGTGTCGGAGAAGAGGCATTACAGAGGGTCGAGCTCCTTGTCAAGGCAGGCGTCGATGTTATTGCTATTGATACGGCCCACGGCCATTCAAAAGCGGTGATCAATACCCTTAAAGAGATAAAGAAGCGTTTTGATATCGATATCATTGCCGGCAACGTTGCTGCGGAGGAGGGAGCGAGAGACCTCATCAAGGCAGGCGCCGATGCGGTCAAGGTAGGCATAGGACCAGGATCGATCTGTACCACGAGAATTGTTGCAGGCGCCGGCGTTCCCCAGCTTACCGCAATCAAGAACTGCTATGCCGTATCTTCCAAATCGAATATCCCTCTCATCGCGGACGGCGGCATCAAATATTCAGGCGATGTTACCAAGGCGATTGCTGCAGGTGCACACTGCATCATGGTCGGCAGCCTCTTTGCAGGGACTGCCGAGTCTCCGGGTGAAACAATTCTCTACCAGGGGAGGAGCTACAAGACCTACCGCGGCATGGGATCGCTCGGCGCTATGGAACAGGGAGCCAAGGACCGGTATGGGCAACAGGGCGTCGAGAAGGAAAAGCTGGTACCCGAGGGCGTGGAAGGAAGGGTGCCCTACAAGGGACCGCTGGCGCAGAGCATTCATCAACTGGTCGGCGGCCTCCGCTCCGGTATGGGCTATTGTGGATGCAAGACCCTCGAAGAAATGAGGAAGAATGCCCGGTTTGTGCGGATCACCGGCGCCGGCTTAAGGGAGAGCCATGTGCATGATGTCATCATTACCAAGGAAGCTCCCAATTACAGGATAGAACAGTAATCAGATTAAGAAGAAAAGAGCAAAATTTAAAAATATGGAATTTTTTTATTTTGATTTTTAATTTAAGATATGACCCACGATGAAAATAAGATATTAGTGCTCGACTTCGGATCACAGTATACCCAGCTCATTGCGAGGAGGATACGCGAGGGCAGGGTCTATTCCGAGATATTTCCCTTCAATGCTCCTATGGAGAAGATCAGGGCCTTTAACCCCCGGGGCATTATTCTTTCGGGAGGTCCCTCCAGTGTGTATGACGACAAAGCACCGGTGCCGGACCCGGAGGTGTTCAAGCTCGGCATACCGGTCCTCGGCATCTGCTACGGCATGCAGCTGATGGCACACTATCTGGGAGGAGAAGTGGCGAGGGCTACGAAGCGGGAGTACGGAAGGGCCGAGCTGCTGGTGGATGATGACTCAGACCTCCTGTGGGGTTTAACCCAAAAGACAAAGGTCTGGATGAGCCACGGCGACAGGATCGAGATACTGCCCGAAGGCTTTTCTATAGCCGGGCATACCGATAATTCGCCCATCGCTGCAATGGCAAACAGGGAAAAGAGGTTCTATGCGATACAGTTCCATCCCGAAGTTGTCCATACCGATGAGGGGACACGCATTCTGCATAACTTCGTCTACACCATCTGCGGCTGCAAGCCTACTTGGGAAATGGCCTCGTTCATCGAGTGGGCGGTTGCCGATATCCGCTCAAAAGTTGGCAATAAGAAGGTCATCTGCGCCCTGAGCGGCGGCGTCGATTCTTCGGTAGTCGCCCTGCTCATCCATAAGGCAATCGGAGATAATCTTACCTGCATCTTTGTCGACAACGGGCTGTTGAGGAAGGGCGAGGCGGAAAAGGTCAGGAGGACCTTCGAAGACCATTTCCGCATGAAGGTAATCCATGTGGATGCCCGGAAGCGCTTTCTCGACAGGCTCTCGGGGATTACTGACCCCGAAAGGAAGCGAAAGATCATCGGCAATGAGTTTATCGTTGTCTTTGAGGAAGAAGCAAAAAAAATCAGCGATGCCGATTTCCTTGCACAGGGGACGCTCTACCCCGACGTGATCGAGAGCGTTTCGTTCAAAGGCCCCTCTGCAGTGATCAAGAGCCACCATAATGTCGGCGGCCTGCCTGAGGTGATGAAGCTCAAGCTCATCGAACCTTTGAGAGAGCTGTTTAAGGATGAAGTGAGGGTGCTGGGTGAGGAGCTCGGCCTGCCCGAAGAGATCTGCTGGAGGCATCCCTTCCCCGGACCGGGGCTCGCCATCCGGTGCATCGGAGAGATCACGTACGAAAAACTCGAGATCCTGCGAGAAGCAGATGCCATCGCCCTTGAGGAGATAAAGATAGCAGGACTCTATCGTGAGATATGGCAGGCCTTTGCTGTGATCCTTCCGGTGAGGACCGTTGGCGTTATGGGCGATGAGAGGACCTATGATCATGCGGTCGCTATCCGTGCGGTGACCAGCCTCGACGGTATGACCGCTGATTGGGCCAGAATTCCCTATGACATTATGGGAAGGATCTCCAACAGGATCATCAACGAGGTGAAAGGCGTCAACAGAGTCGTCTACGACATCACCTCAAAGCCCCCCGGAACGATTGAGTGGGAATAAACGCGTTTACAGCGTTGAGCGTTATTGCGCCAAGCGTATCGGATTATGAAATCACGCTATAGCGCTGATTGCAATTTATGGATCTGAAAACTTATCTCAGAGAAAAAAAAGACCTTGTCGATTCTTTTCTGGTCGACTATTTTTCAAGTCCCCTTGCTCCCCCTAAACTCCAGGAGTCACTTGTCTACTCGCTCTCTGCAGGAGGCAAGAGGGTAAGGCCGGTACTCTGCATCGCCGCATACGAGGCGTGCGGGAAGAATGCGCAGGAAGTCGTACCTTTTGCTGCTGCCCTCGAGCTGATTCACACCTATTCCCTGATTCACGATGATCTCCCCGCTATGGACAATGATGACCTGCGGCGCGGCAAGCCTACCAATCACAAGGTGTTCGGTGAAGGCATGGCGATTCTCGCCGGAGACGGGCTGCTGACCGAGGCCTTCTATCTTCTGTCTTCATCTGACCGCCACCAGCCGTCAGGACTCCTCAAAGTCATTCATGAGGTCGCCAGGGCCGCGGGGATACGGGGCATGGTCGGGGGACAGGCACAGGATCTTCTGTCTGAGAACACAGAACCTGATGCTGCGACGCTTGCCTATATCCATACGCATAAGACCGCCGCATTGATCGCTGCATCGGTAAAGATCGGCGGCATCTTGGCCTGTACCTCTGAAGCGCATCTGAATGCGCTGGCCGAGTATGGCGAGAATATAGGTCTTGCCTTCCAGGTCATCGATGATATCCTCGATATTGAAGGCGAGACCGAAGTGATCGGCAAGCCGAAAGGTTCCGACGAGAAAAAGAAGAAAATGACGTATCCCAAGCTCTACGGCATTGAGAAGTCGAAAGAGAAGGCCAGGGAGTTGATCGATAACGCACTCAAGGCGCTCGAAGTGTTTGATGAAAAGGCCGATCCCCTCAGGGCCATTGCGCGGTATCTGCTGGAACGAAAAAATTAGGATTTGTGTGGCAACGGCAGGGAGGGATACGAATCGGAGCTCCCCTCCCTGCCGCTGTTTAACGTTGGTGCAAATCTTCAGAAATCCTGTCTGAAAATACCGTTTCTGCTAAAAATTCAAAATTGGTTTATAATAAATAGACATTTGTTATCTCAATAAATTAATGCAGCACATCTTTGTATCATGCTTATAGAACGTATACATACGCCGCGCGACCTGAAGTCCCTCTCTCTAGAAGACCTGAAAGCCCTCGCCGAGGAATTGCGCGGTCTCATCATCGAACGGGTCTCCATCAATGGCGGGCACCTCGCCTCGAACCTGGGCGTTGTCGAACTGACCATTGCACTTCATCGGGTCTTCAACTCTCCGACCGACAAGATCGTTTGGGACGTGGGGCACCAATCCTATTCTCATAAACTCCTGACCGGCAGATATACGGAGTTCCCGACGATACGGCAGTATCAGGGGATATCGGGGTTCCCCCGGATCGGCGAGAGCCCGCATGACGCCTTCGGCACAGGGCACAGCTCTACTTCGATCTCCGCAGCGCTGGGCATAGCCGAGGCACGCGAGAGGCTGGGTGAGGAGTTCAAGGTGATCGCCGTCATTGGTGACGGCGCATTGACCTCGGGCCTTGCTTTCGAAGGGCTCAACCACGCCGGTCATCTGAAGAAAGATATTGTCGTTATTCTCAACGATAATGAGATGTCCATCTCCCGGAACGTGGGAGCCATGGCCACGTACCTGAGCAAAGTGCTCACCGGCACATTCTATCAAAAGTTCAAAAAAGAGACGAAGGCCTTTCTGGAAGGTATTCCCAAATTCGGGGAATCGGTGGCCAAGATCGCCCAAAAGGCAGAGGGAAGCCTGAAGGGTTTCTTCCTTCCCGGTGGATTGTTCGAGGACCTGGGATTCAACTATCTGGGCCCTATCGATGGACACGATATCCCACTGCTTATCGAGACACTGGAGCGCATCAAAGACAACAGAGAGCCGATGCTCATACATGTTGTTACCAAAAAGGGAAAGGGATACAAGTTCTCTGAAGAGGATCCCTGCATCTATCATGGTACCGGCCCCTTTGAGGTCGACACCGGCGTTGCAAAAGGCCACGATGCGTGTATCTCATTCAGCGATGCGTTCGGCAAAGCGCTTGTTGAGCTTGCCGCATCGGACGAACGGATTGTTGCCATCAGTGCGGCGATGAAAGAGGGGACGGGGCTCTCGGCCTTTGCCGATCTGTATCCCGACCGGTTCTATGATGTCGGCATTGCTGAACCGCATGCAGCCACCTTTGCCGCGGGGCTCGCAACGCAGGGGCTCAGGCCGGTGGTGGCGATCTACTCCAGCTTCCTCCAGAGGGCCTATGACGAGATCATTCACGATGTCTGCCTCCAGAATCTCCCGGTCATCTTCGCCATCGACAGGGCGGGGATCGTCGGAGAGGACGGTGCAACGCACCAGGGACTGTTCGATATCTCTTTCCTGCGTCATATTCCGAATCTCATGGTCATGGCGCCGAGGGATAATCATGAGTTAAAGGCAATGCTGAAAGTTGCCCTGAAGCATAAAGGCCCTTCTGCGCTTCGTTATCCGAGGGGCAAAATAAGGACGCTGCCGAATCTCGATGTGCGGCATCTGAAAATAGAGGTCGGCAGAGCAGAGGTGCTTGCGGAAGGTAATGACCTGGCGATCATTACCGTAGGCAATACTGTGTATTCCTCTCTCAAGGCTGCAGAGATGCTGAAGAGAGAGGGGATCAGCGCCTCGGTGATCAATGCCCGTTTCCTCAAGCCGCTCGACGCTGAGCTGATCATAGCGCTGGCGAAAAAGAATAAGCGTATCATTACGGTAGAGGAAAACGTTCTCGCAGGGGGCTTTGGTTCTGCGGTGCTCGAATGCCTGAGCAGCGCGGGACTCACTGATATCGCCGTCAAGAGGATCGGTATCGATGATGCCTTTGTCGAGCACGGCAGCCAGGCCATTCTCAGAAAAAAATACGGCCTCGATGAGGAAGGAATATACCAGACCGCCCTCTCGTTTTTCCGACGGCCGCTCCACATCGTCTCTGCTGCACAATAACATTTTCCTCCCCTCTTGTGATAAGGTAATTGCATAAGACTTTTGCGTTGGCCATGTTTGAAATTGGTGCAGAGGTGGTTAACGGGAGGGAGGGGCACTCCGAGGAGCTTTCTCATGCGCGTTTATTTGGACTGAATCTGCCACGCTCTTCATCAAGAATAATTGTTATCACGAGTTTGCAACCTTGGTGGAAGTATAAGGAAGCGAGATTAAGCGCCTCTCCACACCTCTCCCTGCCCGTGCTGCATTAGTCCAGTATCCTATGAACATACTATGAAAGAGCGTCTCGATAAGGTTCTGGTTGACAGGGGCCTGGCCCCGAGCCGCGAGCGTGCGCGGGCATTGATCATGGAAGGTAAGGTGCTGGTGGGTGGCATGCCGGCGACCAAGGCAGGGTCCGTGATCGCAGCCGATGCTGCCATAGAGCTGAAAGGCGAGGATATCCCCTATGTCAGCCGCGGCGGACTCAAGCTCGAGGCTGCACTCGATCATTTCCACATTCCGTTGCAGGACAACGTCGCTATGGATGTGGGGGCGTCCACCGGCGGCTTCACCGATTGCATGCTCCAGCGCGGCGCCCGCAAAGTCTATTGTGTTGACGTCGGCTACGGCCAGCTTGCCTGGAAGCTGCGGCAGGACCCGCGAGTGACACTGATCGAACGGACCAATATCCGCTTTCTCGAACGGGAGAGGATACCCGACGACCTCGATATTGTCACGATCGATGTCTCTTTCATCTCTCTCGCAAAGGTTGTCCCCAAAGTCCTGGAATTTCTTAAGCCCGGAGGAGCAATCATTGCCCTTATCAAGCCGCAGTTCGAGGTGGGCAAAGGAGAGGTGGATAAAGGCGGCATTGTAAAGGATGAGACAAAACGGATGAAGGCCGTTGAGCGGGTGAAGGGCGAGCTTGAAGCCCTCGGACTCGAAACAGTTGGCGTGATACCGTCTCCTATTTTAGGACAGAAGGGGAATGTGGAATTTTTGATTTATCTGATTAAAAGATAAAGGTAGTGCTGATTTTCAGTGTTCCTTTTTTTGATTTCAAAGATATTTGTATATTGCTCTTCTGTTTAGTATATAATATTCATTCCTGTTTTTTAGGAGTGGAGTTCATGATGATCAGGAGTTGCAGAGCGAGTAATGGTAACGCCGGAGTTCGTTAACAAGAAGACGTGGAATAAGGTGCTCAACTACATTGCCTTAAGCGATGAGCTGCCGCCTTATTTGCTCATGGATAAAGAGATTGTCAGTGAGAAGGTCTCCCTCATCGGTAAGAACATAAAGAATGCAAAGGTGTTCTATGCGGTCAAGGCTAATCCCGATATCGAGGTGCTCAAGCTGATGAACAGCCTCGGGACGGGCTTTGAAATCGCTTCCGAAGGTGAGCTGCAGATGCTCGCCTCCATCGGAGTAGCGCCCGATCGCATCATCACCAGCAATCCCATGAAGACCCTTAAATTCCTTGAGCAGGCAGTGGAGTACGGTGTTACCTATTTTGCCTATGATTCTATGGTAGAGGTGGACAAGCTTGCCCGCTATGCGCGGGGAAGCAATGTCTACGTGCGCCTTTCGGTGCCGAATGAGGGAAGCGAATGGCCGCTCAGCAAAAAGTTCGGTGTTGAGCTGGACGAGGCGGCGGAACTGCTCACCTATGCGAAGAAGAAAGGACTTAATCCTATAGGGATCACCTTTCATGTCGGCTCGCAATGCAACAATGTCTACAACTGGAACTCAGCGGTCGACAAGGCGCGGGAACTGTGGGATACCGCCGAGCAGAATGGGATAACGCTCAGAATGCTCAATATCGGCGGCGGTTATCCGATCCGTTACACGAAAAACGTTATCGACATCGAGACTATCGAGAAAAAGGTCAACAAGGCCATCTACCAGAAATTCCCGGAGGATATCGAGATATTTATCGAGCCGGGGAGGGCGGTGGTCGGTGATGCCGGCATCTTTGTCTCGACCGTTGTGGGCAAGGCAGCGCGGGGCGATGAGAACTGGCTCTATATCGACGTTGGAGTGTTCAACGGCCTCATGGAGAGCATCGGCGGCATCAAGTATACTTATGTGGTAGGAAGCAGGAACGACCCGAAGGTCTGGACCATAGCAGGGCCGAGCTGCGACAGCTTTGATGTCATCGATAAGGAGGTAGAGCTGCCGGAGCCCGAGGTGGGCAACCGTATTCTCATACTCTCAAGCGGTGCCTACACGATTTCCTATGCGTCCGAGTTCAACGGCTTTTCGATTCCGAAGACGATTTTAATATAGCGTTATAGCGTTCATCGAGTTGAGCGTTATGGCGTTAAGAATAAATACAAATTCCGTGTTATAGCACGACAAACGCTCCACGCTATGACGCGAGAACGCACTATCAGGAGGAGACAATGATCAAGTTTTTCGAGAAGGACCCCTATGCGCCTATACAGTATGTATATGAAGTCGAAGATGTGCTCTACAAGGGGAAGAGCGACTTCCAGGAAATCATGGTCATTCAGAACCCCCATTTCGGAAAAATGCTCATCCTCGACGGCGTTGTCCAGATAACGGAGCGGGACGAGCTCTTCTACCACGAAATGCTGGTCCATATGGTACTGCACGCCCATCCCGATCCCAGGAAGGTGATCGTCATCGGCGGGGGTGACGGCGGGACGGTCAGAGAAGTCCTGAAGCACGATACGGTCGAGAAGGTCTACTTCATCGAGATCGATGAAGAGGTCATCAATGTCTCGAAAAAGTTCTTTCCCACTGTTGCCTGCGGGGTCGACGACCCGCGTGTCGAGATCAAGTGCATGGACGGTGCCGAGTTCGTCAAAGAGCGCGATGGCGACATTGATGCGATCATTGTCGATTCCACCGACATCATCGGCTTTGCGAAGAGCCTGTTTACCGTCGAGTTCTTCAAATCGGTAAAGGACGCCCTTACCGATGAGGGCATGTTCGTGACCCTTTCGGAATCCCTTCATTTTCATAAGGATATCGTAATCGAAGTGCAGGAGGCGATGAAGCTCATCTTCCCCATTGTCGACCTCTATACCGTCCCCATTGCTACATATGCGGGCAACTGGTGGACCTTCTCTGCGGCTTCAATGAAGCACGACCTCCGGAAGATGCGTCGCGAGTACAAGATCGATACCCGTTACTACAGTGACGAGATCCACCAACAGGCATTCCTGCCGCCGAAGATGTACGAGAGGCTCATGCAGCGGAAGCTGCAATGGTAGTCAACTTGACAGGGTATTTGTTTAATTGATAAATTATTAGCACTCTAACAGTGAGAGTGCTAAAGAGGTGTAGGTCTATGTCTTCTGATATGCTTGATGGAAGGAGTAAAGATATCCTTTATGCCGTAGTGGAGAGCTATATCAGCACCCCCGAGCCGGTAGGCTCACGTTTCATCACGAAAAAGTATCCTTTTGGATTCTCATCGGCTACAATTAGAAATATAATGGCGGATCTTGAGGATCTCGGCTTCCTGATCCAGCCCCACACTTCTGCCGGAAGGGTTCCGACCGACAAAGGGTATCGTTTCTTTGTCGATGCCCTGCTCCATAAAGAAAGGGATTCGGGCCAGCAGGAGGTGCCGCGCGAGTTCGCAAAGCAGTTTACCCATAAACTGGAACGGATAAAAACCAATATGAATGCAATGTTTTCCGAGGTAACCAATACCCTTTCCATGATGTCGAACTACGTGGGTGTTGCCATGCCCCCCAAGTCCGAAAAGAGCACGCTCAAGAGGCTGGACCTCATGAAGTACAAGGGATCGAGCGTTGTCGCCATTTTACTGACCGATGAGGGGATCATAAAGAACAGGGTGCTGAACGTGCATGCAGACCTCGCCCAGGAGGACCTTACCAGGATTGCCGAATATCTCAACGCGGAGTACGCGGGCAGCACGCTCGACGAAATAAAGAGCTCGCTGATAAAGCGTATGAAGCACGAAAAGGCTCTCTGGGACAAGCTCATTGCAAAGGCGATGGAGATCTGCGAGCAGGCTCTCTCCTTCGGTGAGGACGATATCTTCGTATCGAATCTCTACGATGTCATGGATCTGCCCGACTTTTCCAACATTGCGCGGATCAAGGAGCTTTCCCGCGCCATCAAGGACAAACATATGATCGTGAGTCTCCTCGATGACTTCATCGAAGCGGACGGTGTGAATGTCGTCATCGGTGATGAAAATCCGATTGAGGATCTGAGGCGGTTGAGCGTCGTCTCCTCCACCTACAAGGAAGGGGACCGTCCGATGGGTGTCATTGCATTGATCGGTCCGACGAGAATGGACTATGCAAAGGCCATTTTTATGGTCGATGCAGTGGCAAAATGCGTAAGCAGAACATTCGAGAGCTAGGATAGTCAGGGAGGATGGATATGGCTGAGAAAGATCAGGCGACAGAGACCGCAGAGAGCACCCCGGGCAAACCCGAAGAGCTCGGGGTCTCGCCGGAGCTCGAGGATAAGGTGACGGAAACGGTTGAGCATATACAGGCAGAGCTTGAGGAGATGAAAGACAAGTATCTCAGGCTCTATGCGGATTTTGACAATTACCGGAAGAAAGTCCAGAAGGACAAAGAGGAGCTGGTAAGGTATGCGAACGAATCGCTGGTCTACGAGCTCCTTCCCGTTATTGACAATCTCGAAATGGCGCTGAAGCATACTGCCGAGGGTAATTCCGAGGCCTTGCAGGCGCTCGCCAAGGGTGTGGAAAACACCCTCAGGGAATTGAACAGGACTCTTGAGAAGTTCGGTGTAATACCGATCGAGGCGCAGAATAAGGCCTTTGATCCCGCCTACCATCATGCAATGCAGCAGGTCGAGCGGTCTGATGTGGAGAGCAACACCGTGGTGGAAGAGTTCAGAAAAGGCTATCTGTTCAAAGACAAAGTCTTGCGGCCTTCTCTTGTCGTTGTCTCGAAGAAACCGGACGGCAATCAATAAAATACCATCTGAAAAAATTACCTGTTAAGGCAAGGAGGATGAAATGGGAAAGGCGATAGGCATAGATCTCGGCACGACGAACTCGGTAGTTGCGGTGGTAATGGGTGGAGAGCCGGTAGTTATTCCGAACCAGGAGGGGAACCGGACAACCCCGTCCGTTGTCGCTTTTACCGATAAAGGAGAGCGGCTTGTCGGCCAGATCGCCAAGCGGCAGGCGATCACCAATCCTGAGAATACCATTTTTTCGATAAAGAGGCTTATGGGAAGGAAGTACAACTCCCCCGAAGTGGAACATGCAAAGAAGCGGCTCCCCTACAAGATCGTCGAGGCGCCGAACGGCGATGCCCATGTCGAGATACGGGGGAAACGGTATTCTCCTCCCGAGATTTCCGCGATGATCCTCCAAAAGCTGAAACAGGCGGCAGAAGATTACCTCGGCGAGCCGGTTACCGACGCGGTGATCACAGTCCCTGCCTATTTCGATGACAGCCAGCGGCAGGCGACCAAGGATGCGGGCCAGATTGCGGGCCTCAATGTACTGAGAATCATCAACGAGCCGACTGCTGCAGCCCTTGCCTACGGTCTCGAAAAGAAGAAAGAGGAAGAGGTCGCGGTCTATGACCTCGGCGGCGGTACGTTCGACATCTCGATCCTCGAAATCGGTGAGGGCGTCATCGAGGTGCGGGCTACCAACGGTGATACGTATCTCGGCGGCGATGACTTCGATCTGCGGGTCATGGATTGGCTGGTGGACGAATTCAAGAAGGAGCAGGGCATTGATCTCAGGAACGACAAGATGGCGCTCCAGAGGCTCAAGGAGGCTGCGGAAAGGGCTAAGATAGAGCTCTCTACTGCATCGGAAACGGAGATCAACCTTCCCTTTATTACCGCCGATGCGACGGGACCGAAGCACCTGCTCATGAAACTCTCGAGATCCAAATTCGAGCAGCTCACCGACGACCTCATGCAGAAGACCATAGAGCCCTGCAAGAGGGCGCTCGCCGATGCAAAGTACTCGCAGTCCGATATCGATGAGGTGATTCTCGTCGGAGGACAGACGAGGACGCCCAAGGTGCAGCAGATCGTCCAGGGATACTTCGGAAAAGAGCCGAACAAGTCGGTCAACCCTGATGAAGTGGTCGCCGTCGGCGCAGCAATACAGGGTGCAGTGCTCAAGGGAGAGGTGAAAGAGGTGCTGCTGCTGGATGTCACGCCTCTCTCGCTCGGTATCGAGACGCTCGGCGGCATCTTCACCAAGATCATCGAGAGGAACACGACCATTCCTACCAAGAAATCGCAGATATTCTCCACGGCATCGGACAACCAGCCGGCGGTCACCATAAAGATTTATCAGGGAGAGCGCGAGATGGCTGCTGACAATAAGCTGCTCGGTGTCTTCGAGCTTGTCGGGATCCCCCCTGCACCCAGAGGCGTGCCGCAGATCGAGGTTACCTTCGACATCGACGCCAACGGCATCCTCCATGTCTCCGCAAAGGACCTTGGCACTGGCAAGGAGCAGTCCATACGGATTACCGCATCGAGCGGGCTTTCGGATGAAGAGGTAAAGAGGATGATGCGCGATGCAGAGGCACATGCGGAAGAAGACAGAAAGAGAAAAGAGCTCATCGAGGCGAAGAATCAGGCCGATACGCTGATTTACTCTGTCGAGAAATCGCTCAAAGAGTACGGCGACAAGGTTACCGAGACGGAGAAAAAAGAGATCGAAGCAGCCCTCGAGAAGTGCAGGAAGGCCAAAGACACGGGAACGACTGCCGACGAAGTGCGCTCAGCGATGGATGAGCTTACCAGGGCATCACATAAGATAGCCGAGCATATCTACAAGGCTGCACAGGAACAGCAGGCCGGTGCAGGGGCTGCGGGGGCCGGCGCAAAGGCCAAGTCTCCTGAAGAAGAAGTAGTAGAAGCAGAATTTGAAGATGTGGATAAAAACAAATAGTGATGAAAGATTATTATAAGGTCCTGGGCGTAGACCGTTCGGCAACACAGGAAGAGATAAAAAAGGTTTTTCGGCAGCTCGCTTTAAAATATCACCCTGACCGGAATCAGGGCGACAAGGAGGCGGAAGAGAAATTCAAGGAGATCAACGAGGCCTATTCCTGCATCGGTGATCCTGAAAAGCGCGCCCACTATGATCGCTACGGTACTGCGGAGGGCTTCGGTGCAGGCGCCGGCGCCGGGTTCGGCGGCTTTGGTGCAGGCGCTCCCTTCAGCGATATTTTCGAAGATATCTTCGACGATTTCTTCGGCGCTTTCGGAGGGGGCGGGGCTAAGAGGGCGAGGGCGACCAAAGGCGCCGATTTGCGGTACAACATGACCATTACCCTCGAAGAGTGCGCTTTCGGTACTGAAAAGGAAATAAAGATCCCTCGTTGGCAGTCGTGCGATGTCTGCAGCGGCTCCGGCGCAGAGCCGGGCAAGCCGCCGGTCACCTGCAGCCAGTGCAAGGGAACAGGACACATCCGGTTTCAGCAGGGTTTCTTCAGTGTCTCAAAGACCTGCGGCAAATGCCAGGGCACGGGCAAGATCATCACCGATCCGTGCCATGCCTGTAAAGGCAACGGGAAAATAAAAGTTCAGAGAGAAGTGTTAGTAAAGATCCCTGCCGGTGTCGACAACGGCTCGCGTCTGAGAATGACCGGCGAGGGAGACTTCGGCAGCTATGGCGGCCCTCCGGGTGATCTCTACATTGTGCTCACGGTTGAAGAGCATCCTTTCTTCAAACGCGAGGGGATGGATGTCCTTTGCCAGATGCCGCTCTCGTTCCCCAAAGCGGTATTTGGGGGGGAGGTCGAGGTGCCCACACTCAACGGGCCGGCAAAGCTCAGGATCCCTCCGGGAACACCCTCGGGGAAGTCTTTTCACCTTAAAGGCAGAGGGATACCGAAGCTCGGCAGCCACTATCGGGGAGATCAGATCGTGAGTGTCTACATCGATGTGCCCAAAAAGCTCACCCCGCGTCAGAAGGAGCTGCTCGAGGAGTTTGCCAGTATCGGCGACGAGACGCATGATGAGGCGAAGGGGTTCAAGAGCAAGCTGAAAGACCTCTTCTCAATGTGAGAGCCCTCCCGCATATCTCAATTCTGAATACCTCTGATTATCGATGAGAATATTCATAGCCCCGGAACATATCCAGCGGCAGCACGATATCAAAGTCCCTGCAGATAAAGCCCACTATATTATCTCCGTGCTCAGGAGCAGAGTAGGCGACCCCATCGAGATTATCGATGGCAGAGGAAAGGCCTTTGAGGCGATTATCACCGGCATAACGAGAAGGGATGTTGTGGTCGACCTGCGGAGAGAGCTTCCTGCAAATGCCGAATCGCCGGCTTACCTCGTCCTCTGCCAGGGGATGCTGAAGGGCGAGAAGATGGACCTCGTAGTGCAGAAGGCGACCGAGCTGGGTACGAAGGAAATCATTCCTCTTATCACCGAACGCTGTATCGTAAGGGCCACGCGAAAAGTACAGCGCTGGAGCACCATTGCCGAAGAGGCCGCGGAGCAGTGCGGCAGGGCGTTTATTCCGATAGTGCATGAGCCGGAGGAGTTGAACTCTTGGCTCATGGCACACAGCTCATCACAGTTAAAGGGCTTTATCTTTTGGGAGGAGGGAGGCGTGCCATTACGCGAAGCGTTTCAAAAGGTGTCCGACTACCTGATTCTCCCATCCACCCATTCACCCATTCACCTTATCATCGGTCCTGAAGGAGGGCTCACTGCCGCTGAAATCAAGAGTGCGGAAGCGAGAGGGCTCATAAGGACATCGCTTGGCAGCCGCACGCTCCGCGCTGAAACAGCGGCGATTGTTTCGATGGCACTGGTACAGTTTCTTGTCGAGAATAGAGAGAAGTTACCAGTGACAAATGGCCAGTGATTATCGCTATAATCAGGTATGGCTGAGCGTAACGAGTCCCCCCTCAGGAATCATAGCTATCTCCTCATTCTTTTGATTGCCGCAACCGTCATTGTCGCCACCAGCACGGTTCTGAACTATCGGAGTGCGGTATCCACCGCAGGAGATTCCCTGAGGCTTCAGGCCTTCGGCATTGCTGTCAGCCTTGAAGCATCGCTTAAAGACCGCAGCGGACTGCCTGTAGTGGACAGTAAGCTGCCGGCGCCCGGCAATAGAAACAACCTCTTCAAAGATATTATTGCAGAAGGGAACTGGGAAGGAATTGCCTTTATTGCGCTTTATGACCGTGAAGGGATGACGCTTCTCCACTCGAATGAGAATCTTATCGGCAGGCGCATCACTGATGCAACCATCAGGAGCGTTGCAGCAAGCGGCAGCCCTGCGCATGGCTATTTCACTCTGGGGACCGGTGAAAGGGTTTTTATTCTTGATTTTCCTGTCCATCTTCAGAATTCCGTAGGCATTCTCAGGCTGTCCCTCCATACCTATCCTGTAGAGCGTAGTGTGCGACAGGCACGATTTCAGCTTGCAAGTATTACATTCATCATCGGTATTCTATGGGGTATGGGATTTTTTTTCATAAGAGCGGTCAAGCGTTCCGAAGAGCTGAAAAAGGCAATGGCTGAAAGAGAGCGGCTCGCCGTACTGGGGGGAATGGCCTCGGTGCTCGCCCATGAGATACGGAATCCGCTCGGCAGCATAAAGGGGTTCGCTCAATATCTCAGAGAAGGCAAACGCCAGGAGCAGGATAATAAGGAATACCTCGATATCATCGTGTCCGAATCGGAGCGGCTCGAGGCGCTGACCGAGGATCTCCTCCTCTACGCAAAGCCGGTGGAGATAAAGGCGGAAGCGTTCGATCTCAATAATCTTATAGGTGAAGTGGTGCGGATGGTGCAGGGCTGTAGCGAGGGTAAACCGGGTCTTACCGTGCAGCAGTCTGCTGCGCCTGCATTACTGATGAAGTCGGATAAGGATAGGCTCAGGCAGGTGCTGCTGAACATCATGCAGAATGCTGCCGATGCAGTGGAAGGTTCAGGGATGGTTGCGATAAGCACCCAGGGTGCGGGAGATAGGATAATAATAACCATAAAGGATAACGGCTGCGGCATGGATAAAGAGACAAAGGAGAAAGCCTTCACACCCTTCTACACGACAAAGACTCGCGGTACGGGCCTGGGCCTTGCCATTGTCGATAAATTGGTGAAAGCGCTCGACGGCACGATAGAGGTGGAAAGCGAATACGGGAAAGGAACGGAGTTCAGAATTACTTTGCCGAGGAATCTTATATAATAAAAACGGTGGATAAGCTTGCAATGGCACCATAAGAAAGGTTATGCAAAAAAGCGATTTTAAAATACTCGTCGTCGATGACGAAAAATCATTCCTGCTGCTTCTGACAAAGATTCTGCAGGAGGCTGGTTATACAGTAAAGGGTAGTTCCGACCCCGAGGGTATTCTTAAAACACTTGATTCCTTTTCTCCTCATCTCATTATTACCGACCTGAAGATGCCGAAGGTGGACGGTATTAGGCTCATGGAGGAAGTAAGGAACAGGAATGCCGCAATCGACTTCATCATGATCACCGCCTTCGCTACGGTGGATACCGCGGTTGCCGCGATGAAGAAAGGGGCTGTCGATTACATTACGAAACCCCTTAAGGATCCCGAGCAGCTCAGGGCCGCCGTCGCAAAAGTATTTGAGCGGCAAAGCATCAGCGGTACGGCGGGGAGTTCCAAACCCGGAACGCCCCAGAGTTTGCCGCCTCTCGAAATTATTTTCGCGGGCATCGAAGGGGTTCTCAGAGAGGTCAACGATGTCGCTCCGACAGATGCTACCGTTATCCTTTATGGTGAGACAGGTACCGGCAAAACGCTGATCGCCAGGATTATCCATCAATTAAGCGGCAGGCGAGGTCCTTTTGTGGATATCAATTGTGCAGCAATACCCGAGAACCTGCTCGAGTCCGAGCTCTTCGGCTATGAAAAGGGAGCCTTTACCGGTGCGCAGGCGCAGAAGAAGGGCAAGTTTGAGCTGGCAGACGAGGGCACCATTTTCCTCGATGAGGTTTCTGAAATGAGCCCTGCCCTCCAGGCAAAACTCCTCAAAGTGCTCCAGGACAAAACCTTCGAGCGGCTCGGCTCGCTTGCATCGATTACTACTACTGCACGGGTTGTTGCCGCTACCAATAAGAATCTGAAGGCGTTGGTGGGTGAGGGTAAATTCAGAGAGGATCTTTATTTCAGACTGAATGTATTTCCGATAGCGATCCCTCCCCTTCGCGAGCGGAAGGAGCATATTCCCGCTATTGCGGGATACCTGATGAAGACGATCGCGGCACGGCTCGGCAAGGAAGTGGACAGGATATCCGATGAGACATTAGAGCGCATGACGGCATACGCATGGCCCGGAAATGTACGGGAACTCGAGAATGTTCTTGAAAGGGGCGTCATTATAAGTCGCGGACAACAATTGATAGTTCCTCGGTTCGAGAGTCATGAAGGTCCGGAAGCAATTGAAGGAGACCTTGACACCATCAAGCGTATCGCTATCGAGAATGCATTGAAAAAGACAAAGGGGAACAGGAAGGAGGCAGCCGAGCTGCTCGGCATATCGCTCAGGACCCTGCAGTACAAGATAAAAGAATATGGGTTATAGTCTTATGGTTGGGAAGGAGGCACCAAAAGGAAATAAAGTTTCCGTATTGCCCCACGCTTGTGAGCCGAACAAGACAACCTGCACAAGTCTGTCGCCATAAAGTTCTTTCAGCTTATGCCGCACCTCACCTCTCACCAGCTCGATCGAGGAATCCATAACCTCCCTCCTTCAGAGTCTTTCGCAACACTATACACATTATGCCATTTGTATGATCACAGCGGAAAAGGGCTGAAAAAAGGGGGTGTTTGGTATAAAATGATGTACTGGATAATTCAATTAAGGCATTTTGCGGCATGGGGGAGCAGCATATCATGGGTTCTAAAAAGCGTTGACGGTTAGAGGAAAAACGGCGAAATTTACAGTCATATACGCAAAAAATGGCTTGTTGAAACGCCAGAAGAACATGTCCGTCAGGAATATCTTTGTTTTCTACTATAGCTTGTTCGAGAGGAGGGATGGACTTTTTAATTTAACTCCGGTTGTCTGAAAGAAAATGGGACGGGAATATTATTTTGATTTTGGATAAGACTTTCGGGAAGGAATTGGGAGAAAGGAGAACCAAAAACATGTCGCTGCCGGTTTTAGTGAAAACGCTTGTAGAAAAGAAAATCGGTGCATACTGTAAGAGAAGGGTGCCGACATATGCGGCGGATAAAGTGAATCTTTCCTATAAAATACGCGGCAATAGTGTCACTCTCTTTGAGAACAGGGCACCGTGGCATCCTGACATGAAAGAGTGGACATCCATGGCGATTGCACAGATAAGATATGACAATGCAACCGGCACATGGACGCTTTATTGCGCAGACAGAAACGATAGATGGCATGAATACCGGGATATGGAGCCGACGAAAAATTTAGACGAAATATTGAAGGAGATAGATAAAGACCCTACAGGCATATTCTGGGGTTAATTTTTCATTGAAAACTCATTGATCCAGGTGATACCCTCCTCCTTTCTGAACGTGGCAAACTGCCGCTTCGCATACAAAGGGTTGAGGTAACTTGGCAGGGAAAAGAATGAGAGCGTTTTGGGAGCCCAACATGTCGATCACGGATGTAACGAGTAAAGGCCACGTGCAAATATTGCATCGGGAGTGCAAAAATTGCATTTGAAGCAGGCGCGAGGTCATGGGTATAGGTCATGGGCAAGCTGATAGAATCCCCGGAGAATATGGATTTTCAGCCTGCTTCCTATAACCCAACCCCATTGCCTATCACCCATTCTCCGCATGGCACGGCACTTGCTTTTATCCGGGGAGGAAGTGAAAACCGATGTGGAGAAGGAGGTGAGATAATGAGAAAGGCAGTAATCGCGAGCCTTGCAGTGATTCTGGTCGCGGCAGTCGTTACCGGTGCTATGGCCATTGGCCCTGGATACGGCAGGGGTATGATGGGCATGGGGCCTGGCTTCGGTGCAGGGGCGAACCTTACTCCTGAGCAGGTCCAGAAGTTTGAGCAGTTCCAGAAAGAAGTTGCACCTCTTCGCGAACAGATGTTCAAGCTGAGGACAGAAATGATGACCCTCAGGTCACAGGCAAACCCTGACTGGAAAGCTATTGCCGATAAGCAGAAGGCAATGGTTGATGTCAGGATGGAGATCTGGAAAAAGGCAGCAGATGCCGGTGTCGGACCCGGACAGTGCGGGTGCGGTATGAACATGGGCGCCAGAGGCCAGGGCCGTATGATGGGCATGGGCAGAATGGCTATGTAATAAGAATCTATTTCAGTAGGCAGGTGATCGGAAGCAGGGGGCACAGTATGTTCGTCTCATTCTCGCAAGGCATCCAGCCTTGCTGCGAGGCTCCGCCAGCCCGCTCCGCCGTCCATGACTACTCCTGGGCTGCCGAAGCCGCTCACATACTGTGCACCCCTGCCTCCTAATGAGATAGGTTCTAGCGGGAATGCAAAGAAAAGCACAACAAAAGATATGAGCACAGCTTTCAAGATATGCATCGCAGGACTTGTTGTCCTCCTTATCATACCGCTGGCGTCGGCATTCGCAGAGTCCGATGTCAAAGAGGGGTATGACGAGAATACCGAGATAACGATGAGGGGAAAGATTACAGAAATCGTGCAGGAGAGGAGAGGGCCTGTTATCGTTCGGCTTAAATCCGGAAACAAAACCTATGCGGTGGTTACCGCCCCCCCCTGGCATCTGGAGAGCGAGCGGGCCGCCTTTACTCCAGGCTCGGAAATAGAAGTGAGAGGTTCCAAATATTTCGGAAGAGACGGTGCTCTCTATATTGTAGCAAGGCACCTGAAGGATCTCGCGACAGGCAGGGTGATCACCTTGAGAGACTCATCGTGCAAACCGATGTGGATGCATCGCGGACATCCCCGGCTCCGGCCCTGATATATCTTCAACGAAATACCCTTTCTCCTCAAAACCCGCCTACGTTTCCAATGCTTTTCTAGCTCGCTACTGCTTGTCGGGGGAGGTGTGAGTAAAGAACACAAAATATGATATAGTATTATCCCGTATTTTGACGCGATGCATTGATTCAAGATTGTTTTCAAAAAAGACGAAAAAGAAGGAGATGGCAATTCTCTTTTTAAATAAATCAAAGCCTCGGGGGCTGAAGAATACAGCGTGAAAGGGTAAACGAGGTATGTCTATTCAGAAACCAGCCCTCAAAATCGGTGATCTGCTCATCAAAAACGGCCTCATCAGCGAGAGCCAGCTTCAGGAAGCATTAGCCCGCCAGAAAGAGTTGAAGGAGAAAGGTGAAGTCGCCCTTCTGGGGAATGTCCTCGTGGAGATGAAGATCCTTACGGCAACACAGCTTTTGAAATTCCTTCACCGGCATGCGATAAAACCTCCCCTCGGTGAGATATTGCTGCTTGATAAAAAGATAACGAAAAGAGACCTGGCGAACGCCCTTGCATTGCAGGAACGTTATCCCGACAGAAAGCTGGGAGATATACTCATCAATGATCTCAAAGTAATCAGTGATGATGTGCTGACCGCTGCCATAGCAAAACAGAACGATATCTCAAGAATCAAACCGGCGATATCAGATGTCGATCCAGACGTGCTCTTTGCCTTCAGCAAGGAAACTCTGTTGAGCAATATGTTTGTTCCGTACAAGAAAATCGAGACGGAAAACGGGGAGATTAGCTGCCAGATCCTCATTTCCACGCCGGGGAGGGGTGATCTGCGGAAGATCGAAGATATGGTGGGCGCCGCAATTGTACGGGCACAGAGATCGAACGGAGCATCCGCTTCAGGCAACGGCGCTCAACCGAAGAAGGTACAGTTCGAGTATGCGCTTGCAAGTGCGGACGAAATACGGACGTTCATTGCCACCGTATTCGAGCAAAAGGAAGCAATAAGCTTCTCCCGCAAGGTCAATGTCGAGGCCAACGAGGCAAGCAACATATTAATGATTGGCAGCAAGTACTATTCGACGAACTCCAACCTCAATATCTTCATGCAGATACTCATGAAGGCCCTGGACGCCGGAGCTTCCGATGTTCATATCGAACCGATGCGGGATCGGTTGCAGATCCGTTTCAGGATAGACGGGGTATTGATCAGGCAGCCTGATCTGCCCAAGACATTGAACAGCGTTTTTGTTAGAGGTCTCAAGAATTTCTTCAGGATGAAGGATTCCCATATGCTCAATGTTATTCTCGACGGTAGGAAGAGCGTGCTGTACAGCGATAAGAATGTAGAGGCTGACCTCAGGATCTCCGTGTTGCCCACGCTCTTCGGCGACAAGATGGTCGTGAGAATCCTCGTGCAGAATAAAGAAGTGCCCACGTTTGAGAAGCTCGGCATGTGCAAGAACATTCTCAAGAAATACAAAATGGTCTGCTCCTCTTCATCAGGGATTGTGATCATAACAGGGCCTACCGGATCAGGCAAGACAACAACACTCTTCTCCACTATCGACTATCTCAGCAACGAGAATGTGAGTATTCTGACCCTTGAGGACCCCCCTGAGTATGTTATTCATGGCGTATCGCAGGCAGTTGTGGGCGGGGAGGGCAAGAGGGAGATCAATTATGCCGAAGCGCTCAAGGGCGCATTGCGACAGGACCCCGATATCATCATGTTCGGTGAAATGCGCGATTTCGAGTCAGCGAACGTCGCATTGAACGCGGGGTTGACCGGGCATCTCCTCTTCTCGACGCTCCATACCAACGATTCTGCCTCAGCCATTACCAGAATCTTCGAGATGGGGATCAGGCCGTTCATGCTCTCCTCTACACTGGTGTCGATTCTCGGACAGCGATTGGTGCGGGTCATCTGTAAGGAGTGCAAAGAGGAGTATGAGGTATCCTCTGACGAACTGGAGTTCTTCGACATGTTCATACGAAACTTCCAGAGGGATACAGAATCAGGAGCAATGAAATTTTACCGTGGGAGGGGATGTAAGGAATGCAACTATACCGGGTTTAAGGGGAGGATCGCAATCCATGAGTTGCTGTGCGTCAACGATGAGATTCGACGGGTGGTGCTGAGCGTGGGAACGGCCAAGGATGTTGCGGCAATTGCCCGTGCTTACGGAATGACCTCGATGATAGAAGACGGCGCTTTCAAGGCTCTACAGGGAATGACGACCCTTGAGGAGGTAATACGTGTTGCCAAGACCCTCGAGAATCCGGAGGACCGGAGGACAATGGAAGAAATCAGCCATTTGCTCGAGGGAGAGCTTACCCGTGAGGAATTGCTGTTGGCGGTGTATTCATCACGGCTTAAGGAGAAGTAGCCCCTTCCTATAACGTGTCTCTTTTTTCTGATATGCCCTCCGCCTTCCCATCAGGAGCCCCTTGCTTTTTTAGAGCAGGGCGTCGTAATGTAAGAGGCAGGATATCGATGACGGCAAGCAAAAGTCCCGATATGAAAGCAATCTCACTTACAAATTCTGTTGATTTTCAAATAACGACGGTACTCTACGCCCCTGACACATCCATAGGACGGCCCTTATCACCCTTTTTCTGTGTGCCTTCAGCAGTGCTCGGGGGGGCTTTGTTTGCAAGGAGTATTTCAGAGTATGCTGAAGCTGCGTGACGGTATTGTCGAGCTGTATAAAAAGGTTGCCACCTCTATTCCCACTGATGTAGAGGAGGCCCTGAAGAATGCTTGTGCAAAGGAAACATCCCCTCTCGCCAGGGAATCACTCGCAATAGTCCTCAAGAATATTTCGACGGCACGGACCGAAGCGCGCCCTCTCTGTCAGGATACGGGATTCCCTGTCTTCTTCATCAGTGCTCCTCAGGGCTTGAGCCATCAGCTCATTCGAGATGTCATTATCGATGCCACACGTATCGCTACCAAGCGTATACCGCTCAGAGCCAATGCGGTGAGCATCACCACAGAAAAAAATTCCGGAGATAACGTCGGTGATTATTTCCCGCTTGTCTATATCGAAGAGACTGCTGAGCAGGCCTTGACGGTTGATCTCATGCTCAAGGGAGGCGGCAGCGAGAATCTCGGCCAGGTATATAAACTCCCTGCAACACTCAACATAGGCGGTCATGAGACTATTGCGGAGAGAGATTTCGAGGGCATCAGGAAGTGTGTCCTCGATGCTGTGGTTAAAGCCCAGGGTAAAGGATGCCCTCCCTACACTGTCGCTGTCGGCGTGGGCGGAGCCAAGGACCAGGTGTCGTTCCTCTCGAAACGACAGCTGATGAGACGCCTGACTCATGCGAGCCCTGATCCGGTGCTTGCCGATCTTGAAACAAAAATCCTTAATGAGCTCAACACTCTTGAAATAGGTCCCCTCGGTTTTGGCGGAAAGACTACTGCCATCGGCGTCAAAATAGCCGCTGCCCATCGCCACCCGGCGTCCTATTTTGTCGATGTATCATTTGCCTGCTGGGCGAACCGCCGGGGGAGACTGATATGGTAAGAAAGTCAGAAGGGAGTTGCGATGGGCGCTAAGAAAATAAATCTCCCCCTTACAAAGGAGGACGTTTTAGGGTTCAGGGTCGGCGATATGTTCCTCCTAAGCGGATTGATCGTCACCGGCCGCGATAAGGCCCATAAGTTCCTCGTCAATGAAGCCCCTTCTGCCGGAGAAATGCCTTTTGATCTTAACGGGGGGGTTATTTACCACTGCGGCCCTATCATCAGCAAAACTGATGACAGCTACCGGCTCATCGCCGCAGGACCCACAACGAGCATGAGGGTAGAGATGTATGAGGCTGACGTTATAAAAAAATACGGGGTCAGGGGTATCATCGGCAAAGGCGGGATGGGAGAACAGACACTCAATACGCTTAAAGAATATGGAGGGGTCTATTTTCATACTATAAGCGGTGCCGCCGTATACCTCGCCGACCGTATCAAGCGAGTCGTCAGCGGTTGGAAGATCGAGGAATTCGGTGCACCAGAAGCGATGTGGCTGCTCGAGGTGGAAGACTTCCCGGTGGTGGTGACTATGGACGCCCACGGAAACAGCCTGCACCGGGGAATAGAAAAGGCATCCTTCGAAAACGTAAAAAAGTTATTAGGGGGATGATATCAAACTTTAAAAATAAAAGAGAAAAATTAAAAGATAAGGAAGTGTTTTAAAATTTTGAATTGTAATTTTACATTTTTCTTTTTGCATTGTGATCTTTTGTGAGAGCATCTTGTATTAACGGTGCTCCGTCTTTCATTAATATCCGGGGGGAATCAGAAGAGCTCTATGTTTTTCATAGCCGGCAGTACCGGGTTTGTCGGCAGGCATCTGGTGCAGGCACTTGACGAAAAGGGGCAGTGGGGCAGATGCCTGGTAAGGACGCCGGGGAAGTCAGAGCAGTGCAAGAAATACGGATTTGAAGCCGTCGCCGGTGACATTACCGGCCGCGAAAGCCTCAGAGGGAAACTCGCCGGCAGTACTGTCGTGGTCCATCTTGTCGGCATTATTGAAGAAAAAGACAATGTCACCTTTGAGCATGTCCATGTTACAGGAACGAAAAATCTCATCGACGAAGCAAAACAGGCAGGGATAAAGCATTTCTTCTACCAGAGCGCTCTCGGCGCCTCATTATCCTCGAAGTCGCGCTATCTCAAAACAAAAGCAGAAGCAGAAGAGATCGTGAAGGCAAGCGGCATTCCCTATACCATTTTTAGGCCATCGCTCATCGTCGGAAAGGGAGACGGGTTTACCGAACGGATGAAAGAGCTTATACGGCTTGGCCCCGTTGTACCTGTTCCCGGCAGCGGCACGGCGCGGTTCCAGCCGATCTATATAGGGGACTGGATCAAATGCTTTATGAGCATTTTTTCCAATCCCCTCCCCATTGTGCATAAGGACACTCCTGTCTATGAATTCGGCGGACCTGAGCACCTGACCTATGACGAGCTGCTGATGCAGCTTATGGAGGCGCTCGATGTGCGCAAGCCGCTCATGCATGTGCCACTCGCCATGCTGAAAATGAGCCTGCCCTTTTCAAAGCTCACCCGGAGCATAGGAGGGCTTGTCGGCAAGAACATACCGTCTGTTACCGGTGAGCAGCTGGAGCTGCTCCGGATCGATAACATCTGCGACAGGGCTGCAGTAAAAAAATATTTCGGCTTCTCCCCGCTCAGCTACCGGGAGGCACTGAAATTATTCGTCAAGGAGCGCTGAATGGCACCCCGAAGGGTGTATGATTTGATGACCACAGATGTCATTACGCTGCCGAAACAGGCAACACTGCATGAGGCGGTCGAAAAGCTGGCAGCCCACAATATAAGCAGTCTCGTGGTGACGGAGAAGGCCATGCCTGTGGGGATTATCACCGAGCGCGATATCGCACGGATTGCGGCGACCCGCTCCGAAGCCTTCAGCAACGGCACATCTCTGCCGGTCGCTGATTTTATGTCAGAGAACCCGGTGACGATTTGCAAAAATGCCGATATCATTGCAACGCTCGAGATGATGGAGCGGAATACGATCAGGCGACTCGTAGTTACCGATAAACAGGGGCGGTTGAAGGGCATTATTACGTATTCTGATGTAGTGAAGAAGCTTGAAGAGGAGCTGTTCAAAGTCCATACCTCGATCGACTCAGTAACGACCAAAGAGATACTGAAGGTGGCACCCGAGGTGCCGCTCAAGACGGCAATTTACAAGATGTCGGCCGAGAAGAAGAGCTGCATCCTCGTCGTTGCCGGTGCCTCTCCTGTGGGGATCCTCACCGAAAGGGACATTGTCAAGCTGCTGCTCAAAAAAATCTCGATGGAGGTGCCGGTCAGCGAGGTTTGTACAAAGAATATCGTGTATGTCGACCAGCGCACCCTCCTCTATGATGCGCTGCGCATCATGAACGAGCGGGGCATACGGCATCTGGCGGTCGTGGACGATACGCTCACGTTGAAAGGAGTGGTGACCCAGACCGATATCATCAATCTCCTCCATTCCAATATCACGACGGGCATGAAAGATCAGCTGCAGCGGTTCAAGGAGTCCCTCGATATGCTCCAGACAGGGTTCATCGAGATTGAGCTGAATCATGAGGGAACGATCCTGTGGCTGAACAAACAAGGCGCCAAGGAGCTGGGCTTCGATACCGTGGAACATGTCATGGGCAAGTCCTTTGTGCGCATGCTCAAAGGCAGGGAGCAGTGGGTTGATTTTTTAAGCAGGATCGACGGACAGACATCGGCAGTCACCTTTTCCTTTTACCTGAACAATAAGGTGATTGACGGCTCCTTCAGGCCGGGTGGGATTACGGTGAGCGGCATTTTCAGGGATGTCACCGACCGGTTCATCGAAAGCGAATCAATACGAAACGAACGGAACCGGTTCGAGAACATTGTAAAAACGCTTTCCGAAGGCCTCATGCTCTTTGACAGGAAAGGTGTCCTGAAAGAGGTCAACCAGGCGGCACTCGAGATGCTCGGTATGGTCGAGGAGGAACTCCTGGGGAAACCCTATCATGCCCAGAAATTCGCCATTATTGATGAATCAGGCAAGCTCCTTGGCGGGAACGATCTGCTTGTCCATCAGGTGCTCAAGACAGGGAAGGCGGTAAAGAACGTTATCCAGGGATTTAAAAAGGCCGAGGGGAGCGTGGTGTGGGTGAAGGCGAGTGTTACCCCTGCCTTTACGCCTGAAGGCGAGATAGAGGAAGTGGTCATGGTGATCACCGATATAACGGAGCTCTACAGTCTCGAAAAGAGAAACCAGAAGATCCTCGAGACCGCAAAGGAGGGGTATTGGGAGGTGACGCTCGAGGGACGCATCACGAGGGTCAATAAATCGCTTTCCGAGTTTCTCGGTTATAGAGAGAGCGAACTGCTCGGCGCATCAGTCTATGATATCGTTGATGAAGAAAACAGGAAGATTTTCGAGCAGGCCCTTGAGAAGAGAAAACAGGGGACCTCTGAAAGCTATACCATCACCTTAAAAAGCAAGAAGGGCCGTGACGTGTACACGATGGTGTCGGCATCGCCGCTTTCCGATGCTTCGGGAAGAGTGACCGGAGCCTTTGCCTTCATTACCGACCTGTCGGACCTCAAGACCACCCACAGGGAGCTTGAACGGCAACACAGCACGCTTGCCGCTATTAACGAGGCGATCGTTTCGTATATCCGTTCCGATGACATAAAAGCTCCTATCGAGCTTATCCTCAATGCCGCCCTCAAGCTTACCGAGAGCGAATACGGTGCGGTCGCGTCTTTTCATGATTCCGGCGATGAAAAGGGACTCCGCATCATCAGTATCAGTGGTGCAGAGTGGAAGGGGGATAAGAACAAGGACCTGTACGACCGGGCGATGCAGCAACTTACCGCCAACGGCTCTATCAATTGCCCTTTCATGGGTAATCTCTTCAGTAGGGTGATCACAACCAAAAGGCCGGTTATCAGCAACAGTCCCGATGATGCTCACCGGAAAGGTGTGCCTGAGGGACATATGCCCCTGCGGACGTTCATGGGAGTGCCCTTTCTGTGGCATGACCGGGTCATAGGGCTTATTGCTCTGGGCAATAAAAAAGGAGGATATGCGGAGTACGAACTCGATCTCATCGAGACGATGGCCAGGAGCGTCTCCCTGATGCTCTATCGCGATGACGAACGGAAGGCGTCCATGCAGAAGGACTATATTCTGACCCTCATCGCCTCCATTTCGAGAGATCTTACCCGGGCATTGACTGAAGAGGAGGCCTACGGGATATTTCAGCATTATCTCCTTTCACTCAGGAGAGGGAACGCCCGTATTAATGCGCTGTCCTTTGTCATTATCGACTCGAGCAAGCACTATACGCAGGAGGTGGTTCGCTACAGCGACGAGGGACTGGAGGATGTGCACACCTTTCCGGGGCTTGATAAATGTAAGGCGTATATCCATTCAGGGACGTTTTTGATCAGGGATCTCTCGAAAGATTATGCCTGCCCGTACCACAACCGAACGACGCATGCCGGCAGTTACTGCTGCACCGCCATCACTATAGGCGGCTCGATCGCCGGGGTGCTCTATATGTACAGCAAACAGGCCCACTTTTTTACCGAGGCCATCAAGGAGACGATCGACAACTTTATTGCCCTGCTCGCACCGATCGTGAACAACATGAGGCTCCTGGAATCGAACAAGAAGCTGGCGCTCATCGATCCGCTCACCGGCCTTTATAACAGGCGCTATCTCGAGGCGTTCATGGACAAGCAGCTCGCCATCGCCGAGCGCAACAACCAGCTCCTGAGCATCGTCATGTTCGATATCGATAACTTCAAGACGTTCAATGATACGTACGGCCACGATGCCGGAGATATGGCGCTTAGAGGTATTTCGCAGACCATCGCAAGGAATATACGCACTTCGGACATCGGCGTGCGCTACGGCGGAGAAGAGTTCATTATTGTCCTGCCCAATACTGATAAAATGACGGCACTCGAGGTTGCCGAGCGGATACGTCTTACGGTTGAGACGACGCCCATTACTATCAGCCGGGACAGGCGTACGGGGATGACGGCAAGCTTCGGCGTGGCGACGTACGGTGTTGATGCAGAGAGCCTCGACGGGATTATCGCAAAGGCCGATGCAGCCCTTTACAATGCAAAAAAGGCAGGAAAGAACAGGACCTGTCTGGCGTAAACAAAATTTAAAATGCAAAAATAAAAATTAAAAATTGTGGAATTCCATATTTTTTATTTTTACTTTTTAAATTTTGCATTTACTTGACGACCAGCACCGAACACTTTGCATGGTCAACGACTTTTGTCGAAACGCTTCCGAGGAGGAATTTTTTCGCGCCGTGCCTTCCGTGCGAACCGGTTACGATGAGATCGACCTTCATCTTCTGGGCGGTCTCGAGGATTTTTTCAGCCGGGTCGCCCTGCCGTATCAGGGTCTTGACCTCGATTGACTTTCCGGAAAGTGATTTGCGTATTTTTTCCATTGCCTCCCTCGTCTCCTCCGAGAGAGACTCAAAGATGCGGCCTCTGTCCGCTTCGGGAAGCTCGGTAAGATACAGCTCAGGGACAACGGCGAGAACGGTAAGAGAGCCGTTGAGGCCTACGGCGATCTCAATGGCCTTTTTCAACGCCTTATCCGAAGACTTGGAACCATCATGGGCTACGAGTATTTTTTGCATCCTTCCTCCTTCTTATTCCGCGTGCGCCGCAGGTAATGAATATGCCGTTTCCCTCTGTGCTTCAAAGAGCCGATCTGCCGAATGTACCCTTACCTACTGCTAAACGTTATTTTATCATATTTTATCGAGACTTAACATAGATTCTTATAGGGGTGCCCTTGAAGGAATACTGTTCCCGCAGGGCCTTTTCGAGAAATCTGAGGTGCTGGCCCTTGATGGCAGCATGATAGTTGACGAAGACCGTAAAGGTCGGAGGCGCTGTTCCCACCTGGGTCATGTAGTAGAACTTCAGCTCTTTTCCCCGGTAGGCGGGGAAGGGTTTGGAAGAGAGGACCTGCGCGAGGAACTTGTTGAGTTCGCCGGTGGATATCCGTTTTGCTCTTTCAGCAAGGATTTCGTCGATGAGAGGAAATATCTTGCCGGTCCTCTTTTTTTCGAGTCCCGATGTCGTAAGCACAGGAACGTACTCCATAAACCATATTTTGTTGCGGAGCTCCTGCGTAAGCCTTTTATAATCCCGGTCAGGGTCCTGCATGAGGTCCCATTTGTTCAACAGAAAGAGAGCGCTCTTGCCGTATTCATGGACAATACCGGCCACCCGCTGATCCTGCTCGACGATCCCCTGTGCGGCATCGATAACGATGATCGCTATATCGGAACGCTCTATGCTCTTGAGCGCCCTGAGCACCGAAAATCCCTCAACGGAATAACTCTGCGCCTTTTTGCGTATTCCGGCGGTGTCGATGAAGAGATATCTTTTACCGTAATAGGTGCAGATGGAGTCGATGGCATCCCGCGTTGTACCCGGAATCGAACTGACCACGAGACGTTTCTTGCCCAGAAGGGTGTTGATGAGCGTCGACTTGCCCACATTGGGTCTCCCGACGACGGCGACCTTCGGGAGCTCCATAATCTCCTGTCCGACAGGCGGTGCAGCGCCTTCCGGCGGCAGGGCGGCAATCAGCTTTTCCATGAATTCGTCAAAGTTATAGCCGGTAATCGCAGAGACGGGAATGACCTCATCCGCTCCGATGCGGTAGAATTCCGCTATCCGGTCTTCTTTCGAGGGAGTATCTATTTTATTGATAACCCAGAGGATGCGCTTCCCTGATTTTCTGAGCACGGCCGAGAGCTCCTCATCCGAAGGGGTAAGTCCCTCCTTGCCATCGAGGAGATGGACGATCACATCGGCCTCATCAATGGCGAGCATTGCCTGCTCCCGCACCTGCTCGGCGATCTCGGCGCTTTCGTGCGGCAGTCCCTCGGCGTAAAATCCGCCGGTATCGACAACGGAGAACACCTTGTCCTCCCATTCCGCCTGTCCGTAGTTTCTGTCCCGCGTGATGCCGGGAGTGCTCTCGGTAATGGCGGCGGTCTTTTGTGCTCTGGCCCCCCTTTTAATCATACGGTTAAAAAGGGCGGACTTGCCGACGTTTGGTCTTCCGACAATGGCAACGAGGGTGTGCATACTCAGCTGTGGGGCTCAGTGATATCGTAGGTCTTTATCTTTTTGTGAAGGTTGCTTCGCTCAACAGCGATAGCCTCTGAGGTCTTTGAGATATTCCAGTTGTTTTCTTCGAGCTTCCGTATAATGAAGTCTCGCTCAAAGGCATCGCGGGCATCCTTCAGGGTCGTATAAGAAAAATAATCATACTCTCTGAGGGACTGGCGGGACTGCAAGATGCCCAGCAGTTCGACGTCCGCTTTGGAGATGATCTTTGAAGGGACCATGATCATAAGCCGCTCGACGATATTTTTCAATTCCCGTATATTGCCCGGCCAGTCATGATTCTGGAGCAGTGCAATGACATCAGGAGCGAGTTCCTTCGGCCTCATGCCGTTCTCAAAGGCAAAAAGCTCAATGAGATGCGCTATCAGTTGAGGGATGTCTTCACGCCGTTCCCGCAGAGGGGGGATAATAAGAGGGATGACATTCAGTCTGAAGTAGAGATCTTCCCTGAAGTTTCCCTTTCTTACTTCCTCCGCAAGGTCTTTGTTGGTCGCAGCAATAATCCTGACATCGACCTTTATGTTCTTGCTGCCGCCGACCTTCTGGAATACCTGGGTCTCGATGACTCTGAGCACCTTTGCCTGGGTCGTCAGTGTCATATCCCCGATTTCATCAAGAAAGAGCGTCCCTTTGTCAGCCAGCTCGAATTTACCGCTCTTCTTTTCCGTAGCACCGGTGAAGGCGCCCTTTTCATGGCCAAAGAGCTCGCTCTCGATAAGCTCCTGCGGTATGGCGGCGCAGTTGACCTCGACAAAGGGCTCGCGGGAGCGGGAGCTTTTCTCATGCAGAAGCCGCGCGACGAGCTCTTTGCCGGTGCCGCTCTCGCCCAGGATAAGCACCCTGCTGCTGCTCTGGGCCGCCATTTCGATCTGCTGCTTCAATATTCTCATTTTAGGGGAATCTCCCACCAATGTCCATTTTCTGCTTAATCCTGCCTTGAGAGAACGGTTCTCTTCCTCAAGCCTCCTTCGCTCCAGTGCCCTTCGGGCAACAATCAACACTTTCTCAAGCGAGAGGGGCTTTTCGAGGAAATCGTATGCCCCTGAGCGCGTGGCCTTTACTGCCACCTCGATATTCCCGTGTCCTGAAATCATAATGACGGGAAGATTACTGTCGATCTCTTTCATTTTTATGAGGGTCTCGATGCCGTCCATCCGGGGAAGCCATACATCGAGCAGGACGACGTCGGGCGCATGGTCTCTCACGCTCTCGACCGCCTCCTCTCCTGATGAGGCGGTGACCACCTGGTAGCCCTCGTCTTCGAATATTCCGGAGAGACTCTCTCTTATGCCCTCTTCGTCATCGACGATTAATACGGTTGCTTTTCCCACACTGCATCCTTTTGTATAAAGCTGGTGCTATGGTGAATATTATAGCTTAGATAGCCGCCCGAGAGCATCGGACCTTCAAAAAGCAAAGATCAAAGAGCAAAAATAAAAATTAAGAATTCTTTATTTTTTCATTTTGCTTTTTACTTTTTGTTTTACGTGGCTGGTATCTCGATCGTAAAGATGCTGCCCTGCGGGTTATTGTCCCGCACCAGAATCCTGCCTTCATGGTCGGCCACGATCTTGTTGGCAATCGCAAGACCGAGGCCGGTGCCGCCCTTCCTGCCGGAAAAATAGGGTAAAAAGAGCTTTTCTTTTTCTTCATCTCTGATTCCCGGCCCTGTGTCAGCGATGTCGATGATAACCTTGCTCTCTCCGCTCGCCCGGACGGAAATAGTAACCACACCCCTGTTGTCCATTGCCTTTATGGCATTATCGATGATATTGACAAAGACCCTCTTGAATTGCTCTCCGTCCAGGGATACCGGAGGCATCGTATCCGGGGTGACGAGCTTTATCGTGACATCTTTGAACCCTTTGTAGAGATCAACGGCAGCAGAGATCAGCTCGGTGAGATTGACCGGTGTTTTGTGCACTTCAGGCATTTTGCCGTATCGCGAGAAGACATCCACCAACGTCCTCAGGCTTTCGACCTCTGAAATAATCGTTTTCGTCGATTTCTCAAAGACCGCATCGAAATCCTCGTCCCGCTGCTGCCATTTTTTGATGAGCCGCTCGGTAGAGAGCTTAATGGGGGTAAGCGGGTTCTTGATCTCGTGGGCGAGCCGCCGTGCCACCTCCTGCCAGGTAATCACCTTTTGGGCCTTTATGATTTCGGTAAGGTCATGAAAGACGACCAGCATGCCGAGGGCCTTGGCTGTATAGGACTCCCGTATTCCCGAGATATAAATCCTGAGAAGGGCGATCCTGCCGTTGACATTGACCTTAACCTCTCTTTTGATCTCCCTGATCTCCTTGCCTTCCATCTCCCGGGCTAGAGCAGAGAGATCCTCCGAGGCGAGCGCAGCAATGAGATCGTTGTAGTCTTTGCCGGTCCAGTCCTCCTGCCGCACGTTAAGAATAGTGCAGGCAGCCCTGTTGATCGTAAGGATTTCTCCGTCATTGGCGAGGAAGATGACCCCGGAATTAATATTCTCAAGGATATTTTCGAGAAAGAGCCTCCTCTTGTCGGACTCCAGATAGGCTTTTTCGAGAGAATCATTACTGTCCTTCAGCTGTTTAACCATCTGGTTGAAGGAGGTGATCAGGAGACCGATTTCGTCCTCGCTGTGGGTAGTGACCTGTACATTGAGGTCCCCGGAAGCGACCCGCTCGGTCGCCATGGCGAGACTCTGGATGGGTGTGGTAATGCCCCGGGATATCTTCAGAGAGACCCACAAGCCGGTAAAGACCAGCATCAGCGTCAGAAACCCGAGGATGAGGATGTAGTTGAAGCGGAGCGGCTCTTTAAACGATTCGATTCTCACATAATCTTCATAGAGCTCTTTGATCCGCTCTGCACGCTCGGAAATGGTCCGGGGGAGCACCAGTTCGACGATAACCACTGCTTTGCCGCTTCTTAACCGCTCCGGAACCGCAGCCCGTATGATGTCTCCTTCGTCTTTTGAAATGACCTCGGTGCCTTCCCTCCCTCTAAAGGCATCCTTGACGACCTCTGTCGCATTCTCAGGCAATGCGGTGTACGTGTGCACCGACATGCCGGCGAGCGGGGGTGAAGCTCCTTTTGCAATATGTCGTGCAACGCTCAATGCCCGTTCTCGCTCAAAGTCATAGAACGCCCGGGCAAGTTCGACCGACCTCTTGAAAGGCTCTTTCATCTGAGGAGAAAAGAGGCGGTCAATATAATTGGTTGCGAGCCCGCTTGCGGCAATAAAGAGGAATGCCGAGGGGATGAGGGTCAGGATCACGAAGATGGCCATGAGCTTTGTCCTGAATTTATAGCCGAGGACGCGACGGCGCCGTTCCATGTAGAGCGTGAAGATGTTCTTCGCCACAAAGAACATCAGGGTGAGGAGGGCAAGGACATTAAGGGTGAGAAGACTGATGAGCACAAAGCGCGTGGTGACATCCACAGAGGGAAGCTTTATGAAGTAAAGCTCAACCGCCGTAAGGGCGACGACAAAGAGCAGTAGGCCAAGGACGACAGCCAAATGCTTCAATATCTTTATGGTCGTCACCAAGGCTGTTCCCTGCCTTTCTCAAACATAGTCTTCGCTTCTCTCCGGAAGAAGTGCCTCATTGGTTATCCTTAGCGGCTATGGCGTCCCTTTGGCGGTTATCATAAACGCCGGAGAATCCCTGAAAATTTTGAATTCGTGCTCCGGCACGAAGATGAGAATAGACCTGATGATCGCCGGTAGTTTCCTGATCCGTGATTCGATCGTAACCTTCACAAAGTACAGTCCGGGTTCCAGCTCCTTGGTGCTGGTCAATTTCAATTCGGGAATGGTTCTTGCCCATTCCATCATCGAATTCAGGTCTTTAAACCGTTTTTCGAGATGGGTCTGGCCGCTGATGCTCGTGGCCACGTATTCACGTTTTATCTGATCGCTCTTCAGGATGCGTACGATCTTTTTGCCCAATACAAATTCATCCGGCCAGACATTCCATACCCTGAAGAGGTCGATGTAGAACGTGAACTCTTTCGAGATGCCCTGGCTCAGATCGTCGGTCGTCTTAGGGTCAGGTTTTAAAACGGTAGAGACAAAGAGTTCGCTGTTGGCGAGCCTGACATTGATGTCGGTGATCTCGGCGGCAAAAAGGACAGAAGGCAGAAGCCAGAAGACAGGTAACAGAAGGCAGACGATGAAGCCAGGAATGAAAAACTTTACCTGTGCTCTGGCTTCTGACTTCTGACTTCTGACTTCACCTTGACATATCATGGAAAATTTATTTTCATTATAACATAGACGCTTTCAATGGAAGATATATCTCACGAAGGGGGATTGCCTTATGGAGTTGAAGACAGTAGCGATTACTATTCCCGAGGGCTGCAATATCATTCTCGGCCAGACGCACTTTATCAAGACCGCCGAAGATCTCTATGAAATCATCGCAACCACGGTTCCCCAGGCAGAGTTCGGCATTGCCTTTACCGAGGCATCGGGCCCTTGTCTGATAAGGACCGAAGGGAACAGCGAAGAGCTTATCAACGTATGCGTCAGGAACCTTCAGGCGATAGGAGCGGGCCATGTCTTTTGTGTCCTCATGAAGAATGCCTTTCCTATCAATGTCCTCAATCAAATAAAGTGGTGTCCCGAGGTCTGCAGGGTGTACTGTGCAACAGCGAACCCCCTGCAGGTCGTTGTTGTGTCCGTAGAGCAGGGAAATGGTATCATAGGGGTCATTGACGGTTTTCCTCCGAAGGGTGTCGAAGGCAGTGAGGACAAAGCCCGGAGAAAGGAGTTTTTGAGGAAGATCGGTTATAAGCTTTAAAGAAGGCGAGGAGGAAGGAAGAGAAGTGATACCGGAATTGAAGTATGACGCAAACGGACTTATTCCCGCCATTGTCCAGGATGCCGATAACGGCGATGTGCTGATGATGGCGTATATGAATGAAACCTCGTTGAACATGACCATTGAAACGGGCTATACCCATTTCTGGTCGCGGTCACGGCAGAAGTATTGGAAAAAAGGTGAGACCTCAGGGAATGTGCAGGAGGTTAAAGAGATACTGTACGACTGCGACGCCGACACCCTGCTCATCAGGGTGAAGCAGCACGGCCCCGGTGCATGCCATACCGGCGAGCGGACCTGCTTTTACAGGAAAATAAAGTAGAAGTAAAGAAGCTAAAGGAGAAAATAAAATTTAATTTTTCCCCCATTTACTCCTTACTTCTTGCTTTTGTTTTTGGAGGGTATGTGAGCGAGTGCATTTTCTGTAAGATTATTAACAAGAAAATACCGGCAAAGATCATTTATGAGGACGACCTTGCTCTTGCTTTCGAAGATATTAATCCGCAGGCCCCGGTCCATACCCTCGTTATTCCCAAAAAACATATTTCTACTGTCCTCGATGTCGTTGACGAAGACCATCGACTCATCGGTCATTTGTTTAAGGTCGCCAATAAGGTGGCACGGGACAAGGGCATTGCTGAAAGGGGATTCAGGGTGGTAACCAATTGCAATCACGAGAGCGGACAGACCGTGTACCATATTCACTTTCATCTGCTCGGCGGACGCAGGATGCACTGGCCGCCGGGATAAAAACAGACAAGTGGAAATTCTTGATAAAAAGACCGTCTGGCAAGGGACATTCCTCAGGACGCTTATCATTACCTACAAGGACCATTCAGGAGCAGTGCGCACCTGGGAGGCGGTGGAACGGATCAACTGCAACGGCATCGCGGTTATTGCTCCTCTGACACCGGCGGGTGAACTTCTGCTCACGCGGCAGTTCAGGGTGGTGGTCAACAAATATGTTATCGAATTCCCTGCCGGGCTCAACGATAAGGGCGAAAACATTGCTGAAGCGGCGCAGCGTGAACTGGTTGAAGAAACCGGATACACAGCTGAATCGTTGATAGCTCTCGGTGAAGGCCCTATTTCGTCGGGAATGTCTACTGAAGTCCTGACAGCGTTCTGGGCGAGGAATGCGGTTCCTGCCTCGCCTGCAATGAGAGCGCTTTATCCCCCCGATCCGTCTGAGGATATCGAAATCATCAAGGCGCCTCTGGAGAGGGTGTACGAAATACTCGAAGGCTTTCAGAAAAAGGGGGATATTGTAGACCTTAAAGTGTACGGCATTATCGAACTCCTCAGAAGAGAAGTAGCCAGAAGACGGAAGTCAAAAGTGTAGAGTTCAGGAGCCGGGTGCAGGAGCCGGAAGAAAGGCATTGTTGTCAGGGATAAAAGCTCCTTATTCTTTATTCTGAATTCCCGAAGCGGGTCTGCGCGAAGGAGCGCTTCGGCTGACTCCCGGCTCCTGATTTCTGGATTCTGCTGTCACTCCATTTTTATTGCCTCTACGGGGCAGATGTTTGCCGCTTCTTCACAATCACAGGTGCTGCATTTATCAGGTCCGATTACCCAGGCCTTGTCATCCCTGAGCTCAAAGACTTCGGGACAGACTTCGATGCATGAGCCGCACCCAATGCACAGATCGTGATCAACCGTTGGCGTTGCCATATAAGCCTCCTCTATTGGAATTTTGCAAGTTCATTATTTTTAAATTATATCAGATAATTTAGGACCTTCCAGTAAAAAATAGGGGATCGAAAATATTATTGATTTTACTCCCCCTCTTCGGGGTAAGCTATATTGTATAGTATATAGTATTGTAATATATGCTGTTCCGGTACTGTTCTCTAAGGGCGGATATCGAATGCGGAGGATAAAGGGCGTATGGATGTAAGACAATTAGTGCTCCAAAAAGCAAGGGAAGCGAAAGAGGGTGCCAGAAGTCTGGCCAGGGCATCTTCCAGCCAGAAGGACCGTGTGCTCATCAGGATGGCTGAAGCGCTCCAGGAGAGAGTAGCGGAGCTTGTTGGGGAAAATAAAAAAGACATTGAGTATGCGCAAAAAAAGGGTCTTTCAGCGGCAATGATCGACCGCTTGACCCTGAACGAAAAGCGTGTCCATGAAATGGCGGCAGGGCTCCGCGAAGTGGCTCAACTTTCTGATCCTGCTGGAGAAATTATAAAAATGTGGCAGCGTCCGAACGGTATGGTCGTCGGCAAGATGAGGGTACCCATCGGCGTCATCGGAATTATCTACGAAGCCCGCCCCAATGTGACTGCTGATGCGACCAGTCTTTGCCTCAAGGCAGGCAATGCAGTGATCCTGCGGGGGGGTTCGGAGGCCATCCACTCTAACAAGGCCATTGTGACCATTTTAAGAGAGGTGGCCAGGAGCGAGGGAATCCACGAGGGGGCGATTACCTTTATTGATACCCCCGACAGAGAGGCGGTTATGGAGATGCTCAAGCTTGAGGGCATCATCGATCTCATTATCCCGCGCGGAGGAGAGGGCCTGATACGGACCGTAACCGAAAATTCGCGTATCCCTGTGCTTAAGCACTATAAGGGGGTATGCCATATCTTTGTCGACAGGGACGCCGATATGTCCATGGCAGAGGATATCTGCTTCAATGCGAAGGTGCAGCGGCCCGGCACCTGCAATGCAATGGAAACCATGCTGGTCGATGAGGCGATTGCAGGAAGATTTCTTCCCCCGATGATCAGGCGGCTCGAATCAGCAGGTGTTGAGCTGAGGGGATGCTCCAAGACCGTAGCACTCCATCCTGGCATGAAAGCGGTGAAGGAAGAGGATTACTACAGCGAGTACCTCGACTTGGTCCTGAATATAAAAATTGTTGCCGATATGGATGAGGCAATGGAGCACATTGCCCGGTACGGCTCGGCGCATTCCGATGCAATCGTGACAAAGGACTACGGCAGGGCAATGAGGTTTTTGCGGGAGGTTGATTCTTCTGCTGTTCTGGTCAATGCGTCAACCCGCCTGAACGACGGGTACCAGTTCGGGCTGGGGGCGGAGATAGGAATATCCACCGATAAGATACATGCACGGGGGCCGATGGGACTGGAAGAGCTGACCTGCACCAAATTCATAGTCCTCGGAAGCGGACAAGTACGAAAATAAGGAGGGGAAAAGATGTCTGAAAAGTTGAGTCATGAAGAGTTTGTCAAAAAGGCCATTGTGAGTCTCAGGAAAGAGGGGTACAAGGGGATTCATACGGTGTATTCGGGATTTAACGAGGCTTTCAAGAAGTACTTCGAGGGAGAAGACCCCATTAAAGTCACCAATCAGCTCGCGTCACAGGGCAAGATCGTCATACGGCCGGTCAAAGGCGGCGTTATGCTGTATCTCCCCGAAGATGCACCGGCAGGAAAAGGGCAGGCCGACGAAGCGCTCAAGAAAATGGGGCTCGACTAGACGCCCCCGCTGAGGGTAGTGTTGTGCGGGGTGCTCGGTGAAACTGGGGATTTTCGGCGGTACCTTTAATCCGGTCCATTTCGGACATCTGCGTACTGCCGAAGAGGTGAGAGAGGCTGCGCGTCTCGATAGTGTAATCTTTATTCCTTCCGGCAACCCGCCGCTTAAAGCGGTGGACCTTATCGAGGCATCGCACCGATACGAGATGGTGAAACGTGCGACAGAGCACAACCGGCACTTCAAGGTCTCCGATATGGAGTTGCAGCGGACGGAAAAGTCGTATACCGTTACGACGCTGCAGGAACTTGCGACGAGGTTCCCGGGGGACGGGCTTTTTTTTATCCTCGGCATCGATGCATTTCTCGATATTCCCCACTGGCGACAGCCTGATCAGCTCATGCATATGGCTGATTTCATTATCGTTACAAGACCTGGCTTCGATGTGGCAGACCTGAAAACGTCACCTTATATAAAAGACTACGGCGAGCTGTCTGTGCTACGCAGTACACCGGCGAGACAGGGAGAGGAGCCCGAAAGCATGCTGCCCTGTGCCCGGTGCCTGCCACTTGCATTGAAGAGCGGCAGGAAGGCGTTGCTTGCTACGGTAACTCCCCTGGCGATATCATCGACAGAAATACGGCGATTGGTGAAAGCCGGTAGGAGCATCAGCTATCTCCTGCCGGAGGCAGTCGAGGAGTATATACACAAACACCACCTGTACCGCTAGGCGTATCACGGCAGTCCTGTCCCTGAAGAGAGCTCAGCAGTCTTTCCTTGCCGTAGTGCAAAGGGGTGTACATTGCATTTTTCAACTGATTTTTTGTATGGTGTGTAGCTTATGACGGTTTTCGAGGCAGTGGTCAATAATCTTGATGAGGCGGTCTTCCTCTTCGACAGAAAGGGCACGCTTACGTTCGTCAATAAGGCGGGTGAGGAGTTTGTCGGCAGGAGCCTCAGGGAGATCGCCCATAGGCAGGCGAAGGAACTCTTTGCCGGAGCAAAGGATATTGTCCTCTCTCTGCAGAAGACCATCAAAGAGGGACGCGTGTTTAACTCCAGAGATATGGAGATCGATATGGGCAGGCCTGCCACGATAAATCTGAATATCTCCCCCTTCTATCTCGACGGCAACCTCGAGGGGGCACTGCTCTGTATCCGGGAGAATCTCTCACTGACCAACAGGGAGGACTACCACTTCGATACCCTGCTTTATCTCATCGGCTCCATTGCTCATGAGATAAAGAATCCTCTCAGTGGCATCAAGGGGGCTGCGCAGATCCTGCGCGGGAATGCCCACAGCCCCGAGTCGATGGAGTGCGTGAACCTTATTCTGAAAGAGGCGGACCGTCTGAACCAGGTGCTCCAGAGCTATCTCACGATGACGCGGATGCCTGTGTTCAACCGTCTGAACATTCATGAGGTCATCGAGCATGCGCTCAAGGTGATGGGGACAACGATTCAGGAGAAGGGCATTTCCGTTGAAAAGTCCTATGATCCGAGTCTCCCCTATCTCCGCGGCGATGAAAGCAAGCTGCTGCAGGTATTTATCAACATCCTGAAGAACGCCGTGGAGGCAATCGCGGCAAAGGGAGGCCGTGCTCTCAAAGGGCAGAAAGGAAAGGCAATCTCGTCGAGCAGGGCGCGCGGAGAGCAGCATCCTCCGGCAGTATTGAGCGTTTCGACGAGGCCGTCTAACGAGTATATGGTGATTTATGAGGGGGTGGGCAGTAGAGAGGCGCAGTCAAAGTCGATCAAGCAGCGGTGGGTGGTCATCGCTATCGAGGATTCCGGCATCGGGGTGCCGAGGGAGGATATTGACAAGATCTTCCTGCCGTTTTATACAAAGAAAGAGGGGGGAAGCGGACTCGGATTAGCGCTTTCCAAAAAGATCATAAAGGACCACGGCGGCATTATCAAGGTCAACAGCAAGATAGGACAGGGGACAACGGTGAGCGTCTATCTCCCCATTCAGGTCGCGCCTGAGGGAGAATAAAAGATCATGGCTAAAAAATTATTGGTGATCGACGATGATGAGAGCGTCATATGGGTCATTAAAAAGGCCTTGGAGCCTCTCGGGTACGAGGTAGAGGCGCGGACCGCCATCAAGGCGGGCATCAGGATTGCCGATACGTACAAACTGATCCTCCTCGATCTCGTGCTCCCTGACGGCAACGGCATCGACGCACTTAAAGAGATCAAAGTCTTCAATCCCGACGCGCTCGTCATTATCATCACCGCTCACGGCAGGATGGAGAGCGCGATCGACGCGATGCGGGAAGGTGCCTATGATTATCTCGAAAAGCCCTTTGATATCGAAGAATTAAAAATTGTTGTGGACAAGGCCTTTCGAGACATTGCCATGCGTGAGGAGCTCATCAAACTGCGGCAGGCCACCGAGGAGTCGATGCCGTTCCAGATCATCGGCAAGTCTCGCAGCATCCTGAAAATCTTCAAGGAGATCGGGAGGGTCGCTCCCAAAGATGTGACGGTGCTCGTTTCAGGAGAGAGCGGCACCGGCAAGGAGCTCGTGGCCCGGGCAATTCACGCACACAGCAGGAGAAAATTCGGTCCTTTTGTCGCCATCAATGCGGCATCCATACCGCGGGAGCTCCTCGAGGCGGAGCTCTTCGGCTGGGAAAAGGGGGCCTTCACCGGTGCAGCAGAGAAGACGGCCGGAAAGATCCAGGCAGCTGACGGCGGGACCCTCTTCCTCGATGAAATTGCGGAGCTCGACATCGACCTCCAGGCGAAGCTGCTGCGCTTTCTGCAGGAGCGTGAATACAGTCCGCTGGGGAGCAGCAAGATCGTCAAGGCAGATGTGCGCATCATCGGGGCTACCAACAAAGATCTCAAGGAGGCGGTGAAGAGCGGCCTCTTCCGCGAGGATCTCTACTACCGCTTTAATGTGATAGAGATAAAGCTGCCCCCGCTCCGGGAGCGCAAGGAGGATATCCTCCCGCTCGGCCGGCATTTTCTCAAGGAATCCGTCAGGACCTTTGAGCTGCCGCCGAAGAGCTTCTCAAAGGACGCCGAGAAGGCGCTGACGGGATACGACTGGCCCGGCAATGTCAGGGAGCTCGAGAATACCGTCAAGCGGGCATCGATCCTCTCGAAGGGAAGTCTCATCGAGAGAAAGGATCTCTTTTCCGGTGATTACCACTCCCTCTCTATCAAGGAGTTTCTGGAGAGCAAGCTCAACGGGTTCATCGACAAGATGACGACGGTCAGAAACTCGAACCTCCACGAGACGGTCATTTCCGAGGTCGAAAAGGCACTCTTCAGCATTGTTATGAAGGAGACCGGCGGGAACCAGGTCAAGGCGGCCAAGGTGCTCGGCATCAACAGAAACACGCTCAATAAGAAGCTGAAAGAGTACCGGCTGATTTGATTCTGCTGCTGCTAATGTGTTATATTGATTAACTTTTCAGGATTTCCACCTTTGCGCATGAAGAGAGGTGTAACTCCATGCTCTTTCTTGAGAAAGGGCTTTATATCCACATGGAGGTTAGGTTATGAATTATTACGAGAACATGGTCATCTTGAGCCCCGCCCTCAACGACGAGGAAATCAAAGCCGCAGCCGACAAGATATCAGACCTCATTGTCAGTGCAGGGGGAGAAGTGCTCAGGGCCGAAAACTGGGGAAAGAGAAAGCTTGCCTACGAGCTCAACAAGCAGAAGATGGGAGTGTATTACCAGTTCATTTTCAGGGCCCCCTCTGCCACTATCGGCAAGATCGAGAGTTACTTCAAGGTCTTTGATCCGGTGATCAAGTTCATGGTCATTAAGCTGGACAAAAAACAGATCGCGGCGCTTCCGAAAGATATCGCTCCCCAGGAAGCAGCAGCTTCCGGCGAGGCGAAAGCAGGGGCCTGATGTTCAACAGGATCATTCTTATAGGAAACCTCACCAAGGATCCCGAGGTCCGGTATACGCCAGGCGGAACACCCGTCGCGACGATGCGGCTGGCGGTCACCTCCAAGTACAAGCAGGGTGACGAGGTAAAGGATGATACGCTGTTCATTGATGCCGTCGTTTTCGGCAAGCAGGCGGAGAGCTGTGGCCACTATCTCGCAAAAGGCAATCCGGTGCTGGTCGAGGGGCGTCTTCGCGAGAGGAAATGGGAGACCGAAGGCGTTCAGAAGAGCAAGGTTGAGGTCGTCGCAAGCAATATAAGGTTCCTGCCCAAGCGGGGAGACCAGCCGCGTCAGGCCCGCACCGGGAGCACGGATATGTCCGATACGGCGCCGCCTGACGAGATGACCGATTTGGAACCGTTTTAGAGAAAAATGCAAAATTAAAAGATAAGAATTCAAAATAAATGAGTTCACTATTTTTTAATTTTGCTCTTTAAATTTTAAATTTATTAAAAAGGGAGCTATTATGCAACAGAAGAGATTTCAGAGGAGAAAATTCTGTAAGTTTTGCGCCGATAAAGTGCCGTTTATAGATTACAAGGATCTCAAGATGCTGAGAGGATACATGACCGAGCGCGGAAAGATCCTGACGAGAAAGATGACCGGCACCTGTGCCACCCACCAAAGGGAGTTGACGGGTGCGATCAAGCGGGCACGGTTTATAGCGCTCCTTCCTTTCATGGAAAAGTAGCATGCGGATACCGAAGAGCTGGGTTCCCGTTATCGCGAAGCGGATTGTTGACAATCTTATCAGCAAAGGGCTTATCGAGCCCGCGATTCCCGTTAACGACCTCACTGCAGAAGCAGAACGGCTGCTCCTCGATGAGCTGATGGTTGAGGACCGGCTCAATGACGAGGTGCGGCAACTCTTGAAAAAATACGAATCCGAAATCGAGAAGGGGAGGCTCGATTTCAGGAAGCTCTTCGATATGACCAAGCAGAAGCTGGTGCGGGAGAGGAACATCGTCCTATGATGCTTTCTGACGATAAGATAACCCATATGACTTATGTTCTGTTGAAGGGGCTGATGGATAAAAATCTGATCATCCTGAAAGAGGATGACAGCCTGCTCAGGAGAGAGATTAAGAGGACCATCATCAACGAGCTGAAATTCGGGGAAGAGCTCGATGGGGTGGTGCGGCAGAAGCTCCAGTCCCTCTCGAAGAAGCCGGTGGAAGGGAGCCCCGAGTGGGATGTGATGTACAAGAAGTATTTTGAAGAGGAAGAGATAAAGAAGGGGAGACGGTAGCTCAAATTCAAAGTTTAAAGAGCAAAATTAAAAAAATGGGCTCATTTGTTTTGAATTTTTCATTTTGCTTTTTTAATTTTATTGTTGGATGTTTATATCGGATGTTTCATCAGAGTATGTGAAGAGAGAGCGGAGCATCGCCCGCGAGCTCCGGAAGAGCGCTTGGTGGAAAAGAAAGTGCGCCGAAGGGCGCTGCTACTATTGCGGCACGAGGGTATCTGCTAAAGAACTTACGATGGACCACCTGGTGCCGCTTATTCGCGGGGGCAGATCGGTGAAGAGCAATATTGTTACTGCCTGCAAGGAGTGCAACAATAAAAAGAAGCATATGCTCCCCAGCGAATGGGAAGAGTATCTCGTGCGTCTGGATTGCGATGAGAGGTCCCTTTAACCTGCTCTTTTGGCGCTCGGGTGAGCGGTTGGCGTACTGATCCCGGCATGACGAGCGTTCTGCCGTATCCCTGTCTGCAAAGTCTCCTTTCCCCCTTCCATTTCTCCCTTGGATACGCCCCGGCACCTCTGAGGTAGCTGTATATTTACTTTCACCAGAGAAGTGGTTTAATCTTAAGAGTATGGCTGTGTTGTACATCGGGGGCATACACCAATCCTCTAAAATAATAAAAGAGGCCTTCCGATGGTAAAAGGGGAGAAGAGCGAGTGCGTGGAAGTAGTTCCCGTCATTACTGCCTGTCAGACGACGTTCCGGGGAGTACAGTGCGTATGAAAAGAAAAGGTAAGCCGCTTTTATCGATTCTGCTCATTGCGCTTCTGGTAGTCTGCAGCAAGGACGATACGGCACTGGCGTGGACTGAAGGCGCCGGTACAAACGCAGGTGCGGGCAAAGAATACACGCTCTCCATCGGGCTTATCCCGGAACAGAATATTTTCAAGCAGATGGAGCGCTATGAGCCGCTTGCCACCTATATCGGGAAAAAAGCGGGGATAAAAGTCAGGCTCGTTACGCTGCCCCACTATGGAAACAGTATCGACCACCTTGCCTCCGGCCGCATCGACGCGGCCTTTTTGGGAAGTTTCGTCTACGCCCTTGCCCGTGCAAAGCTCGGCGTTGAAGTGCTTGCCCGACCCGAATATGTCAACGGCGTTTCCTCCTATCACGGTCTTCTCCTGGTACGGAAGGACAGCCACATCAAGTCGGCGAAGGACATGGCAGGGAAGCGGTTTGCCTTTGTCGACAGGGCGACAACGGCCAGCTACCTTCTGGCCCTGACCTATTTCAAGAAACACGGGATTGCAGACTACCGGACCTATCTGAGAGAGTTTTATTACGCCGGCACCCACGAAGATGTCATCTATGATGTGCTCAACAAAAAGGCGGATATCGGAGCGGCTAAGAACACGGTCTATGAACGTCTTGCCCGCGCCGACAGCAGAATTGCCAATGAGCTCATGGTTGTTGGAAAGTCTGCTTCAGTGCCGGAAAACGGTTTGACCGTGCGGAAGGGGCTCGATAAATCGGTCAAGGATAAACTGAAAGAGGTGCTCCTCACCATGCACTATGATCCCCAGGGGCGGGAGGTGCTGAAGAAATTCGGGGCGCAGCGGTTTATCGAGACGACCGATGCCGACTACAGGCCGGTCTACAAGTATGCCAGGGAGTTGGGATTGAACCTGCAGAAATGTCCTTACCATAATCAGTTATGAAACAGAAGATTGTTATAGGGCTCAGCATTTTCACAATCGTTTTCCTGCTCGGCGGCATCTACATCATCACCACTATCGAAAGGGCTACCTCGACGCTGGACAACCTTATAAAGCTCCACCAGGTCGAGATACTGAGAGAGCACCTGCTGATCCAGGTCAAAATGGTGCAGTCCGACCTGAATCTCAAGAACACGCGCTATGCACGGAGTATTGACACGGTCACCATGCATGTAAGGAATATGGAGAAGGTGGCAAACGCCTGTTTCAAATGCCATCATTCCGGGGAGGTGGAGGCCCGGCTCAGAGACCTGAGCAGCCTGGTTGAGCAGTACAAGGCTGCGTTGAGCAGGGCGCTGACTATGCGGGCAAGCACCGAGCGGCTGGCGGCAGAAGAACACAACGCGTTTACCATAGGAGAGGATCTGATTGCCAAGGTCAATACAATGATCACCATGGCGAGCAGCAAGCTCGAAGAGAAGACGCAGTCGACGCTCGACGAGATCGCGGGCACCAAGTCGATGCTCTTCATTCTTCTCGCGGTAGGTCCCCTGCTGGCTGCGGGATTGACGTTTGTCTTTATCAGGGCCTTTACCAAACCGGTCAATGTGCTCTATGAGGCGACCCAGAGGATAAAGACCGGCGATCTTGACCACCGGGTCGAAGGGCTCAAGGACGAGTTCGGAGCGGTTGCAGCCTCCTTCAATGATATGGCGGTCTCCCTGAAGGAGCATATGCACCGGATCGAAGAGAGCGAGAAACGCTACCGTACCCTGTTCGAGAGCGCCCGGGACGCCATTTTTATCCTTGAGGCCGAAGGGGAGCAGGCAGGGCGCATTATCGCTGCCAATAAAGCAGCGGCGGCAATGCACGGATACTCTGTCGAGGAGCTCCTGGCGCTCCATATTACCGACCTCGATACTCCTGATGCCGCCATGGCAGTCCCCGGGCGGATCAAAAGGATTCTGGATGGGGAGTGGATCAAAGCGGAGATCACCCACCGAAAAAAAGATGGAACAGTCTTCCCCGTCGAGGTGAGTGCCGGCCTGCTCGAGCTCAAGGATCATAAGTATATTCTCGCATTTGACAGGGATGTCACGGAGCGGAAGCAGGCGGAGGAACGCCTCCAGCAGACCGAGCAGTTGAAAATGTGTGGGGAGTTCGCTGCGGGGCTTGCCCATGAGATCAAGAACCCCCTTGCAGGGATCAAGGTGACGATGGAGGTCCTTTCCGAGGAGCTTCCGATACCTGAGCAGGACAAGGATGTCCTGCTGAAGGTCATTGCCGAGATACGGAGAATAGAGCTGCTGATACGGGACCTGCTCAATTTCGCGAAGCCGCCGAAGCCCCAGCTCATGCAGGTGGATATTCATAAGGCCCTCGATGCCGCAATCACCTTTTCAGTAAAAAGTCCTTCCTTCTCAACAGAGGGACCCAAGGCAATATCCATTGTCAGGAACTTCGCGCCCCGGCTCCCCGAAACCATGGCCGATCCCATGCAGTTGCAGCAGGTGTTCCTGAATCTCCTGTTGAATGCGGCGGATGCAATGCCGGAAGGAGGCACGCTCTCGGTCCAGACCTCGTACGATCAGGAGAAGTCCGCCATATCCATCGAAATTGCCGATACCGGTAAGGGCATCGACGAGAAGGCCATGGAGAGCATCTTCAAACCCTTCTTTACCACAAAGCCGAAGGGTACCGGCCTTGGTCTGGCGATTACCAAGCGGCTCATCGAGCAGCAGGGCGGCGTCATCTCTGCTGAGAACAGACCCGGCGGAGGGGCGGTATTCACCATCGTGCTTCCCGTTAAAAAAGAGGAAGAGGTAGTGCCGGCATGAGGAGCAAGGGGAGAATCTTCCTTGTCGATGACGATGAGCTCATCATTGCGATGCTCTCGAGGGCGCTGAAGAACGAGGGATACGAGGTCATTGCAGAAACCACCACTCATGGCGTTGTCAAGAATATAAGGACAAAAGCCCCCGATCTCGTCATGCTCGATATCAATCTGCCCGGGCAGAGCGGTATGGATATCCTTCAAGAGATAAAAGGGGACGGGATCACTGCACAGGTGGTGATGCTGACCGCCGATGACACGGCTGAAACTGCGGTGAAGGCAATGAAGCTCGGCGCAGCGGACTACCTTACCAAACCCTTCAATGTGGAAGAGGTAAAGATCGTCATCAATAACATCCTCGAGCGGGAGCGGCTCAAGGAGGAAGTGGATTACTTCAGAAGGATATGTTCCGAGCTTTTTGAAAAGGAGATCATCGGGCAGTCGGAATGCGTTAAAGAGCTGAAGGCGCGGATTGAGAAGATCGCCCAGGCCCGCGTCTCGACAGTGCTGATCACCGGTGAGAGCGGGACGGGAAAAGAGCTTATGGCCCGACAGGTCCACCGTCTGATCCATGGTGATTGCTCTGCCACCTATGCGCCCTTCATCAAAGTCAACTGTGCAGCTCTGCCTGAGCCGCTCCTCGAGAGCGAACTTTTCGGCTATGAGAAGGGGTCGTTCACCGATGCGAAGACCGACAAGAAGGGTCTTTTCGAGCAGGCGTCCGGCGGATCGATACTGCTCGACGAGATCGGCGAAATGCGGCTCAGCCTTCAAAGCAAGCTGCTCCGTGTCCTTGAGGAGCGGACCCTGCGGCGCATCGGCGGGAGCGAGGAAATCCCCCTGGAGCTGACCGTGATCGCCACGACCAACAGGAATCTCGGCGAGGCAATGGAGCAGGGTGATTTTCGAATGGACCTCTTCTACCGGTTAAATGCTTTCTCTCTCTATATAGCGCCGCTCAGGGAGCGGAGGGAGGATATTCCGCTCCTGTCTGCGCATTTCCTCTCTTCCTTTGCTGCAAAGTACAACAAGAAGGCGATCAAGGGTTTTTCTCCTGAAGCCGAACGCCTCATGGTGAACTATGGGTGGCCGGGCAATGTGCGGGAGCTGAAGAACGTCATAGAGCGTCTGGTCGTGCTCGAAAATACCGAGGTGATCCTGCCCGAGCACCTGCCAAAAGAGATACTGTATCAGGCAGCACCTGCCCTGCAGTATCAGGCCCGTAGCTTCGTCATGCCTGAAACAGGGATATCACTGGATGAGCTCGAAAAAGATTTGATTCAGCAGGCCCTGCGGATGGCAAAGAACAACAAGACCACTGCAGCAAAACTGCTCAATATAAGCTACGATTCCCTCAGATACCAGATCAAGAAATTCAGGTTAGACTAGAAAGCCCTTATTCTCACCGCCGAGGGCTTTTTCAGCGATGCCCTTTATCTGGAAGAGATCAAAAGGTTTGGGGACAAACATGTAGGCACCGCTGTCAATCTCGTGCTTCATGTGTTCGTTGAGTACGCACCCTGATATGACGGTGACTTTGGTGTCAGGGGAAAGCTCCTTGATTTTTTTCATGATATCCAGTCCATTGGCGTCGGGGAGATTGATATCGAGAAAACAGAGCTCGTAAAAGCTTGAGCCGATCTCGGCGAGGGCCTCCTCTCCTGTCTTGACCGCTTTCACCTCGACATCTTTCCCTCTGAGAGCCCGCAACAGGCCATAGCGGATCAGGGTCTCGTCATCGACAATTAAAATTCTCTTCATCTGCAACCTTTCATGGTACTTACCAGCATTCCCCAGCTCGTTTGGACATACGTGTGGTGGTTAGAATTAATAAGCAAGTGTTATGCCATTCTGGAATCTCTTTCATGATAACCGTATAACTATAATGTTTAGGTTCATCTAAGGGAAAAAGACAGATCGGTGAAAAAACCGCCTGCCTACAGAGGCACGTTGGCTTTACATGAGACCTCCCGAAGGAGACTATTTTAATATCCAAATTAAAATAATAACTTATATAATATCTCCTCTTGTTTTTTGCCGGTCCGGTGAAAAGACCAGACTTGCCTGGTCTTTTCACCGAAATATTGAGGGGAAAGTAGCATCTGAACATTAAAACTATTGAAATTTAATATTAATAAATCCAGGCACACCACTTGCTTGTGGCAAAGTTGCCGAAATGCGCAGTTTCGAAATGCAAAGCCCCGGAGAGGGCTCAAGGGAGGTGGTTGCAGCGAGGCGTTTACAAAAGGGAGGGTGAAAACTCGACAAGTTTTGGTTCTTTTGACACAGTCTTAGTGAAACGAGTTTGAAGGAGGCTCAATGAAGACAACAAAAATGTTAGTAGTATTGGCAGTAGTGGTAGCGATCGTAGCATCGTTCTCAATCGTCTATGCAGGAAAAACACCGCCGCCGACCACCAATCTTATCGTTGGCCGCCCGGCAAAGGGAATGTACTGTGCTGATCCTGCCGGCTGGATTAACGCAGGTTACAATATTTATGTCTGGGGTAATGCAACACCGGTAAAAGCCCAGGTCTATGATGCAGAGGGCTATCTGCTGCTTCCCGCCACCGGCGTGACCTGGACCGTGCAGGGTACCGGCGAAACCGGCACCATGACAGTCGGCGATTCGACCAATAAAGTATACACTGCCACGCCGAAGAGCCTGGCGGCAACCAATATTTTCACCGGCGACTCGAATATTACCTACACCGCCGACGGCAAGAGCTTCAGCGGCGTTATCAGGAGATGGAATGCAAAGTGCGACGGCTGCCATTCCGTACCGCCGCCCCACGCCATCCAGAATGCAGGCAGCGCCGGCACCAGCACCTGCCGTAACACTGCCTGTCATGCGGAGTTCGGATCCAAGATGATGTCGTCACATGCCTACAGGGTTCCTGTTGCCGAGCAGACCACGTCTGACGGCTGCTACCGCTGCCACCCGAGCCCCTGCTACGGCGGAATCCACAAGGACAAATTCCCGAATGACTCCATCGGTTGCGTAACCTGCCACGGCAGTCTTGCCGACGGTGCTGTCGGCCAGGGCAAATGGCCCGGCCAGCTCGGCTTCCCGAAGTGCCAGGACTGCCATGTGAGCGCACCTGATCAGCCTGTTCCTTACGCCACGAACACCGGCGTAGAGTACAAGAGCTCGGTGGGCCACGGCAGGAAGAGGAGCAGCCTTCCGAAGAACCTCTGCATTACTTGCCACAACTCCATGCACATGGAGACGAAGCCGATGAGCTGGGGTGACGGCGTGAACAACAACTGCCAGGTATGCCATAAGAACAAGCCCACGAACAACAACATGGGTCCTGTCTGCGGCAACTGCCATGTTGATTCGTTCAACCCGCATCTTGTTGTGAAGTAAAAGCTTTATTGACAGTAGAGGAATATCATAAAAAAGGCCGCACTCGAAAGGGTGCGGCCTTTTATTGGTGCGGGTAAGGCTGGAGATCGTTATTTCTTTTCTTTGGTGATCTCCACTGCAATCATCTTGCCGAGCTTCCCTTCATAAGGTACGGACACCCTGTCTCCGACCTTAACATCTTTCAGACTCTTGTAACCGTTAAGCTTCGCTTTGCTCACGTCGAAGAGCATGGCCAGGTCGGTCTGCTCTCCTTTCGGCCCTTCTTTATTGACAATTATTGTTTTGGCCTTTTTGTTTACTTTGGAGACTACTCCTCTGTAGATATACTCTTGTTTCTTTCCCTCTTTTTTTTGCTCTGCTTGTTGGACCGGGGCTTTTTGTTCTGTCTGCTTTTCCTCGGCAAAGCCCGCTGCGACGAGTCCCGTCGTGGTGAATAGTGCTAAGGCGATTATTCCGATCCTTCTCATCCTGCAAGCCTCCTTCTCCTCTCAATTCGCTATAAAGCGTTGTTCATGATTTTAGCATAACTGATTTATACCTTCAGCTTTAAAACGTGGTGAAAGCAAAATAAATTCCGACTATCATCAGCACGGCGCCGCTGATCTTTTTTGAGTAGAGGGAGAAGTTCCCGACGCCCCTGGCGCGTATGATATTTTCAGTAAAGCCCATAGAGAGCCCGGCGATAAAGATGAGCGCACAGTGTCCGATTGCATAGACGAACAAAAGGGCGCCTCCGTAGAGGATATCACCTTGAGTCGATACATAGGCGAGGATGACCGCAAGCACCGGCGTTGCGCAGGGAGAAGAGACCGTGCCGGTGATGAGACCCAGCAGGAACGCCCCCCATAATCCTCTGGTCCTGATCTCCCGTGTTTTCTGAAAGGGGAGGGGGATCGCTATAATACCCATGAGCTGCAACCCCATCAGTACGGCAATGACGGCCAGTCCGATGTAAAGCCATTTTCCCATAAAGCCGAGGAATTGTCCCATCACCGATGCCGCAGCGCCGAGCATGGTGAAGGTGATGGAGAGGCCGAGAATGAACACGAGGGAGTAGAGCGCGGCCTTTTTCTTGTTCCCTTCGGAATAGCCGCCCACATACCCGATTATCAACGGTATCGCAGCGAGAACGCAGGGGCTCGCTGCAGATACGAGACCGCCAATGAATACGGCAAGGAAAGCAAGGCCGTGCTGGTCCTGGATGATTGATTGAATGTTGCTTAGAATTGTTTCCACTTTATCTCTACTTCCCCTGCCTCAGCTTTTCCGCAAAATAAGAAGGCAGTCCGCTTTCGATAATCGCTGAAGCGGTCTTTTCGACATCATAGGGAATTCGAACAAATTCGTTTTTTACCCCATCCTGTGTTATCTCGACGAGGGTGATACAGGTCCTTGGGTCACCGTCTTTCGGCTTCCCGACGCTTCCGGCATTTATGAAGACCTTGCCCCCGATATCCTTCCGGTATGGCTTATGGGTATGCCCGTAAATAAGGATGTCGGCATCTACCTTCTCAGCCATCTCTTCAAAGAACTTTTCCGGCCGCTCCTCATACCAGTAGAGATTATTTTTCTTTGGGGTTGCATGAAAAATTATCACCTTTTTACCGTCGACCGTTAAGGATATTTCAAAAGGCAGCGTTCTCATATACTCTTTACTCTTTGGGGATGCGTGCTTTTTCGTCCATTCGAAGCCCAATGATGACATCTCAGCCTGAATCGGATCTTCGTATTTGCATCCGCAATGCTCCGTGTCATTACCCACTGTTTCGTCGTAGTTGCCCTGCACTCCGCTGATTTTATGCTCGATGAGGAAATCTATTACCTCGTTTACAAAAGGCGCATATCCCCCCAGATCTCCGAGATGATATATCTGCTCCGCGCCTCTGGAAACAGCCTCCTGATACGCAGCTTTGAGGGCTTCCAGATTCCCATGAATATCTCCCAATATCCCTATTTTCATTATTCCTCTCGACAGCGCCTGTGCGTTGCCTCACAAGCCCATCTTTTTTAATACAGGGACGATCTCCTCATAGGAGAAATAGCCCATATGTCTGTAGACTTCTTTGCCGTTTTTATCGAGAAAGACCTGTACAGGGATCATATACACGCCGTATCTCATCGCCGTCTCCCTGTCTTTCTTGACATCGATGAAGATCACCTCGAGCTTCCCCTTGTAATTTGTTGAGAGCTTTTGCATCACCGGCTTCATCTGTTCGCAGGGAATGCAGCCTACCGAGCCCAACTCCAACATAACCACTTTGCCCTCTTTTTTCGCCTTTTTTAATGTCGCATCAAGCTGATCTGCACTGCTCAAGCCAGCTGTCAGCAGAATACTCAGTGCAACAATCGGGACCAGCAATCTTTTTTTCATTCTTCCCTCTCGTAAATTTTGATCTTAGAGCGGACTTGTCTCTTTTACTCTGCAATATTCCACTGTGAAGTATTTCCTCTGGAAATACCGTGCTACAGTAACGAGCCCGATAAGAACAGGCACCTCAACCAGGGGCCCTATGACTGCTGCAAAGGCCGCCCCTGAGTTGATCCCGAAGACCGCAACAGCCACCGCAATGGCCAGCTCGAAGTTGTTGCTTGCAGCGGTAAAGGACAGGGTAGCCGTCTTCTCGTAATCTGTCCTGAGCTTATGCCCCATGTAAAAGGAGACGAGGAACATAACGATGAAGTAAATGAGGAGCGGTATTGCAATGCGCACGACATCGAGCGGCAGCTTGACAATGTAATTGCCCTTCAACGAGAACATGACGACAATGGTGAAGAGCAACGAGATGAGGGTAATCGGGCTTATCTTCGGTATAAAGACACGATCATACCAGTGCCTGCCTTTTATTTTGATAAGGCTGAACCGGGTGAACATGCCGGCGATAAAGGGAATTCCCAGATAAATGAAGACACTTTCGGCAATCTGGCCGATGGTAACTTCAACGACAGCTCCTTTAAGCCCGAACCAGGTAGGGAGAATCGTAATAAAAATGTATGCGTAGACCGAATAGAAGAGCACCTGGAATATGGAATTAAAGGCGACCAGTCCAGCAGCGTATTCCGGGTCGCCGCAGGCGAGGTCGTTCCATACGATTACCATAGCGATGCAACGGGCCAGGCCGATCATGATGAGGCCGACCATATACTCCGGATAGGAGTTGAGGAAAACAATCGCAAGGACAAACATCAAGAGGGGACCTATGATCCAGTTCTGGATAAGTGAGAGGCCGAGAACCCTTTTATTTCTGAATACCTCGCCGAGCTCCTCATACTTCACCTTCGCCAACGGCGGATACATCATCAGGATAAGCCCGATAGCAATAGGTATGTTGGTGGTGCCTACCTGAAAGCGGTTGATAAAACCCTCGGTGCCGGGAATAAAGTACCCCAACCCGACACCCAAAGCCATCGCCGCAAATATCCACACGGTCAGATAACGATCGATGAAAGAAAGCCTTTTCCCCTCGTTGTTAGCCATCACAATTCCCCCTTATATTTAAGCGTAGTATCCGAATCTATGATTCTTATTTATCTCATTTATTGTTTTTTTCTTCGGCGACGGTGAAGCCTCAGCCTTTTCCACAACACACTGTCTTGCCCTTGATAGAGACTATTTTATCCTTTGAGTTCTTCCCCTTGAGGAATGCCTCAAGTCTTTTTTTGTCCTCTCGAACATCACTATCCGAAATCCTCTCGAGCACCGAAAGAATCAAAAACCGCTTGAACATATCTGAATCGTTTATGCTGTAGTGAATCCATTTGCCCTGTTTACGGTCCCTGATCAATCCCGCCTCTTTCAGGATTTTGAGATGGAACGATATCTTTGGTTGAATCGTATCGAGGGAGGCGACAATATCGCATACACAGAGCTCTCCACGTTCCAGAATCTTTAGTATCCTGAGCCGCGTATCATCGGAAAGCGCCTTGAGGGTATTCAATACATCTTGCATAGCGCTAAACCTCTCCCTTGATCAATTCCTTCACTTTCTCGGGGCTCGGCAAGGGCTTTCCCGAATGCTTCAGCTTGCCGTTGACCACGAGGCCCGGCGTCGACATTGTATATTTCAAAATCTCCTGCATATCCGATATCTTTTCGACCTTTGCGTCGATACCGAGTTCCTTAACAGCCGATTTTGCCATCTCTTCCATCTTGTGGCAGTTAGCGCAGCCTGGTCCCAAAACCTTAATTTCCATTGTCAGTCCTCCCTTTCATAAAAAGTGTAATTTATGAGCAGCACTCATTTTTACATTTGCAGACATTAAGTTTCATCTCCTGAGCATTCGTACCGGCAGTAGAGCCTAAGGCTGCCTTGGAAATCGCCTCGACCAGCATCTGCTCGGGTACTGACTCGTAGACTTTTCCATCATAGATAAAGGTATTACAATTCGATGCCTTCCCTGTCAGAGCGGAACAGGAGGGGCAGGAGGTCATCTGCGGCCTCTCTTCGCCGAGGATTTCCATAAGATCTTTCCCGTCTATGCGAATGGTATTGGACAGGTGCAACTGCTCAGCTCCCAGTGCAATTTCTCTCAGTTCCAGGTCGATCCCTGCTGGTTTTAAAGCAAAGCGCATATCCTCAACGACTTTCTTCACCACTCCTGCGCTCTCTCCGCACCTGCAACAGGTCGTGCCTTCCTTTACATACCGATACCATTCGATGATTATTTTTCTCTTCTCGTCGTTCATTTGTTAATATCCGTTCTCCTTATAGAATTGCATTAAACAGATAGCCGACTGCTATGATGGTTACCGTCATTATCCCGACAAAAACACCGAGAAGCTGAACCTTCAAGACCTTCCGCAGGATAATCATTTCAGGCAGCGATAATGCCGTCACTGCCATCATGAATGCAAGTACCGTTCCCACGCTGAGCCCCTTTTCCATGAGCGCATAGACAATCGGTATCACCCCGGCTGCATTGGAGTAAAGGGGCACGCCCAATGCGACCGCCACGGGGACGGCGAAGGGATTCTGCGGACCGGCGTAGTGGACTAAAAAGTCCTGCGGCACATAGCCGTGGATGAATCCGCCTATGCCGATAGCTATAATGATGTAAAGCCATACCTTCTTCAAGATATCAACGGTGTTCCACTTCGCATATGCCAGTCGCTCCTTGAAGGCCTGTTTTATCACTTCTTGTCCCTGTCCGGTGTGAATCTTGTAGACATACTCCTCAACCCACTTTTCTAGTCTAAGCTTTCCAATGATGAGTCCTCCGAAAATAGCGACAAGAAGCCCTGTCCCCATATATATTGCCGCTACTTTCCATCCGAAAAGCCCGAACAGCAGGACGACGGCCACCTCGTTCACCATAGGTGATGAAATTAAGAATGAGAAGGTCACCCCGAGCGGAACCCCTGCCTCGACGAATCCGATGAATAAAGGAACCGCAGAGCAGGAGCAGAAGGGAGTGACGACGCCGAGCAATGCGGCGAGGATATTACCTATAAACTCTTTTTTATGAGAAAGGATCTTCTTCGTCCGTTCCGGGGGGAAATAGCTCCTGATGACCGAGACGATGAATATAATGACCGAAAGGAGAAGAAAAATCTTGAGCGTATCGTATATGAAAAACTCCAGAGCGTCGGCCAGGCGCGAACCGTGCTCCAACTTCAAAGTCGTGTAAGTGACATATGCGGCAAAGCTCTTCAGCATGTAATTTCCTCCTTCGTCTGCATGAACATATATAAACAAAAATTGATATGAATGTCAAGGGGGGAAAGCCCCGTGCTGATTGTGCATACCTTGCTATTTTTTTATCTAAATGATAATAATGAGTCTATATGCTGCTGACCGAGCCCTACTATCTTTTTGCGTTGAACCTTCTTTTAGGCGCCGTCCTCGGTGCCGTTTTTTACAAGTCCGATTATTGTATGGCCGGCGTGTTCAGGGATGTGTTCCTGTTCAAACAGTACTCCCTGCTCAGGTCGCTTCTTCTCCTCCTGGTGATTTCAATGGCGTTATTCTACGTGGCCCGAACGGCGGGCCTTGTCACGTTTTACCCCCCTCCGACCTATACGTATCCATCACTGGCTACCCTTTTCGGCGGAGTGGTGTTTGGTATGGGAATGGTTTTGTCGGGCGGCTGCGTCGTTAGTACACTCTATAAAATGGCGGCCGGCAATCTGACCAGCCTCGTAGCGTTTGCAGGCATTATTGCAGGATCCCTTATGTATGCCGAGTCCCATCCGTTCTGGGAGTCTTTTCGTCAGCGTACTGTAATTGCGACCCGGATGTCCTTATTCGAGAAAACGCCCGATGTCGAAATGGTCGTTGTAACAGCCATGACCATCGGCTTTCTGGTGCTCTTTGTGAAATGGATGCGGCAGGATAAATGGAGGATCGATGCGTTTGCTGAGGGATACCTGCAACCATGGAAGGCGGCGATCATCATTGCCATCGTAAATGTTCTGGCGTATATCTTTTCAGGGTGGCCCATCGGTATCACCACGGCGTATGCGAAATTGGGGGCCTATATTGAAAATATTTTTATTCCCTCTCGTCTTGCAACGCTGGCATATTTTAACCAGGATTCTGTAGTAGTCCCTCTGTCTGGAAGCATCATCAGCGGCGGCGCAGGTCCCAGGGTCGATGTCATATCTTTTACCGAACTGCCTCTTGGTATCGGGATTGTCGCAGGAGCATTTTTTACATCGGTACTCCTGAGAGAATTCAAAATATACGGACTGCCCCCGAGAAGGCAGCTTATGGCCGCTCTTGTGGGTGGAATGCTTATAGGATTGGGCACAAGAATCGCAAAAGGCTGTAATATAAAATTTATCTTGGGAGCGCTGCCGCTTTTTGCCCTGCAGGGGATTGTATTCTTGTTCGGCATGGTCGCCGGAACATATGTTGGCGTTCTACTGTTGAAGAGGATAGTGTTCGAGATAAAGGGGGAGTGAAAATGTCAGAGAGAAAGACCATAGACCTCAACATACTGGGACAGGTGTGCCCTGCCTGTCTGCTTGTCGCCATCAAGGAGATGAACAATAATCGTAACGAGTTGAAGAGCGGCGAGGCCGAGCTTGTCATAAAGACGGACCACCGGTATGCAACGAGAACAATCCCAGATTCTGCAAAAGCCATGGGATTTAACGTCGATATCAAAAAAGAAGAAACCTACTACGAAATAAAGATAAGTAAAAGACAATGACCCCTGAGCCGGAAGACAACAGCCCTTCGCCGAATACTCCGCAAAATGACGATCATGAATTGCAGGAGACCAACCGGCGCTATGCAACATACATCAGGGAAAAGGTCAACCAGCTTCTTCAGGTGATCGGAACGCTCCCCCTGAGCCCAGAAGAACTGGATGACGATACCCTGCTCGACCTCGACCCCATCGGTATTGTAGCGGGTTCATTCGAACAGATACTCGAATACCATAAGGAGATTATTACCGAGCTTCGTATGGCCCGCGACGAGCTCCAGGCCATATTCGATGCTACCGGTGTAGGAATCTCCATTATCGATAATGACTTCAGAATTATTAAGTGCAACGAAAAGCAGAGGGAGCTTCTGGTCGATAAGGACATGCACGATATTACCGGCAAATACTGTTACGAGGTCTATTGCAATAAAGAGTCGCCGGGGCTTGACTGTCCTGCGGTTGACACCTTGGCGACAGGCAGATCAGTCATTATTCGTGAGGTTGAGAAGAAGGGGAAGCATTTTCAGATAGTAACCACCCCGTTCAAGGACGGCGAGGGCGGCGATGTTGGAGTCATAGAGGTTCTGCTCGATATAACGGAAAAGAAGCGGGCCGAGGATGCGGAGAAGGAACAGAGGGGCTTCTACCTGACTGAGAAATCGAAACTTGCCACTATCATCCAGAGCCTGTCAGACGGGCTTTTTGTTACCGACAAAGAGGGGACTGTTGTGTCGTTCAATAACGCCGCGCAGAAGATAACAGGCTATTCCGAAACGGAAGCGGTCGGCATGCCATATGAGAATTTTTTGGCTATGCTTGCTCAAGGGACTGCGGGAAACCATATCAGCGGCAAGGATTTCAGGAATACCGAGTTGACCGTTCTCACAAAGGATAAACAGCAGCTTGTCCTTTCCCTTACGTCAGCCCTGGTGAAGGACAGCGAGGACAGGGCGATAGGGAAGGTTTTTACCTTCAGGGACGTCACCGAAGAAAAGCAGCGGCAGGAGGTCTATCACCGGACCGAAAAATTGGTTGCCCTGGGCCAGCTGTCTGCCGGAATAGCCCATGAGCTGAATACTCCTCTGGGGAATATCCTGGGATACGCGCGCCTCATGATGAAAGACAAAAATCTGTCATCTCTTCAGAAGGAACGGCTGGAGATCGTTGCTGAACAGGCAAAAAAGAGCAACGCCATCATAAAGGACCTTTTGAGTTTTGCGCGGCAATCGAATCCTGCCTTGAGAAATATAAGAGATGTCGATATCAACGCCATCGTGACCGATGTGTTGAGAATACTCAGAACCGAGACGGAAAAACACGGCATCAGCGTGCATGCCGGCCTGGGAAGTCTGTTGACGATAAAGGCAGACGCCAGACAAATAGAGCAGGTGATACTCAATATCGTGCTCAATGCCATCCAGGCCATTGGGGATAACGGGGAGATATGGGTGAAGACAGCCTGTAAAGACAGGTCGGTGATCATCGAGATCAAGGACAATGGCCCTGGCATTCCTGATGAGGTCAAACCAAGAATTTTCGATCCTTTCTTTACTACAAAGCCGGTGGGCAAGGGAACAGGACTCGGGCTCTCAATATGTGCAGGGATAGTCAATGAGCACGGCGGATCGATCGATGTAGAAAGCAGAGAGGGCAAGGGGACTACTTTTACTATCGCCTTGCCGGTCCATAATTCGTAATGGGGGGCAGATGAAAAAGCCCGAGATACTCGTTGTCGATGATGACATGAGGATGCGGCAGCTTATCAGCGATGTGCTCAAAGAGGACGGTATCGTTCCTCTTCTGACCGATGACAGCAGGGAAGCGCTCAGGATCATTGACAACCGGACTATCGATATCGTCATCACTGACCTGAAGATGCCCCATGTCGATGGCATTGGAGTGTTGGCGCATGCAAAGGAAGTCAATCCTGATACGCTTGTCATCGTCGTTACCGGCTATGGCACCGTTGAATCGGCCATTGAGGCAATGAAGAAAGGCGCATACGACTATATTCAGAAGCCCTTCGAGCCTGATGAGTTCCTGATGCTTTTCAGAAGGGCGCGGGAGCATGTTCATCTGGTGCGTGAGAACAGGCAGCTCCTGAGAGAGATAGAGGGATGTAAATATGACGAAATTATCGGGACGAGCAAGGCCACCTCTGATGTAAAGGAGCTGATCGCCCGCATCGCGCCCTTTGATACGACGGTCCTCGTACAAGGCGAGACCGGCACCGGCAAGGAACTGGTGGCGCGGCTCATTCACGAAGGCAGCAAGAGAAGGAATAAGCGGTTCCTTCCGGTCAACTGCGCCGCCCTCTCAGAGTCGCTGCTCGAAGCCGAGCTCTTCGGCCATGAGAAAGGCGCCTTCACCGGTGCCGAAATGCAGAAGAAGGGGCTGTTTGAGTCTGCGCAGGGAGGGACGATAGTGCTCGATGAGATGAACGCCACTTCCACCAATTTCCAGGTGAAACTTCTGAGGGTGCTTCAGGAGGGCACGCTTTTGAGGGTAGGCGGAACAGAGCCGATAAAGGTCGATGTGCGTATTATTGCGACTTCAAATGTGCCGCTCGAAAAAGAGGTTGCCGCCGGTAGATTCAGGCAGGACCTGTTCTACAGACTGAATGTCGTTACCGTCGAGATTCCCCCGTTAAGGAAACGGAAGGAGGACATTCCCTCGCTTGCCTATTATTTCCTTGGTAAGTACGCGAATAAGCATAACAAGAAGGTGCATGGCATTGCTACCGAGGTGCTCAAGCGGCTTATCGAGTATTCCTGGCCGGGCAATGTGAGAGAGCTCGAGAATGTGATTGAAAGAGCGGTGATCATGGAGGGCAGCGATGAGTTGCAGTTTGTTCATTTGCCGAAAGATTCCCGGAGAGATTTGGATTATCAGGATATGTGCTCGGCGTTGATGAGCATCGACGATATGGAAAAAATCCTTATACAAAGAACGCTCGAAAGTCTCCAGGGGCAGAAGGTTAAAGCCGCTGAGGTTTTGGGAATAAGCACCACATCGCTTTGGAGAAAGATCAAAAAGTATCATTTAGAATAGCGTTTCATTTCATTTTGAAATATATTTCATTTTGAAATGCCCTTGCTTTTCTAACTCTCTGAAACTTAAGTAAATGCTAGCTGGCACGCCTATTGCACTTCCCATAGCAAAAATAACGAAAAAGTCCGAAGGAGGATACCATGAAGAGCAAGGGATATGTAATAGTGGCGCTGATAGGTTTATTTCTTTTGAGCGCAACATCTGCAATGGCCGGAATCCTGGTAAACGCCGACTGGGTGAAGGCGCACATGAATGATCCGAACGTCATTATCGTGGATGTCCAGAACAAGCATGACTCTTACGAGAAAGGGCATATTCCCGGTGCGGTAAAAGTAGATCGACATGTGGATCTCGAAGATTACACGCGCTATCCTGCAAACAAATACCCGCAGAAAGAGCAGTTTTTACCCCTTATGTCCCGTCTGGGCATAAATAACAAAGCCACTGTCGTTGCGTATGATGATTCGCAGGGCATCTTTGCGAGCAGGATGCTCTTCGTGATGGAGCTTTTCGGCCATGACGCCGGCAAACTCAAACTTCTCGACGGCGGCATCAAGGCGTGGCAGGCAAAAGGCTATTCGCTTACTACGGAAGCCCCCAAAGTCGCTAAAAAGACTGCCTACAAAACGTCTGGCCCTAATAAGAATCTTCTGGTCTCCTGGAGTGAAGTATACAGGGATGTCGTTCAGCATCAGAACCCCGATGTGGTGCTGCATGATGCGCGACCTGTAGCCGAGTATTCAGGCGAGAAGGTAAGGGCGATCCGTGGCGGCCATATCCCAAACGCCATAAATGTCACGGGTGTCGATGCAGCCAACAATAAAGAGAATCATACCTTCAAAGACCCGGAAGAGATAGGCAAAGCTTTTGAGAATGCCGGGATTACCAAGGACAAGACGATTTATACCTACTGCCATAGCTCTGACAGGGGAGCGCATGCGTATGTCGTACTGAAACACATCCTCGGCTATAAGAACGTAAAGATCTATGACGGCGCATGGAGCGAATGGGCGGTAATGACCGCTTTGCCTGCCGAGAACGAGAAGTTGGCTGTAGCACAGACGCAGGCAAAGTAGCATACCGCCAACAGGTAACAGCCGGGCAAAAAGGAAGGCGGGGCATCAGCACCCGCCTTCCTTTTTGTTTTCCGGCGGATTCCCTCACGCCGCGTACGCTGTATCAGAAATCGGCATTCGGTATGCTAGAGCTTGATAAGACAGGGTGGATGAAGATAAGATATAACAAATGGCTGCTGATTGCCTGGAGGGGCATGATCCGTCGGGCCTAAATGATGTAATGATGCGAAAGCGATTGAACCTACTTTTTATTTTTCTTTCGGTAGCACTGATAGTCCTTTGCCTTCCACAGCATGCGTTTCCCCAGCAGCAAGATCCCATCAAGATCGGTGTCGCCTCAATGATCACACCTGTTGATACAGTAAAGTACTATCAGGAGATCATCGACTACATTGGCGAACAGATTAAACAGCCGGTACAGATGGTGCACCGCCGGACATACGGGGAAATGGACACGCTCCTCGAGGGGGGTGAGGTTGAAGTTGCCTTTATCTGTTCCGCACCTTACGTGAAGAACAGGGAAAAGTTCGGGGTGGAGCTCCTGGTAGCACCGAGTGTCAACGGCAAGGCAGCCTATCATTCCTATATAATCGTCCATAAAGGCAGCTCTCTGCGCTCATTCGCTGAGCTCAAAGGGAAGACCTTTGCCTTTACCGATCCGAAATCCAACTCCGGATACCTTTACCCCTCCTACCTGTTGAAAACAATGGGGGTGGCCCCTGAAAAGTTTTTCAAGAAGTACAGCTACAGCTACAGCCATAACAAATCCGTCGAGCTTGTTGCAAAGAGGCTGGTCGATGCAGCTGCGGTCGACAGTCTCGTTTATGACTATATGCTGAAAAAGAAATCTCCTTATGCACAGCAAGTAAGGATCATCAAGCGCTCTCCTCCCTACGGCATCCCGCCTGTTGTCGTTTCAAGAGGCTTCGATCCTGCATTGAAAGAGAAGATACGAACTGTCCTGCTGAACATGCACAAAACGCAAAAAGGCAAGGCCATTCTCGATGCAATGATGATCGATAGCTTCGTGCAGATAGCGGATACCGCCTACGATTCGATCAGGAAGATGGAGGGGGCGCTCACCGCTGGGATGAATGATGCACACACGGTAAGGGGCGGCCGGATGGTCCGTTTCGGGGTGATCCCGAGGGACAACCCGCGCATCCTCTATGAAAAGTACCAGCCTCTCCTCGATTATCTCTCGGCAACTACGCCCTATACCTATGAACTCGTTCTCAAGAAAAACTATGAGGAGACAGTGCGGGGGCTCGGTAACGGGGAGATCGATGTGGCCCTGCTCGGCCCGCTCACGTATCTCGAAGCCCGTGCAAGGTACGGCGTTATCTGTATCCTGAAGCCAAGGGGAAGAGACGGCAGCGCAACGTATAAGAGCATCATCGTCACGAAAAAGGACGCCGACATAGCTGCCATCTCCGAACTGAAGGGCAAACGGGTTGCCTTTGCCGCTATGAAGTCAACATCGGGCAATCTCATCCCCCGCTATCTTCTTGCGAATTCGGGAATACACCTGAAGGATCTCGATCGGTATGCCAATTTCGACTACCACGACTCCGTGGTCAAGGCGATCCTGAAAGGGCAATATGATGCGGGATCGGTGAGGGATTCGGTTGCGCAGAAGTACGCGAAGCTCGGCATTAGAGCGATAGCCGAATCAGAGACTGTTCCGACGGGACCTCTTGTCGCCAGCCCGAAGACATCGTCCTCCGTACAGGAGGACATCAAAAAAGCGCTGCTCGGACTCAATGCCGACGACAACAGATATAGAACCATTACAAGTAAACTCGATGAAGACCTCAGGAACGGATTTATAGGGGCCTCGGACAGCGATTATGTGCGCATCCGTGAGCAGATCAACGCAGTCCCCCAGACCTGCGGCAGGGGTTGTCATCCGAAACTGCGCTTATGAGCACGATCGTTACTGCTGCCAAAAACATCGGGAGCACCTTCGGGCGCCGCCTTGCCCGGCTGAGCCTCCAGTCGAAGTTCATTCTGATTACCGCATTGGCGATCATCCTGTTCATGGCCGTTATAGGGTACGTGGCGGTTGAGAGAGAAAAATACCTCATGTATGCCGAGATCGAAAAGAAGGGACGGGTGCTCGGCGAGACCCTCGCTATTCCCATAATCAACGATCTCATCTATGAAAAGTTGGGGCTTGTCGAAGAGGGCGGACTGATCGACAACTACATTATGGAGATATTCAGCCGGAAGGATGTGGACCTGCTGTATATCACGATCCTCGATGAAGAGGGGAAAGTTATCTCCCATAACAACATTACCGAATACGGCAAACTTTATACCGATGAGCTCACCAGGAAGGCATTACAGGCAAGCAGGACCGTTGTCCAGCAGTTTTCCGTAAAGGGCCATGATGCTCTGGATTTCGGCGTTCCCCTTTCGATCGGTAATAAGCGATGGGGCACGCTCAAGTTCGGACTTTCCCTTGAGGCGGTCGAGCAGGAAATCGCCGGTATGGTGAAGAATATCATCATATTCACACTCGTTCTCATCGGGATCGGCTTCATCATTATTCTTCTTTTGAGCAGGCGCTTTATAAAGCCCATCACCTCTCTTGCGAGCACGATGGAGAAGACGGACGCTGATTTGCTTGATGCAAAAGTGAAAATAAAGGGACATGACGAGCTCGCCATGCTCGGCGAGCGGTTCAACAGCATGATCGATCGTATAAAGCAGGCGAACGAGGAACTCAAAAAAGCCCATGAGAAGATGATTCAGTCCGAAAAGCTCGCCTCCATCGGTATTCTCGCCTCGGGAGTCGCCCATGAGATCAACAACCCTCTCGGCGGGCTGTTCAATTGCCTCCGTATGCTCAGGCAGAATGATGACCCGGCATTCAGGGAAAAGTACCTGGGCCTTATCAATGAAGGGCTCGAGAGAATAGAAAACACGGTGAATAAACTGCTCTGGATGTCGCGGAAGGCGGAGCATATCCCCGTTGATGTTAACGTAAAAAACGCAGTGGAGAGCGTTTATTCCTTTATTGAATACAGACTTAAAAAAGGCCGGATTGCGTTTGCCAATGAGGTGCCCGCCGACCTGCGTTTCCAGTTCGATATGCACGATTTGCAGCAGCTGCTGCTCAATCTCTTCATCAACGCCGTCCACGCCATGGATCAGGGAGGCACTCTCAGGGTCAGGGGCTCCAGAGATAATGGAACAGTGAGGATAAAGGTTATCGATAACGGGTGCGGTATTGCCCAGGAGCATATCGGCAGGATATTCGATCCATTCTTCACGACCAAAGCTCCCGGCGAGGGGACAGGACTCGGTCTCTGGTTGACCTATGAGATTGTAAGAAACTACAATGGAGAAATTTCCGTTGAAAGCGAAAGGGGGAAAGGCAGTACATTTACGATAAGTATTCCGGTGCAACAGTCACTATGAAAGAGACCATACTTATCATTGAAGATGACAAGCTGATGAGGGTGACCCTTGAGGATGCCCTGATGGCAGAGGGCTATGAGGTCCTGTCCTTTGATTCGGGGACAGCGGCACTGGATGCCCTTAAAGGCTCTCCTTGCAATATTATTGTTACCGATGTCAGGCTTCCCGATATCGATGGTCTCGATGTCCTCAGGGAGGTTGCTGCAACGAGTAATGCTCAGGTTATTGTTATGACTGCCTTCGGCTCCATCAAAGATGCCGTAGAAGCAATGAAGCTCGGCGCCTTTGATTACATAACAAAACCATTTTCCCTCGATGAATTTCTCCTCCTTATCGAACGGGCGCTGGAAGTGCAGCGACTCAGAGAAGAGAACATCAGGCTGAAAAAAGACCTCAGCCGTTGCTACTGCTCTCCCAACATCATCGGTGAAAGCGAAACAATGAAGAAGGTCTTTTCCTTGGTCGACAGGGTTTCGGCTTCGGAGTCGACCGTGCTCATCCTCGGCGAGAGCGGGACGGGCAAGGAGCTCGTTGCCACGACGATCCATTACCAGAGCAAGCGGAAAGACAAGCCTCTGATCAAAGTGAACTGTGCGGCGCTCCCGGAGAGTCTCATTGAAAGCGAATTGTTCGGCCATGAGAAGGGGGCATTTACCGGAGCGATCAAAAGAAAACCCGGCAGGTTCGAGCTCGCCGGCGGCGGCACCATTTTCCTTGATGAGATCGGAGACCTTCCGTCTGCTGCGCAATCCAAGCTCTTGAGGGTATTACAGGAAAAGTCGGTCGAAAGGATCGGCGGTACCGAAACAATCACCGTGGACGTGAGAGTCATTGCGGCGACGAATAAAAATCTTGAGGAAGAGGTGAAGAGCGGGCGCTTCAGGGAGGACCTCTATTACCGACTCAATGTGATACCCATAACTATTCCTCCGTTGCGGGAGCGGAGGGAAGATATTCCCCACCTTATTGATCATTTTATGAACAAATGCAAAAGCAAGCGGCAGGGTGCCGTCCGTTTTTCAAAAGAGGCGCTCGATACGCTCATGAACTATGATTATCCGGGCAATGTGCGAGAACTGGAGAATATTCTGGAGCGATGCGTTACCCTGTCTGCTTCCGATACCATCAGGAGGGAAGACCTGCCCGCCTCTCTTTTGAAGGATGCTCACCTCCGGAAGCATCTTACTCTTTCAGATGTAACTGCCGAAGCTGAAAAGGAGCACATCAGCAGGGTATTGAAGGAAGCGGGAGGAAATAAAACCAAAGCATCCGAAATGCTCGGCATCAGCAGAAAGACCCTCTGGGAAAAAATGAACGCATACGGGATGAGTTAATAAAGAATTATCCCCTCTGTTGGTGATGCACTTCGATTTAAAATATGCTTGATTACGCCTTTTTATGTGCCTGCCGGCGCACTTTTTTCTACACTTGCCTTATTACGATTAGCCAAACTGTTACCTTTTTGTAACAATCCGGTTTTGCCTCGACCCAACTTGCTTGTCTTTGAAAGATAAAGACAAAATGTATTCGCTGCGATGGTGGGTGTTACGTTTTGGTAACAGTCTGGCTTCTTAAAGTCCAATGATATCAAAAGGTTAATTAGGGCATGAATATTGTTTAAGTTTTCTGAGGTTATTTCGATCTTATCTGAAGGGGGATTATGTGTTCGGATTAGGCGTCACCGAGATCATACTTATCAGTGCTATTGCTCTTATTTTCTTTGGGCCGTCAGGACTTCCTCAATTGGGCAAAAACATAGGTAGTGCATTAAGGAATTTCAGGGGTGCCCTTTCCAGGGAAGAGGGAAGCGAGAAAAAAAGAGTGGAGTTGTAGGTCGGGCATGTTATGAAGCGATGTTTGTATCTCATTATTAATCAAGATCGGAGGGAATGATGAAGATTAAGAGAAGGGATTTTCTCAAGGCGAGCGCTGCCATTGGAGCAGCTGCTGCTGTAAGCACGCCGACGTTGAACGCCTTTGCAAAGTCTCACGAGGGTAAAGGGCCGGTGGGTGAAGAGCCGGGCAAGTGGATACCATCAACCTGCCAGGGATGTACGACGTGGTGCCCGGTTGAGATTTTTGTACAGAACGGCAGGGCGGTGAAGGTGAGAGGCAACCGCTATTCCAAGCAGAATGACGGCTATGTATGTCCGAGAGGGCATCTTTCATTGCAACAGGTATATGATCCCGATAGGGTAAAGGTCCCGATGAAGAGGACGAACCCCAAAAAGGGCAGAGGTGTTGATCCCAAATTCGTTCCTATCACTTGGGATGAGGCGCTGAACACCATCGCCGACAAGATGATGGAGTTGAGGAAAAACGGCGAACCTGAAAAATTCATGCTCATGCGCGGAAGATACTCTTATATGAGGGATGTCATCTATGATGTAATGCCCAAGATATACGGTACGCCGAACAATATTTCGCACAGCTCCATCTGTGCTGAAGCGGAGAACTTCGGCGCATATTATACCGAGGGAATGTGGGGATACCGGGACTACGATGTGTCCAACACCAAATATCTCGTGATCTGGGGATGCGACCCTACCAATTCCAACAGAATGGTTCCTGCCTTTATAAAAAGATACGGCGATGCTCTTGATAATGCTACTGTTGTTGTCGTCGACCCCCGTCAGCAGACCACGGCATCCAAGGCGCATGAGTGGCTGCCGATATTGCCGGGTCAGGACGGCGCCCTCGCTACGGCCCTTGCCCATGTAATCCTTACGGAAGGTCTCTGGAACAAGGAGTTTGTCGGCGACTTCAAGGACGGCAAGAATCTTTTCAAAGCAGGACAGACTGTTGACGAGGCTGCTTTTGCCGAGAAAGAGACCTATGGTCTTGTGAAGTGGTGGAATATCGAACTCAAGGACAGGACTCCCGAGTGGGCTGCCCCGCTTACAGGTATCCCGAAAAAGCAGATCATCAAGGTTGCAAAAGGCATGGGTAAGGCAGCACCCCATGTTATCGTATGGCTCGGCCCCGGAGCATGTATGCAGGTAAGAGGCGCTTACAGCGCAACGGCAATCCATGCGCTTAACGGGCTCCTCGGCGCCGTGGATAATGTGGGCGGCACTCTCGGCGGCGCAAAGCAGGCTGCCAACAAGATGCCTCATATCGACAAGTACTTAGATGAGGTTGCGAAAAAACACGGCAAGATGAAAAAGATAGACCAGAGGGGATCGAAGGGATATCCAGCCATTAAAGAGGGCAAATCCGGAGGAAATGTGGTAACCAATAACACTGCCACCGGCATGCTGAACAAAGACCCCTATGAGATCAAGATGGCAATCGGATATATGAACAATTTCACCTTCTCCTGCACCGGCGCCCAGAGATGGGAAAAGGCGATGGAACAGTTACCTTTCTATGTTCATATCACCACAAATGTTTCCGAGATGACGCAGTATGCCGATATCGTCCTTCCCGCAAGGATTACCATGTATGAGAAATGGGCATTTGTAAAGCAGAAACAGAACAGGTATGCCCATGTATCACTCATACAGCCTGTTGTCGAGCCGATGTGGGACGTAAAGCATGACGAGACGGAAATACCTTTCCTGATCGCCGAAAAGCTGAAAGAGAGAGGCTTCTCCAATCTGTATGACTGTCTTGTCAATGAATTCAAAGACCCTGAGACCGGACTTCCCCCGAGGACAGGGAAAGAGTTTGCCCTCTATGCGGTTAAATATTACACATATCCTGTGTGGGGCAAGGAAGATGGAGCCAAGCTTGGAGATAAGATCAATGGTTGGGAGGATTACCGCAATCGAGGCGTCTGGAATTCAAAGCCGTATGAGTACAAACACCGATGGGGAGGTAAGTTCCATACCGAGACCAAAAAGTTTGAGTTCTACGGCGAAACCCTCAAGAAAGCGCTCAAAGGCCATGCGGAAAAACACAAGACCGATGTGGACGATATTCTTAAGACCTGTAACTATACAGCAAAGGGAGAGCTCGCCTTTGTGCCGCATTATGAGCCTCCTTACAGGTTCGGCGATGTGAAGGAGTATCCGTTCACCTTCATTGATTACAAATCAAGGCTCAACAGGGAGGGCAGAAGTCAGAACTCACCGTGGTACTATGAATTCCATAAGGTCAACTTCGGCGATGAGAGCCATGAAGACCTTCTCCAGATCAATCCTGCAGACGCCTCAAAGCTTGGCATCAAGAATGGTGATATGGTCAAGATAACCACGGTAACCGGCAGCTATAAGCTGAAAGCGAAGCTATGGGAAGGCATCCGTCCGGGCACGGTAGCCAAGTGCTACGGCCAGGGTCACTGGGCATATGGAAAGGTCGCTGCAAAGGAATTCGGCAAGACACCGAGGGGTGTCAACAATAATGAAATCATGCCCTTCGAGGTTGAGCGTCTGAGCGGCGGCAATGTGAGAAACGGCGGATTCACCGGCGTTAAGATTGAGAAGGCGTAAGGAAAGGAGGAGACGATAGATGCCTAAATACGGAATGGTCATAGATTTGCAGAAATGTGTCGGCTGCGGCGCCTGTGCGCTCGCGTGCAAGACAGAGAACAACACGCAGGACAGGGCTGACGGTCAGACCTTCAACTGGGCTGATTTTATAATGAAAGCAGAGGGAAAGTTCCCGAATATGAAGTTCACGCCGATACCTACACTCTGCAATCACTGTACGGATGCGCCGTGCGTAAAAGCATGTCCGGTAACCCCCAAGGCGATGTTCAAGACTGCTGACGGTATTACTATGCATAACGATGAGCGCTGCATCGGCTGTCAGAACTGTCAGAGGGCGTGTCCCTACAGTACCACGGATGTGGAGAAGGACAAAGCCGCATATAGTGTAATCAGCTTCAACGCTCACGGCGGTACGGTCCACCCGTTTTATAAGGACGACAAATCAATCATCCCCGGCTGCACCTCTTCGGGCGCTGAAGTATCCAAAAAGGCCGGCGATATCCCTCCGCACCGTACTCTCTATAAGCACCCCGAGTACGAGAGCGTGAGGAGGAGCGGCATATCGGAAAAGTGCATATTCTGCGAGCACAGGTTAAAGAAAGGCGAACTGCCGTACTGTGTGGTCTCATGCCCGGCAGGGGCAAGGATTTTCGGAGATCTTTCAGACCCGGACAGCGAACCGAGCAAGGCCCTTAAAGCACACAAGGCTGTTCAGCTTAAAAACAACAAAGGTGATTTTTTGAAGCCCGGCGAGAAAGGCACGCAGCCTAATGTGTACTACATCCGGAGCTTCAGAGCAGCAGCGAAGAAATAACATGCTTTGCCCGGGGAGGGGGTGCCCCCCTCCCCGGCCTCAACACTAAGGGTGAAAGGATATGACGGTATTGGGTGAGGAATTAACGGATCTGGATGCTTTTATTCGGAGCGAGCGTTCCCGGAGCGACTGCTACCGGTTGCTTTCGGCGTGCTTTTATCAACCTGTGAGAGAACTTTTCATCGAGGAGGGACTTCTTAGGAACCTTGTGAGCGCACTGCGCACTGTCTGTCCTGAGGCGGCGGGATATGCCGATACCATAGAGGAGGCATATGCCCGGTACAACGATGAGGAGTTGCTGGTTGAGTATGCACGACTTTTTGTGGGGCCCAACGAGTTGCTGGCAGCGCCGTACGGATCCGTGTACCTGGAGAAAGAGAGACGTGTGATGGGAGAGTCTACCCTGGAGACTATCAAAATGTACCAGGAGGAAGGGCTCACTATCGATAGTGATTTCAGGGAACTGCCTGACCACATCACCGTTGAGCTCGAATTCATGTATTACCTGATAGCAAAAGAGATTGAGGCCCTTGCAAGAAATGAAGTGAGCGCCGCACATCAGCATATAAAAAAGCAGGAACATTTTATGAACAGTTTTCTCGGCAGGTGGACGGGACAATTCTGCGAAAAGATCAACGAGAATACCAAAAATGATTTTTATCGTACCCTTGCCGATTGTACCGCCGTTTTTATAAGAAATGAACTCCGCAGGGTCAATGCAGCGAAACTGCCCCACATATAGACAGGAGCGTAGTGTTAAAAGAAAAAGTACTCGATAAAGCCCTGCAGTTTGAGAGCAGCATCAGGACCAACCGGTCACGATGTTTGAGAATGCGTTTCAACGGGTGCTCATGCAACCGTTGCATCGATCAGTGCCGTTCCGGCGCAATTTCCATAGACGAGGGAATCCGCGTGAGGGGAAATGCGTGCACGGAATGCATGCTCTGTGTGGCGGCATGTCCTTCGGACAGCTTTGAAATAAACGGTCTGGATTTTTACTCGTTACTGGGCAAACTGAGAAGGATACCGTTTCCCATTCTGGGCTGTAAAGCACGACACGATCTTCTTGCCCATGAAAAGACCTTCTGCATGGGGTTTTTATCCGAAGAGCATTTGATTGCCCTTGCTGCGTTCATGAAAGCGCCGCTGCAGATGAATCTCACCAAATGTTCGGAATGCGGGAACGGCTTTGTAGCAGAGGTGTTGCAGAAAAGGCTGCAGGCCGTCAATGAAAAGACATCGCTGGGTATTTTCGACAAAATCAGACTGATTGATGATGCATCGAATCTAGACTACCGTGAGGTTTCGTTCGATCGACGGGGATTCTTCAGGGCGTTGAAGGACTTAACCTTTTTGCATGCTGCTGGCCTTTTCGAAAATGAAACGACAGAAGGCAGTGGACAGGCATATTCCGCCAAAAAAATACCCTTTAAAAGGGATGTGCTGAACAGGGTGGTGAACGTGCTTCCTGGAAAGGACTCCCGGGAGTTGCTGAAAGCGTGCTATTATTCTGCCTCAATCAACGATAGCTGCAATAATTGCTTCGCCTGCGTGGGCATGTGCCCGAGCGGGGCACTGAAGATCACCACAAGCGAATCAGGCCCAGCACTGGCATTCAGTAGCTCGCATTGTAGCGGATGCGGCCTGTGTGAGCTGTTTTGCATGAATGCCGCGCTTCACCTTATGAGGGGATTCACAGGAGATAATCCCTCTGCATTCAAAATGGTAAAGAGAATATCTACAGAAACGAAGATTGATGCGGAAACACATGCTGATCGGAACCGTAAAGGTATCGGAGGCGGCGAGGCATATGCATAAAGAGAACCTCGGAAAACTGGCGACATATCTCACGGTAAACAGCGTTGCCGTTCCTCTGAACGATTTTACGCAAAACTATATTGCAAATGTGCTCGGTGCCATCGTGCGGTCGTTCGGAGTGGAGTCGAGAAGGGTGACGGTTTCCATTGATAATGAAAAACTGCATATTCAGACGGAAAACGGCGATATCGACATCACTGAGAGAGACTTTGCACGACAACTGGTGATGAATACCCTGAAAGGGGTATTGTCCCCCCTTAAAGGAGTGTTCTGGCTTCAGAAAATAGATATATCGTCAGCGGTGACTCGGCATAACACTCCATAACACTCTTAAAGGCACGAGCCCTGAATCTTTAAATTCGTCCTTCGTGTCCCCACATTCTATTCACTGGGAATTGCTGAATAAAGCCCATTGACATTCCTTCGGTTAGTGATATTCTTTTTACAATAGGTGAGTTTTAGTTAAAAACTCTATCAGAACAGCGTCTGAAATCCCACAAGAAGGAGGTTAGTGCCCCATGGTTAGCTGTCTAAGGAATAAGGCGGTAATTTTTATGGCCCTGGTTTTTGCATTTGTTCCAATTGTTGTAATGGCGGTACACGAACCGACTCCCGACATGGAGCACGGTGAATCGGTGACTGCGGAACCCGCGCCGGTTCCGGGCAAAGTAGGTGGCGGAGATGTCGTTTTTCAGGTTAAGGGAGCTGCAAAGGTTACCTTCAGCCATGATAATCATGTAACAAATATAGGGCTTAAATGCACCGACTGCCATGACAAGCTCTATGTAACAAAGGAAAAGGACAAACCGGTCACGATGGTCCAGATGCAGAAACAGAAGAAATCCTGCGGCGCATGCCACGACGGGAAAAAGGCCTTTTCGGTCGCGGGCAACTGCGACAAGTGCCACAAATAACAGGGGGTGAACACTCATGTATAACGGAAGAGATGAGTTGCACATTATCCAGGAAGATATAAAAAGGGCGTATGGGAAACCCGGCACAAAGTGGGCCATGCTGATTGACCTCAGAAGGTGCACTTCCTGCAAAGCCTGCACAGCCTCTTGCGTTGCCTAAACCCCTCCCCATTGTCAAGACAGAAAAATGGGTTGTATTTGGTGGATTAGCCTGCAGGCATCTCCATCATCATGGTTATTATTGCCGCCGAAGTAAACTTCATGCGGCGTCCGATATCCAAG
>JBFMCP010000005.1:0-111925 GCA_040754455.1 Nitrospirota bacterium
CCTTATAATCTTGCATTTTGCAACGCATCGATTACAGCAACGCGTTCTCTTCAGAGAATCTATAGATGATTGTTACCATGTAACAACGTAAAATCTTTATATCAAGGAGGTTGTGGTGAGTATTCGGTCTTTTCTAGTTGTTGCAGCAGCCATACTTCTGGTCCCTGTCTACGGAATGGCGGCATCCGTTGACCATTCCCAGTTCATACAGGGGCCGTTCAAGTCTGGCGAGGAGGTCACCCAAACCTGTCTGCAGTGTCATGACAAGCAGGCAGAAGATTTCATGAAAACCCCCCATTGGAAGTGGAAAGGCATTCCTAGGACCGTAAAGGGCCTGGAGAACAGCACGGAGGAGTACGGAAAGGCGAACCTGCTCAATAATTTCTGTACTGATATCGAAGGCGACAGCATTGTCTTCTGCAGCAAATGCCACGCCGGTTATGGATGGACAAAGAACAACAACTTCACCTTCAAGGACAAGAACAAAATCGATTGCCTCGTCTGCCATGCAAAGGCAGGCAATTATAAAAAGGGAAACGGAGGCCAGCCGGACCAGAAACTGCTCGATGCGGGGAAGATGGACCTCACCAAGGCAGCACAGAGCGTCGGGCTTCCCAACAGGGATAACTGTGGCGTCTGCCACTTCTTCGGCGGCGGCGGCGATGCAGTGAAGCACGGCGACCTCGACTCGACCATCAGCAAGCCTACGAGGGACCACGATGTCCACATGGGCGGGCCTGCCGACATGTCCTGTCAGGGGTGCCACGTGACAAAGGACCACAAGATTGCAGGCGCCTCCACCTTCCTCGCCACGAACGACGGTCGCGTGAGCTGCGAGGACTGCCACAAGTATCCTCACAAGGATTCCAATGCGAATAAAATACTTACCAAACACACCAAAACGGTTGCCTGCCAGACCTGCCACATCCCGACGTTTGCAAGGGGACAGGCAACAAAGATGAGCTGGGACTGGTCCACCGGCGGCCAGGACATCGAGCCCGAGGAACAGTTCGGCAAAGAGACGTATGCGAAGCATAAGGGAACCTTTGTCTGGGCCAAGGATGTCATCCCAACCTATGCATGGTATAACGGCAAGACTGAACGGTACCTGAAAGGCCAGAAGATCGCCAACCCTCAAGAGGTGCTGTATATTTCAAAGCCCGTTGGAGATATCAAAGACAAGAGCTCCAAGATATATCCTTTTAAAGTACATACGGGGAAACAGCCGATGGATTCAAAGTACAGGTACCTGTCGATCTTCCAGACCTTCGGCGGTTATTGGAGCCACTACAACTGGGAGAAGGCCATCACCGACGGTGCAAAGGCTTCAGGGCTTCCGTACAGCGGCAAGCATGAGTTCGTTTCGACCGCTTTTTACGGCAGCATCAACCACGAAGTTGCTCCGAAGTCAAATGCCTTGAAGTGCAGGGACTGCCATATGGACGGCAAGCGACTTGACTGGAAGGCCCTGGGCTATGCCGGTGACCCCATGAGGGTTGGAGGAAGATTCGAAGCAAAGGCTGAAGAAAATGTCGTAAAAGCTAAGGCTGATGGAAAAGGCAGCAAACCCGCCAAGAAAAAAGCTGCAAAAAAATCATAACTATAGTTATATTAAGAAGAGGGGGATATGTTATATATTCCCCCTCTCACAACCACAAGGAGGGTTCATCATGAAGGCATCAAGGGTAATCACACTATTGGTAATGGCGCTTGTTTCTGCAGCGCTCGTTGCGGGCGTCGCACTGGCAGCTGACAAGGTAACTGTGTTGGGAAAAATCAAGGACTACGATCTCAGCAAAAAAACCGTTACTGTCACGACCAAAGAGGGCAAAGACATGACGTTCGTCATCGAGAATGATACTGCCCTGAAGAAACTGGATGACAGGCTGTTAAAGGGTGACGAGGTAAAGATAAAATACGTCGACGAGGGCGGCAAGATGGTCATCAAGGGTTCCAACGATATGAAGGGGACCAAGGCAGGCTGCTAACGGCATTCCCTGTTTCAGTCTCGTTACAAAAAAGAGGCAGGTAAATAAAACCTGCCTCTTTTTTGTTCCAACCGGAATAAGGCGGTGTGGTGGAGTAATGGGTAGTTAGGGGCAGATGTTTTTGCAATATTCCAACACTTCGTCACTCCATCGCCTTACGTTGACAAGCTCCTCGTTTAGGTGTATTTAAGGAAGTAAGAATACATCGAAAGGAGGATATCTATGGCCACTTATGTCATTCTGAGCAAGCTGACTGATGATGGAAGAAAGACGATCAAGGAGAACCCGAACAGACTCTTCGAAGTGAACAAGGAACTGGAATCGATGGGGGTCACCGTCAAAGAGCAGTACGTCTGTCTCGGCCCTTATGATTTCGTGAACATTGTCGAGGCCCCCGATAACGATACGGTAATGAAGATGTCCATGGAGATCGGCGCACGAGGCTCGGTGGAGCTCCTCACCCTCCCCGCGATACCGGCAGATGCGTTCATAAGCACAGTATCGGAAAAAGCGATGGCCGGAGCAGGAAGAAAATAACCGCGAGAGCCCTTGAAGAAATTCTTTCGAGCTTTTTTTCAAGGGCCTCTTTTTGTCCTCATACTTCACAAAAAATTTTTTTTATGCTATGGTGTATACTTTAGCTCTTAGCTCATTGCTGGCAGCCTTAAATTATTAAAGGTGAAGAGCCATGAGCTCATACCTTCGGGCTACGTAGGAGGACTGTATGGCAAAAAAAATCGTGCTGGCCTACTCAGGAGGTCTCGACACCTCTATCGTGATAAAGTGGCTCATTGAGACCTATCACGCCGAGGTGATCGCTTTCTGCGCCGATCTCGGACAGGGCGAAGAGCTGGCGCCCGTCGAGGAAAAGGCGCTCAAGACCGGTGCCTCAAAGGCATACGTTGAAGACCTGCGGGAGGAGTTCGTAAGGGAGTACATTTTTCCGATGCTGCGGGCAAATGCCGTCTATGAGGGCACCTACCTGCTCGGTACTTCCATTGCACGTCCTCTGATCGCAAAAAAGCAGATCGACATTGCCATAAAAGAAGGAGCCGATGCTGTTGCACACGGCGCCACCGGAAAGGGGAACGATCAGGTGCGCTTCGAGCTCACCTACTATGCACTCAAGCCCGATATTACCGTTATCGCCCCCTGGCGCGAATGGTCCTTCACTTCACGGCAATCGCTCATCGAGTATGCCGAAAAACACGGCATCCCTGTCCCTGCGACAAAGGCAAAGCCCTACAGCACTGACAGAAACATCCTTCATATCAGCTATGAGGGGGGCATTCTCGAAGATCCATGGGCAGAGCCGACCGACGACATGTACACCATGATGGTTCCTCCCGAGAAGGCTCCTGACAAGCCGCTGTACATCGAAATTGAATATAAGGAGGGGAATCCCGTGGCGCTGAACGGCGAAACGCTCTCGCCCTTTCAGCTCTTCGAACGCCTCAACAGGATTGCAGGCGACAACGGCATCGGCAGGGTCGATATCGTCGAGAACAGATATGTGGGCATCAAATCGCGGGGCGTTTATGAGACACCGGCTGGCACGGTACTCCACGCCGCTCACCGTGCAATTGAGTCGATAACCCTCGACAGAGAGGTATTCCATCTCAAAGACGCTCTTATCCCGAAATACGCCGAGCTCGTCTACTACGGCTACTGGTTTTCACCCGAACGTGAAATGCTCCAGACCACAATCGACAGTACGCAAAAAAATGTCACTGGCACGGTGCGCCTCAAGCTCTATAAAGGAAGCTGTCTCGTTGTAGGGAGAAAGTCGCCCTACTCCCTGTATAACCCCGAGCTCGCCACCTTCGAGGCGGAAAGGGTCTATAATCAGAAAGACGCCGAGGGCTTCATCAAGCTGAACGCACTCCGCCTCAAGGTTCGGAATCTTCTCGGCAAACAGCATCAGGGGTAGCGTCGGGAGAGCACTGCTCGGCAGGAGAGGATGAAGAGCACGAACCAACCAGCCCGCCATGATGATCTTCGCTGTCTGCTTGCGCTTTCCTTTATAAAGGATGTCGGGCCGGTAACGATCAAACGGCTCCTCGCTGCATTCCCCTCGGCCCCGTCGATCTTTGAGGCATCGTTTGAAGAACTGCAAAGAACAGCCGATATAAAAGAGGCGCACGCAAGACGAATAAAAGATTTTGCCGCATGGGATCTCGTCGAAAGGGAGATCGAACAGGCGGAACAACGGCATATACGGATCATCGCCTGTACCGACAGCAGTTATCCCGAGTCGCTGCGGGTGATCAATGGTCCGCCGCCGGTACTCTACATGAAAGGTGAGATGCATAAAGATGACACCTTTGCCATCGCGATGGTTGGGTCGAGAATGATGTCGGATTACGGCAGGACAGTTGCCCATAACCTCGCCTTCGAGCTCGCTTCGCACGGATTGACGATTGTGAGCGGCATGGCGCGCGGCATCGATACGATCTCGCACAAAGGAGCGCTCAAGGCCGGCGGCAGGAGCATCGCCGTGCTCGGCTGCGGACTGGACCGGCCCTATCCTCCCGAAAATGCCGAACTCTTTGAAGAACTCTCCCATGCCGGCTGCGTTATCAGCGAGTTCCCCTTCGGCACCCCGCCGACCAGGGAAAACTTTCCCCGGAGGAACAGGGTGATCAGCGGCCTCTCTCTGGGGGTACTGGTGGTCGAGGCAACACGCAACAGCGGCTCTCTGATCACCGCTCAGCATGCCCTCGATCAGGGGAAGGAGGTCTTCGCCGTGCCCGGAAAGATCACGGCAAAGACCTCGGAGGGGACCAACGCCCTCATCAAAAAGGGGGCTAGACCTGTGCATACGGCAGAAGATATAATAGAAGAGTTGTCGTCCCTGCTGAGGGGCCTTCTCCGTTCCCGCAGTAATTCCTCAGAGCAATCGAACAAAAAGCCTTCTGATATTCCGGACGGACTTGAAATATCTGATGAGGAACGGGCAATATGTAGTGTTTTGAATGATGAGCCGAAGCATATCGACAGCATTGCACGGGAGCTTGCCATGGCTCCTTCCAAACTTCTAGGGCTGCTCCTCACCCTTGAACTCAAAGGCATTGTCAAGCAGACAGAGGGAAAAAACTTTTATATACTTTTTTAAGGAGGACACTTGGCGAAACGTTTGATCGATGTTTTGAGAGTCCTTGCCAAGGAACTGATCGAAAAGGGCTATGACGCTGATGACATGATGAAAAAAGTAAGCGCCTTCGATATCGATTTTCTAACCGTGAAGGACGAGCTCATAACGCTGGAATTAACCAAATATATAGATGATGCTGAACTCGATACCATCCGGGCATTGCTCGCCTATATCCTGATGAAAGACACCGATCTCGAGACCGAAGAGATTTACGCATTCATATTCGGCAGGGGCAGACAGATAACCTGGAATTGAGGAGGTACGTGAGAACGTGAAATCGCTCGTTATTGTTGAATCGCCGGCAAAGGCGAAGACCATAAATAAGATACTCGGCAAGGACTTCAGGGTAAAGGCCTCGATTGGCCATGTAAAGGATCTCCCCCAGAAGGAGCTCGGCGTTGATGTCGATGACAACTTTACGCCGCACTATATCACTATTCCCGGCAAGGAAAAGATCATCAAAGAGCTGAAGAGCGCTGCAAAACAGGCCGATATGATCTACCTCGCTACCGACCCTGATCGCGAAGGCGAAGCCATTGCCTACCACATTGCAGAGGACATAAAACCGTCGAAGAAGAGCGGCAAGAAGATCTACCGCGTCACCTTCCACGAGATCACTGCGAGAGCGGTGAAGGAGGCGATCGAACATCCCGGCGAGATCGACATCAATAAAGTAGAAGCACAGCAGGCGAGGAGGATCCTCGACCGCCTCGTCGGCTACAATCTCAGCCCCTTCCTCTGGAAAAAGGTGAGGAGGGGCCTGAGCGCCGGCAGAGTACAGTCGGTAGCCGTAAAGCTGGTCGTGGACAGGGAGCGTGAGATCGAAGCCTTTGTCAAAGAGGAATACTGGACAATCGACACCCTCCTGCAGCCCCGGAGCGCAGCGGAGAAATCATCGTTTCCCGCAAAGCTCTTTAAATATAATGATACGCTGGTCATCAATCGTGATGCCGACGAGGGAAAGAGATTCCTCATCACCAACGAAAAGCAGGCGCAACAGATCGCCGCTGACATCAGCGGCAAGGAATTCTTCCTTGCAAAGATCGAGACGAAGATGCGGAAGCGCGCCCCTGCTCCACCCTTTATCACCAGCACCATCCAGCAGGAGGCGGCACGCAGGCTGCGTTTCCCGGCAAAGAAGACCATGATGCTCGCGCAACAGCTCTATGAAGGTATCGAGCTTGGTGACGAGGGCTCGGTCGGCCTGATCACCTATATGAGGACCGACTCGTTCAGGGTCGCTCCCGAAGCGCAGCAGTGGGCGCGTGATTTTATCGAAAAGAAATACGGGAAAGAGTATCTGCCGGAAAAGCCGCCGCACTACAAGAGCAGAGAGAGCGCTCAAGAGGCCCACGAGGCGATCAGACCTACGTACCCTGAACAGACGCCCGAGGCAGTGAAAAAGTATCTCTCGAAAGACCAGTACAATCTCTACGCCCTGATCTGGAACCGCTTCATCGCGAGCCAGATGGTCCCGGCGCAGCTCGAACAGACCACCTTCATCATCGGCCTGAAAGATGCCGGTGCCGAAGTAAAAGGGACGGAGCTGAGGGCTACCGGCACCGTGATACGTTTCCCCGGTTTCATGGCCCTCTACACAGAGAGCAAAGACGATATAGAGGAAGAAGAAGGCGGATTGCTTCCGCCGCTCGCTGAAGGCGAGTCGCTCGACCCGCTCGAAATAAAACCGGTACAGCATTTCACCCAGCCCCCGCCACGCTACACCGAAGCGACCCTCGTCAAGGCGCTGGAGGAAAAGGGCATTGGACGGCCGAGCACGTATGCCGCCATCCTCTCCACCATTCAGGACAGAAAATATGTGGAGAAGAACGAGGACCGGAGATTTGCTCCTACCGAGCTCGGTGTTGTGGTAAACGACCTCCTCGTCGAGAAGTTTCCCGAACTGATCGACCTCAGCTTCACCGCGAAGATGGAAAGCGAGCTCGACGAGATCGAAAACGCGAACATGAAATGGGTCGAAGTTATAAAAGACTTCTATAAACCCTTCAGCAAGGACCTCAAAGAAGCGTCGAAGGATATGGCAAAGGTGAAGCCCCAGGACATCCCTACCGAAGAGGTATGCGAAAACTGCGGCTCTCCGATGGTGATCAAATGGGGCAGACACGGCAGGTTCCTTGCGTGCTCGGCCTACCCGAAGTGCAAGACCACGAGACCTCTGGAGGGCGATAACACGCCGCAAAAACCCGATGCCATGATCACCGATGAGACCTGCGAGAAATGCGGCGCCCCTATGGTGATCAAGACCGGCAGGTACGGCAAGTTCCTCGCCTGCTCCCAATATCCCGAATGCAAGACCACAAAGCCCATCGCAACGGGAGTAAAATGCCCGGTCGACGGCGGCGACATTGTCGAACGCCGGTCGAAGCGGGGCAAACCCTTCTGGAGCTGCAGCAACTATCCGAACTGCACCTTTGCCCTCTGGTACAAGCCGGTGCCCAAAGAGTGCCCGAAGTGCAAGGCCCCCTTCCTCGTCGAGAAATGGAACAAGGCAGGCGAGCACTTCCTCGCCTGTGTCAACAAAGAATGCAAATACATAGAAGAGCTGAAGGAAGAGCAGAAGGAGCAGGAAAAGACCGCAGTTGGTGAGGAGTAACCCTCACCTCTTCGGTTCTCCCCTATCGGTGAAAAAACCTGTTGTTATAGGCATCGGCGGCGCCCACAGCGGCGTCGGCAAAACCACCGTTGCTGCAGCTCTCCTGAACTATTTCACTCGTGTCGAGCATCGAGCGTCGAGCGTCCAGACGTCTGAAGAAAAATCTTTTCCTGCCGGCTCCCGGCTTCTGACTTCCGGATTCTTTAAGAGATGGGGCGCCATCAAGTTTACCAAGACTGCCTTTTACTCCTCCGTTGTCGACGATCCCGCCGTTCTTTCCGAAGAGGACAAGGATACCCGGAAGCTGCTCGATGCAGGCGCCGAGGAAGTCCTCTGGGTACAAGCCCCTGTCACCGAACTCGGGGAAACCCTCCCCCTTGCCTTTGAGCGGCTCTCCCATCTCGACGGTGTCCTGGTCGAAGGGAACAGCGCAATTGAGTTTTTAAAGCCCGATATTGTAATATTTATAGCAAGTATCTCTAAAGAAAAGGTAAAGGCCTCTGCGCAGCGCCTCTTGCATCGAGCCGACATCGTCATCATTCCTTCAAAACACGGGGCGGAAAAGACGGCAGCGCCCGACTGGTGCGAAGAGTGCCTCATCTTTGATGCTGCAGATGGAGCGGCACTGGAAAGGCTGATACAGCGTATGGAAGCCATAGGAACGAAGAAAAACATCGAAACGTTGCTGAAAGAGAAGTCCGTTGACGGCAGGATCACCTGCACCATTGCCAGGGGTATCGCAGAAGAGCTGGGGGTCTCGTACAAAGAGGTGGGAAACGCCGCCAACGAGCTCAAGATAAAAATAAAGAATTGTGAGCTCGGCTGCTTCTAATGGGCACTTTTTTATTCGAACTTGCACTCACCTTTTACTTTGTCGCGACCATTATCGGCGTCATTGATCTCCTCAAGGGGGTCAAAGAATCCTCCCGGCTGATGCTCCTCATTACCGGGGCAGGCTTCCTGGTCCATTCTGCAAGTATCGTCTATCGCTATGTTGCCGCAGGGCATCTCCCGATCACCAGCATGCATGAGGCCTCTTCGTTCTTTGCCTGGTGTATCGTGCTGATCTTCTTTTTCCTCGAATACCGCTACAAAATCGGCATTATGGGCTCCTTCATTCTCCCGATTATTTTCGTCCTGATGCTCTCGTCGTCGATACTACCGAGGGAGATCCGTCCGCTCAGCCCTGTGCTGCAGAGTTACTGGCTGGGGATCCATACTGTGCTCGCATTTCTCGGCAATGCGTCCTTTGCCGTGGCCTTCGGCATCAGCATTATGTATCTCTTGCAGGAATACTATTTGAAGTCCAAGCATACCCGCGGCCTTTTCAAGCGGCTCCCGAGCCTCCAGGTTCTGGATGAGATAAATTACCGGCTGATCACCTTCGGTTTTCCGCTCCTCACTCTAGCGATTATCACCGGAGTGATCTGGGCCGAAAATGCCTGGGGCAGCTACTGGCGCTGGGACCCCAAAGAAACGTGGTCCCTGATCACCTGGTTCGTATACGCACTGATCCTGCATATACGGCTGACCTCGGGCTGGCGCGGGAAAAAGGCGGCTGTCCTCTCGGTGATCGGGTTCATCATCGTACTATTCACCTTCTTTGGTGTCAACCTCTCATTAAAGAGTATCCATTCGTTCTCATGAAGATTCTCGTCATAGGATTAAACCATAAAACCGCAAACGTCGATGTGCGGGAGCGGCTTGCCTTCAACGGCGAAAAGCTCGAAAACGGCGTTATGCACCTCAGAAATATCTCAGAGGTCAAAGAGGTAGCGCTGCTCTCGACCTGCAACAGGGTCGAAATATTCACCTGCGTAAACAATGTCGCTGCAGCAGCGGAGAACATCAAGAAATTTCTCTCCGATTTCCACGCAATATCGAGGGTCGATTTCGAAAAGTCGCTCTATGTGCATCCCGATGCCGAAGCCATCAAACATGTCTTCAGGGTCGCCGCAAGCCTCGACTCCATGGTCGTTGGCGAACCGCAGATACTGGGGCAGCTCAAGAACGCCTTTGACTTCGCCCTCAGCAAAAAGACGACGGGGATCATGCTCAACCAGCTGATGAAAAAGGCGATCTCCACCGCCAAGCGGGTGAGGACCGAGACGAAGATCGCCGAAAATGCCGTCTCGATAAGCTTTGCCGCAGTGGAACTGGCGAAAAAGATATTCATCGATCTTGCAGGAAAATCCTTCATGCTCCTCGGCGCTGGAGAAATGGCCGAGCTGGCGGCACGCCATCTCGTCAACAACGGCGTGACGGATGTCATGGTGGTCAACAGGACCTACGATCGCGGCTGCGAACTTGCAAACGAGTTTAACGGCCGTGCAGTGAGGTTCGAGAACTTCCTCGACGAGCTGGTGCATACCGATATCATCATCTGCTCGACCGGCGCTCCGACCTATGTGCTCCAGAAGGAGCAGATGCAGCGTGTGATGAAGGAGCGGAAGCACCGGCCGGTCTTTATCATCGATATCTCGGTGCCGAGAAATATCGATCCCGAAATCAATAAGCTGGAAAATGTTTTCCTTTACGACGTTGACAATCTCCAGGATGTGGTCGATACCAATATCAATGAACGCAGGAAAGAGGCCGATAAGGCCGAGATGATCATCGCCGAAGAAGTCGAAAAGTTCATACGGTGGATGTCCTCCCTCGATTCGGTGCCGACCATTGTCGCGTTGCGCCAGAAGGCTGAGGAAATAAAGAACGAGGAACTCGAAAAGTTCAAAACCAAATTTCCCGATATGGACGAAAAGAAAATGAAAGCCGTCGAGCACCTGGCAACCTCGATCATGAACAAGCTGATCCACCCCCCCACTGCCGCGCTGAAAGAGGATTGTGAAGATAGAGATGAATTAATCGCGATGATCAAGAAATTATACGGAATAAATGGAGAAGATAATGAGGAATAAGATCGTAATCGGCACGCGGGGGAGCAAACTGGCGCTCTGGCAGGCAGAGTGGATCAAATCGTTGCTGCAACAGCGCAATCCCGGACTCGAAGTCGAACTCAACAAGATCAAGACCACGGGCGATAAGATCCTCGATGTCCCTTTGGCAAAAGTGGGCGGCAAAGGGCTCTTCGTCAAGGAGATCGAAGAGGCGCTCCTGCGCAACGAGGCCGACATCGCCGTGCACAGCATGAAGGACGTGCCTGTGGAATTCCCTGCCAATCTCCATCTTGCCGTGATCTGCGAGCGTGAGGACCCGAGAGATGCCTTCATCGCCCCGATGAAAGACGGTACATTCAAGTTCCGGAATTTCGTCAATCTGCCGCAGGGCGCTACCATCGGCACGAGCAGCCTCAGGCGCTCCTGCCAATTGCTCAGCATCAGGCCGGACCTGAAGATTGCGCAGCTGCGCGGCAATCTCGAAACACGTTTCAGGAAGCTCGATGAGGGACAGTTCGACGCTATGATCCTCGCGACCGCCGGCGTCAAGAGGCTCGGCTGGTCCGAGCGGATCACCGAACCGATTGACGAGAAAATAAGCCTCCCTGCCATCGGCCAGGGCGCTGTCGGCATCGAGTGCAGGATCGACGACGAGTTTATCAACAAGCTCATTGCGCCGCTGAATCATACCGAGACATCGATCTGCGTACGGGCTGAGCGGGCGCTGCTGAAAAAGCTCGAAGGAGGCTGTCAGGTCCCCATCGCCGCGCACGCCCGTCTGATCGGCGGGAAGATCGTCATCGACGGTCTCGTCGGAAGCGTTACCGGCGACATCATCATCAAGGATCATGTCGAAGGCGATCCTGCCGATGGTGAGGCACTCGGCGTGAAGCTCGCGGAGATGCTCCTCGCAAAAGGCGCAAAAGAGATTCTCGACGAAGTCTACGGCAGAAACGTTCCTCCGATAAACGGGGATATTGCAAGTTAATAATAGGACATACGCGATTGAGAGAGCGGCGGGAACGGGTACTCCAAGGAGCGTTAATAAACCCGAAATCCTAAGCACGAAATTATAAAATAATGAGGGTTTAGGATTTCGGGTTTAGGATTTGTCTTTACTAAGATATGAAAAAAGGTAGGGTCTACCTCATCGGTGCCGGCCCGGGAGACATCGGGCTGTTGACAGTCAAAGGGCTCCGCTGCCTGCAAAAGGCAGAGGCAGTCGTCTATGACTTCCACATCAACGCGCAGATATTGAATTACATCAACCACGAGGCGGAATTCATCTACGCCGGCAAACGCGGCGGCCACCATGCGATGACCCAGGACGAGATCAACCAGGCCCTGATCGACAAAGCAAGGGAAGGCAAGATCGTCTGCAGGCTCAAAGGCGGTGACCCGTTCGTCTTCGGCCGCGGCGGTGAAGAAGCAGAAATGCTCCATGAGCACGGCATCGAGTTCGAGATCGTTCCGGGCATCAGCTCTTCCATAGCCGCACCCGCCTATGCAGGCATTCCGATCACCCACAGAAAGTATTCATCCTCGTTCTCGGTGATCACCGGCAATGAAGACATAGAGAAATCCGAGAGCACGCTCAACTGGTCGAGGATCGCTTCGACCTTCGACACTCTCGTTTTCCTTATGGGCATAAAAAACATCGGCGGCATCACTGCAAAGCTCATCGAGCACGGCAAATCTCCTGATACACCCGTTGCCGTGGTGCGCTGGGGAACGCGGCCTGACCAGAAGACCGTCGTCAGCACACTGAAAAATATCGCAGCCCTTGTAAAAGAAGAGCACATCAAGCCTCCTGCAGTCATGGTGGTGGGCAATGTGGTCAAACTGAGAGATACGCTCAAATGGTACGAAAACAAACCGCTCTTCGGCCACCGGGTACTCATCACGAGAGAGTACACTCAGGATTACGAACCTCTCGTAGATCTTGGCGCCGATATCTTCGGCTTTCCCACCATCAAGACAGTAGCGCCTGAGAGCTACGCAGAGCTCGACAAGGCAATAGAAAAAATAGAGACCTATAACTGGCTCATCTTCACCAGCGGCAACGGCTTCAAATTCTTCATGGAGCGCTTGCTCGAAAGAGGACGGGATATACGAGACCTCAAGGGCCTCAAGCTCTGCGGTATCGGCACAAAGACCGCAAAAGCGATTACGCAGTACGGAATGAAAGTTGATCTTGTTCCCGAAGAGTTCAATGCAGAGGGGCTCGTAGAATCATTCATACAGGAATCCAAGAGCCAGAAGCCAGAAGCCAGAAGTTTAAAAGGAATAAAGATACTACTTCCGAGGGCAGAAAAAGCACGTGAAGTATTCCCTGATAAAGTTCGCGAACTTGGCGGAGAAATCGACACCCCCGCTGCCTATCGCACTATAAAGCCGGAGAAACACGGCAAACGTCTGAAACGCTTCCTCAAAGAAGGCCGCATCTCGGTGGCGACCTTTACCAGTGCCGCAACCTTCAAAAACTTCATCGAGATCATGGGCGAAGACGCCATGGACCTGCTGAAACCCGCCGCCATCGCCGCCATAGGCCCGGTGACTGCCAAAGCAATAGAAAAGGCAGGACTGAAGGTGGCCATCATGCCCAAAGAGGCTACTATCAAAGCGATGGTCGACGAGATTATCACGTGGGCAACGAGCCCGCGCGCGTAAAACAACCAGCGTATAGCAAAAAGAGGTGAACGGGGTCAGGCTTAATTTCGTGATCCTTGAGTACGAGAAGGAGAGACTACTTTCACATCGGGATTACCCTGTAACTCATAGACCCCTCGAGTACGGTAAATTCTATCTGCACTCCACTAAACCTGAGCGAAAAAGCAGCGGGGGCCGGTACAGAGCCCCAGTCAATCTCTTCAAGGAAGGCCTTTAAGTCCGGCGAGTCGGCATCGACAGATACCTCACTCACCTTACGGTCCGGTCCGAACGTTAAGCTGACGGTGGCGGTGCCGCCGTAAAAATGTCGTGTATTCACCTTGAGGGCCTCGCCTAAGAGATTACTTACCCTGGCTTCGGCCATCTGTCTGAACATTTTGTTATGGAGGATGATAAAACGGTAATAGTCTTCCATGCTCATAAATCTCTGTGTTTGAGCGGGAGGTTGTTCGGCCTTTTCAATTTTCGCCGGCTCGGGAGTATCTTCGACGTTCTTTTCAGGCTCTTCGGGCGTATTGTCTGCTGCCTGATCCGGCAAGCTGACCTCCTCACCGGACGGCAGGCTGGAAGCGAGAGGTGTTTTGTCTGTAGCATCGGTTCCGGAATCAGACAGATCTTTTGTATTTTCAAATGTAAGGTTAACCGGGATGATGTCCTGGAGGCCGCCGGGGAGGGGGGTTGTAAAACCAGCTGCGGCGAGCATGAACAAAAATAGAATGAAATGAAAGAGAAAAGAGTGTATTATACTTTCTTTTAGATTCATGACCAGGCTGCTTCTCCAGTCTGATTATTATAACCGATAGCGCGACATAATAAAAATGTGGATAATAAGATGGTTATGCTTAAAAAGGGAACCCTGCTGCGGTTGATCGATGAGGTCTCGGAAAAGGCACTCGCGAGCGGTGCATTGCTGCCGATCAGCACAAACTCCGAATATGTCGATGACGGCGGCGTTCGTTTCGTGGTGCGCATCCTGTCGAATCTCGTGCGAAAGGACGAAGACCGGCTCAAAAGGGCGCAGGAGAAGAAGGGGAACCCTTTTCTCCCCTATGAAAAAGAGCTTTTCGTTGCAGACATCAGCCCGACCCATCTCGCACTGCTGAACAAGTTCAATGTCATGGAGCGGCATCTGCTCATCGTGACGAGGGCATTCGAGGACCAGGAAAACCTTCTTACGCCTGCCGACTTCTCGGCCCTCTGGACCTGCATGGCTGAATACGATGCCGTCGGTTTCTATAACGGCGGAGAGGCCGCGGGCGCCAGCCAATCGCACAAACACCTGCAGATCGTGCCACTCCCGCTTGCGGAGCAGGGGCCACCTGTTCCAATCCAGCCTCTTGTAGACGAGATCATGGATACGGGCAGGATTACGCGACTTCGTTCTTTCAGGTTCCGTCACTGTTTCGTCAAGCTTGAGTTGGACAATTCAGGATTTCCCAGCAGCCCCGAGGAGCAGTGCTTTGATTTTTACCGTTCGATGCTTTCGGAGCTCGGGATGTCGGTCCCTCGTGAGACGGAGACGGTAAGGCAGTCGGGGCCATACTGCCTGGTGGTCACGCGACAGTGGATGCTGCTTGTCCCGAGGTCACGGGAGTTCTACGGGGAAATCTCCGTCAATTCCCTCGGGTTTGCAGGCTGCCTGCTCGTCAGGAAGCCTGAGCATCTTGAACTTATCAAAAAGACCGGCCCTCTTGAGATACTGAGGTCCGTATCGACTCCTCTCTGAGAATTATAGAAAATCCAATTAAGGAGCTAAACTTGAATATACTCGTGCGGAATCTATCCAGAACGGTAACTGAAAGAGAACTGCTGCAGCTCTTCCTGCCGTTTGGAAAGGTCAAATCGCTCAACATTGTCATGGACGCCGAAACCAGCAAATCAAAGGGCTTCGGATTTGTCGATATGCCTGCAGAAACCGAAGCCGCGGCTGCGATAAAGGCCCTTGACGGCAAACTTATCCATGGTGAAAAGATACGGGTGAAAAAGACAGCTCGTGAAAGCACCCCTCCAACGCAGTACAGGCCGGACAGGATGCGGACTGAGCATGTTGAAGGCAGGGGAATGAAAAAACCTGTTCAAGGGAAACGCAGTGGTACACGCGGCACCAAACAAAAACAACAAAGGCCTAAGCGTAAAGGCAGGTAGTACAACGAATAGTACACCATGTTTGACTCCATCTCGTACTACTGAGGTCTTCTGACCTATATCTCCTTTACAAGTCCCTTGAGGCGGCTCGCTTCCTTCGGAGCAAGCTTTTTGTCCTGATAGTAGTAGGATTCGAACTCACGGACAAATCGGTAGGCCCGCTCCATTGTCTCAGCGTCCTCCACTTTTGCTACAAACTCTTCAAGGCCCTCTGATGCCGCTTTTGTATAACCGAGCTTTTCCATTTTCTTGAGGAAGAGCTGCCGCAGCCGCTCCTCTTCGGTCTTGCTGGTAATGGTGAGGCGATAGGCAAGGAGTGCACCAGTTGCCAAAACCGTCAGTACCAGGATATATCCGAGGAATTCTTTTTTAATGCTAGAAAAATCTATTTTGGGCCTTGTCATGCTTGATTCGAGCTTCCTGAGCAGAGCAACCTGGCCATAAAAGTCGTAATTGATGACCGAAGCATTCCAGTAATAATTCACAGTATCGAAAAAGAGCCGCATCTTCCGGAACAATCTCTCTTGCGAGTAGGCGGCATAGGAGCCCGCGCGGGCCGGTGTAGGATCTATCCTGATCCACCCCCTGCCCTCAAGATAAACTTCCACCCAGACATGGGCGTTTTTCTGAGCTACGAGATAATAGCCGCCGATCTCATTGTAGTCTCCGCCCCGGTAGCCGCCGACAACCCGAGAAGGGATATCGGCAACCCTCAGCATCACTGCCATCGCAGAGGCGAAATATTCGCAGTTGCCCTGTTTGTTGCTCAAGAGAAAATCTTCGAGCGGACTTTTTGAGACCGGGAGATTTTCGAGTGTGTATTTATAATCTCCTTTCTTCAAATACGTCAGCAGCAATTGTACGGTTTTTACTTTATCATTTCCCTGGGCAATATTCCTGACCAGTTCTCTGATCCTTCCGAGACCGTCCCCGGGAAGCTGCAGATACATACGCTTATCCACCGATGCTTCAGGAAGGACCGCAGACAAGAATGAGACCGCCGTATACCGCAGCCTTTTGGTACTATTTTCACGCTGTGCATACGTCAGATCGTGATACCGCACAATCTGGGGAAGAGAAAGAGACGCTGGTCTGTCGAGCGCGAAAAGGTAGCGATAACCATAGGGCTCAAGGTAAATCGTCTGCTCCACCGGTCTGCCGGAAACAGAGAGCGCCACCCTCCCCGCTGCACTCTGTTCGGGTGAACGCTTCCATGAGGTGCCGTTAAAATAATCGAGGACGACCCCCCGCCAGTAGAGCTGGTCCTCATCGATCTGTTCCATTTTTACCCTGAGTATCGCCGTGGCATCTTCCTGTACCGAGGATACTTCGCCGAGCTGTATGCCGTCCGAAAAACCTGTAGCAGCCCCGCTGCTCCTTTGGAGGAGGTTGAAGAGCGGATAGCTTGTACGCGGAAGGATAACGAAGATAACTATTGCCACTGGGACAGAGAGTAATGAGATGAGCAGTGACTTCCTGATGATATTCAGGACGGTGCGCACAGGGAGCTTCATATCGTGTTCCTCTGACTCATAGGCGAGCAGGACGACTGCCGCCGGCAGGAGAACAAGCAATCCCACCAGATAAATGAGAAAGATGATGTTCGTTGAAAAGAGCGCAGACCCGGCGAGCAGGAAAAGGGAGAGGATGTAGATCTGGAGATGGTCCCTGAACCGTTTCTTCTCCAGAAACTTTATTGCGAGCAGGACAAGGAGCGCCTCTACCGATAACGCAACAAAGTTATCGATGTTCATCCTCATTACAGTGATAGCGATGAATGCAAGGGAAAGGACATTAAGGAGCCACCGCGGCAGGTAGGCGCCTCTGTACTCAAAGGAGAGCGATACCAAACAGGCGATAAGGAATATCGTCGTATAGATAGCGTTGATATGAGGGACCACCGACAAAAAGCCGAGGAGCCCTATGGCATAGGTAAGGCCCTTTACTGTAGTCGCTATGCTCAGCAGCCGGTCATTCGATGCCATAGAGTGCAAGCGCCTTCAGGAGGGTCCGTTTATGCTCCTGTGATAAGTCTGGGTTATACAGCGTCGTATTTACTTTGAGTCCGACAGGGGTGTTCTTCCTGATGAGCTGCACGATGGTATATGCAATACAAGAAAGGCGGTCCTCGATGTTCCGTATCGGCACGCCCTCGATGTCAATGATCACCGGCTGCGAGGAGAGCGCCGAGAGTTCCTTGGTCTTCAGCTTTCCGGTCTTTGCGCTCGACTTCCAGTGAATGTACTTGAGGGGGTCACCGTAGGTGTAATCCCGTAACGAGATCATCTCGCCCTCCTGCCCCGCGCTCGCTGCAGTATACTCTCCTCTGACATTCCGATGAACATCGAGAGAGCTCCGGAGGACAGATCCTTTTAGTGCAGGGAAGACCACCATTTCAAGCGACAGAGGAATTCTTTTGTACCGGATGAAAAAGTTAAAAGGAAAGACTGAGCTTACGCGCAACGCACCGATCCGGTGGAGCCCCCTCTTTCCCGTCTTAAGTATTGTATGACGCACCTCGCGGCCCTTGGCTTCCACATACGGGAAGAGTTTCTCCTGCTCGCCGAAGCGCACTCTGATCAGAAAGGCAGGAAGGAATCTCCTGCTGTTGGTTATAGTTATACTTACCGGAGATTCGGTATGGGCGTAGAGCTCCCCGGGCAGTCCAATGGCGACTTCAATACCCGACAGGTTTCTCCTGCCGACAATTCCGGAGACTGCCATAATGCCGAGGAGGGCGGAAGCGATGAGATAGATGAGATTATTGCCGGTATTGACAGCCGCAATGCCCAGAATGATGGTGAGGATAATATACAGCCAGCCTGCCCCGGTAATCGCGATTACGCCGGGGCCGGTATCTGCTCCACGATTGATAGGATCATCTCCTTCTTGTCGAGATGTTCATACTCATCCCTGAAAATCACCCGGTGGGGGATCACAGAGGGTACAAGCTCTTTGATGTCTTCGGGGATCACAAAATCCCTCCCACTGAAATAGGCGTTCGCCCGGGCGGTATAGTTCAGCGCCAGCGCCCCCCTCGTCGAGATCCCCGCACGCAGAAAAGAGCTGCTGCGCGTCGCCTCGACGATATTCATGATGTAGTCGAGTATCTTCTCCGAAAGGTAGATGCGCTCTCTGATATCTTTCTGGACAACGACAACCTCTTCCTTGGTCATCACCGGCTCTATAGAATAAAGCTCGCTCCTTCTGCTTCCTCCCTTGAGGATCTCTTTTTCGGATGCGCGGGGAGGATACCCAATACTTATTTTCATCATAAAACGGTCGAGCTGAGATTCAGGCAGAGGAAAGGTCCCGAATTGTTCGACAGGATTTTGCGTCGCAATGACAAAGAACGGCTGGGGAAGCTTGTAGGTCTGTCGCTCTATGGTGGTCTGCTTCTCCCCCATTCCTTCAATAAGAGCGCTCTGGGTCTTGGGGGTCGCACGGTTGATCTCATCGATGAGCACAATGTTGTTGAAGAGCGGACCGGCGTGGAATTCGAACTCTCCGGTCTTCTTGTTGTAAATGGATAATCCTGTGATATCCGTCGGCAGCAGGTCGCTGGTGCACTGGATCCTGCCGAAACTGAGGTCAAGCGCCTTTGCAATGCCGATGGCGAGGGTTGTCTTGCCGAGTCCAGGCAGATCCTCGATCAGCAGATGTCCTCTGGAAAAAAAAGCAATGAGCGCGAGTCTCAAGGCATGCTCCTTGCCGTGAAGATAGGGAGAGAGGGATTCTATGATATAGCTGATCTTCTGGCTCTTCGATTCCATCTTCCTTTTATTATAACCTGTCCTGCTATCGATCTGATAATAGTGAAGGCTTATCTTTTTAAGCTGAAGGTGGTTAAAGGCAGGGAGAGGTACTCCAAGGAGCTTTTTAATTGTTTTCTATTAAAGAGAGCTGGAATCAGAGTTTGTTTCCTTTGTGGAAGCCAAGGAGGCGCTAGAAAGCTCCTTTCCGCACCCCTCCCTGCCTCCTCCCGCTCCACTTATAAATTATCTGGCCTAACTCAAAAACGCAAGCCCTGAATATTATTTCATCAATTTCGCCGCCTCCTCAAAGAGGCCGCTCAATTTTTTTGTGTCCTGATAGAGCTTGTTGAGCACATCAGATAATTCCTTGTTGCCTGCATGGAGCATCTTGTCAGCCCAGTCTTTGTAGGTCTGTGCATGCTCATCATTATGCTCATGCCAATGGTGGAGCAGGTGTTTTAATTTTGCGAGATCGTTCATTGGGGTTGCCTCCTGTGGGTCATTATGATTATGTGAATGTTCTTCATGCTCGTGCTTATGGACCATGTAATGGGAATGGAGATGCTTGTGCACCATTTCCCCGTGATAATGGACATGCTCGTGGATCAGGTTCACCTTGAGTAGCAGCGCATTATCCCTCAGGATGTCCTCTGCGCTGCCAATATTCTCGACACGATGCTCTTCGGAGAGCACCGCAACACGGGCATGCAGCTCGTCGACCAGCGAAAGATCGTGGGTAGCGATGACAATGGTCTTGCCTGCCTCATTCAGGGCGACAAGGAGCTCCATGAGAAAGCACTGCGTCCGCGGGTCAAGACCGTTCGTCGGCTCATCAAGGAGCAGCACCTCGGGGTTCATGGTGAGGACGGAGCCGAGGGCGACGCGCTTCTTCTCGCCGCCTGAGAGCATATAGGACGGCCTGTCCTTGAGGTCCTCCATGTTGAGCAACTTCATCACCCCTAATGCCCTATCGAGCGCTTCGTTTTCGTTCATATCCAGCTGCAGCGGTCCGTATAGCAGCTCATCGAGTACCGTAGGACAGAAGAGCTGGATATCGGAGTCCTGAAACACATACCCTACCCGCCCGCGGAAAAACTTGAGGAACTCTTTATTGCGCAAGGCCGCCTCAGACACCTCATGTCCCCTGAAAAAGACCCGCCCCTCTGCCGGATGAATGAGGCCGCTCATAATCTGCAGCAGGGTCGATTTTCCGCTCCCGTTCGACCCTATGACGGCAAATCGCTCTCCCTCCTGCACCGTGAGGCTGATCCCTGCGAGGGCAGATATCCGGTCGTAATACCGGTAGCTTACGTTTTCCACTTTTATGATATCGTTCATCGGCTGGTTCACCATAGCAGAAATGCACATCCTGTAAGGGCAAAAAAGATGCCGGTGAGCTGGTCGCCGGGCGTGAGTTTTTTGATACCATATAATTTTACTGTATCGGAAAAGCCCCGTGCCTGCATCGCTTTAAAGACCTCCTCACAGCGCAGCTGTGTCTTTCTGAAGATAAAGGCCATCCTGCCCGCAACCCAGTCCCTCACCTCTGCACCGCTGATCGCTCCGGTAAGTCTGCCTTTTTTCGCGAGGTGCATCTCCTCAACGGTCTTCGCAAAAAGAAAAATATACTTGTAAGAGAGCGCAAGCATCATCAGAATAACATCGGGAATCCTCAGGACCTTCAGTGCCTTGACGATCTCCGGGAACGAGGTGGTACTGAGCACGAGAAAGGAGAGGGAGACGGAATTGACGACACGGAGCGTCAGCATCGCCACAGCAAAGAGTCCCTCTTTCGTCAGGCCTATCTCTTGCGGAACATGATAGATCCAGAAATCAACAGGTCGTGAGAGACGTATGAGGGGGATAACTACCTCTCCTTTCGTGATGACATTGAGCGAGGAAGGCAGCGCAATCAGGAAACCGAACAGAAAGCCGAGGAGCAAAACCCTCCTGTAAAAGTGAACGAGAGGGATGCGCGAAGCGAGCACAAGAAAAAACACAAAGCATCCTATGCCGACCTCGGCATGAAGCTCCTTTTTAAGGCTTACGATAACGATAAAGAATAGAAGAAAGAGTACTTTTATCCTGGCATCGAGTCGCTGCAGGAGCCCATCTCTCGCGGCGAGCTCCCATTGTGCATAGCCGGTACTTATAACGCCGGCAACCTGCTGCAGCCCCTTGTCGATAAATGTATTTTTCAATACCCTCATTCCGCCCTTTCGTCCTTTACCGGACGATGATGGAGAGAGGTCGCTTGCCGTAGGTTTCTGCAATAAAAAAGAAGGAATGTTATCGCCCATGCCGCGCCAGAAATTTCGAGATGAAATAAATTATCAGGCCCAGGAGCACGATGCCAATGAGCCCTGAAATGATATATGAGACGATCTGCATCAAAAGCGAAGCGCTCTCACCGCCGAGACTATAATCGGAGAGGGGAGCTTTCCAAATATCCGCATATTTCTTTAATCCTCCGGGAACATAGCCCAGGAGCTTTTCCAATGTATCGGTCCCCCACTCGCCCCAGGCATCGCCGGCATTGAATATCCGGGGGAGGATAATGCCGAGCGGCGTGAAGAGCGCCATAATAATAAGACCGATCCATAACTTTTTCTGGAATCCTTTCATGTCTCCCCACCCTTGAGCGCATATACCAGCGAGCGATCATGTTTGAGAAAATACTTCAAGAGCAACACGGTCACCGCTCCTTCAACAACGCCGAAGAGCAGGAGGTGCTCCAGCGCCATTGCCGGGACCGCGATGGAGAGAGGGTACGGCGCATAAAGCGGCCTGCCGTCAGGCCCCTGCGCGATCATCGTCTGGATACCGAATTCTATTGCAGTGATAAGGGCGGATGTCGAAAGCCCGATATACCCCGAGAGAAAAGCTGCTAGAGAGAGTCTCCGGCCGGTTGCAGCATGTCCTCCGATCAGTTTAAAAGCGCCATAGGCTGCGAAGGGCATCACCACCGCCATGTTGAAGCAATTCGCTCCGATAGCGGTAATGCCGCCATCGCCGAACACAAGCGCTTGGATAACGAGAACCAGCGAGACCGCTATGACTGCGGTCCATGGCCCTAAAAGTATCGCAATAATTCCCGCGCCGACAGCATGGCCGGTCGTTCCTCCCGGGATGGGAATGTTGAACATCTGGATGAGGAACGAGAAGGCCGCAGCCATGGCGAGATAGGGAACATGTTTGGTCGAGAGCTCTCGTTTGAGCTTCTTAAGAGCAATTCCCCAGAATACGAAGGATGCGCCGTAGAACGGCACATAGGTCTGTGGGCTCAGATAACCATCGGGTATATGCATATTCCTTCCTTTTAAAAAACATAAAGGCCACGAATGTTATTGAACCTTCTGGTTCATGCCTTCGTGGCCTTGTCCTTTACAATACCAGAGCGACGCTGCTTTGTCAACTCGGTGATTGACAGCCTGATCCACCATCAAGAGAAATAAAAAACCTCGTTGTTCCCGAGATAACGGGATGTTAGAATATTTCGGGCAAGAAAAAACTAACACCAACGAGGTGAAGATATTATGGCACAAAGAGTACTTCCGTATGAATATGAGATTGAGGAGAGCAAGACTGGGCTGACTGTTTTTGGGGGACTGCCGACTTATCTGGAGCTGGCGTCGGCTATAGGGTTTTTTAAATCGATAGATCGGCATTTAAGAATACGGTGTGGAGATCAGGGCTGGAGCGACCGGCAGATGATTTTAGCGTTGGTGTTATTGAATCTTGTGGGCGGCGACTGTGTAGAGGACATAGATAAGCTGGAGTCGGATGAAGGGTTTTGCCGGATAATGAGGAAAGTGGAGATGCATGGACTGCGCGCAAGGGGAAGCGGGCGCTCAGGAGGCGCTGGCGGAAAGAGCGGACACGGACATTTCCGTCGTGTTCTGCGATATTTCGGTATTTGGCGAACTTTCATAATGCGGAAGCTGAGAAGCCAAGGGTAAAGGGCAAGGCGTTTATTCCGGCCCCCAATGAGCATTTGAAGGCATTTGGGAAGATCAACGCCGAGATGATCAGCGTTGGGGATAAGGAAGAGACGGCGACATTGGATATGGATGCAACGATAGCGGCTACGCTGAAAGAGAATGCCTTATACAGTTACAAGGGAGAGAAGGCATATCAGCCATTGAATACGTACTGGCATGAGAGGGGGCTGATATTACATGCGGAGTTTCGGGATGGCAATGTGCCTGCAGGGCATGAGCAGCTCTGCGGGTGTTGCAGGAGGCTCTTGGATATCTTCCTTTGTGGGTAAAGAAGGTGCGGCTGCGTTCGGACACGGCGGGATATCAGCATGACCTTATGCGGAGGTGTGACCTTAAGGATAATAAGCGTTTTGGAAAGGTAGAGTTTGCGATAGGGGCTGATGTGACATCTGAGTTTCGCAAGGCTGTATCGGAAGTGGCGGAGGAGGACTGGCGACCTCTTTATCGTGAGGTCAAGGGGGAAATGAAGGAGACGGGGCGACAGTGAGCTGAGGTATGTTTTGTTCCTAACAAGATTGGGCACAGTAAGAGAGGGCCTGCGTACCGGTATCTTGCGACACGTGAGGAGCTGAAGCAGGTGGAGTTGCCTGGAGTGGAGAAGAGCGATGAAGAATATCTTTTCCCTGTAATGCACTTGAAGGGTCAGCGGTACAAGGTGTTCGGGATTGTGACGAATATGGAGTGGGCCGGGCAGGAACTTATTTCCTGGCTTTATGAAAGATGCGGCAAAAGTGAAGAAGCGCATGCTGCGATGAAGACCGACTTTGCGGGAGGCAGGTTTCCCTCAGGCGATTTTGGAGAGAACGCAGCCTGGTGGTGGATTATGGTGCTTGCGTACAACCTCAACTCTCTCATGAAGAGACTGGTACTAAAGGATTCGTGGATAAACAAGCGGATGAAAGCGATACGTTTCGGGATCATTAACATAGCTGCAAGGGTTACGGAGCACTCGCGGCGGTTATGGGTAAGAATATCGGGGAGCCATCCTCAAGCGGATTGTTGATTGATATGCGGCGCAGGATCGCTCAGCTGGCGGCAAGCGGATGAGCAGATAAGGAGGAAAAGACAGACCTGAAAACTTCATAGCTTAGGGATGACGGACAGGTGCGCTTAGATTCGACATTTTCGAGACACATCCACGGCTGCCGAGACGGTTTCAGTCAATTCCTGATGCTCTCTAAGCCGAAACTAAGGCCGTGACCGCCACCAAATCCCCACTCTTTCGGCATGTCTCGGTTTTGATGGTGGATTCTGGTTGTTCCCGACCGTTTGACCTCGAGTACCCACACATTTTATTATATCTGCTATGCTTGCACCCGAGAAACAGCTGGAAATCATAAAGAGAGGCACCGTCGAGATCATCCTTGAAAAGGAACTTCTCAAAAAGATCGAGAAGTCCTTTAAGGAGAATAAGCCCCTGCGGATCAAAGCGGGCTTTGATCCCACTGCCCCCGATATCCATCTCGGCCATACCGTGCTCCTCGAGAAGATGCGCCAGTTCCAGGAGCTGGGGCACAAGATCGTCTTTCTCATCGGCGATTTTACCGGCATGATCGGCGATCCGACCGGCAAATCCGAGACAAGAAAACCGCTCACCAGGGAGGACGTATTAAGAAATGCCGAGACCTACAAAGAGCAGGTCTACAAGATCCTCGATCCTGAAAAGACCGAGATTAGGTTCAACAGCGAGTGGCTCATGAAGCTCACCCCGATGGATATCGTCCGGCTCCTCGCAAAGCAGACCGTAGCGCGGATGCTCGAGCGGGAAGACTTCAAACAGCGCTTTACCGGCCAGAGCCCCATCGGCATCCATGAATTCATGTACCCCCTGCTGCAGGGCTACGATTCAGTGGCACTCGAAGCAGATGTGGAGCTCGGCGGCACTGATCAGCGGTTCAATCTCCTGATGGGCAGGGAGCTGCAGCAGGAATACGGCCAGACGCCGCAGGCGCTCGTGATCATGCCCCTTCTCGAAGGCCTGGATGGTATAAAGAAGATGTCGAAGAGCCTCGGCAACTATGTGGGCATTTTCGATCCACCGAAGGAGATGTTCGGCAAGCTCATGTCCATCAGCGACGAGCTGATGATCAAATATTATGAACTCCTCAGCCACATAAGCATCGACGAGCTCAACGCTTTGAAAGAGGGGCTGAAATCAGGCGCTGTTCATCCGAAGAAAGCAAAAGAAGCCCTCGCCCTCGAAATCGTCGAGCGGTACTGGGGAAAAGAGGCCGCAGCTCACGCAAAAGAGGAATTCGAGAAGGTATTCAGGGACAAAGGTATTCCTGAAGATATCCCCGAATATCTATTCCCACCCGACGTAGATGAGCTATGGCTGCCCCAGATCATGAAAGAAGCACGGTTGGCGGCAAGCACCAGCCAGGCGATCGCCCTTATCAGACAGGGTGCTGTCAGCGTCGATGAACAGAAGGTGACCGACCCCAACAAAAAGCTCTCCAGAGGAAATTACCTGATCAAGGCGGGTAAGCGGAAATTCCTCAAAGTAGTTCCTACCTAGCGTCATTCGAACTGCGTCCCTGTAAAGCGGTTGTATCCGGCGGAAGGTACTTAAGCGCTTTGGCCGATTACTTAGATGACGATATATGCTCTATTTGAGGGTCAATAATGAGTAACTATTGTATCTGGGGTTGCGCATTTAAGACCTTTGAGCCGGATACAACGACGGTGTTCCCCCACGTAGATTAGATATAACTGCCTTACTGTTTGAGTTGTTACGTCCTGTATTCCGCGTTGATCTTCACATAACCCTCGGTAAGATCACAGGTAAGCACTTTCGCACTGCCTTTTCCGAGATGGAGATCGATGGTAATTTTAATCTCTTTGCTCTTCAGCCGCTCATTGGCCTCCGTGTCCTTGCCTGTCGGCCGGCCCTTGCTGGCTATCTTAACGCCGTTCAGTGAGCAATCCACCTTTTCCTCTTTGATCGAAATTCCAGAGTATCCGAGTGCGGCAATCAGTCTCCCCCAGTTCGCATCATTGCCGTAGAGAGCGGTCTTCACCAGCATAGAGTTCGCAATGGCAAAGGCGCCTTTTTCTGCCTCCTTTTCGCTCTTGGCGTTCTTTACCTCTACCTCGACGAACTTCGTCGCGCCCTCGCCGTCCAGAACGATCAGCCTGCTCAGCTCGTAGCAGATCGTCGAAAGCGCAGCCGAGAAGGCAGTAAACGACGGTGAGCTCTTTTTAATGACCGCATTCCCCGCCGTACCGTTCGCCATGATCAGCACCGTATCATTGGTCGACATATCGCCGTCGATAGTGATTCTGTTGAATGACTTCTGTACGGCGCCGTGCAGCGCCGGATCGAGAGCCGTTTTGTCGATGGCGGCATCGGTCATGATAAAGCAGAGCATCGTCGCCATGTTGGGACAGATCATCCCTGCTCCCTTGCAGATACCTGCCAGGGTAACCATCTTATTGTCGATCTTTATCCTCTTGCTGACGATCTTCGGAAAGGTATCGGTCGTCATGATCGCGGCAGCGGCATCATTTATCGTTGCCGTGCCGAGGTTGTTGGCAAGCTCGATAATTTTAGGCCTGATTCTCTCCATCGGCATCGGCGTGCCGATAACGCCGGTAGAACAGACATACACACTGCTCGCTTTCAGGTTCAATCCGAAGGCGGTCAGTTCCGTCATCTCAACAGCGTCTTTCATCCCCTGCGCACCGGTGCAGGCATTGGCATTGCCGCTGTTGACGATAATCGCCTGCCCTTTGCCGGATTTGATCCGCTTCATATCGAGCTTTACCGGCGCTGCCTTGATGCTGTTGGTGGTGAACATGCCCGCAATGGCCGCCTCCTCCAAGGAATAGATCAGGGCGAGGTCTTTTCTGCCGGGCCGTTTGATTGCCGCTTCGACCGTCGAAAAAAGGAATCCTTTTGGAATGCTTGTCTTTGTAGTTTTCATCTACTTAGAATAATTTCGTTCTGGTAATTTTGCAACAACTTTTTACAAATTGACGATCTGAGGTGTCAACTCTCTCCCCTTCACCTTCAGCAGCGCCACGGTAACCGGCAACTTGAATCTCCGCGGCCCTGCGCTGCCGGGATTCAGGTAAAGCACACCGTTTTTACTCTCTATCGAAGGCATGTGTGAATGGCCATAGATGACAGCGCTGAAGCCCGAGGCAGCGGGATCCAGGTCGAGCTCGTGGATGTTATGGAGCACATAAAGGGAGAGGTCCCCGATCTCGGCCACTTCGGTTTCGAGAAGCTTGCGTGCCCAGTAATCCTGGTCGGTATTCCCCCGCACTGCAACAACAGGTGCAATGTTTTGTAGTGCCTCCAGCACTTCAGGAGCCCCCACATCTCCGGCATGGACGATTAGTGAGACACCATGGAGAGCCCTGATTGCCTCTGGGCGCATGAGACCGTGGGTGTCTGAGATGACACCGATGAGACAATCTCTATTATCATCTTGAATATTACTAGTCAGCTGATACTTCAGGGTATTGCGTGAATGTTTTTCACCACACCTACCCTGCTCTCCGGTCGAGTTTAACTACGGGAACAGCGCCAGTGATTCAAGAGCAGTGGTCTCCTTGAAGCCCAGCACGAGATTCATGTTCTGCACCGCCTGGCCTGACGCACCCTTTACCAGATTATCAATGGCAGAGATGACTATCAAAGTGTTCGTCCGCTTGTTCACCTTGAGCCCTATATCGCAGTAGTTGCTGCCGCGAACATTCTTCGCATTCGGGAACACGCCTTCATCAAGGACATTGACGAAAGGTTCTTTGTCATACATTTTCCTGTACAGTGAAAGAATTTCCGCTGTATCACTATTTTTCACCAGCTTTGCGTACATGGTGGAGATGATCCCCCGGTCCATAGGCACCAGATGTGGAGTAAAGTTGATCGTAATCCTTTTCCCTGCTATCCCTGAAAGCTCCTGCTCGATCTCGGGGGTATGGCGGTGTACAGCAATCCCGTAGGCCTTGAAGCCATCGTTCACTTCACAATAAGAAAATGCCGTATCGGCCTTGCGGCCGGCGCCGGAAGTCCCCGACTTGGAATCGATGATGATGCTCCCACTGTCAATGAGACCCTCTCTAAGGGCAGGGGTGAGCCCCAGGATGGCGCTGGTGGGATAGCAGCCGGGGTTGGCGATCAGGCGGGCCTTCCTGATCCGCTCGCGGTGCAGCTCAGGCAAGCCGTAAACCGCCTCCTTGAGGGTATCCTTGTAATGGTGCGGTGTCTTGTACCACTCCTCGTAGACCGCCGCATCTCCGATACGGAAATCGGCGGAAAGGTCGACCACCTTTTTCCCCTTCTTGAAGAAATAATCCACCGCTTCCTGTGACGCCGCATGGGGCAGGGCCATGAAAAAGAGGTCTGCCTTATCCAGGAGCTTCTCCTTGTCCATCGGCTCGTAGATAAGATGTGTGTAGCGGTGGAGATGCGGGAAAAGGTCGGTAACCTTCTTCCCCGCAGACTTCTCGGAAGTTACCGCTGTGATTTCCACTCCGGGATGCAAAAGAAGAATTCTGAGGAGCTCAGCACCCGTATACCCACTGCCGCCGCAAATCGCTATTTTTACCATGATCACACACCTTTTTTAATTAGTTTGCGATATTCAAAACCAAGAGTAGTTAACCGCATAATAACTTTAAATCAAAATGCAAAAAGCAAAATTAAAAAATGAGGAGTCCTTGCTTTTTAATTTTCTCTTTAATCTTTGCCCTCTAATAAACATAAGGCCCGTTCGGAGAACGAGCCTTATATTGTCGTCTATCTCTACAACCGGGATATCGAAGTTATCTCTTGGAGAACTGGAATCTTCTCCTCGCACCGGCAAGACCGTATTTCTTTCTCTCGACCTCTCTCGGGTCTCTGGTGAGGAGCCCTTCTTTCTTCAGCTTGGACTTCATCTCGGTATCGACATTGACCAGCGCCCTGGCGATGCCGTGCCTCAGCGCTCCAGCCTGGCCGCTCAACCCGCCACCGTTGACGTTGGCGATGACATCGTATTTGCCGACGGTGCCGGTCACGTTAAGGGGCTGCCTGATGATCATTCTCAGGGTTTCCCTGGGGAAGTAGGTGTCGAAATCCCTGTTGTTGATCGTAATCGTGCCTTTTCCCGGGATTAGTGTGACCCGTGCGATAGACCTCTTTCTCCTGCCTGTTGCGTAGTATTTGATTGCCGCCATCGTGCGTACTCCTTGTCCTTATTTAGTAAGCGCTATAGTTTCCGGCTTCTGGGCAGCGTGGCCGTGCTCCGAGCCGCGATAGACCTTCAGCTTCTTTATCATCGCCCTGCCGAGCCTGTTTTTGGGGAGCATGCCCCATACCGCATCTTCGATCACTTTCTCAGGCTCGGAGTTCATCCTCTCCTTGAGGCTCTTTTCCTTCAGGTGTCCGATATACCCGCTGTGGCTGTAGTACATCTTGTCGGTGAGCTTGTTGCCCGTGACCTTAATCTTATCGGCATTGATCACCACCACGAAATCCCCTGTATCTACATTGGGAGTGAATATCGGCTTATGCTTTCCGCGAAGGTAGGCGGCAATCCTGCATGCAAGTCTGCCCAGCACCTGGTCCTTTGCATCAACAAGATACCACTTGTGCTCAATCTCGTCTTTCCTGGCGAATCTGGTCTTCATCTAAGCACCTTCCTTACAAAATTGGATAAAACCAAATGAATTAATAAAATACTAGAAATTATATAGATTTGTCAATACTTAACCCTGCCTGATATAATAGTGTAGCATGAAAACGGCTCTCACCATAGCAGGGACCGATCCGACGGGGGGAGCGGGCGTGCAGGCGGACCTCAAGGTATTTCATCACTTTGGCGTCTACGGACTCTCGGTCGTTTCAGCCCTCACCGTCCAGAATACCGAAAAAGTGAGCGCAACGTCAAGGATTGAAGGGGCGCTCATAGAGGCCCAGCTGAATACCCTTATCAACGATATACGCCCGGATGCGCTCAAGACAGGAATGCTGCTCTCGTCCGATGCCGTCAGGGCAGTAGCGAAAGCGGTGCGGGCCTACGATCTGCATAATCTGGTAATAGACCCGGTGGTTCGGTCGTCATCAGGCGCCCAGCTCCTGGAAGATGAGGCGCTCGCCCTGCTCAAAAGCGAACTGTTTCCGCTGGCTGAGGTCATCACACCGAATATCGACGAGGCAGCAGCGCTGACCGGTATCGCGATTTCTGATGCAGGAGATATGGAGGAGGCCGCGCAGGAGCTGAAACAGCTGGGGCCCGAGGTGATCATCATCACCGGCGGGCATTTTAAAGAAGAGACCCTTGAGTTGGTATATGATGGTCGAACGTTTCACCGTATTAGAGGCAAGAAGATAAAAGGCGAGTACCACGGCACCGGCTGCGCTTTCTCAGCTGCCGTCGCAGCGCTCCTGGCCAGAGGCACGCTGGTCGCCGACGCTGCCAGAGGTGCGAAAGATTTTGTAGAAAAAGCCATAACCCATGCGTACGATATAGGTAAAGGAATGAGGTTGCTTCATGTCTAAGATTAAAACAGTGTATCAGTGCCAGGCCTGCGGGTATACCAGCCCGAAATGGATAGGAAAGTGCCCTGACTGCGGGGCATGGAACAGTTTTGCCGAGGAGCGGCAGGACCCGAAGGCACTCAAGAGTTCCCACCTGCTGGCAAGCTCTGCAGAGGCCCAGCCGCTGAGCACAATCTCAGGCGCCAGGGAGAAGAGAATACCGGTCGGCATTGCCGAACTGGATAGAGTCCTAGGAGGCGGGCTCGTCAACGGTGCCATCATCCTGATCGGGGGAGACCCGGGCATCGGGAAATCGACACTGATCCTCCAGGCATTGGCAAAATTTACGGAGAAGGCTTCGACCGTCCTCTATGTATCCGGTGAGGAGTCTCCCGAACAGATCAAGTTGCGCGCGGAACGGCTCTCGATCAATTCCGACAATATCATCCTCCTCCCCGAGACCGTTGTCGAGCGTATCATTGCCGTTGCACACGATCTCAAGCCCGCGGCACTCGTCGTCGACTCCATTCAGACAGTCTTTACCGAGGACCTTCCCTCTGCTCCCGGCTCCGTAGGCCAGATCAGGGAATCGGCGGCAAAACTCATGGTCTATGCAAAAAAATCTCAGGTGCCGGTCTTCCTCATCGGTCATGTCACCAAGGAGGGGGCGATCGCCGGGCCGAGAGTGCTCGAGCATATTGTCGATACCGTGCTCTATTTCGAAGGCGACCGCGGACATTCCTATCGCATCCTCCGCACCATAAAGAACAGGTTCGGCTCGACCAACGAGATAGGGGTCTTCGAAATGACCGATAGCGGCCTCACCGAGATCAACAATCCATCCGAGCTCTTCCTCTCCGAGAGGCCCCTCGACGGCTCCGGCTCTACAGTCATCGCGAGCATGGAGGGCACGCGGCCGTTGTTGGTCGAGGTGCAAGCGCTCGTCTCGCCGACCACCTTCGGTATGCCCCGGAGGACCAGCATGGGCGTCGATTTCAATAGGGTCAATCTCCTTATCGCCGTCCTCGAAAAGAAGGCCGGAATGCACTTGGGCGGCATGGACGTGTTTACCAATATCGTCGGAGGATTGAAGGTCATCGAGCCTGCCGCAGACCTGGGCATCGTCGCCGCAATCGTCTCTTCATTCCGGGAGGTGCCCATTGATCCGAAAACCCTCTTCTTCGGCGAAGTCGGGTTGTCCGGCGAAGTGAGGGCAGTTGCGCAGGGCGAAACAAGGATAAAAGAGGCTGCGAAGATCGGGTTCAAAAGAGCAATCATCCCGAAGAGCAATGCCGATAAACTGAAAGATACGTTCGGTATCACCGCTATAGGAGTAAAGAATGTCGAGGAAGTCATTGAACATCTCAAAAACTAGAAGTCAGAATTCAGAATCCAGAATTCAGAATAAAAGACAAAAAACTACGAATCTGTTATTCTGGCTCTTGGCTTCTATATTCTGTATTCTGTTGTTATCCTCCTGTGCTCCGAAGATTGTCGAGAGACCCGCGCCTGCACGGATAACGCTCAATGACCTGCTTGCCCGGCTCAACACGATACAATCGGTCGAAGCGGTACTGGCAATCGATTATGAAAAAGGTGATTCAGTCATGAGCGGCGACGGGTTCTTAAACGTTTCTGATGACAGTCTCAATCTGAGAATCTACTATCTCGGGTTTCTTGCCGGCGAGGTTAATGAAGAACATGGCGTTGTAAAGAGCAAACCAAAGCTCGACAAGAATAAGAGCGCAATCCTCATCGACGGCCTGAAGAACAGTTTCCTCTGGTGGAACATCAAAGATTATACCGTACAAGAACGGGATGACACCTATGTCCTGAAAAACTACAGCAGAACAATCGTGCTCAGCAAAGAGACCTTATTGCCGGTGCAGCAGACAATCGAGCTCGACAACGGCAACCAGCTGAACATCCACTATGAGGAACCCGTCAAGAATATCCCAAAGTCAGAAATAAAAGCTCCCCAGCCGCAGCAGGATACCCTCGTGCCCTGGTACCAGTCACGGCTCACCATACAGCTCAAAAAGCATCTGGTAAAAGTTAAGGTGAAGTCTTATACAATCGCAAAAGCAAAGGATCCGGAAGTCAGGAGTCAGTAATCAGAATAAAAACACTCATCAATAAATTTTTATTCTGGATTCTGAATTCTGGCTCCTGGCTCCTGTTTTTCAATGTTCGGTCCTCCCGCCTTTATACCCCGAATAAGGGTGAGCCCGGCAATGAAGAAAAGAGCCACTGAGAGCACCGCGGGCCGCTGGCTTCCAAAGGTCGAGGAGAAGTAGCCGAAAACGAGTGGCCCGATGATAGCGGATGATTTGCCGACAAGCGTATAGACGCCGAAATATTCCGACTCCTGGCCCTCCGGAATGAACTGTGCAAAAAACGCCCTCGATGCCGCCTGAACAGTTCCGAGTCCGAGGCCGGCAACGCAGGCAACAAGAAAAAAGCCCGCTTTAGAGGACGTGAAATACGCTGTAACGGAGACAACAGTCCAGAGTGCCAGTGAGAGCATGACCACCCTCCTGGGGCCCCGGTAATCAATGGGGCGGGCCATAATAAACGCCCCTGCAAGGGCGGTGGCCTGCACGATGAGATAGAGGAGAATCAACTCCTGCGGAGTAAATCCAAGCGTCACCGCAGCAAAGATGCTCGAAAAAACAATCACGGTATTCACGCCGTCCTCATAGATCAGGTACGCAATCAGAAATCGACGCATCTCTTTCTGTTTCCCTATTCCCCTCAGCCGCTCTATCGTCTGTTTGAAACCACTGACGGCCGCATCGGCGAAGGGTATCGCTCCTCTGCTGTCGCGAGGGAGAAAGAGAAAGGCAGGAAGGGAAAATATCCCGAAGAAAAGGGCCACCATCGGCCAGGTCATGTTCAGCATATTGTTATTGATAAGGATGAGAGCGAACAGAAGCGAAAGGATTGATCCCGCATAGCCTATTGCAAAACCCCATGCGGAAACTCTCCCCTGATAGGAGGGCTCGGCAATCTCGGGGAGGTAGGAATTGTAGAAGACGATGCCACCCTCCAGACCGATGTTGGCGAGAATAATAAGAACAAAGCCCTCACATGCCATACCTTCTTGCAAGAGCGAAAGTGAAGCCACAGCACCGATGCAGAGGAGCGTATAGAAGGCGAGGAGCCTCTTTCTCACCCGTGCGTAATCCGCTATTCCTCCGAGAAACGGCGAGGTGACGGCAACAAACCCCATGCTTACGGCAATCGCCCTCCCCCACCAGAGATCACCCAGTCCGTGTACATTGCCGACAATGTGATTGACATAATAAACGGGAAAAATGACCGCCGAGATGACCGCTGAATAGCTCGAGTTGGCAAAATCGAAGAGGCACCAGGAGAGGACTTTTTTATTCATTACCGCTCGCTCTACTGAGTCCCTATTTGCCATCATAGCGAACATGGGACAATTAAGGTTGAGAAAAGCAACGATCAAAAAGCAAAAATAAAAAAACAAGGAATCCTTATATTTTCATCTTGCTCTTTAGTTTTTGATTTTTCTCTCGGTCTGTTCTTTTTCTTTGACCTCGGCTTTGACGTAACGCAATTGCTCGAGCGCGCCTTTTGCCGCGGCCATCTGGGCCTCTTTCTTGCTTTTGCCGATACCGCTTCCGTACAGGGTATCTTTGATATACACCTCGGCGGTAAAGACCTTCTTGTGCTCCTCACCTTCCTGCTTTACGATCTTGTAATCAGGCAACATACCGAACATGCTCTGGCATCGCTCCTGCAGCTCACTCTTGTAATCGTAGCCCTCCTGTTTCAACATTACCGCGGGAATCCTCTCCCTGAAGAGGCCGAGTACCACTGCCTTTGCCGTCGGATAATCACTGTCGAGGAAGATCGCGCCGACGAGGGCTTCAAAGGCATCGGAGAGGACCGATTTCTTTGTGCGTCCGCCTGTCGACTCCTCTCCTTTGCCGAGTCTAAGATAGGTGCCGAGCGAGAGCTTGGAGGCCATCTCAAAGAGCACCGACTCTTTCACCAGATAGGACTTCATCTTGGACATGTCCGCCTCGGTAAGCCCCCCCTGCTCGAGATAGAGGGCTTCGGCGATGATGAGCCCCAGCACGGAGTCGCCGAGGAATTCCAAACGCTCATTGTGTGCCGGGTTCTTACTGGCATTCTCGTGATGGAACGATTTGTGGGTAAGGGCGTTCAGTAAGAGCTTCTTGTTCTTGAAGACATAGCCTAAAGAGGCTTCAATTTCCTTTGTATATTCCGAAGATGAGGGAGGCATTCGTTCCACCAAAACCAAAGGAGTTTGAAAGTGCATAGGAAACTTCCCGGTGTCTCGCTACCTTGGGGACATAGTCGAGATCGCACTCCGGATCAGGGGTGTCAAGATTGATCGTCGGCAGCACCATACTATGGTGAATGCTCAGAATCGAAAAGATCGACTCTACGCCGCCGGCAGCGCCCAGGAGATGGCCGGTCATGGATTTGGTAGAACTGACGCATAATTTATAGGCATGTTCACCGAATACCGTTTTTATCGCCGCGGTCTCAAGCTCATCTCCGTATTTTGTCGAGGTGCCATGGGCGTTGATATAGTCGATCTGCTCAGGGCTAAGTCCGGCATCCTTCAAGGCTGCTCTCATGCAGCGCACCGCCCCCTCGCCGCCGGGCGCCGGCGATGATATGTGGTATGCATCACCGGACATACCATATCCCAATATCTCTGCATAGATTTTTGCCCCGCGCGCCCTGGCGCTCTCGAGGCTCTCAAGGATGATAATCCCTGCGCCCTCTCCCACGACAAAACCGTCCCTGTCCGCATCGAATGGACGGCTCGCCCTCTCCGGCTCGCCGTTGCGCGTCGACAGCGCCTTCATCACGGCAAAACCACCGACACAAAGGGCAGTGATTGCCGACTCGGTGCCCCCCGCGATCATGGCATCGGCATCGCCCCTCTGGATGATCTTGAAGGCGTCGCCGATGGAGTGGCTCCCGGTCGCACAGGCGGTCACCACCGCAGAGTTGGGGCCTTTTGCTCCGAACTTGATCGATACATTGCCGGACGCAAGATTGATGATGAGCATAGGAATGAAAAAGGGAGATATTCTCTTATATCCCCTTTCCAGATAGGCCTTATGGTAGTGCTCGATCGCCGGCAGTCCGCCCATTCCTGCGCCGATGATCACTCCGACGCGCTCGGCATTCTCATCGGTAATCTTCAGGCCCGAATCCTCGATCGCCATCGTCGAAGCCGCCATGGCCAGATGGATAAAACGGTCCATCTTCTTGATCTCTTTGGCCTCGATATAGGGAGCTGGGTCGAACCCTTTCACCTCGCCGGCGATGCGCACAGGGAGCGGAGACGCATCAAATTGCGTAATCGGGCCAATCCCGGAGCGGCCTTCGGTCGCAGCCTTCCATGATGCCTCCACCCCAATGCCGAGCGGTGTAATAAGCCCCAACCCGGTAACGACGACTCTTCTTTTTACGCTCATCCTGCTTTTTTGGTTATGTAATCGACAGCGTCTTTGACTTTTACGATCTTTTCAGCATCCTCATCCGGGATTTCGATATTGAAGGCTTCTTCGAACGCCATGACCAGCTCGACCGTGTCGAGCGAGTCGGCACCGAGGTCCTCCACAAAGGATGCTTCGGGGGTCACTTCTGCCTGATCCACTCCCAGCTGCTTCGATATAATTTCTTTTACTTTCGCGTCTACCATTATTACCTCCGTTTTTTGTTGCGTTATAGCGTTTATTGCGTCGTGCGTTATAGCGTAGAGAATTTTCCGCGATAAACGCGGCACGCTATAACGCTATAAACGGCTACATGTACATTCCACCGTTCACATGGATCACCTGTCCGGTGACATATCCTGATTCCGGGGAAGCGAAAAAGAGCACTGCATTGGCGACATCCTCGACGGTGCCGAACCGGTTCATCGGGATGGCTTTAAGCATTTCTTGGCGTACATTCTCGGAGAGGGCGTCGGTCATGGCGGTGGTGATGAAGCCCGGAGCCACGGCGTTGACCGTGATCCCCCTGCCCGCATATTCCTTGGCAGTGGTCTTGGTGAGACCCACGATCCCTGCCTTTGAGGCGCTGTAATTGGCCTGGCCCGGATTGCCCATAAAAGCGACGACGGAAGCGATGTTGATGATCCTGCCGTAGCGCTGCTTCGACATAATCCTCACCGCCTCCTTTGAGCAGAGGAACGTGCCTTTCAAATTGATATTGATCACCGCGTCCCAGTCTTCCTCTTTCATCCTGAGGAGCAGGCCGTCTCTCGTAATGCCAGCATTATTCACTACAATCTCCACCTTGCCGAACTCTGTCGTCGCCTGTTCGAAGATGGAGGCGACATCAGACGAATTCGAAACATCGGCTTTGAGCGCAATACTCCTGACGCCCATTTTCTCAAGGTCTGCCGATGCCTCCCTGGCAATATCAGGGTTCACATCGACCACCGCGATGTTCACCCCGCGTTTGGCAAGAGATTCGCAGATCGCCTTTCCGATGCCGCGACCACCGCCGGTGACAAGTGCTGTATGTCCGTTCACGTGGTGTCTACCCCCAACAAAAATTCGGCTATCATTCTAACAGAGAGCCGGTGCCATTTTCCAGACCACTTGAATCGTACACAATACCATAAAGTACTGAAAAAGTACAAATGAAAGGCGCTACCGGTAGTTGGAAAACTGGAGGTGAATGCCGAAGTCCTTGTTTTTAAGCTGCGCCATGACCGCCTGCAGATCGTCGATCTTCTTTGCCTTCACCCGCACCTGGTCCTTCTGGATCTCGGGGCTTACCTTGAGCTTCATATCTTTAATGAGCTTCACGATCTCCTTTGCCTTGTCCTGGGGAATTCCCTGCTGCAGCGTGATGGTCTGGCGGACTGTGTTGGCCGCTGCGGGCTCCAGTTTGCCGTAGTTCAATGCCTTGAGAGAGATACCGCGCTTAACCATTTTTGATTGAAGGATATCGATGACGCTCTTCATCTTCTGCTCGTCATCGGACGTAAGCGTTAGGGTCCCCTTACCTTTGTCGAGCTCTATAGTGCTCTTGCTCCCCTTGAAGTCAAACCTCTGGCCGATCTCCCGCATCGCCTGATCAACGGCATTAGTGACTTCCTGCATACTTACTTCGCATACAATATCAAAAGAATGCTCATCTGCCATGGTTTCCTCCTCTTATAGCGCTGCGCGCCGAGCGTTGTGCGTCAAGCACAGCAGACATTCTGTCTCTTGACACCCAACGTCTAACGGTCGTTATTGTTCCAACTTCTGCGCCTTGATCGACAAATAATAGGCGATCATCAGGGTGATGATTATTGCAGCACTCAGCCCCAGCTCGTAGAGCTTTTCAACAGGCACGTGCTCCATGAAGGAAGTCTGCGCCTCGATCAGAAGTATTCTCCTCACTGCAGCGATGATGCCGATCGCCAGAAAAGGGCCCAGGACGAATTTCTGCTTCTTGAGAAACCGTATGACGGTCCACAAGAGTTCAAGAATGATCAAGGCCAGGAGCACATCATTTACCAGGTGAATAATCGCATTCCGCGAGGGACTGATGATATTGAGCGCTGCAAAGTACATGATGAAGCTGCAGGCGCCAAGCAGCAGCAGCGCCGCAATAATGTGAAAAATCATATCAACCTTTACGAGCCACCGGCGGAAATGTTCCGTCAGATCAATGCTACTCTTGGTTTCGTCCATGGTTCTCTTCCGTTGTCTCTTTTACATTCTTTAATGCTTCAGCAGTTGCCTTGATCATTTCGGCAGGATCGGGTTTACATACGGGGCAGTAGGGTTCCCCCAAATCCAGGGGGCAGACATGCCCTCACTCGGGGCAGCAGGTACATTGGCTCACCGGCCGTTCACACACAGGGCACCACTCCATAACGTTACCATTATAACATACCGGAATTGCATCATTAATAAGCTGCCGGCCCGATACGTCCTCCCGGCAAACGCCATCGACAGGAAAATTTGCTGCCGTTTAGCTTAAAATGAATGTCATGCACGTTCGCAACCCCGGTAATCTGAGAGGGAGAGAAGCGCCAATGGGTCCCGAGTATATCGATTTCCAGTCGTTGACTGGTCTTCTGAACTCCCTTTCCGCCCTTACCGACCTCGCTTTCACCCTCTATCGCCACAACGGTGAACTGCTGCTCACTGCGCGCACCGAGGACCGGCTGATGACACAGCTTATCTCGTATATGGCGGGCAAGGATGAGTATAAGATGTTTATTCGCAGCGGCATACACATGGCAGCCGAGAGGAACGACATCCTGGTGCTCAAAGGGCCCGCCCACCAGCACCATCTGTTTATCCCTCTCTCCCTCTCCTCGGTGCTGCTCGTCCTCGTAAGCAATCCCTTCTATCTTCATCAGAGCGAATTCGAGCGGTTCATTCTCGAAAGGGGCCGCCGACTCAGCATCTCCCTCAAGGATGTCGGGCCGTGGCATACAATGATCCCTCTCAAAGAGCACGCGGCAGTCCGGAAAACAGCAGAACAGGTAAGATTCATTTTCGAGACGGTATTGAAGAACTCCCATGAGAGCGCGATCCAACTGCTCTCACTACAGCATACCTACTGTGAATGTCTCGCCGATCTCGAGAGACTCTCCGCCGCTCCTGAGCAGATAACGCCCAGCCTCTCTCATCCGGATGCGCTCCATGAGAGAATTATCAGCACCGCCGCCGAGCTTACCAAAGCGGAAAGGGTATCCCTGATGCTTCCCGAAAACGACGGTTTGCTGATTAAGGCGGTAAAGGGAGAGGACACGTCGCTTACACAGGGCATGAAAATCAAAATGGGGGAGGGAGTTGCCGGAAGGGTATTCAAGGAAGGAAAGCCCCTGATTGTCACCAACACGGAGATGCTCCGCCGGCTCGCCATTAAACCGAAAAAGCACTACAAGACCGATTCATTCATCAGTGTACCCCTCACCTTCGAGGGCGAAAGGATCGGCGTGCTCAACGTCGCCGACAAGTCCACCGGCGAAGGATTTACCCCTATCGACGCACACCTGCTCAACTATTTTGCCTCCTATGCCGCCCTCGCCCTGAAAGTAGCGAGCTGCCATATTCTGACAGAAGAGTTGCGGGCGCTTTCCATCACCGATCCGCTCACCGGCCTCTTCAACAGAAGATATCTGGAGGAGCGCTTTACCGAGGAGATACGCCGTTCCGAGCGGTACCATCTCTCCTGTTCGCTGATATTGTTTGACATCGATGATTTCAAACTCTTTAACGACACTGAGGGGCACCTTGCCGGCGACGAAGTCCTCAAGGAGGTTGCGAAGGGGGCACAACGGAGCGCGCGCGTCCACGACGTGTTCTGCCGGTTCGGCGGTGAAGAGTTCGCGATCATCATGCCCCAGACGAGCAAGGAAGAGGCATACCTCGTTGCGGAGCGGATACGGAAAAACGTCAAATCCCTGCCGCCCATGAAAGTAAAAAAATCCCCCCGCGCCTACGTTACCATAAGCCTTGGAGTAGCCGCCTTTCCTGAAGACGGAAGGACGGTCGAGGAGCTGATCAACAACGCCGATACTGCCCTTTACCAGGCAAAGTCCCTGGGTAAAGATAAATCCTGCATGTACCGTCCCTCCACGCCTGCATTATAGAGCGCCTCTGTCGTTCCTGTCCTTTAAGGGACGCCGGCAATTTTGTTATACTTCTACGAGAGGTATGAGGACCAGATGAAGATGCCCTTCCTACATAGGTGGCCCCCTCCGCTCCCCCTGAATCTCAAGTTTATTATAGGGTGCAGCCTGACGCTGATCATCGCCCTCGGCATCTCCTTCTCCATCATCGCCCGGCGCCAGGAACAGCTGATCATGAAACAAATAGAGAATGAGGCACGCATCGTCTTCAAACAGATTGTCCTCACCAGAAGCTGGATCGCTGATCACGGCGGTATCTTCATAGAAAAGCTTCCCTGGGTGAAACCCTCTCCCTTCCTCGAAAAACCCGAAATAGTGGACATGAAAGGGAAAAGGTATGTCAAAGAAACGCCGGCCATGGTCACCAAGGAGCTCTCGAACTATGCAAAGGACCGGGGATTTTACTGGTTCCATATCACCAGCCTCACCCTTACCAACCCCAGCAATGCTCCCGACGAATTCGAAAAAGGGGCGCTGCAGCAGTTCGAAAGGAGCAGTATAGAGGAGATCATCTCTATTGAGACCATCGACCGGTCGAAATACCTCAGGTACATAGCCCCGCTCTATGTGGAAGAGGCCTGCCTTGGCTGCCATACGCACCAGGGATACAAGGTTGGCGATGTGAGAGGGGCAATCAGCGTTACCATCCCGATGGACAAGACCCTTGCAGAGATCGCCGCCAACAAAAAGAGAATGCTTATTGCCGCGCTCCTTACCGTTCTCGCCCTTATGTCCGCCATGTTCCTCATGATGCGGAATCTCGTTCTCACGCCGATGCGGCGGCTGAAATCAGCGATAACAGAGTTCTCCGAGGGTAGGTACAACCCGGCACGGCGGTTAAGGACAGGCGACGAATTCGAAGACCTCTGCACTGCCTTTTCCGAGATGGCACGATCACTCACCGAATACCATCATTCCCTGAACGACAAGATTCGTGCCGCAACGGAAGATCTTGAGGAGACAAACAAAAAGCTGCTCGAGGCGAACCGGCTGCTCAACGAATCGAACATCAGGAAATCCGATTTCATTGCCAGGGCATCCCATGAGCTGCGGACGCCGCTTACCTCAATCAAAGGCGCGATGGACTATATCGCTGCACGGCTCTCTGCAATTCCCCAGGAGAAGATCGCGGGCACCTCCTTCGAAGATCTCTCCGTCTTCTTCGAGGTAATCAAGAAGAACGCCGAGCGGCTCATCCGCATGGTCACCACCATGCTCGATCTCGAACGGATCGAGATGGGCGTTGCCGAATTCAACTACACTGCCGCCAATCTCTCCTCTCTCATTGTGGAAACCATGACCTCTCTCCAGGTGAACGCCGATGAAAAAAGCATTATTTTCTATGCCGACTTGCCCAATGCGCTCCCTGTGTACGCCGATGAGGACAAAATAAAACAGGTTCTGGTGAATCTCCTGTCCAATGCCATAAAATTCAGCCCAGAAGGTTCTGAAATCACTATCCATGCCTCAATCGAGCATGATTATGTGCTCACAAAGCTCTGTGACAGCGGTCCCGGCGTGCCCGAAGCGGAACAGGAAAAAATTTTTGAGAAATTCTATAAAAGGGACAGCAAAGAGGGCACCGGGCTCGGTCTCGCCATCTGCAAATCCATTATTGAGGCACATCGCGGTACTATCGGCGTTGTCAGCGATGGAAGGAAGGGGAGTTGCTTCTATTTCGAGCTGCCATGTCTCAAGGGGGGCCGGGGATGCGGCACTCAGGAGAACGACGGGGACAAAGCCCACCATCCCACGCAGAAGGGCAACATAGTATCTGCGCCATGCTGAAACAGAAGGAAAACTATACCACACTGGTCATTGATGACGATAAGGATATTCTGAAGGTCCTCAAGGCGAACCTTGAGCTCCACAACCTCACTGTTCTCACCGCCGATTCCTGGACAGCAGGGCAAAAAATACTAGCAACAGAGAGGCCGGATCTCATGATTCTCGATCTCATGCTTCCCGACGGCGACGGCATAGAGATCTGCCGGACCATCAGGAAGTTCGACCCCACCCTGCCGATCATCATGCTCACCGCCAAGGACAAGATTTCCGACAAGGTCATCGGCCTCGAAAGCGGCGCCGACGACTATGTGGTCAAACCTTTTGAAACCCTCGAGCTGATTGCACGTATAAAGGCATGCCTGAGGAGAGTAAAGCCCGCGGAGAAAGAGGACCATATTACCATAGGCGACCTGAGCATTGATTACAAAAGGAGAGCCGTCAAAATAAGAAATCACGAAGTTGTCCTCACGCCAAAGGAGTATGACCTGCTCTGCTTTCTGGCCGCCCATCGCCATAGAGTCGTGAGCAGGGAGGATATCAAGAAATATCTCTGGAAGGAATCGAAGATCTATTCCTGGAGCAGGGTCCTAGATGTGCATATCCAGCATCTACGCCACAAGATAGAAAAGAACCCTTCGGAGCCAGAATATATCATCACTGTCCCGGGCGTGGGATACAAATTCAAAGAATAAGTTCGAAATCCTAAGCACTAAATCCTAAACAAATTCAAAATTCAAATAAATTGAGAGGTTTTGAATTTTGATCATTCGGATTTGTTTCGGATTTAGGATTTCGAATTTAGAATTTGAATGAGAGCGGTTTCCCTTTCCCCTTCATTTTCTCGCAGGCAGCGATGCACTCTCCGCAGTTGTGGCAGAGCGGATAGATTTGTTCTCCCATCGGGTTCAGACCAAGTTGGCATGCCTCTGCGCATTCGAGACACCTGCCGCAGACATGCACGGCGTCTTCGGAAAAGACGACCTTCATGGTTGATCTCATCCTGAACAAGCCCAGGAAGCCACCTACAGGGCAGATATAGTTGCACCAGACTCTCCGCGCAATAAACATCTCAGCAAGGACAATAATTCCGATAAGAGCGAGCTCCCATCCCACTACTTCCTCGTAAAAATATTTCGATATCTGGACGGAGATGATCCCCGGCGCCGAAATGAGGTTCGCTGCCGGAAAGCCGATCAGCGGTGCAGCAATGAGCAGGCATACCATCACTGCATACCGCGGTACTGCCGTAGGAGGCAGCGTAAGTATTCTCCTGATGCGTCCCCTCCGGGAGAAGCAGTCGACTATTTCGGAAATCGTATTCTGCGGGCACATCCAGCTGCAGAAGACCCTCCCGAATACCAGAGCCAGAAGCAGCGGAAGGAGCATCGAGAGTAAGAGCACCCGGTCTGCGCTCAGCGATGCCATAACGGTCTGAACGCCGCTCAGGGGATCGGTGATCCAGAGCGGTCCGACAGCAAAGGAATAAAGGCTCCCTGTTATGGCCGTTATCCCCCTTATATTCAGCAGGGGAATAAGCACTATCATGAGCAGCGTCGCTCCCTGAGACAGCCTGCGCAGCAGTTTCAGTTTCATTCCCTGCCTCCTGGTTGCACGGCAATCGCAGCGGGATCGACAGGACAGACATTTTCGCAGATGCCGCAGCCGACGCATTTGCTATCATCGACCACCGGCCTCAATTCACCATCCATCTTTATTGCCTCATCGAAAATGGGACAGCTCTGGTAGCAGCTCCTGCAGATGGTTCCCTGCCAGGCGAGGCACTCTTTCTTGTTGATGCGCGCGACCCCCATCTTCACTTCCTGTTTTCTTTTCAGGCTGCGGTCGAGCGCACCGGATGGGCAGACAGGAGGACACTTCATGCAGAGATAGCAGGGGACCTCCCGCGCCCTGATATACGGCGTCCCCATGGCCGCCACCCCATCGAGAAGAGAAGCGGTCTTTATCGATTTATAGGGGCAGACCTGCATGCATTTGCCGCACCGCATGCACCGGGCAGCAAATTCGATCTCATTGAGAGCGCCGGGGGGACGAAGTAATTTTTTATTCATAATCTCCGGCAAAAACCGGGTATACTCCGACGACGTCTTCAAGAACGTAGAGTTCCTTTATCGTATCCTCTACGATGCTGAGGTCGTCTCCATCTATAACAGCGACAATCTGGTTGTCCTTAACACCGTAGACGCTCACCCTGTCGAGATCGGCGAGGCGGTGCAGCACCGCCTCGCTCATTCCCTCCTGAATTTCAATAACCACGCTGGCCACCGCCATGGCTTCACCTACACCTTCTCGACCTTCACCGCGCAGATCTTGAATTCAGGCTGCTTCGATTGCGCATCGTAGGCATCGGTGGTAAGGATGTTGATGAGTCTGTCGGGATAGTGCATGGGCACAAACACCAGCCCCTGCCGCGGCACATCGACCACTTTCGCCTCAAGGACGATCGATCCCCTCCGCGAAGTAAGCCTTACCTTATCCCTGCTCTTGATACCGAGCTTCTGTGCATCCTTCGGATTGATCTCAACGTAGGCGTCGGGCGCCGAGCGCTTCAGTTCGGGCACTTTGAGGGTCATCGTGCCGGTATGCCAGTGCTCGATCTGTCTTCCCGTAGTCAATACAAACGGGTACTCTGCATCGGGCGGCTCAGCAGGACCTTTGTAAGGCCTGAGCCACACGGTCGCCTTGTTGCCGTCGGCCTTTGCGCCATAGAACGAGACATCCTTTGCATTGGGATCGAACTTCTTCAGGAGCGGGTCGCCGTATTTCGCCGTATACCGTCTCAGCGTACCGGGATGGTCCTCGGTCGGGCAGGGCCACAAAATACCGTGGGCCTTCTTCATCCGTGCCCTTGTCATTCCCATGAAATCATACGCCGTGCCTTTCGAGCACTGTCTGATTTCATTCCAGACATCTTCGGTATTTTTATAATTGAAGAGCCGCTTTGCTTCAGCCTCTCTGCCCAGGGCCTTGAAGAGCTTGTTCGCAAACTCGACCATCACCATCAGGTCAGGCCGGGCCTCGCCCTGCGGCTCTACCGCTTTTTCGAGATATTGATAGCGACGCTCCGATTGGCCGTAGGTGCCGTCCTTTTCTACCCACAATGCAGCGGGAAGGACGAGATCGGCGAGTTCGGAGGTTCTGGTGGGATGATATGCCTCGGAAACCACAAGGAAGGTATCTTTCGATTCCATGCCCTTTCGGTAAGGTGAGAGATTGGGAAGGCTCTGTCCCGGATTGGTACAGGCGATCCAGAGCGCCTTGATTTCGCCCCTGTTGAAACCTCTGAAGATATCGACTGCCGTCGGTCCTGGTTTCGGCTGTATTCTGCCCCTGGGAACGCCCCAGAACTTCTCCATATCCTCTCTGTCTTTTTCATTAGCGATGAGCCTGCCGTAAGGGAGCAGATGGCTCAGCAAGCCCGTATCTCTTATACCGCCGCAGGCATTCGGCTGTCCGGTGAGGGAGAAGGAGGTTGCGCCGGGCCTGCAGATCTGGCCGGTGAGGAGGTGGAGATTGTGAACGAGATTGTTCACCCATACGCCGCGCGTCCTCTGGTTCAGACCCATGCACCAGAAGCTCATCGTCGCCCTGGACTGGGCGAACCAGCGTGCTGCCTTTATAATCTCTTCCTTCGGGCACTGCGAAACCTTTTCGGCCATTTCCGGCGTGTACTCTTCGAGAAATTTCACGTATTCCTCAAACGTGACCTTTGCCGGCTTATCGTCCTTTACTGTCTTGAATACAAGATGATTACCTACATAATCCTTGCTGTAAAGATTCTCTTTCACGATTACATGGGCCATGGCGTGGAGAATGGCGAGATCAGTGCCGGGAGTAAAGCTCATGTGCAGGTCGGCGATTCTCGCAGAAAGCGTCTTTCTCGGGTCGGCCATGATGATCTTTACGTTCTTATCTTTGTTCTTTCTCTCATTCACCAGCCTGAAGATGACCGGGTGCGCCTCCGCCATGTTCGAGCCGATGATGAAGAAGCAGTCGGCATGATTGATATCGTCATAGGAACCCATAGGCTCGTCCTTGCCGAAGGTCGAGACATAGCCGACAGCTGCCGATGCCATGCAGAGCCGCGGGTTGCCGTCGATGTTGTTGGTGCCGAGGCCGCCCTTGAAGAATTTATTCATGAAATAGGATTCCTCGGTGTAGGCCTGTCCCGACCCATAGAAGGCAACGGCGTTTGCACCGTTCTTCTTGATCGCGTCAGCAAACTTTTCAACCATCAGGTCCATCGCCTCTTTCCAGGAGATGCGGACGAACTTGCCGTCTTTCTTCAGCATCGGTGAGGTTGCCCTGTCAGCGGCATAGAGGATCGGCGGCAGGTAATAGCCCTTAACGCAGAGGAATCCCTTATTCCAGTTATCCTTGTCGCCCTGTACGGCAACGACCTTGCCTTTGCTTACACCGGCATAGACACCGCAGCCTGCGCCGCAGTATCTGCAGACCGCCTTTACCCACTTCTCGGCATGCACTGCTTGAAGCTCCTTCGGCAGCGGCAGCTCAAGTCCGATAGCAGAGGCTGCGGCAAGAGCGGCGGAATATTTGATCAATTGTCTTCGTGTCATTTGCATGATTATTTCCCTCCCTGCGTGTGGAACTTGCCGGTCACCGCATGCGCATCATGGCACAAGAAACAATCTCTCACCTTCGGCGGCAGTTTCTTCTCCACATCCACAACCTTTTCTCCATGGCAGCCGCGGCATCTGTAGATGTCGGGCTTCGCCATGAAGTTCTTGTCCGTTGAACCGTGGCATACCACACACTTTACATTCATCAGTCCGTGTTTGCCGTCCTGCCACACCTGTGTCTGTGTCCCGTGGCATTCATAACACTCCTGATCCTCAGGTGTCTTTATGTGCTTTTTCTCCTTTGCGGGAACAGCGACCGGCAGGATAAGGATCAGGATGAGCACTATAAGTTTTTTCATAAAACCCCCTCGGAATTGCACCACAGAGAGCACAGCGCGTTGCTCCATGCTCTCCGTGGTCAGGTCGTTAATTATTTTGCCGATGCGGTCTTGAGAGCCATCGCGTCGTTCAGAAGCTTGATGCCCTTCTGCGACTCGTCAATGGATCTCGTAAGCGACTCTCGTGCCATATCAGGGTTATGGAAGCCGTCGGAATTCTCCGCAGTCCAGAACTCCCAGAGAATATGCGCCCTCAAGTGCTGATCCTGTGCCTTCTTAATGGTCTCGGCATCAACGCCTGCTTTCTTCGCCTCGAGGATCTTGTCGATAAGTGCCGAGAGGTTGAACTCAGCCTTTCTCATCTTTCCTCTTATATACGCCTTAACGGAATCAATAGCATACTTTGCCTGCTCTTCGGTCCACTTCGGATGGCACTTGAGGCAGGTCTCTTTGAGCTGCACCTTTGGAGTGACAGCAAAGTGCGACGTATAGAGCTTGCCGGTCTTCTTGTCCTTTACCTTAGGCGTATGGCATCTGTCGCAGCCGACGCCGGCCTTGCCGTGCTTTGAGTTGTAGTAAGCTTCTGCTTCGGGGTGCTGCGCCTTCCAGAGCATGCCGCCGGTCAGAGCGTGCTTGAAATCGACAAAATTGATTTTGTTCACATAGTGCTCATAGAGTTCGAACACATCTTTGTAGGGGAAGTGGTTGGTCCTTCTGTCGGTCATCTTCACCGGCTCGCCCGTCTTGGTGTCGGTGCCGGGGTTGCAGTTATACTCCACATGGCATTGGCCGCACTGGAGTTTCGTATCGTATTTCTCGAGCAGCGCAATCTTTCTGGTGTAGCCCCTTACCCCCATATCGATAACAGTGATCTTGGTCCTCTTCGGGTCTTTGTGCCAGAGCGTATCGCCGTCAGGCCTGGTGAGCGCATCGATGAGACCGTCTCGCACGATCCTCGGCTTTGCTGCATGCGGATCGTGGCAGGTGTAGCAGTTGAGGCCATGCTGTACCGACTTGGCTACTTCGACGACATTCGATGTCCTCGAAAATTTTGCACCCTGCACCGGATCGCCCATATATGCCCAATCAAGGATCTGGTCCTGGGTCTTGCACTGCAGGCAGACCGGGTTGGCCGCTGCCGCGCTTTGGGTGATATACGCTTTATGCTCTTTGCTATCCGGATACTTGTCCATCAGGATGTCCCAGGCCTTGCCGGTCTCGAAGATATACTGCCAGCCGTTCTTGCCCTGAAACCTGCCGCCGTACGCCCTGTCAACAACCAGGTGATCCACCAGCATCGAGACATGGCTCCTGGTCAGCGCATGCTCTTTGGTGAAGCCGTGACCTGCCATGAGCTTGTCCCAGAACGGATTGGGCGCCCTGTTGGTGAGCTGTGATTTCTCATCCCTTGCAGGGCGGTGATAGGCCTGCTTCATAAAGGACTCCATCTGCTCTTTATGGCACTGGCCGCAGGCTTGCCAGGACATATCGGTAACCGGTCTCGTGTCAGGTCCGGGAGCCTTGAGATGCTTGTCGAGCCCGCTGTGGCAGTTTACACAGTTGATCTTTGCATGCTTGCCCATCTTGTGCAGGTCCTTCACCTGTGCATGGCACATATAGCATGCATCCACCTTAACCGGTTTTTCCGCTGCTGCCTTCCTTGCATCGGGATTCTTATACTGCGCGTCGGCATTGCTGTAAAAACCAAATCCCGCAAGCGCCATGATAAAAATTGTTGCTACTACGAAATACCCTCTCCTATTCATTGCTTCCCTCCTCATCCTGTGTTTTAAAAAGTGCCTTTCCCCTCGAAATGAGTGGTCCATACCGACTCCCCGTACATTTAAAATTTTCAACAACCTGACTACATGGTACTTACAAATCAGGTAAATTTCACATTAATCCGCGTAAATTTTTTGTAAATTTTGAGGGGAAGGAGAACGTGCAGAAAGCATAGGCAGCAGGAGCAAAAAGAACTGCACTATTCATAGTAAAAACCCAGCGGGACCGAACTCTTCGGTGTCTCTAGAAAGAGGCCTCTTTCTGCTCGAGCTGAAAGCCGATCTTTCTCAACTCAGCAGCGATCATTTCGACGAACTTGCCGATGTTATTCTGAATTTCCTCTGACATTGCGAGGCCGGTATCCATGCATTTCGGTTCGATGCCGAGAAGCACAATGTGCTTCGGCATCTTCTCGGTAAGCTGTGCTGCGGCGAGGAGGTCGGAGAGGCCGAGCTGGTGGGGAGAAATTTTACTATAGAAAAAAGCGGGGACTTCATCGCCCTCCATGCGCACGATGGTGCCGGGAGGGTTTCCGTTCTTTACGACATCAATGACAAAGACGTAATCTCTACCCTCAATGTAATGGAGAAGCTCTATTCCCATAGTGCCGCCGTCGATAACTTCGACGCCTTCGGGGATACGGTATTTCCTCTGGAACTCCTCCACCACCCGCACCCCTGCTCCCTCATCCATCAGGAGCAAATTTCCTATTCCCATTACTAAAACATTCATAAATGATCACCCTTTTATAATTTAACATACGTAGGAATGACACACCCTTAAAAAGGGGGCAGGGCAAAGTACTGAGAAAAATTCCAAGTACCATGCCCCTCTCAAATAATTTATACCCCCTAAAACGCTTTGACTTTTACGACCTCCCTCTTCTTCGCATCCACCACATGGATTGCGCACGCAAGACACGGATCGAAAGAGTGGACGGTCCTCAACACCTCGAGCGGCTTTTCGGGATCAGCGACAGGATTGCCGATAAGAGATGCCTCATAGGGGCCGAGCGCATCCCCATCGTTTCTCGGGCCGGCATTCCAGGTCGAAGGCACCACTGCCTGATAGTTTTTAATCTTCCCCTTATCGATCACCACCCAATGGGAGAGTACGCCCCTCGGCGCTTCGTGGAATCCGAAACCTTTGATCTCCCCCTTCGGAAATTCGGGACGATTGAAGGTTGTCATATCGCCTTTTGCAATGTTATTAACCAATGCCTCCCACTGACTCTTGAGGGTCTCATACATCACCGCGCAACGCACTGCTCTCGCTGCATGGCGGCCGATGGTCGAGTGGAGCGCCGTTACCGGCACCTTAGCGCCGGCGAGGCTGCTCACTGTAGCAAGCGCTTTATCCGTATATTTCTTGGTGGGTGCATGTCCTGCGGCATACATACACAAAACATTTGCAAGCGGACCGACCTGAGCCGGCTTTCCATTAAAGCTGGGTGCCTTCACCCAGGAATACTTGCCGTTGTCCTGGAAATTGGTATAGTGCGGGATCGTCTCCTCCTCCCACGGATGGCGCGTCCAGTTGCCTTCGTACCACGAATGTTTAATGCTTTCTTTGACGCCTTTCTTGAAGGTCTCGTCCTGGAAGCTCGTGATCGGCTTGAAGCGGCCGATATCGCCGCCCTCGATGTAGCCGCCGGGATGCGCAAACACGGTTCCTCTGGAATCCATCGGGAAGTCGGGAACAGAAAGATAATTCGTTACTCCTGCGCCGTACTTGGTCCAGTCGGCATAGAAGGCGCCTACTGCACAGACATCAACAAAATAGACATTGTGTACGAAGTCGCCGATCTCATCGATGATCGATTTGATGTAGTACAGCCGCTCCATCGTCAGTGTCGAGGGGCTGTCGGGGTTGATCGGATTGGCGACGCCGCCTACTGCCAAATTCTGGATATGCGGGGTTTTGCCGCCGAGGATCGAGACGATCATGTTTGCCTTGCGCTGGTACTCGAGCGCCTGGAGGTAGTGCGCTGCAGCGAGCAGGTTGACCTCGGGCGAGAGCTTCATGGCAGGATGACCCCAGTAGCCATTGGTAAAGATGCCGAGCTGGCCGGTGCCGACAAAGGCCTTGAGTCGGTCCTGCACCTCTTTGAAGTGCTGCGAGCTGTTCATCTTCCATGAGGAGACGCTCTGGGCGATCTGCGCTGTCTTCCTGGGATCAGCTTTCAACGCCGAAACGATATCCACCCAGTCAAGAGCGGAGAGATGATAGAAGTGAACAATGTGATCATGGATTGCATGAGCAGCGATAATGAGATTTCTTATATACTGTGCATTGACCGGCACCTCGAGGTTCAATGCGTTCTCGACGGCTCTTACTGACGCAATCGCATGCACCGTGGTGCAGACACCGCAGATTCTCTGGGTAAAGAGCCATGCCTCGCGCGGGTCTCTCCCCTTGAGGATGAGCTCGATGCCGCGCCACATCTGGCCCGACGACCAGGCGTTCTTCACCACCCCGCCGTCGATCTCGCAGTCTATCCTCAAATGACCTTCTATTCTTGTTACCGGATCGATGGTTATTCTTTTTGACATGGAATATTCCTCCTATAAAAATTATGCGTGCTTCACATCTGGCAGCACCGGAAGGGTTTTGACAACTACCAGATACAACAGCACCTCCAGCGCTATGATGCCCAAGGTTATCATTGTCTCGGAAAAGGACGGGAAATAGTGCCACCCCGGACCGGGATCGAATCCTATTAAAAACGCGTTAAAACGGTAGACCGCTCCTGCAAGCAGCATGAGCACCGCACCGATGAAGAGCATGCGCGGCCGTTCCCTGTTGACAGGCCTGAAGAGTATTACCATAGGTGCGATATACAATATATTTTCGATGATGAACATGAAGCTTTTTATATCCAGCCTGAGAATTGCGCCGAGCTGTCCTCTCCAGAGGAGATCGCCGAATCTGAACACCAGATAGAGCAGGATAAGCTTGGGAATAATTGCCGAGAGCTTTGACAGCAGCGGGGTCTCCATCGGCCTCCTGAACCCGAGGGAGGAGATAATCGACTCGAACACCACAATCGCGTATCCCATCGTAATCGAAGAGATCAGGAAGAGCAGCGGGATGAAGTCGGTCTGCCACAGGGGTGAAACCTTCTGCCCCGCGATATAGATCAGCAATCCCAGTGATGACTGGTGCATGGTCGGCAGGAGCACGCCGATGGCGATAAATGCAAAGAGGACTTTTTTCAATACCTTGAGTACCTTCTCCTTGTTCCAACGCTCAAGGAATGCGGGGGTGAATTCTATCCAGAGCACCATGATGTAGGTCGTGACGCAGAGAGCCACCTCGAACATGACCGAGTTGAGCTGTGCGTACCACGGCAGGATGAGATTATAGGCCTGCCAGTAGCGCCCTACGTCGAAAAAAATTGATACTCCCGCGAGCGTGTATCCGAACATGCTCGCAAGGATTGCAGCGCGTATGAGCGGATAATAGGTCTTCTTGTTGAACACATAGATCAGCAGTGCCATCGCATACCCGCCGCAGGCAAAGGCGGTACCCACCACAACGTCATAGGCGATCCAGATACCCCACGGATAGCCGTCGCTCATATTGGATACCGCACCGATACCAAAGATGAATCTCTTGATGATCAGAATACCCGCAAAGAGCGCAAAAGCAGCCAGGACCAGAAAAGGCTTGGTGATGATTTTTCCTCCCAATGGCTTAAACCCTCCCATATCTCTCTCCTTTATCGCTACTCATCTTTTTTTGTATTTCGATACACTGCATACAGAAGGCCGCCCAGAAGGGCAACGGGTGCGATCATTCCCTTGTAGATCGTATGCTGGAGCCCTTCCGACCGTGCTGCATCAGACACCTCCGAGAGCTTCGGCATGCCGAGCTTGTCGAAGGGCACTCCCGCGAGCATAAGGATCTGCGTGCCGCCGCCGTCCTTTTCCCCGTAAAGGTAGGGATAATACTGTTCGACAGCGCGTAACGATTTCTGGTCCGAGTTGATATGGGCCACAGGGAATTCGTACTCGTCTCCGGGTCTCAACGTCAATCGGCGGCGTGCCTCCGCCTGCAGATCGGTGACCTTTCCGTACAGCGAGGCGCCGGTGGGACAGAACTCGCAGCATGCCGCATATTTGCCCTCTTTGAGACGGTGCGAACAGAGCTGGCACTTCCTGATCTGCGGGAACGGTTCGTCCCATTCGAACTTCGGGATGTTGTAGGGACAGGCGACCTGGCAATATCTACATCCGATACAGGCATCCTTGTTATAACTCACAATGCCGGTCTTCGGGTCTTTGGTCAGTGCCGAGACCGGACAGGCCGAAACGCAGGAAGGATCGATGCAATGCATACACTGCCTTTTGACATAGGAGAAACCGTTCTCTTTATCTTTTTCAACTCCCGCGCCGTGCGTGTAGAGCTTGATGATGTTGAGCGTCTTTCCGGAAAGATCGAGGGGATTGTCATAAATGTTGTCCGTCGTCGAATGCTCGGGGGGCATGTTGTTGTACTGCTTGCATGCCGCAACGCAGGCCTTGCATCCGATGCAGAGGGTTGCATCATATAAAAAACCGACAGCTTCGGGAGGCAGGGCTTTGGGAGCCCTCGCTGCCAGTGCAGAAGGGACATCCGCCGCGAGCAGCAGTCCGCCATAGGCTACTCCTTTCAAGAAGTCTCGTCTCTTCATATCCATGGCCTACTTCTCCTTCTTCCTGGGGTGCTCTTCCTTCTTCTCCGCATCCCTCTCATGCTCGCCGAGCCTCTTTGCCAGGGTAGCACCCGCTCCGATCGCAGCACCCGCAACCCCTGCCACCACAGCAGCGCCGAGCACGGTGGCGCCGCCGCCCTTCTCCTCATGAATACGGGGATAGGTCGAGGGGGGAGTAACGGTATGCAGCCTGGCGAGGGTGTGGAGCGGTGTACTGAATCCAACGCCCTTTTCAGAGCAGCCGAAGCAGGGATGGCCCGCACCGACAGGCCATGTGCCTGCACCCGTGTCGCCGAATTGCAGGGTCGAGCAGTTGTTGAAGGTCTCTGGTCCCTTGCACCCTAGTTTGTAGAGGCAATAGCCTTTTCTATGGTTTTCATCACCGTACTGGATGGCAAATCTTCCTGCGTCGAAGTGGGGCCGCCGCTCGCAGTTCTCGTGGATAACACGGCTATAGGCGAACGTGGGCCTGCCTTTTTCATCGAGCTCGGGGAGTTTTTTGAGAGTCAGGAAGTGGATAACGGTTGAGAGTAAATTATAGGGGTTCGGAGGGCATCCGGGAATCGTGACAACAGGTTTGCCTTTCACAAGCTCTGTTATTCCTTTTGCGCCGGTGGGGTTCGGTCCGGCAGCGGGTATGCCACCCCAAGATGAGCAGGAGCCCATGGCGATCACCGCTGCTGCGTGCGGATAGGTTTCATTCAGAATTTCAAGGGCGGTCTTACCACCGATCTTGCAGTAGATACCTCCCTCTTTTGTTGGCACCGAGCCGTCGACCACGAGGATGAATTTGCCTTTGTTTTCCTGGATCGATTTCTGCTTCGCTGCCTCGACCTGATGGCCTGCGGCAACGCTGAGCGTTTCGGAGTAATCGAGCGAGATGAGATCGAGAAGGAGATGCTCCAGTGTAGGATGAGTGGAGCGCAGGAGAGATTCGACACATCCGGTGCACTCCTGGAAAGAGAGCCAGATCACCGGCGGACGTTTGGGGTTGGTAATTGCTTCTGCGATCTTCGCCCCCATGCCGAGGGGCAATCCCATACCGGCAGCCATGACCGTACAATACCTCAGGAAATCCCTTCGCGATATGCCGCCGAGCTTCTTTCTGACTTCAGCCTCATGCTCTTTCATAGTCTCCTCCGTCCTCTTTTCTTTGTTCATTTGCCTATGAATTCCATAATTTCAATGATTTTCTTCTTTTTCGTGTTATTAACATTATACTGTCAATAAATTTGTTGTCAAGCATTCTTTAATGATAATGAATATTTCTTATTTTATTATTTTTTTATCTGAAAGTACGGCTCAAACAGGAAAGAATCATTCACAATGAATGCTTTTTATGCAGACGGGGCGGGATTATCGCTACAGCACATTAAGGTCCTTCTGTCTGGTTGGTGCAGACAGTTAAAGAGTTGCTTGCAGCGAAAAGGGTGTGGGAGGATTATCTCCCGACAAAGTACATCTTCCAATAGATGAGGAAGATACTGTAGATGAGCAGCAGTGCGATGATACCCAGCGCAATCTTTGCAAACCATTTCGATCCCTTTTCCTTCATCTTGTCCCCCTGCGAATACAACAAAAGGTTACTACAATTGCACCATGCGCGTTAAGCGCCCCTCTTATCTTATATTCAGGATATATCCGGGGAAGAATGTCAAGTTAATTCTTCTGTCAAAAAAAGAAACGATTACGGGTGAGAGAGCATCGGCTCCAAAGCAGTGACAAGCAAAGATACTACGCGAGGCATGGCTGCAGCCACCGCATCTGTCATTGCATCACCGAAGTGCACTACATCTTCCGCCTCTACGGCCCAGATGGCGATGTCCTCCGGAAGGTCGAATCCCATGCGCTTTCCGGCTTCGAAGGCGCAGGCGAGTGTCGTATCGTGCATCGACGAACTATGGAGGGTTGCCGGGACGTTGCGGAGGCTCAGCCGGTATACAGTACCGGCCGGCGCATTCCCGGTGCAGATCGCATCGATGAGGAACACCCTGTCATAGCCGATCATCTCTTCCATGAGTCTCAGTCCGCCTACGGATAATTCCTTTATATCGATCCCCTCATGTTCCCGAACATGCTTCCTCAATTCCCGCGCAACGGCGATGCCGATGCCGTCATCACGAAGAATCGGGTTACCGAGGCCGATGATTAAGGTTTTTTTTATCATAGTAATAGAATCATAGAATTCAGGAGCCAGGAGTCAGAAGCCAGAATAAAAGCTTTCCTTCCCCTTCTAGCTCCTGACTTCTGGATTCTGGCTCTATGCTTTAATATTGCGACAGCTCCCTGATTACCTCTCCTGCTTGATTACGTATTCTGACCCTGAGCGGCATCTGTCCCGGCAGCGCATGGGTTGCGCAGGAGAAGCAGGGATCGTAGAGTCTGAACGCCATCTCTATCCTGTTCAGCAGCCCCTGTTCGATGATGGTGCCCTTGCTGATAAGGGTCTGGGCCGCCTTCTTAACGGACATCGCAATCGGCGCGTAGTTGTTGGTAGTACCGACAACGAGATTGACTTTTTGCAGGATTCCTCGCTCATCGGTCCGGTAATGGTGCGTGAGCGTACCGCGGGGCGCCTCCACAGCGCCGACTCCTTCAACGGGTGTTTCGGTAGGAATGACACGCACATGGGGATCGGTGATTTCAGGATCGACGATCAGCTCATGCATGCGCTCCGCAGCATAGAGGAGCTCGATCAGCCGCGCCCAGTGTGTTGCGAGGCGGTAATGCACCGGCCCGTAACTGCCGTCGTCCCTTTTCGTGCCGAGCGTTGCATAGAACTGTTCGAAGGCCTCCTGTGCGCGGGGTGTGGCCATGCCCTTTGCAACATTGAGACGCGCCAGCGGCGTTGCACAATACACGCCGCTCTGAGCTCCATCGACAAAGCCCTTCCAGCCGACCGCCTTCAGATAAGGGAATTTAAGGTACGTCCAGGATTCGACACGCTCGGTAATGTGATCCCGGTAATCGCGGGGATGATAGTTCACCAATTCGTTCCCGTCGGGGTCAACAACGCGCACCCGGCCATCGTAAAAGTTGATATAACCTCTTTCATCAACAGTGCCCATGTAATAGGTACGGTGGGTATAGGCATCGGACACCATGAGGTCATGGTACTCGGGGTTCTGCAAAACGACCGAACGGAACAGATCGAGGCTCCGGAGCGCAAAAGCGATATTCTTTTCCGCTATGAGCTGAATCTCTCTCTGCTCCTCTCCGGTGAGCGCCTTGCTCCATCCGCCCGGAAGCCCGGCGCAGGGATGGATCACTCTTCCGCCGACCAGCTGAATGGCGTGGTGGTTCCTTTTTCTGCACTCGATCACCTCTCTGCCGATATCGATGCCGATCTTCTGCAATACGCCGAAGATATTTCGCTCGGCAGGCGGCGCATCGGGCCCCACAATGAAATCAGGTCCTCCAAGGGCATAGAAGTGGGTCGTGTGGTCGGCAACGAAGAAGGCAGAGTAGAACATCTCCCGCAGCTTCTTTGCCGCAGGAGGAGGATCGACCCTGTACAAATCATCGAGCGCCTTGGTTGATGCTATGTGATGGGCTTCGGGACAGATGCCGCAGATGCGGCTGGTGATATTCGGCATATCCTCTGCGAGGCGTCCGACACAGAACTGCTCGAACCCCCTCAACTCGGGGACAATGAAATAGGCATTCGCTACCTCACCTTCGTCGTTGAGGAATATCTCAATCCTGCCGTGGCCTTCCAGCCTCGTCACCGGGTCAATGCTGATCTTCTTCATAATCGATAAAGATAAAAAATCAAAAAGAAAAAAGCAAAATTAATAAATTCATTACTTTTAATCTTTTCTTTTTGCATTTTAATCTCCCCTGAAGGGGTGCCGCGCCCTCTGTAGCAGCGAATGCGCCAGACTGAATTTATAAAAAGTCCCTGCCGGATCAAGAAGGGAATTGAGCGCATCTTCGATCTGCCTGCTTATCGCATCATCACCGTTCCCTTCGATATCGACCTCTACGATTGACGCCAGTGCAGAGAGCATCGCCGCGCCCTGATCGATGACGCCTTCGGCCGGCCCATAGCATCCGATGCAGGGCATGCCTGCCTTCGGACAGAGGGCTGTACAGCCGCTCCTGGTGGCTGGGCCCATGCAGACCATGCCCTGGTCGATAAGGCAGTTCTCTTTATCCGGGATGATTTCGTGGAGGCGATAAAGCTTTCTGACCCGCTTTTCTCTTCGTAGGCGGGGACACTCTTCACAAAGGGCCTTTGCGCCTGCACCGATCACTGAACCTTTCGGAGGAAGATCACCGCCTTTCATCACCATATCTATGACCGTCTGAATCTGATGCGGTTCAGGAGGGCAGCCGGGAACCGAGTAATCCACATCAACGGTCTGCCGCAGACTTTTTACAGTGTCATGAAACGAGGGCAGATGGAGCTCCCCCTCATCGACTGTAGTAGTTACCCTGGGTGTTATCGAATAAGGATTATCGGTACTCGGATTTTCGAGATAGATGGAAGCAGCATGATCACGTGCACTCGACAGGTTCGACAATCCGGGGATACACCCCTCATACGCGCATGAGCCGAAGGCGACGAGCAGCCTCGATTTTGCTCTGAGCAGACGGGCCATTGCCACGTCATCATCATTACGGATAGCGCCGTTGAAAAAGGTGAGCGCTATAGCACCATCGGAAAGCGCTTCCACATCGCTTCGCTTGCCGTCCATGACACAGGGCCAGAAGACCGGCTCGAAGACAGTAGCAAAATCGAGTAGCTCCTCATGTATGCCGAGGAGCGCGATCTCGCACCCGCCGCAGGCAGAGGCCCAGTACATAGCGAATTTCGAACGTTCCTGCATCACTGCCTCCTCCCGCTGATCACCTGAGGCCACTGCAGCGGTCCCAGTGCCCGCAATGCCGCAGTCATCCTGTTTATCTTTTCTGAAAGAGCAGCTCCCTCTGAAGCAGAGACCCAGGCAAGCTGTATGCGCTCGCGCTCGATGCCGAACTGTCCGGCAAGATTTCGTACGAGATGAAAGCGTCCGAGGGTTCTTATATTGCCTGCCTCATAGTGGCATTCGCCGGGATGGCATCCGGCAATGAGAACGCCGTCCGCTCCCTCCCGCAGTGCCTTGAGCACCAGCTGCGGCTCGACTCTTCCGCTGCACATGACCCTGATGATGCGGAGGTTCGGAGCAGAATGGAGACGCAGCGTGCCGGCGCGGTCCGCTGCGCGGTAGGCGCACCAGTTGCAGAAGAAACCGACAATAACAGGCTCGAAAGAATTAATCATAAGCCTCTACTCTATTGAGAGCGTTTTCGCATTAAGCAGTGAAGACCTGAACCCCTTGTGGCAGATTAAAAATTAAAAAGAAAAATGAAAAATTGAGGATTCCTTATTTTTGAATTTTTCTTTTTTATTTTTAATTTTACCTTTTTATTCTGTACAACCGATGAGCGCATCCGTCAGGTTTGTATCATATCTTCCTGTCTCGATCATATAATATGCCTTCGATCTCCGCCATCATCTGTTCGTCGGTAAAGTGATCACTGGTGATCGCCCTGGCAGGGCACGCAGCCACACAGGCGCCGCACCCCTGGCAGAGGGCAGCATCGATGTCCGCCTGATTGCTCTTCTCATTCATAGAAAGAGCACTATAGGGACAAAGATCAAGGCACATCCGGCATCCGCTGCACCGCTCCTTGTCGATGCTCGCCCGTATCGGCTCGAGCTCGATAGTCCCTTTATTAATAAGAGAAAGGATCTTTGCTGCAGCAGCGCCTGCCTGTGCAATGGTCTCGGTTATATCCTTCGGTCCCTGGCAGGCTCCTGCTACGAATATCCCCTCGCGCAGGGTAACGACCGGATCGAGCTTGGGATGCTTCTCTGCAAAGAATCCCTCGCTGTCGCATTCAACACCGAGCAGCCGGGCAACAGAGCGTGCATCGGCCCTCGCTTCCATGGCGGTGCTCAATACCACCATGTCCACGGGGATACGCCGCTGGATGCCGAGCAGTGTATCCTCAGCCTGGATGACGAGCTTGCCTTCTTCTTCAGGATAATATGCCGAGTCCATAACAGTCGCCACCCGTCCCCTGACGAAATGGATCTTTTCACCCAGGAGCTTCTGGTAGAACTCCTCATAGGTCTTCCCCCCTGCCCTCATGTCGATGTAAAAATTGTAGACAGAAGCCCCGGTCTTCTCCTTTATAAGGTGGGCGAACTTCAGCGAGTACATACAGCAGACCTTTGAACAATAATCGTGGTAGTTCTTATCGCGGCTCCCGACGCAATGGATAATCGCAACACTTTCAGGCTCGGCGACCCGGTCTCTGAGCATGACCTTTCCGCCGGTAGGCCCGGCAGCGCTCAGCATACGTTCAAGCTCGATACCAGTAAACACATTGGGGTATCTGCCGTACCCGTACTGCGGGATCCGCAGGGGATCAAAAAGATCAAAGCCCGTCGCAATAACGATATTCCCCACCGTAAGGGTAAGCGTTGTATCGCTCTGGTCGAACCGGACCGCCTGGGCAGGACACTCTTTCTCGCAGATCCTGCACTGGCCCAATTCGAAAAAGGAGCAGATGTTCCGGTCGATTACCGGATAACGGGGGACCGCGCCGGCAAAGGGAATGGCGCATGCCTTCCGCAAACCGAGTCCTGCCTCGAAATCGTTATCGTGCACCTCCTGCGGGCACTTCTGCTGGCAGATGCCGCATCCTATGCAACGGTCCTCGTCGATAAAGCGTGCCTTCTTTCTCACTTTTATAGTGAAGCTGCCTGCCCTCCCCTTCGCTTCCTCAACCTCGCTATACGTCAGGAGCGTTATATGCGGGTGCCGGCGTACTGCTGCCATGCGCGGATCGAGCATGCAGTCGGCGCAATCGAGGGTAGGAAAAGTCTTATCGAGCTGTGCCATGCGGCCACCGATACTCGGTGCCCTCTCCACCAGATAGACCTGCCTGCCCGCATCGGCTATCTCGAGTGCCGCCGTGATGCCGGCGATGCCTCCTCCGATGACAAGCGTATCAGGATTGACCGGCACCGATATCTTCGACAGAGGTTTGTGATGCAGGACCCGATGGACAGCAGCCGAGACCAGTGCCTTGGCCTTCTCGGTCGCAGCCGCCGTGTCGCCGGCAGTCCATGCATCATGCTCCCGCACATTGACGATCTCGCAAAAGTAGGGGTTCAATCCCGCCCGTGCACAGGCCTTCCTGAAGGTTGGTTCGTGCAGATGCGGCGAGCAGGCGACGATGACAATACGGGAGAGACTGTTCTCCTTGATATCACGCTCGATCAACCCCTGCCCGTCGCCTGAACACATGAAACGGTCATCTCGGACAACAACGACATTGCCCAGCGTCGATGCAAAAGATGCGAGGGCTTTGATATCGAGACCCTCGGCGATATTCGTCCCGCAATGGCAGAGATAGACGCCTATCCTCTCACTCATTCTTTGTCCTCATCCGTTTTTTCGGCTCTTTTGTTTCAGGGCGCCCTACTTTCATTTTCGTGAGCACCGGTTCAGCGGAAACAATCTCTTTTCCGATGCCGAGGACAAGCGGGTCAAGCCCGAAGGCCAGTCCCATGAGCTGGGTAAAGAAGAGGACAGGGATGTTGAAATGAGTATTAAAATGCTTATTCACATCATCCTGGTAGGCGTCGAGATTGATCTGGCATACCGGACAGAGGACCGCAATGGCGTCCGCTCCGCTCTTCTGAGCGCTCTTCAGTATCCTGCGCAGGAGCTCGTAGGCGGTGATCGCTTTTATATGGGGCATATGTCCGCCGCAGCAGTTCGATTTCATCGAGAATTCGGCCACTGTTGCGCCGAGTGCAGTGAGGATTCTATCCATAGAGGTCGGATGCTCGGGATGGTCGAACCCGTCACCCGGCCTCGTCAGCATACATCCGTAGAACGGGGCGATGCGCAGATTGCTGAGAGAGGTAGTCACTTTGGTGAAGAGTGCATCCACTCCCACATCGTTGAGAAAGATGTCGAGGAAATGGCGAATCCTGAGCACGCCAGGATTGTAGTGAAGTCCGCCTTCAGCAAGGGCGTCATTGACCGCCTCATTGATGTCAGGATGCTCATGCATCACCTTATCGGTCCTCCGCAGATTCGAAAAACAGAGGCTACAGGAGGTAATCACCTGGCTATGCCCCTGAGGGACCAGAGCCAGGTTGCGCGCCGAGAGCGCGTAGTGGGCAAGACGGTTGATCGAGAGATACTCCGTAGCACCGCAGCAGTTCCAGTCGGGGATGTCGGTCAGCTCGATATTGAACAGCTCCATCACCGCTCTGGCCGACTGCGTGTAGGCTGCAGCCATGTGCTCTGAGGAGCAGCAGGGGAAAAGGGCGTATCTCACGGTTTTCTTTCTCTCTCTTTAGCCTTGTTCACAATACGTCGCAGTTGCTCAATACCCTCGATCTTCGAGGGACCCAGGACGATCCGCTCCTTTTTGTAGAGTTTCAGTGCCAGCGAACCCCAGGAATGCCGGTCGGCGGGATTATGGTCCAGACGGTAGCGCATGGCGAGACCGAAATCGAAGCTGCGGCCGTACTTCTCGATGAGATTGATAAATGTCTTCGAGAAGTCATAGGCATCGGTGATCTTGACAATCCCCTCGCGCACTGCCATTTGCTTGAGGGTGTACATGATATCGGTGATTGGGATCTGCTGGGGACATCGCACGGTGCAGTAATAGCAGGAGACGCAGAACCATGGAGTATTGCTCAAAAGGACCTCCTGCTTCAGCCCGGCCAGCAGCATGGCAAAGAGGTGGCGCGGCGTGTAATCCATGTCTTCGGCAGAAGGGCACGAGCCGCCGCATGTTCCACATTGCAGGCACCTCGTGAGCGTGCTCCCCTCCGGCGTTTCAGCCATAACCGCCTCCAGAAAGCTGCGGCCCTCTGTGGTTTCCCTATCCATCGCAATCCGCAGCCGTTCGCTTTTTTTCCTGAAGGGATTGTCGATCTGGTCAGCCCCGCTGACGAGCCGCTCTTTCTCGGCAGACACATCTTCCTGGTACATCTGAAAGGTCTCTTTTATTTCAACGAGATTGAACCCCTTGCTCTTGAGCGCGAAGATCCACTTTATTGTCTCGATAACGCTCTGGGGATAGAAGAATTTGACGCCGCCCGTACCCTGCCCTTTTCTGATCCCCTTGGGAAGCAGGCCCGACTGCACATAAAATTGGAAAGTCCTCTTGGTGAGCTTGTACCCCTCATCAGAGAGCAGTCTGATAATCTCGTCGAGCGTATAAAAAGGGATGGCATCCAAAGATGTTTCCATCACTATATATATACTGTTAGTAACAGCATCTGTCAAGGAAAAAACACCATGGCGTGTAAAAAAGTAATATGACTTGCTGATTCAACATATTTTTTCGATAGTTGACAATATCATAGGGTATGCGTAAACTTAAAAGTTATGGAAAAAACTTTAAGAGAAATTCTCACGAAGATCGGGTATGCCGAGGTCGAAATCGAGGTACCGAAAGAGGAATCCTTCGGCGACCTGTCGACGCCCCTGCCGATGAGCCTCACCAAAGTCCTCAAAAAAGCGCCGCGAAAAATCGCCGAAGAGCTCGTTGCCAAAATCGAAGGCAGTGATATATTCGAAAGGGTCGAAATTGCCGGCCCGGGGTTTATCAACTTCACGTTCAAGAGATCATTTATTTTTAACGAGCTGAGAAGGCTCATTGCCGAACAGGAGGCCTTCTTGAAAGAGGATGTCGGCAGGGGCAGACGGATACAGATCGAATTCGTGAGCGCCAATCCCACCGGCCCTATGCATCTGGGCCATGGAAGGGGCGCAGCACTCGGAGCAGCGCTTTCCAACCTCCTTCAGGAGGCCGGCTTCAGTGTTGAGAAGGAATTCTATATCAACGATGCAGGACGCCAGGTCAGGCTGCTGGGACTTTCGGTCTTTGCAAAATACAAACATCTTTACGGCATGAACTATTACGCCTTTCCCGAGGACGGCTACCGTGGAGCATACGTGGAAGACCTCGCACGGGAACTGCATGAAGCGTACGGCTCAAGCTTTGCGGACAAGGAGTTTGAGGAAGTAGCACCGACAGTGATCGATTTCGCCTATCAGAAGATGCTCGCAGTGATAAAAAAAGACCTCGAAGACTTCGGCGTCATCTTCGATACGTGGCAGAGCGAGAGAGAGCTTTATGCCAACGACGAGGTCAACAAGGCAATCGCCGATCTCAGAGAGCGCGGTTACATTTACGAAGAAGAAGGCGCCACATGGTTCAGATCAACCGCCTTCGGCGATGACAAAGACAGAGTCATCATAAAGAAAGACGGCGAATACACCTATTTTGCGCCTGACATCGCTTACCATAGAAAGAAAATCCAAAAAGGTTTTGACGAGCTCATCGATATCTGGGGGGCCGACCACCACGGCTACATCCCGCGCATGCAGGCGGTCATACAGGCATTGGGCTACCCGAAAGAGAGCCTGCGCATAATCCTCGTACAAATGGTCGCGCTCCTGAAAGGCGGTCAGCCGGTGCAGATGTCGAAGCGCGCCGGTGAATTCATCACCTTGCGAGAGGTCATCGATGATATCGGAGCGGATACGACCAAGTTCCTCTTCCTGACGCGGAGATCGGACAGCCACCTCGAAGTGGATATCGAAGTCGCAAAGGCACAGTCGTCGGAGAACCCGGTCTACTATGTCCAGTACGCCCACGCACGTATCAACAGCATTTATGAGAAGGCGAAACAGGAATCAGTAGCACTCGATTTCACCGATTTCAATGGCGAGGTCTTCAATGATGAGGAAGTGCGCATCATTAAAAAGCTGCTGCTCTATCCGCTGATGTTCAGAAGCGCCGCGCTGGCGCATGAGCCGCACCGTATCACCTTTTACTTACAGGAACTGGCAGGCATGTTCCATCCCTATTACCACAAATACAAAGTCGTTTCCGAAGATGCGGAACTCACCAGGGCGCGCCTCGCCCTCTGCGAAGCAGTTCGGATCGTCCTGAAACACGGCCTGAAAATCCTCGGCGTCAAAGCGCCAGAGAAGATGTAAGTCGGTCGTTAATAAGGGACGGAAAAAAGCTACCCGACAGCCACACGATCTCTGCCTTCTGCTTTTGCACGCGTGAGGACTTCATCAGCAGTGAGCAGCGGCGTTTTGCTGGTTTCTCCGTGTTTCGGGAACACCGCGATCCCCATCGTGACGGAGATCGGATCAAGGATCTCGCCGCGGTACCGAACGGGCATCTCTTTACCCCCCTTTTGAGCTGTTTGGCCCGCCGGAATGCTAAAATATCCCCCGTTTCACGGCATCGGCAACTTTTGCCACTCTCACCATCTCCTTCACATCATGGACCCTGACAATGTGCGCGCCGTTGAAGATGGAGATCGCCACAGCTGCGGCGGTGCCTTCGAGCCGCTCGGTGGCGGGGACATCGCCGAGGATCTTGCCAATAAAGGCCTTCCGCGAGACACCCATGACGATCGGCTTGCCGAGCTGCGTGAATTCCCTAAGATTGCAGATGATCTCCAGATTGTGTTGAAAGGTCTTGCCGAAACCGATGCCGGGATCGATGAGAATCTTGTCCTCAGCGATGTTGTGCTCGCGGGCGATCTGGATGCTGCCCCGCAGGTAATCCATGACTTCGGGAATGAGCGCTTCATAAACAGGGTTCTGCTGCATGCTCTTCGGTGTGCCCTTGATGTGCATGACCACCACTGGTACGCCGTATGCGGCAGCGACCTTGGGCATCTCGGGATCGAATCGCAGTCCGCTGATATCGTTCACCATCGAAGCGCCTGCATCGAGGGCACGCCGTGCAACCTCTGCCTTGTAGGTATCGATGGAGATAGGAACATTTATCTCTTTTGCAATGGCCTGTATGACGGGAATGGTGCGATTGATCTCTTCTTCCAGGGGCACGGGGTCGGACCCCGGCCTTGTCGATTCACCCCCGATATCGAGGATATCGGCGCCGTCCTGGATGAGCTTATAGGCATGTTCGACCGCCTTTTCCCTGTCGAAAAAGAGCCCGCCATCGGAAAAGGAATCGGGGGTGATGTTGAGCACCCCCATGATGTAGGTTCGGTTGCTGAAATCCAGCGCAAACTTCGACCACGCGATCTTCATAGCTCAAAAATAAAGGCCGAGACCTTATCGATCTCAGCCTTATCCTTAATCCTAAGGTTTTTATGCGGTGCCGAGCACCGGCTCTCCATTCGATCCTGCGCTTTCGATCAATTTATCAATGTCCGTGCCATCGACCGTCTCCTTCTCGAGGAGGGCATGCGCGAGGGCCTCAAGGAGACCGAAGTTGTCCTGCAGGATCTTCTTTGCCCGCTCGTAGGCGCTGGTAACGATACCTTTTATTTCGTCGTCAATCTCTTCAGCGGTCTTTTCGCTGTAGTCCTTGTGCTTGGCGATCTCGCGGCCGAGGAATATCTGTTCGTCCTTTTTTCCGAAGGTGAGCGGTCCGAGTCTCGTGCTCATGCCCCACTCGGTGACCATCTTCCGAGCAAGCTCGGTGGCACGCTCGATATCATTGCCTGCACCGGTCGTCATGTGGTTCAGCGCAAGCTCCTCTGCAGCCCTTCCGCCCAATAAAACGCTGAGCGTCTTCTCGAGATAGTCCTTCGAATAGGTATACCGATCGTCGATCGGGAGCTGCTGAGTGACGCCGAGCGCCCTTCCCCTCGGAATAATGCTTACTTTGTGGATCGGGTCAGTACCCGGGGTCAGCTTGGCGACGAGAGCATGCCCTGCCTCATGGTATGCCGTGTTCCGCTTTTCCGCATCGCTCAGCACCATGCTGCGCCGCTCCACGCCCATCAGGACCTTATCCTTTGCGAATTCAAAGTCGGTCATATCGACCTTGTCCTTGGATTTGCGCGCTGCGATAAGGGCAGCCTCATTCACCAGATTGGCGAGATCCGCACCGGAAAAGCCAGGCGTTCCGCGGGCGATCTTCTCAAGATTCACCTCTTCGGTAATCGGAATGTTCTTTGTATGGACCTTGAGTATCTCATGCCGCCCTTTAACATCAGGGACCGGCACCACGATCTGACGGTCGAACCTCCCCGGTCTCAGGAGCGCCGGATCGAGGACGTCAGGTCTGTTGGTCGCAGCAATAATAATGATGCCTTCGTTCCCCTCGAACCCATCCATCTCGACGAGGAGCTGGTTCAAGGTCTGCTCGCGCTCGTCATGGCCGCCGCCGAGTCCTGCGCCTCTATGTCTTCCCACTGCATCGATCTCATCGATAAAGATGATACAGGGGGCGTTCTTTTTCGCCTGCTCAAAAAGGTCCCTTACGCGGGATGCGCCGACACCGACGAACATCTCCACGAAGTCGGAACCAGAGATGGAGAAGAAGGGTACCCCCGCTTCTCCGGCAATCGCCTTGGCGAGGAGCGTCTTCCCCGTACCCGGAGGGCCGACGAGCAGGACGCCTTTGGGGATCTTGCCGCCCAGCCTCGAGAACTTCTGCGGGTCCTTGAGGAACTCGATGATCTCCTCTACCTCCGTCTTCGCTTCTTCGACGCCGGCGACATCGGCAAAGGTGACCTTCACCGCCTTGTCCGAGACGAGCTTAGCCTTCGCCTTGCCGAAGGACATCGCTTTGTTGCCGCCCATCTGCATCTGTCGCATGAAGACGATCCAGACGAGCACGAGGAATATAATCGGTCCCCAGGAGAAGAAGAAGCTGACATACCAGGGGTTCTGGTCAGGAGGCCGTGCAGTGATCCGCACATTTTTTTCCCGCAATAACTTGACAAGATCAGGATACTCCGCTGAATAGGTCCTGAACTTGCTCCCATCCTTCAGCTTGCCGGTAATATGGCTCTCCTTCATGGTCACCTCTTCCACATCACCCGCTTCGGCCTTTGCGATAAAGTCCGAGAAGATGATTTCTTTCTCGGTCTTCGGGGGGACATTGAAGAGGTTAAAGAGGAGGATCATCGCCATACCGATGAGCAGCCAGACAAACAGACTTTTATACATACCTTTTCCTTGCATCTTCACAGTACCACCTGCTATTTTTTCAAAACATTTTTCTTTATTCTACCACATTTATTTCAAACTATCCCGCTGGAGTTCGACCAGCTCTGCTATACCCTTTTCCGCAAGGGAGAGCATGGAATCCAGCAACGACCTCGAAAAAGCCTCTGATTCGGCAGTTCCTTGAATTTCAACAATTTTGCCGCTTCCGGTCATTACCACATTCATATCGACCTCTGCGGAAGAATCTTCAATATAACAGAGATCAAGGCGCGGCTCTCCGCTCACCATGCCGACGCTCACCGCTGCAAGATAATCTTTAATAGGGTTCTTCTCGATCACCTTGCTTCTCATCGCCCTTTCTATTGCATCACTAAAGGCGATGAATGCGCCGGTTATGGAAGCAGTCCGCGTACCGCCGTCCGCCTGGATAACGTCGCAATCGAGCCAGACGGTCCGTTCGCCGAGGAGCTCGAGGTCGACAATTGCCCGCAGGGACCTTCCGATCAGGCGCTGGATCTCCTGGGTCCTCCCTCCCACCCGCCCGGTAGAAGCCTCTCTGGTCATCCTGTTCTGGGTGGAGCGGGGAAGCATACCGTATTCCGCGGTCACCCACCCCCGTTTTTGATCCCTGAGGAAAGGAGGCACTCTATCCTCAATGGATGCGGTGCAGATAACCCTCGTATTGCCGAAGGTGATAAGCACCGACCCTTCGGCCGATGAAATAAAGTTCCTCACCACCGTCACTTTTCTCAATTCATCATTTTTTCTTCCATCCGGCCTCATCCATTCCTCCATTTAAGGGCAAATTCTAAATCCTAAACACGAAACTCTAAACAAATCCAAAATTCTAAACAGAAATACCTATATTTTGGGTTTTGAGCATTCAAATTTATTTAGAATTTCGAAATTCGAATTTAGGATTTACAGTTGTATCCTTTCTATATCCTCAATCTTTTTCTGCAGGAACCGCTCGCCGACGGCAATGAATTTTTCAGGAGTGTCGGTGACAAAAAACTTTTTACGTTCCGGCTGTCCATTCCCGCTCATCAGGCCCATCTCCGCGAGCATCTGCTGCACCACCAGGGCCGTCTCGACCGCCGAATCGATAAGACTGACATCGCCCATCGCCTCCTGAATGACGCCCTTCAGGAGCGGATAGTGGGTACAGCCGAGGACAAGGGTATCAACGCCCTTCTCTCTCATATCCTTTAAATACCGCTCCACCACCATTTGTGCGATGGCCCCCTCTGTCCACCCCTCCTCGACCAGCGGTACGAGGAGGGGACAGGCCAGACCGAACACTTCGATGGCAGGGTCCAGCGCCTTGATCGCTTTAACATAAGCGCTGCTCCTGATGGTCGTCTCTGTCCCGATGATTCCTATCTTCCCGCTCTTTGTTGCCCGTACCGCAGCGCGTGCACCGGGCTCGATAACGCCGACAACCGGGATCGCTACCCGCTCCCGTATCTTCACAAGGCTGATGGCAGAGACCGTGTTACAGGCCACCACCAGAAACTTTATATGCTGCTTCAGCAGAAACTCTGTACATTCAAAGGAATAGCGCGTCACTGTTTCGGGCGACCGTATGCCGTAGGGGACTCTCGCCGTATCACCGAGGTAAAAAATGCTTTCGCCCGGCAATATCCTGGTCACCTCCTTGAGAACGGTCAGTCCTCCGATTCCTGAATCAAAAATACCTATAGGGTTTCCGTTGTTATTGTTCATTAACCTTGTGCAAGGATGCGCGCGCTGTCAGTTCAGCTGAACGGTATCGACTGTCGAGGGCTGATGCTCTTCCTTGATGACGTCGCGGAGCGGATAGAGCAGGGTAAAGTGCCCGCCCAGACTCTCCACTTCTTTCCCCTCTATGAGCACTTTAACATCCTCTACGCCGACGATATTCGTCATTACCGTTTCGTAAAGAGAGCTGAGGAGTGCGTACTCCTGTCGTACATCGCCTGAAAAGCCTTTCCTGAATTCATCCGACAGGTCTATATAAAGGATATTCCTTTTGTCCCTGTAAACGCCGAGCAGTTTTGTGTCTTTGATATCCTGCTCCAGTCCCTTCAAGTACTCAATTATAACATGCTCGGTCATTTTCACCAGCACCGGACTGTTGGGAACCTTTCGCTCCACCCCTCCCTCCGAGGGATAGAATATCTTCACCGCTACCGTATCCTCGCTGTTACCGAACATTTCGGGGTTCTTCGGCAGTTCTCCCTTCAGCTCGATCAGCGGCTGCATGAGAGGATCGTCCTGAAAGAGATACACACGTGTCGCCCACCAGCCGGCTGCTCCGGCGAGGATGAGAACGGCAATCGCTATCGCTATGGACTTCTTTTCGATCATTCGGCGGGCCTACATTTTATAATCAGATTCGCCTGCAGAAGATGCTATCCCCCTCAGCAGCGCCTGTATCAATCTTTCTTTGTTCTTTCCTTCATAGCTGAACTTTTCAGGGCTCGGCAGCTCTATCAGAAGGGCAGGGCCCCCGATCTGGGTAAGAACGCGTATCGGCAGCCTTTCGTACCGCGCTTCTGTCTTGAATTCATTTCTCACCTGGCGGGCAATAGCACTGGCAAACACAGCGTTCATGTCCTTTGCTTCTGTTCCCGCTCCCTCATTCGGAGCACTCGCAGCGGGACGCACCGCCTTTTTCGTAGCACTGTAAATGATAAAGGCATTTTGAGAAGAGAGATGGAAGCTCAGAAAAATATCGGGTGACTTCTGGTTGGCAATCCTGGCCCTCTCCTTTAATGACAGGGCCTGGTCGGCCTTCCTGGTAAGGAATACCCTCTTCCCTTTTTTGCTCAATACGGTCGCCACATCTTTGGCAAAAGAGAGAGCGATATCCTTTTCCGTCACCTTGCCGTATTGTATTCCGGTGTCAGAGCCACCGTGACCGGCATCGAGCACAAAGGATGAAAAAGGGATATCAACCGGCTCGGGTGGAGGCTGGACCGCACCACTCTCCTTTGAGGAGGAGTGCTCTTGGGGCGGCGCGCTCCCCTGCTGTTCCTTGGCAGGGGGGGCAGAAACAGCAATAAGAGAGGCATCGATGACAAGCCGTGGGGGTGCCGTGAGCTTTGAAACATTGATGTCATCAAGATTATTGACGGTAATCAGGCATTTGCTTTCGTTTACCGCAATGGTCACGCCCTTCTCGACCTCATAAGACTTTCCTTTCCCCGCGGCCTTTTCAAACGTGAGAGCACCCTTCGAGGGACCCTTGAGCGCAACCTTGAAGATGAGCGGCGACGGGAAATCGACTTTTATCGTAGCGCCCCCGACGATCATTACTGAGGCCTTTTGCACAAGACTCTCCGGTGCTTCGAGAACAATCCTCACAAAAGCCGGATGTTTACCGACCCGAATCGTGGCGGCAGGTACCTGTCCGTTTTTTGCAGGTCTCTTCAGATCGACTGCAGAAGACTGAGGCACGATCGTGAGCAGGGTGAGAATAAGGCCGCTGAGCAGCAGGAGCGAGGCCGACCGTCTGCTCTTTCTTATGAAAGCAGTGTCACTAGTAATCACAATAAAAAAGAATACTCGATACAATAAGGAAGATTCAAGTCATGCATCCCGGACACTAATTCCCGGCTACTCCACATTTCATTGAGATTGCCACGCTTCGCTTCTTAATGAGCGAGACAGTCTGTCATTGCAAACGGAGTGAAGAAACCCGACTTTTTCCATCGGGAGTTGCTGCCCCATCCGGACCGTGCTTTTGTTGCTGCTTGAAAAACCTGCCGTGCGTACCGTACAATTTATTGTTATTGAGATCAAATTGCAGTTAAAATAAAAAGGAGCATCCTGTGAGTGCAGCAACAGCAGCAAAAAAACAGTCCACCCTTCTCGAAAAAATTGCTCTCCTCGGCAATCCGAATGTAGGGAAGAGTGTGATATTCGGTTTACTTACTGGCAAATACGTCACCGTCTCCAACTACCCCGGCACCACGGTGGAAATAACCCAGGGGAACATCTCGCTCAACGGCAAACGGCTGGTGCTCATAGACACGCCCGGCGTAAACAGCCTCATCCCCATGAGCGAGGATGAAAAAGTGACCCGGGACATCCTTCTGCACCAGTCGCCCTCTGCCGTCGTGCAGGTCGGTGATGCAAAAAACCTGAAAAGAACCCTGCTCATCACGCTCCAGCTTGCCGAAATGGACATCCCCGTGCTCCTCGATCTGAATATGATTGATGAGGCCATGGACAGGGGAATCACGATCGACACCGAAAAACTCAAGCACCTCCTCGGCATCGATGTCGTCACGACCATAGCTCCCCAGCGGAAAGGAATAAAGGAGCTCAAGGAGGCCATGCTCTCTCCCAAACGACCTTCGATCCGGATACGCTATGCCCCGATTGTCGAGGAGTACATCGAAAAAATTGCCGCCCTCCTCCCTGTAGTCCCTATTTCAAAGCGCTCTCTCGCGCTCATGATCCTCGCGGAAGATGAGAGCCTCAGAGATTGGCTCAAGGCGAATCTCAAGGAAAATGTCCTCCTCGAGATCGAACAGCTGCGTGATGAATGCAAACTGCACATGAGGGAGTCGATCGGCTATCTCATCAATAAAACACGTTTCGAGGCAGCTGAAGAAATCGCCGCTGCCTGTATGATGAAAGCAGGCGCACAGGGAGGAAAACTCCTCAACGTCATCGGCAAATACAGCATGCATCCTGTCTATGGCATCCCGATCCTGCTTGCAGTGCTCTATGCGATCTATCAGTTCGTCGGCGTCTTCGGTGCGGGGACTTTGGTCGATTTCGTTGAAGAGACTATTTTCAACGGCTATATCAATCCCATGCTCACCAAGGTTGTCCATCTCCTTATCCCTGTTCCGATTATACAGGAGCTGCTCGTCGGCGAATACGGTCTCATCACGGTGGCGCTCACCTATGCTATTGCGATCATTCTTCCTATTACGGCAACGTTCTTCATCGCTTTTTCGATTCTTGAGGACAGCGGCTATCTCCCGCGGCTGGCGATCATGAGCAACAGGGTATTCAATATCATGGGACTGAACGGCAAGGCCGTCCTGCCGATGATTTTGGGACTCGGCTGCGGCACCATGGCGGTGATGACCTCGCGAATACTCGAAACCACGAGAGACAGAGTCATTACTACATTCCTCCTTGCCCTCGCCATTCCCTGCTCTGCACAACTGGGAGTGATCCTCGGCATACTCGGCGCACTGTCGCTCAAGGCCGCTGTCATATGGACTGCGAGCATCATTATCATTCTTCTGATCTCCGGATTCCTCGCTTCAAAAATCGTGAAGGGGGAGAGGACGGAGTTTTTTCTCGAGATACCCCCTATCAGAATGCCTAACGTAACCAATATCCTGGTCAAGACCGTCGGAAGAATCGAATGGTATCTGAAAGAGGCGGTCCCCCTCTTTATTTTGGGGACGCTCATCCTCTTTTTGCTGCATAAGTTGAATCTCCTCGCTGTTCTCGAGAGGATCACCTCGCCGGCCGTCGTCGGTCTCCTCGATCTGCCTCCAAAAACTGCCGAATCTTTCATCCTCGGATTTCTCCGGAGGGACTACGGTGCAGCTGGCCTCTTCAAGATGGCGCAGGAAGGAGAACTGACTGCAGTACAGTCGATCGTGAGTCTCGTAACGATAACGCTCTTTATTCCCTGCCTCGCCAACTTCTTCATGATCATCAAAGAGCGTGGGCTGAAGACAACGCTCTGGGTTGTAGGAATCGTCTTTCCCACGGCGTTTCTGTTCGGCGGACTGCTGAACTGGGCGCTCCGGTACTTTAATGTTGCGCTTTAACGCGATGAGGTGATCCACCATGGCAAAAGAAAAGTTCAAAGAGTTCCTCTGCACAAAAGGGCTCAAATCAACGAAAGAGCGTGATGAAATCATCAATGAAATAATGGGCATGAAAGGGCATTTTGATCCCGATGAACTCTTCACCAAATTGAAGACAAAGGGATCAAAAGTCTCCCGGGCTTCCGTATATCGGACCATCCCACTGCTCGTCGAATGCGGGCTTATAGAACAAGTGGAAAGAACCGATAAGCACGCCCATTATGAAATCGTCTCGGGCAAATCGCATCACGACCATATGATCTGCCTCAAATGCGGTAAAGTCATAGAATTCTATTCCCCTACTCTCGAGATGCTGCAGGACGAGCTGTGTCACAAGGAGAAATTCAAAAAGGTGCGGCATAACCTCGAGATCTTTGGCTACTGCAGCAAGTGCGGCGGGTAATCATAACTCGCGATGAAAGGCCTCACAAATCATAACATCTGTCATCCTCAATCCTTTTTGTGGCACATCCCAGAATCACATCCCTGACAATACCCTTTTTTCTTCCATACCGCGCGGTAGAGGAGATACACCGCGCCGCTCAAAATCACTACCATCCATATGATATCCGCAAAACTCATGATGACCTCCTTTAGACTTAAATTGTGAAGCGCCAGAGCAAGGCATTTTGGGGGAAGGTAGCCTTTACCCCGGATCTTCACACTCGATAACGCACTTGGCTTGTAACGCTATCCGAGTCCTATAAACTTTCCGCCTTGATAAATTGCAAACGCCACCACCCATGCAAGCACCATCTGGTAGGCAAAGGCGATGCCGAACCACTTCCAGGTGCCGAATTCATGCCGCATGGCGACGGCCACCACAACGCACGGCATGTAGAGGAGGACGTAAACAATAAACGCGTATGCCGAGAGAGGGGTAAACTGATTCTTGATAGCGTTCCTCAGCGATGCACGCTCCTCTGTTTCCTCCGTTGATTCCTCGGCAGACATGCTCGAAACGCCGAACGCCGAAAAGACATTATTGAACGAGTCCGTTACCGCGCTGCCAAAGGAAGTCCCGATCTCTTTCAGGTCTTCCGTGAGTGTGGGAGCCGGTCCCTTCTCTTCCTCTGCACCCTTGGGAGCATATATCTCGCCCATAGTTCCCACGACAATCTCTTTCGCGATCAGGCCCGAAATCAGTGATGATGACGCTTCCCAGTTTCCGAAGCCGAGCGGCTCAAAGATCGGAGCGATCACCTGGCCTGCCTTGCCGAGGTAGGAGTCCTTCTTATGCTCAACGCCCCAGGGCAGATTGAGGAGGAACCATACCATGATGGAGACTGCAAGGATATACGTTCCGGCCTTGATGAGAAAGTGCTTTCCCTTCTCCCATGTGTGTATCATGAGACTCTTGAAAGATGGCATCCGGTACGGCGGAAGCTCCATAATAAACATCGGCGATTCGCCCTTAAAAAGAGTTCTCTTGAAGGCAATGCCCATTACTACTGCCAGCACGATACCCATCACATACAACGACCAGAGGACCGTTCCCGCATTCGAGGTAAAAAATGCTCCGATGAAGACGACGTATACCGGCAGACGCGCACCGCAGGACATCAGGGGTATCAATAATGCGGTGAGCGCCTTATCCCTGGGGTTTTCGAGTGTTCTCGTTGCGTAGATAGCAGGCACATTGCAGCCGAAGCCGAGCAGCATCGGGATGAATGATTTGCCGTGGAGCCCTATGGTGTGCATTGCCCTATCCATCACGAAAGCGGCTCGTGCCATATACCCGCTTCCCTCGAGAAAGGTAATAAAAAACATCATGGCGAAAATCACCGGGACAAAAACGAGCACCGAGCCGACACCGGCAATAATTCCCTCGGTCACGAGTGAGGCCACCCATGCAGGCGCATTGATAAATCCGATGGCTGCTGCTATCCACCGTTTGAAAGGCCCCGATGTCATACTATCGAGCCAGTCGGCAAAGGGTGATGACATATCAAAGGTAAGCTTGAACACCAGCCACATTGCGACGAGAAAAATGGGAATGCCCAGAAACCGGTTGAGCACTATTTTATCGATCTGCTCGGTGAGCTCCATTTTTCTGATATCAGGCTTTTTCATGACCTCATGGGTCAGGCCCGATGCTCTCGCATAACGCTCATCGGCCATCAGGGATTCGATATCTTCTCCATGCGCCTCTTTCAAATGCGCCAATGCTTCAGCAAGGAAACCGTTGCTCAGGACTCCGGTCTCCTGCAGTACATGGCTGTCCCCCTCCATAAACTTGAAGGCAAGCCATCTGTTCGGATACTTTGTTGTAAGATGAGGATACATCTGCTGCAATATATCCTCCACGCGCTCTGCAGCGGATTCGATGTCGCTGCCGTAGCTGAGCTGTTTCGGCTGGTGAGAGGATGGTCGTTCGGCACAGGCAATTGCTGCCGTTATCAGCTCTTTCAAGCCGACCTTTCTCGTCGCGACCGTCGGAATGATCGTGGCACCGAGCATCTGCTCCATAGCATTCACATCGATCTTGTACCCCTTTTTTTCGGCCTCGTCATAGATATTCAATGCCAAAACAATCGGTATGCCGAGCTCCATGAGTTGCACCGTGAGGTAGAGATTTCTCTCGAGGTTGGTGGCATCGACCACATTGATAATGACATCAGGCCTCTCACGGACGAGATAATCTCTTGCAACAACCTCTTCTTGGGTATACGGGCTTAGGCTGTAGGTGCCGGGCAAGTCGACCAGTTTGATCTTTGTGCCCTCGTGGTCGAAAAGCGCCTTTTTCTTTTCTACAGTAACGCCCGGCCAGTTGCCCACCTGAAGGCGCGTGCCAGCGATGGCATTGATAAGCGTAGATTTGCCGGAATTGGGATTACCCGCGACAGCAATGGTAATAAATCCGCGCCGGGTGTCGCGCGTCGTGTGCCCGGCGATTGACGCCCGACGCTCAGCGGATCCAAAATCCTGGCTCCTGACTCCTGTGCTCATCCCGTCACCTCCACCGCTATTCCTTCCGCCTCTTTTTTCCTGAGAGAGAGCTTATAGTTTTTGATAGTCACTTCGATGGGGTCGCCGAGCGGCGCCACTTTTTCCACCTTTACAGCCTCGCCGACCAGCACCCCCATGTCCATCAGCCGCCTCTTTAATGGACCGGTTACTCCTATATTGGTGATTTTCCCGCTCTCTCCTGGTTTCAGTTTTGCGAGGTTCATTATTGTTGTCTCCTTACCATGACCTTCATCGCCATTCCTCGGCCTATCGCGATTCTTGTCTCATCGATTTTTACCAACAGCGCGCCTCTGCCTTCGTTGCTCAGCATTTCGACAATTTTGCCGGCGCGCAGCCCCATATCCTCTACCCTGCAGGTCGAGCCGCATGCCCCTGTTGCGCCTTTCGTAGCGCAGCATTGATGAATCTGGGTTGCTCCGCGGATTTCCATCACCTCAGCCATTTCACCTGTACTTAAAAGTCCCAACGGCATCATAGTGTCTCCTCCTTTTAGAACCGCCATGCCATGCCTGCAAGAAACGTGTAGTCGGTTTCGGGCTTGTTAAGAGCTCCCTTAATGCCAACATCGATGTCAAGGTTTTCATTTATCGAATAAATAACGCCACCCAGAACAAAGGCGGGATGATCATTCGATGCTTTGTCTCCGTTCCGCTCGATCCCGATATTGGCAACGGCCCTGAGATTCTTAATGACCTCGACCTCCGATGCAATGGATGCGTGCCATAAATCCTTCCGCTCATCGGCCTTATTTTCATTTCGAATATAGCCCAGATTGAGATGGAATGCCCAGGGCTCAAGCTCTTTTGTAGAAATAAAGAACAGGCTGGAGGTAGCTCTTCCCGTTCCCAACCCATCTTCATCATCTCCTGTCGGCAGGGTAGTGCCGGGCTTCAGCGCAAAGCCTAATCCGTCTTTTTCGTAAAATCTCCACTTTACTTCGAGGGATATATCCGAAATACCGTCAACCGATGTCGTCACACCGTCCTCTTTCGTCCGTATCCACTGATAAGGAACTACGAGCACGACATCAACATTGTCCACAATGCCGTAAGAAAGTATGGTCGACAGTTCGCTCATTCTCTCTTTTGTTGTGATACCGTCTTCTTTTTCTTTGTCGTAGCTGAACTCACTGTTCACCTCAACCTGGAATTTCCCTTTGCCCATTGTGCCCGTGTCATCGGTGATCAGCGGGTGTGCGGCATAGGTCAGCGTTGTTGTTGAAAACACCATTGCCAAAGCCACTACCATCTTTTTAAGCACCTCTTACTCCTCCTTTTTGTTTTTCAATACAACTTAAGCAAGCCCTCAGCGTGCATACGCCGCAGGAGTGGTACATTAAGACAGGAATATTTCGAGCGTTCGCAACATCCATTGCTTCTTTTTTAATCTGGTGGGATGTTTTATTGGTAAAAATTACTACGGCATCGACATTCCTGATCCTCGAAGCCATATCAGCAGCCGACTTTGTGAAGACCCTGAGATCGATACCTCTTTTTTCCGCCTCTTCTTTATAGTGCCGTTCAAGCCTGTCCATCCCGCCGATAACCGCTACACACATGGCAACCTCCTCACGTTTCTTGCGACACTGTCTCATTATCGCGTTTTAAAAAAGCTGAACTTGCATTCAGCATGATGTCCTCGTTTAGCCTCAGCCTCTTGCCCTACGCATTGGTGAGAAACATCGTTCCATCCGGTTCACCTTTGTCAATTTCCTTTTACTGCCGTTGCAAGAGCCTTACTGAGACAGCGTCTCAGTTTAAACGAACATGCCTTTTCTTGTCAAGGGATTTTTTCAATGTAATAAGTGCCTGTTTTATTTTAGTTATCGAGGAAGCTATTAAGTCCGACACATTGAACTAATCAGAAGGATTCAACTATAATTCAACTATTATGTCGAATATAGTAGTAATAACACTGTTTTCTTTTATTCTTAACATCCCATTCGGTTACTTCAGAAAACGTTCAAGAAAGTATTCCCTGAAATGGTTCCTCTATATACACTTGCCTGTTCCGCTCGTCATTCTTGTCCGACTTGTTTCACATGCTGAATATAAATATATTCCTCTCTTTATTGCAGCAGCGGTGGCCGGGCAATTCTGCGGGGGGAGATTAGATTTCAACAATGATTGCAAGCTATCTGATTAGGCCCGGCGCTATCGAAATGCGAGAAGGCGCCACCCCCGTCCCCTCAAGAGGAGAAGTACTGGTAAGGATCAAAGCCGCCCTCACCTGCGGCACCGATCTGAAGGCATTCCTGAGAGGCCATCCCATGATTCCCATGCCCGGCGTCTTCGGCCATGAATTTTCCGGGATTGTCGAGGCGGTCGGCAAAGGTGTTACCAAATTCAATCCAGGCGATGCAATTATGTCAGTCCACAGCGCGCCCTGCCTCTCCTGCCGATACTGCAAGAAGAAGCTCTTTAACCTCTGCGAGCATATCATGCAGACAAAAGCCATGGGCGCCTTTGCTGATTACATTCTTCTGCCCGCACATATCGTTAAGCAGAACATCTTCCATAAACCCGCTCATATCAGCTTTGAGGAGGCTGCTTTTCTCGAACCCCTGGCATGTGTCGTCCACGGCATGCAGGGGCTGAAAATTGGAAAAGGCACGACGGCATTAGTTATAGGGACCGGTCCGATCGGCCTGCTCCACCTCCTGCTGTTGAAACGCAAGGGAGCAAGCGTCATCATAACCGGACTGGAACAGGAGCGGCTCAATGTGGCACAGCAGCTCGGCGCTGATATGATTGTAGCTCCATCGGAGCTCACCAGCGCTGTTCCCGAATATACCAATGGTATCGGTGTCGATATGGCATTCGAGTGTACGGGACAGATCGACGTTTGGGAGACATCGGTCAATTATGTACGGCGGGGGGGAACCGTTGTCCTCTTTGGGGGCGTGAAACAGGGCACGGTCGTCAGTTATGACACTTACCGGCTCCATTACGATGAGCTGACGTTAAAAGGTGTCTTCCATTTCACGCCCCACGATGTGAGAGCTGCCTATGACCTTCTGAAAACAACGCTGAACGTTGCGCCGCTTATTACCGGCGCTCATCCGCTCAGGGATCTTCCCCTCGCTCTTGAAAAGCTTTCGAAAGGCGAAGGGATCAAATATGCCATAATCCCCTAGATTCGGCCAACGCCTGAGGTCACAGGGAGGTGGGGCAGTTCCCCGCCGGTCCTATGAAGTGAAATGTTATGTGCTTCGGATATCGCCGCAGATTATCAATAGCCATCCATCAGGACTGCAAAGAAGAAACCGCGAATTGTCATATTTTCTTAAAATTGCCTAAAAGCACATTCGAAGAATTTTTAAACAGAAATTGTTGTAAAATCAATCGCATAACATTTTCATATTTTGTGTTTTGTGATATTATGGATACAAAATGAGATAGTGTAACATGGCAAACACGCCCCGGAGTCCACTGGATGCACTTTATGGAGAGAGCAAATGAAAGCCGCTAAACTCTACAGCTTCACCGATATACGTATCGAGGAGATACCCATCCCAGAAGTCGGCCCGCGCGATGTATTGATCAAAACAAAGGCCTGCGGCATCTGCTCCGGCGATGTGATGCCCTGGTATATCGAAAAAAAGGCGCCTCTCGTCCTCGGCCATGAACCGGCTGGCGAGATCGTCGAGCTCGGCAAGGAACTTCTTCAGCCGCCAGCCGCCAGCCGTCAGCCATCAGCCTTTAACATAGGCGATCGGGTCTTCGTGCACCACCACGCGCCGTGTATGGCCTGTCTCTGCTGCGAGCGGGGCGACCATGTGCAGTGCGAGACCTGGCGCACCACAAAGATCGTTCCCGGCGGCATTGCCGACTATATCCTCATTCCTGAGATGAATCTGAAGCATGACACCTTAAAGCTTCCGGATGGCATGAGCTATGAAGACGGCACGCTCGTCGAGCCCACTGCCTGCGTCGTCAAATCACTGCGGCGTGCGGCTGTCAAAAGAGGAGATACGATGCTCGTCATCGGACTGGGCGTCATGGGACAGATGCATGTGCTCCTTGCAAAGGAATTCGGAGCAAAGACGGTCATCGGCGCCGATATGATTCCTTTCAGGCTGAACAAGGCGCTGGAGTTCGGTGCGGATCATGTCATTGATGTAGCGAAAGCAGACCTCCTCGATGAGGTCAAACAGCTCACGTCGGGGAGAATGGCGGATATCGTCATCGTCGGTCCGAACAGCGCAGCAGCAATGCAACAGGGTATCTACGCGGCTGCGGCGGGAGGAACGGTCGTGTTTTTCACCCCTGCAAAACCGGACGAGACGCTGACGCTCGATCCCAACTATCTCTACTTCAAGGACATCAGCATTGTCACGAGCTATTCCTGCGGCCCTGATGATACCAAGGAGGCACTACGACTTATCAACAAGGGACTTGTTACGGCAGAAAAACTCGTGACGCACCGGTTCGGCATCAATGAAACAGCACAGGCCTACAAAATAACCGCCGAAGCGCGGGACTCCCTGAAATGCCTCGTCACCTTCGGCGGCTAACGATCCCGTTGATCCTTTTACGGAGCGCTTACACCGGCTTGATGCAACGCGCCGTTTCCTGCAAGAGCTTCGTAACGTCGAATTTCACCAGGTAGCCCTCGGCGCCGACGCTCTTCGCCTTCTCCTTGTTTTCCTCGCCGCTGAGTGAGGTGTTGATGATGATCGGTATTGTCTGCAGCTTGGGATTGTTCTTTACATTCTTGGTAAAGGTGAGCCCGTCCATCTCGGGCATCTCCACATCGGAGATGATCAGCTGCACAAAGCTGGTAATGGGCTGGTCGCCGATCTTCGGGAGGAAATCATTGAGGATATCCAATGCCTGCTTACCGTCCTGCGCCTCGATGACATGGAGCCCTGCGTTTTCGAGGGTATCTTTGAGAATTCTTCTGGCGACGCCGGAATCATCGGCGATCAGTACGGTGCCCTTCAGCCTCTTCTTCTCGACCTTCTCTATTTCTTCGAGCGCTATTTCGTGCTTCGGTACAAAGCCGCCCATCTCCGAAATAATGCTTTCGAGGTCGAGAATAAGCAGCAGCGATTCGGAATCCTCGTCGAGCTTTGTTACGCCGGTAATCCTGCCGCTGTGCTTTGCCTGGAGCATGGAGGGCGGGGGCTTTATCTGATCCCACTTGACGCGCCGTATCCGCTCCACGTCATGGACGATCATGCCGACCGTATTGCCGAACATTTCAAGGACGATCACCTTGAGCCGTATATCCATAGAGGAAGGAGGGTTTATCTGCATCCATTTGCCGAGGTCAACAACCGGGATCACCTCGCCGCGCACCTCGGCAAGGGCCTCGGCATAGGCGGGCATATCAGGCACTTTGGTAAGGGTTGGCATAGGGATGATCTCCCTTACTTTTGCCACGTTCACTCCATAATCAAGGACTTCCTGGGTGCCGTCAGGATGGGTACCGTACATCCTGAAGACTACGAGCTCCATTTCATTGGTCCCGACTTTCAAGACTTCCGGCAAAGCACCTGCGTTCTGAGCCATGTTGCCTCCATTATGCTTACTTTTCAAAAGATTTTGACCGGCTGCCCGTATATGTATATATGTATAATCGGGTTTTTGCATGAAAATCTTGAATTGATTTATAATGTGCTATGGCAAAAATGAAAAACAGAGCAACTACTCAGGAAAACACCGCCCCGTCCTGCGACTGGAGACGTCCGACAAAAAGAGCGGTAGACGGTAACAAGAACCGCCTTTGCAAGCACAAAGGGGCATTCACCTGGAGCGGCGTCAAAACCGATCGTTACAAGCAGAAAGAGGGGGGGTGGTCATCAATCGTAAGAAATGTGCTTATCGGCGAAAACGGAGAGACCGCCCGATTCCATCTGCGCTATTTCGAGATTGCGCCAGGCGGCTTCAGCAGCCTTGAACAGCACCGCCACGAGCACGTCGTGGTATGCATACGCGGCAAGGGAAAAATCAGAATGGGGCGAAAGGTACATACCATCAATTACCTCGACACCGCCTATGTAGCGCCCGACACGGTCCACCAGTTAACAAATCCCTACGACGAGCCGTTCGGCTTTTTCTGCATCGTGAATGCAAAACGGGACAGGCCGAAGCTGGTTAAAGCCGCATCAAAAAGAAAATAGCCCATCGCACCCATATCGCAGCACCATACGCATAAACAATCCTTATCACTTTACCAGGTTCGACAATACCAGCACCGTCCAGTACGGCGAGATCATGAGGATGGCAATAGCAATAAGATACGAAGGAATATAATAGAAGCCTCCCTTGAAGACCGTGGCAAGAGGAATGTCCGCCATGCCGGCGACGACATAGCAACATATGCCGATCGGCGGCATGATCGAGCCCATGGTCGTCACAATCGTGATCACTTGGCCGAACCAGACCGGATCGTATCCCATCTGTATCACCAGGGGATAGAAAATCGGCAGCGAGATGAGCAGAAACGCAAGGGCATCCATAACGCACCCGCCGATAATATAAAAGAACAGGATGACCCAGAGCACCACCCATTTCGGCAGGGCGAGGGCACCGATCCACGCCGCTGCCTCGAAGGGCAGTCTCGTCAGCGTGAGAAAACGACCGAAGATGACCGCGCCGGCAACGATCATAAAGACCATACAGGAAATTCGTAGGGTATCGACAATCGAGGACTTAAACCCTTTCCACGAGAGCTTGCCCCGTGCAACACAGATGATGAGGGCAAGGGTGCAGCTCGCTGCTGCTGCCTCGGTCGCTGTCACCACGCCGGTAAAAAGCGCGATCATGATAATGGCGAACAAAACAAGAATATCCAGAGCTTCAGGGAGCGCCTGCAACCGCTCTTTCCATGAGCTCCTCGGTCCCTTGGGCCCCCAATCAGGATGACGATAGCAAACGAAGAATACTGTCGCAGCAATTAAGACGGTAAGAATCGCACTGGGAATAACATTTCCGTAAAAGAGCTTGCCTATGGACTGTCCGGTATAGAGGCCGTACACCACAAGCACAATGCTCGGGGGAATAAGAACACCAAGCGTTGCTCCGGCGGCGACAGCCCCGGCATTGAGGGTGGGATGATAGTTGTACTTTTTCATTGCTGGGATCGCCACGGCACTCATGGTTGCGGCAGTCGCCGTATTGGAGCCGCTGATGGCGGAAAAGGCAGCGGACGCCATGATCGTCGTAATGGCGAGGCCGCCGCGATAGTGGCCGAACCACCGGTAGGTTGCATAGTACAAACTGTTGTTGTACCCTGCGTAATGAACAAACTCACCGACGAGAATAAAAAGCGGAATAACAGTGAGGCCGTAATTGGAAAAAATATTCCAGAGTTCCGAGCCGATCAGGCCGAAGGCGGCTTGCCATGAGGTAACGTACGCAATTCCGGCGAAGCCTACCAGCGCCATGGTAAAGGCCGCCGGTATCCTGAGCAGGAACAGGACGGCAAACATGATGACAATGCCCCAGATGCCGACGAGAGGACCGCTCACTGGTGCTCTCCCTCGTTCCTCTGGAAGGTCTTCAGGAAATCGACGACAAGCGTAAAGGTCTGCACGGCAAACCCGAGGGCAACGCAGAAGATAAAGGGATAGAAGACAATCTGCAGCGTCTCGGAGAGCTCGCCTGCTTCCCTGATCTTCTGCCCCCAGCGGTATACCTGCCAGGTGATGACAGCGAAGAGGACTGCGGTAATGAAATAGTTGAAGCGGTCGAGGGCCTTCTTCACCGGCGGGGGAAACTTATCCGTCAGGATATCGACGACAATATGGTCCTTCTTTTCCTGGGTAAACCCGAGCGCAAAAGCGGTAACGAGCGCGCCGAGAAAGGCGACGACTTCATACGTCCCTCTGAAAGGTGCATGGAAAATCCTGGAGAGCACGTTTCCCGTAGCAAGAAAGGTGAGGCACAACAGCGCTGCCCCGCCCAGAACTATCAGGAGTCTGTTGAGATATTTGCTTATTTTTTCGAGGAGTAAAAGCATTCTTTGTAAATTTGCACCATTCTTATTGACAATCGAGGGAATAGAAAAGCCAGCAGTCGAAATGAATAATATCTTTTATTCTGACTTCCGGCTCCTGAATTCTGACTTTTTATTTGTGCTGCTTCTCGTATTTCTTCTTCAGCAGATTCACGTCTTTGACGATCTGATCTCCGGGCAACCCGAGGGCGTTCACCTTCTTGATGTATTCACCGACCATCGGGTGCAGCAGCTTCTGAATCTCGGCCCTGTCTTTTGCCGGCAGCTGGATCACCTGGTGCTTGTATTCCTTCCTTGACCACTCGAGCGCCTCTTTTACATGTTTGTCGACATAATCGCCGGTCCAGAGCGCCTGCTCTTTCCTCAGGTCATCGATGACTTTTTTGACATCAGCGGGGAGGCTGTTCCACTTCTCCTTGTTCATTACGACTGCAAAAGAGACGACAGGAAGCTCTGCAATAGTTGCATACGGGGTATAGGCCGCAAATTTGAAGTCCTGCAGTATTTCGAGCGATGAGAGCATGCCTTTCACGACACCTTTCTGCAGCGCTTCGGGCACCTCTGATTGCGGCATGGCCACCGGGATGCCGCCGAGGCGTTTCACTACCTCTGCTCCCGTAGCCGCTGCACGCACCTCCATTCCCTTCAAATCAGCCAGTGATTTCACCGGCGTTTTGGTCATGAGATTGGTCGGCGGGCAGGTAAACAGCGTAATGATTTTAACCTTCTCGAATTCCTTCGGATTATATTTCTCGATGAGATCATAAAGCACAAGGCTCGCAACCTTTGCACTCTTGAAGCCGACCGGAAGATCGACCGCCTCGGATACGGGGAAGCGGCCCGGCTGATAGCTCATCGCAAAGTTACCGATATCGGCTGCCCCGGAAATGACGCCGTCGAAAATGTTCTTTGCCGGGAGCAGCGTGCCGCCGGGGAATGTCTGGACCTTCACTTTCCCCTTTGTCCGCTTCTCCACCTCTTTGGCCCAGCGTTCCATCTGCACGCTCGGAAAGGTCGATGCAGGAGGGAAATTGGCATACGTAAGGGTTATGACCTGCTCCGCCGATGATGTCACCGGCGCCATAAGGAGAGCACCCAGAAGAGACATCAGTGCCGTAGCAACCACTGCAGCTTTCTTGATATCCATACACTACCTCCCTGTTTGTTTACTGGTAAGTTTTTTTTGCAAAAGCAGCGCGTTATCATATCATGTTTGCATGCCTTTTGCCCACCTCACAGGCGCTGAAGTGATGATTTCATCAGCCTGCGCTCCCACATTGAAGGTGTTTGCTTGACAAGCTTTCTTAAAGGAACGTAGTATAAAAGCTCATCCCATGTACTGCATTTTGCGTGGCAAAAACGTAAACTATCCTTATTTCGGAGCGTTTCTGGAGTGAATAACCGCATTCTGATGATGGGCAACGAGGCGATTGCGCGGGGACTCGTCGAGGAAGGCTGCTCCCTTGCAACATCCTATCCGGGCACACCTGCCTCCGAGATACTCCCCGGTATCGCAAAATGGAAAAGCGAGCTCTCCCTCCCGCTCCATGTCCAGTGGGCGGTCAATGAAAAGATCGCCTTCGAAATCGCCTATGCAGGGAGCATCGCCGGGCTCCGCACCGCCGTAAGCATGAAGCAGGTCGGGCTCAGTGTCGCATCGGACCCGCTCATGAGCGCTGCCTACATGGGCGTAAAAGGCGGATTCATCATTATTAGCGCCGATGACCCGGGGCCCCACTCATCGCAGACGGAGCAGGACAGCCGTCTGATGGCGATGTTTGCCAAAGTCCCGGTGCTCGATCCCTCAACTCCCCGGGAGGCAAAAGAATGCATCGCGCTCGCCTATGAGCTCTCCGAAGCGTTCGAGATACCGGTTCTGCTGCGCCCTACCACACGGGTCTGCCATGCATCGCAGGATATAGCCCTGGGAGAAATTCATACCATCAATCGGGAGCGCGGCTTTCAAAAGGAACCTGCCCGCTGGGCGGCAACACCGAAATTCCGCTACCTGCTGCATCGCGCCCTGAATGACAAGCTCGCCGCCATAGCCGGCTGGCAGAAGACCGCCCCGAGACTGCTCAACCCGGACGTAACATCGACAAAAGCAATCGTCACCAGCGGTGTCGCAGCAGCGCATACCAGGGATATCATGGGTGACCTCGAGCTCTGGGAAAAGGTTGCCGTATACCAGGTCATTCAGCCCTATCCGCTCCATACCGGATTCATCAGCATGCTCCTCAAAACGTATAATGAAATTCTCGTACTGGAGGAAACAACAGGCGTCATCGAAATGCAACTCGCACGCCGTGACAAAATCCGCGGCAAGATGGCCAGTGCGGTGCCTGAGGCAGGAGAACTGCTGCCGGAGGTTATCGAACAGCTCATCGCTGATTTTGCGCAGGTCACACGCCGACCGCTCCCGGCACCGCCGGCCGTTCCCGGGAGAAGACCGAGCCTCTGTCCGGGATGTCCCCACCGGGCGAGCTTTTTCGCCATTAAAAAGGCGATACCGCACAGCACGAGCATTTATGCAAGCGATATCGGGTGCTATACGCTCGGGCTGAACCTCGGCGCTATCGATACCTTCCTCTGCATGGGGGCATCGATCAGCGAGGCTGCAGGCTTCTACCACGCCTATCGTCAGATGAACAAGGAAACCAATATCGTCGCGACCATTGGAGATTCGACTTTTTTCCATGCAGGCATTCCGGCACTGGTCGATGCGGTTGTGCAGGATGCCCGTTTTGTCCTTGTCATTCTCGACAATTCGACCACTGCCATGACCGGGAACCAGCCGACTCCCGCAACAGGGGTTGGTGCATGCGGCGATGCAACGAGCAAGGTTGCGATCGAAGATATCGTCAAGAGTTGCGGAGTGACGTTCTGCGAGATAGGCAATCCTTATCTCCTGCCTGAGTTCACCGACCTTCTCAAGAAGGCGAACAAGCACAGCACAACAGAAGGGCTTGCGGTGGTCATTGCGCGTTATCCCTGCCTGGTCGATAAACGGAGCAAAGGCAGCCGATTACCCGGCGCTCCCATAACCATTTCCGAAGAGTGTGACGGCTGCAGGTACTGCGTCAAGGAATTCGAGTGCCCTGCCCTTGAATTTGATGAGCAGACGAAGAAGACCCATGTTAATACATTGCTGTGCACCGGGTGCGGCATCTGCATCCATGTCTGTCCCAAAAAAGCAATCGGGAAAGGATAACAACAGTGCCAATGCCAGTTGACAACAGAACAGAGCAATATCCCCTTTTAAACTGACACTAACCACTGACACTGATACTAAAAGATGAGACAACAAATATTATTGAGCGGCGTCGGGGGACAGGGAATCCTCTTCATTACCCGCCTGCTCGCAGAGGCAGCCATCTACAAAGGTTTTCCTGTGTTGACTTCTGAAACGCACGGTATGGCCCAGCGCGGCGGCACCGTGCTGTCCCATTTGAAGGTGGGACCTTTCACCAGTCCTTTGATCCGCCCCGGCCAGGCTGACGGCCTGATCCTCTTGAAGGCGGAAAACCTCGCCCGGCACCGGTTCTTTCTGAAGCCGGGAGGATGGATTGTGGTAAATGCACCGTCCCGCCCCGAAGGCGCTGAAGATATTTACTGGATCGATGCCGATACACTTGCGGAACAGACCGGCAATCATCAATCGGTCAATCTGATTGTGCTTGGATGCGCTCTTTCCCGCGTCGAGCAACAGTCGAAGGGACAGCACTCTTTGTTTTATTCTCTCAACGATGTCACTGCTGTCCTGCGTCAGCGCCTGGCGCAACGAGAAAGGCTCCTCAACAACGCCCTCCATGCCCTCACGCTGGGGGCCGAAGAGGGGAAATAATTTGACCATACACGGAGGAGAAGGCACGTGTTAAAGAGGTTTCCGGCGAAATTCAAAACACCTGACGAATTACGGGAACACCAGACCAGGGGATTGCGGTGGACCGTAACGCATGCGTATGCACGTTCTACCTTCTACCGGAAGAGAATGGAAGCGGCGGGTATAACACCTGATGACATCAGGACATTGGATGACCTCGAGAAGCTGCCCTTCACCACTGCCGACGACCTGAGAAACGACTATCCTTTTCCTTTGCGGGCTGTCGAGTACCATAATATTGTAAGAATCCACTCCTCTTCCGGCACCACGGGAAAGCGAAAAATCCTCTGCTATACGCAGAAGGATATCGAAGATTGGGCCTACATGTTCGGCAGGTGCTACGAGCTGGCCGGCGTCACGAGAGAAGATAGGGTCCAGATATGCGTCGGCTATGGTCTGTGGACCGCAGGGGTCGGGTTCCAGCTGGGATGCGAGCGGTTCGGCGCCATGGCAATCCCCATCGGTCCGGGCAATATGGATATGCAGTGCACCTTTCTCCTCGACCTGCAGCCCACGGTCGTCTGCTCGACGGCGTCCATGGCGCTCCTCCTCGCTGAGGAAGTTCACAGGCGAGGAATACAGGATCGGCTCAAGTTGAAAAAGGTCATCTGCGGCGCAGAACGGACGAGCAGTGCAATGGTCAAAAAGATAAAAGAGCTCCTGGGCATTGAGGAGCTCTACGATATCTCCGGCCTCACCGAGCTCTACGGTCCCGGGACCGGCCTCAGCTGCAGACATGAGAACGGCATCCACTATTGGGCCGACTTCTATATTCTCGAGGTGCTCGATCAGGAGACCCTGAAGCCGGTGAAACCCGGCGAAACAGGAGAGATGGTCTTTACAACGCTGACCAAAGAGGGCGCCCCGCTCATCAGGTACCGCTCACGTGACCTCACAAAAGTGATCGAAGGCGACTGCCCTTGCGGCTGCATCCTTCCCCGCCACGACAGGATCCTCGGCCGGTCAGACGACATGTTCATCATCAGGGGGGTAAATGTCTACCCCGGCCAGATCGACGCCGTGCTCTCGGAGGTGCAGGGAATAGGAAGCGAATACCAGGTCATCCTCGAGCACGGCAGCGACGGAAAGGACTATATGACCCTGAAAGTAGAACGGGCAGAGGGCGTCCATGGGAGTGCCGATAAAAACCTCTGCGACCTCGTTGCCCGGGAAATAAAGCATGATCTCATGGTCTCGTGCAAAGTCGAAGTCGTGGAGTACGGCAGCCTCCCGAGGACCGAACGAAAAACAAAACGGGTGTTCGACAACAGGATCTTCTAACCCGGCCACACACTAATCTTCGATCTTCAGTATCTTTTCGGAAGGAAGACCGTCGACCAGTTGCCGAAAGGCGGATTCCAGCTGCGCCTCATTGTACGACTCCATGGTGATCATCACTGAATAGTCCTTTCTGTCGACCACAGGATAGGAGCCTATCTTCACCTCCTGATGGCACTTGACGATTTCATTGAGGAGCGGTGCGATTTTCGTCTCGTATTCCGCCACATAAATCCTCTTGAAGAGCGGCGGCTTTTCGCTGAACAGCAGTTTCGAAATAACGGAGAATTTTCCTTCGAGATATGTTGGGATGCCGGGGAGAATGTAAATATTCCTGAACCGTATAAGCGGAAGTCCGATGGATTCGTCCTTTATGACGCTCGCTCCTTCCGGTATTTCCGCCATTCGCAGCTGAGCAGGAGTAAGATCGCTGCCGTAATGCTTTTCGAGGAACGCCCGCAGATCCCTGTCGATGACAACCGGCACCCCGAATGCCCGGGCAATCCCCTCTATCGTGACATCATCATGCGTCGGACCGATGCCGCCGGAGGTAAAGACATAATCAAACTTATCTGAAAACGCCTTTGCTTCCTGAGCAATCTCATCGACCTCATCTCTGATCACCGAGATACGGCGGACCTCGATTCCCATCTGCCGCAGCGCGCGCACCATAAAGAGTGAATTGGTGTCCTGCACCATTCCCGACAGGATCTCATCGCCGATAATGATAATACCCGCTGTCTGCCTCATAGATCATCTCCCTATCCGGGAGATTTTATCATACAGAAGGGAGTAATTGGTGGTATGGAGAATAAAAAAGCGAGACCATCACCGGACAGTCCCGCTCGGAAACAAAATAAAAACTATCAAGACGCGTACGTCCAAACTATGTCGCCCCGCAGCATTTCTTGTGCTTCTTGCCGCTGCCGCAGGGGCAGGGATCATTCCTCCCTACCTTTTTGTCCTTGTGCACCGGGTGCGGCGTTCCCCCGCCGTCACCCCGGTTGTAGACAAGCGGCTGCCGGGACAGCTCTCTCTCCCTGACCTCGGCCTCACTCTCATGCTTCACCTGTATCCTGAAGAGCCGCATGAGGACCTCGGAATTGATCCTCTGGGACATCTCGGCAAAGAGATCGAATGCCTCCTTTTTGTACTCGACGAGAGGGTCTTTCTGTGCATAGCCTCTCAGACCGATACCTTCTTTAAGATGATCGATGCCGAGGAGATGGTCTTTCCATTGTGCGTCGATTACCTGGAGAAAAACCACCTTTTCCATGTAGCGCATGACTTCGGCGCCGGCCTCCTGCTCCTTGCGCTCATACAGTTCTTTGGCGCGTGCGATGATGGCGTCTTCCAATTCGCTGCTGCTCTTCCCGTCAGCAGAAGGCAAGGTGACGGAGAATGTTCCATATACCGCATCCCTGAGCCCGTTCATATCCCACTCATCAGAGCTGCTGTTCTCGGGGCAGTAGACAGAGACCAGCATATTCGCTTCATCTTCGATCATTTCGAAAACCCTGTCTTTCAGGGACTCACCTTCGAGCACCTCGCGCCTGAAGGAGTAGATTTCTTTCCGCTGCTTGTTCATGACATCATCATACTCGAGCAGATGCTTTCGTATATCGAAGTTGTGCGCCTCCACCCGCTTCTGGGAGTTCTCGATCGCCTTCGAGACCATCTTGTTCTCGATGGGGATATCCTCATCCATCTTCAGAAGGTTCATCAGGCCCGTAATCCTGTCCGATCCGAAGATCCGCATCAGGTCATCTTCGAGAGAGAGATAGAACCGCGACGAGCCCGGGTCGCCCTGACGCCCTGAACGGCCGCGCAGCTGGTTGTCGATGCGTCGCGCTTCGTGGCGCTCGGTACCGATGATATGGAGCCCACCAGCGGCAATGACTTGCTCTCTTTCTTTTGCGCATATTGCCTTTGCCTGTTCGTAGGCTGCCTTGAAGTCTTCTTCAGTATATTCGGGCTTATCCTTCAGGAGTTCCCGCGCCAGTCCGTCCGGATTGCCGCCGAGGACTATGTCCGTTCCCCTTCCCGCCATGTTCGTTGCAATGGTGACCGCCCCTACCCTTCCGGTCTGCGCCACGATCTCGGCTTCCTTTTCATGGTACTTGGCGTTGAGCACCGAGTGCTTTACCCCCTGCTTTTTGAGGAGATGGCTGAGGACTTCGGATTTCTCGATAGAGGTAGTACCGACAAGCACCGGCTGCCCCCGCTTGTGGGATTCCACAATCTCGTTGATGACCGCATTGAACTTTGCCTTTTCGGTCTTATAAATCATATCAGCGTAATCAACCCTGATCATCGGTTTGTTGGTCGGAATAACCACCACATCGAGATTGTAGATCTTCGCAAACTCCTCGGCTTCGGTGTCGGCAGTACCGGTCATACCGGCAAGCTTGTTGTACATCCTGAAGTAGTTCTGGAAGGTGATCGTGGCAAGGGTCTGATTCTCGCTCGCGATCTTCACGCCCTCCTTCGCCTCGATCGCCTGGTGGAGCCCGTCGCTCCACCGTCTGCCCGGCATGAGCCTTCCGGTAAACTCATCGACAATGATGACCTCGCCGTCCTTCACAACATAATCAACATCCCGCTTGAAGAGGTGGTGGGCGCGCAGCGCCTGGAGCGCATGATGCACCAGCTCGATGTTCGAGGGATCGTAGAGATTGCTCAGGCCGAGAGATTTCTCGACCTTTGCACTCCCCGATTCGGTAAGGACAACATTCTTGAGCTTTTCATCGATTTTGAAATCCTCGTCGATCTTCAGAGAGGGAACGATTTTGTTGATCTTAAAATATTTATCGGTCGACTCCTCCGAAGGCCCCGAGATAATCAGCGGCGTCCTTGCCTCATCGATGAGGATGCTGTCGACCTCGTCCACAATGGCATAGTTCAATTCCCTCTGGGAATAGTCGTCGAGATCATACTTCATGTTATCCCTGAGGTAATCGAAGCCGAACTCGTTGTTCGTACCATAGGTGATATCCGCACGGTATGCTTCTTTTCTTGAGCACGGCCTGAGATGATTGTACCGTTTATCGAGGACAATATACGTCGGATCGTAAAGAAACGAGCTGTCGTGCTGTATAACGCCAACGGAAAGTCCAAGGGCATAGTAGAGCGTACCCATCCATTGGGCGTCTCTCTTGGCGAGGTAATCGTTGACAGTCACGACATGAACACCCCGTCCGTCGAGGGCATTGAGATAGACCGGCAGTGTCGCAACAAGCGTCTTACCCTCACCGGTCTTCATCTCGGCGATCTTGCCCTCGTGGAGCACCATGCCGCCGATGAGCTGGACATCGAAGTGCCGCATGCCGAGCACCCGTTTCGACATCTCTCTGGCTACGGCAAAGGCTTCGGGAAGGATCGTGTCCAGGGTCGTCCCCGAGGCCAGTCGGTTCCTGAATTCGTCCGTCTTTGCCCTGAGCTGATCGTTGCTCAAGGCCTCCATTGAACTCTCCAGCCTGGTGATCTCATCTATTTTATGAAAGAGCCGCTTCAGCTCCCGTTCGTTCTTCGTACCGAAGAGTTTCTTTAACACATTGACCATATACAATATTTCTCCTTATATGCTAACTTTTATACTAACAGCGAGGCACAATTTATGCAAGCAACACGCCGTCTTAATAGTATAACATCTCAATAAGACAGAGCTATATAGAATTCCGTGGTAAACTTTTTATCCCTTCAGCCGAAAACCCATAGTAGCGGGTTGCACAAACCGCTTTCCTTGACAAAAAATCAGGGGGTTTGCTATACCACCCTCACACGCTTAACATCATCGTACCAGGAGTGGCGCAATGGCAAAGATCGATGCGTTTTTCCAGCTGATGCACGAACAGGGAGCCTCGGACCTGCACATGGTTTCCGGCTCGCAGCCGATTCTCCGTATCCGGGGAGAGATGGAGCGGGTCGAGTACAAACCTCTCGATAACGATGAATTGAAGGCGATGCTCTACGAGATCGCTCCCGAAGACAAGGTGAAAGTCTTTGAAGAGACCGGTGATGTCGATTTCGGCTACGAGATTCCCGGCCTTGCGAGGTATCGTGCCAACTTCTTCATGCAAAAGTATGGAATAGGAGCGGTCTTCAGAGAGATACCGAGCGATATACTCACCATAGAGCAGCTCGGACTCCCTCCGGTGTGCAAGAAATTCGCCATGCTTCAAAAGGGGCTCGTGCTCGTCACCGGCCCTACCGGAAGCGGTAAATCCACGACCCTCGCCGCCATCATCGATTATGCCAATAAGATGCGCAAGGATCATATCATCACGGTTGAGGACCCGATAGAGTTCGTTCACAAAAGCCAGGGCTGCATCGTCAACCACCGTGAGATCGGGACCCATACCAGATCATTTTCCGCTGCCCTCAGGGGCGCCCTCCGCGAAGACCCTGATATCATCTTGGTCGGTGAGATGAGGGATCTGGAGACCATCCAGCTCGCCCTTGAGGCCGCCTCAACGGGGCATCTCGTCTTCGGCACCCTGCATACGACCAGTGCGCCGAAGACCGTGGACAGAGTGGTCGACGTCTTCCCGGCAAACCAGCAGGCCCAGATCAGGACTACCCTGGCGGAGTCCCTCAAAGGCGTCATTGCCCAGAATCTCTTCAAGAGGATCGATAAAAAAGGCCGCTGCGCGGCTCTCGAGATACTGGTGGTCACGTATGCAGTCTCAAACCTGATTCGGGAATCGAAAACGCACCAACTCCCCTCGGCAATGCAGACAGGAAAGAAATACGGTATGCAGACCCTCGACGATGCCATCATGGAGCTGCTCATGAAAAAGTGGATAAGCCCCGAGGATGCGTACGACAAGGCGATCGATAAACAGAAGTTCGTGCAGTTCCTGAAGGAGCCGCCGCCGGAGTTTTAAATAAGCACTCAGCGCTCAGCAATCAGCTATCAGCATGGAGGGGAAACTGAATGCTGACGGCTTTAATAAAGGAGATCGATTATGCGCAGAGCGGAATTGGATTACCTGTTAGTCACCATGCTCGACAGCCACGACAATGTTTCAGACCTCAATCTCACGGTCGGCAAGCCGCCGCAGGTCGAGTCGGCAGGGCATCTGACACCGGTAACCTTTGCCGAGGTGCCGCTGGAAACCCTTACTCCCTTCCAGACCGAAATCCTGGCAATGAACCTCATTAATTCCGACCGCCGCCTTACCGAGACCCTGATCAGGGAGGGGTCCTGCGACCTTTCCTATTCGCTCCCTGAAAAGGCCCGGTTCAGAGTGAACGTCTTCTCACAGCGGGGCTCCTACTCCATTGTATTAAGAAAGCTATCAACGGTCATTCCTACTCTCGCCGACCTACGAGTGCCTGAAGTACTGGGCCAGATTGCAGAGGAAAAGAACGGCCTGGTGCTCGTAACCGGAGCAACGGGAAGCGGTAAGTCATCCACACTCGCAGCCGTCCTCAGGCTTATCAACGAGAACAAGGCAGTTCATGTCATTACACTCGAAGATCCCGTTGAGTTCGCCCATCCCCATCAGAAGGCAACTTTCAACCAGCGGGAAATGGGCATCGACTTCGATACTTTTGCCAACGGCCTTCGGGCAGCCCTCCGTCAGGCACCGAAGGTGATTCTCGTCGGCGAGATGAGAGACCGCGAAACCGTCGAGATAGGCTTGTCCGCTGCAGAGACAGGACACCTCGTCCTTTCAACGCTCCATACGATCGATGCAGGGCAGACGATCAGCAGGATCGTCGGCATGTTCGAGCAGGAGGAGGAGAAGCAGATCAGGAGCCGGCTCGCCGATACCATCCGATGGGTCGTAAGCCAGCGGTTGCTGCCGAAGGTCGGCGGCGGGAGAATCGCCGTTGTCGAGATCATGAAAACCAACCTCAGAGTGAAAGAGTCCATTCTCAACGGTGAAACGGAAGGAAAAACGTTCTATGAGATCATCGAGGCGGGAGAGGCCTTCGGCATGCAGACCTTTGATAAGGCAATCATCAAGCTCTATCAGGAGGGCCTGATCACCGAGGAGACCGCACTGGCCTATGCCTCCAAAAAGCCCATCGTCGGCAGGGGCATCGATATGTTCAAGAGCGCCAAAGGTGAAAAGACCACGACGATAGAAGGTTTGAGGATGGACAAAACCTACGATACGAAACTAAAGATGAAGTAGCGGGGAGGACACTCATGGATATGCATATTGCACATACAGAAGAGTACGAAGAGGAATTGAAAAGTGCGCTCATCTGCGAAGAGAGCGCCGAAAACAGAAATACCATTACCGCTGCCCTGGAGAGCATGGGCTACAGGACTGAAAGCGCAACGAACGCTGATGAGACCCTCGAAAAACTGAAATTCAATCAATACAGTGTCATTATCCTGAATGAGAGCTTCGGCGGCGCCCCTGAGAGCAATACGGTGTACAAGCATCTGCAGTTCATGCCCATGGGCATCCGACGTCATCTCTTTCTTGCTCTGGTGGGCCAGGACCTTAAGACCCAGGACCACATGACCGCGTTCGCCAAAAGTGCCAATCTGGTAATCAATGAAAGGGATCTGCCGAACATCAAGGCCATTCTGAAAAAGGCTATTGCCGAGAACGACCAGTTCTACAGGGTCTTCAAGGAGAGTCTGGTCAAACTGGGGAAACAGTAAGATACAGAAATGAAGATTCCAAATCCGAATTTCGAATTTGTTCTCTCCGCTATACCTTGCCTTTCAGCGGGGTTTGAATATCAACGCCGAGAGCGGCGGCAGGATAAGGCGCAGCGAATAGGGGAATTGCTGATGTGATACTATCGGCTCAGCCGTTACCCCCCCGCTGTTCCCCATATCCGATCCCCAATAGAAGGTCGAATCGCTGTTCAGCAGTTCCTGGTAGAACCCGCCCCTCGGGACGCCGATACGGTAGCCGATTCTCGGCACCGGGGTAAGATTAAAGACAAAGACGAGAAAATCGTCAGGATTCTTTGCCTTCCTGATAAACGATAAAACACAGTTATCCGCATCGTGGAAGTCGATCCATTCGAAGCCCCGCCAGTCATGACAGACCTCGTGCATCGCAGGTTCCGTACGGTACAGGTGATTCAGAAAGCGGACATACTCCATAAGTTTCTGATGCGGCTCGTACTGGAGCAGGTGCCAGTCAAGGCTCTTGTCGAAATTCCACTCGTCCCATTGGCCGAATTCCGAGCCCATAACGAGGAGCTTCTTGCCGGGATGACCGTACATATAACCGTAGAGCGCCCGCAGATTGGCGAACTTCTGCCACATGTCCCCCGGCATCTTGTTCAGCATCGATCGCTTCCCATAGACGACCTCATCATGAGAGAAGGGGAGGACAAAGTTCTCTGTAAAAGCATAAATCATACTGAAGGTGAGATTATTGGTATGATACTTCCGGTGGATAGGATCTTTAGAAAAATATTCGAGGGTATCGTGCATCCAGCCCATGTTCCACTTCATGCTGAACCCCAGACCGCCCAGATAGGTCGGCTTTGAGACGCCGCCCCATGCGGTAGATTCCTCGGCGATGGTCAGAACGCCGGGATGATACTTATGTACCACCTCATTAAAGGTCTTCAGGAAGTCGATTGCTTCAAGGTTCTCATTACCGCCGTAGATGTTGGGGATCCATTCTCCCGGCTGCCGGGAATAGTCGAGGTAGAGCATGGAGGCGACTGCATCAACGCGGAGTCCGTCGATGTGGTACTTGTCGAGCCAGAAAAGGGCATTGGAGATGAGGTAATTCCTCACCTCGTTTCTCCCGTAATTGAAAATCAGGGTTCCCCAGTCCTTGTGCTCACCTTTCTGGGGATCTTCGTGCTCATAGAGACAGGTGCCGTCAAAAAAAGCGAGGCCATGGGCGTCTTTGGGAAAATGCGCAGGGACCCAGTCCACAATAACACCAATGCCGTTCTGATGGCACTGGTCAACGAAATACATGAAATCGTCTGGTTTGCCGAACCTACTCGTCGGCGCATAGTACCCTATGGTCTGATATCCCCATGAAGCATCGAGGGGATGCTCTGCAATCGGCAGCAGCTCGATGTGCGTATAGCCGAGCCCTTTGACATAGGGGATCAATTTAGCGGCCAGATCGCGATAGGAGAGAAAACCGTTGTTCTCGGGGACCCTCATCCACGAGCCGAGGTGGACCTCGTATATGGCAACCGGAGACTCAAACCAGTTCTTCCTCTCCCTCATAGAAATCCACTCGTCATCCTGCCAGGTGTATTTGTTCTCGATATCGTAGACAATGGCAGCGCTCTTGGGCCGCACCTCGAAAAAGAAGGCAAAGGGATCCGCCTTTTGTTCCTTATACTGGTGGTACTTTGAGAGGACTTCGAATTTGTAGACTTCTCCTTCACAGAGGCCGGGAACGAACAGCTCCCAGATGCCCGCGCTGCCGCGCAGGCGCATGGGGTGCCTCCTGCTGTCCCAGCGGTTGAAGTCACCGATGACGCTGACCCGCTGTGCATTGGGCGCCCAGACGGCAAAGTGAACACCCTTTATGCCGTTGTACTCTCTGGGGTGGGCGCCGAGTTTCTCATAGTTCTTGTAATGCGTCCCCTCACCGAAGAGATGGAGATCAAAATCGGTCAGGAGCGGCGGGAAGGCATAGGGGTCGTAAAATTCCCTAATTTCGTCCCAATGAGTAATAATTTTCAGCTTGTAGCCCGCCGGTGCTGCCGAATCTTCCGAGGCAGCCTCGAAGAATCCGTCCTCATGCACCTTCCTCATCGGAACCGCACGTTCCTCCTTTGTTCCTGCATGCAGCACCACCCAGGCGTCCCGTGCCTCGGGGAGAAACGCACGCACCCACGTTGTGCCGTCATGCTGATGCGGCCCGAGGAACGCAAAAGGCTCACTGTTCTCGCCTCTTATCAGCAACTGTATGTTCCTATCGATTTTCATGTATAACTATCCTGTTACGAATATTTTTTATAAAGCTTTCTGCACAAAAGGCGCAACGACAATGGTGAGGATATGTAACCCTTCAAAATTATAGCACATTAAGAGCATACCCATACCATGTGCCATTGAATAGTTAAGCCACCTCCCGTTATTGACGATGGAAACATGTTCAGGGTATCTTACAAGTATGGACAAACTGAGGTTCTTCACTGCAGGCGAATCGCACGGCCGCGGATTGGTCGGCGTCCTCGAAGGCATACCCGCCGGTCTTTCCCTTTCCTCCGATGATATCGACAGGGAACTGAAAAGAAGACAATTAGGACACGGCCGCGGCGGTCGGATGAAGATCGAACAGGACCACGCCCAGATACTCTCGGGAGTACGGTGGGGGACCACCATCGGCTCCCCCTTGTCCCTCCTGATCGAGAACAGGGATTGGGAAAACTGGCAGGAAGGCATGTCATCTGATGAAGCGCATAAAGATTCGATCCCTGCGGTAACAAGGCCGAGACCGGGGCATGCAGACCTTCCCGGTGCGCTCAAATATAACCAGAAGGACGTGCGGAACATCCTCGAACGCTCAAGCGCTAGAGAGACGGCGATGAAAGTTGCCCTCGGGGCAATAGCGAAACGGTTCCTTGCTGAATTCGGGGTACGCCTCAGTAGCTATGTCATCAGGATAGGCGGCATCGCCCTGCCCGGTCCATTCCTGGAGGAATTCAGAAAGCGATTCTCTTCCGAAGATATGGTTGATCGTATCGATCTCTCTCCAGTGAGATGTCCCGAGGAGGGGACTTCTCAGGACATGATCGGACTGATTGACGAAGCATCGAGGAACGGTGATACGCTGGGCGGCGTATTCGAAGTGATCGCCACAGGGGTCCCTGTGGGCCTCGGAAGCCATATCCAGTGGGATACGCGGCTCGACGGTCGTCTTGCACAGGCGCTCATGGGCATCCAGGCGATCAAGGGAGTCGAGATCGGCGACGGATTCGAGATGGCGCAAAAGTCCGGCTCAGCGGTTATGGATGAGATATTTTTCAGAAGCCGGAAGTCAGAAGATGAGACACAGATTCATCAGAGCGGATTTTACCGGAATACCAACCATGCGGGCGGCATTGAAGGCGGCATCACGAACGGTATGCCGGTGATAGTCAGAGCAGCAATGAAGCCTATCCCGACGCTCAAGAAACCGCTCCGCTCGGTCGATATTGTAACCAAAGAGCCTTTCGAAGCGGCCTATGAGCGCTCCGATACCTGCGCCGTTCCCGCAGCCGCTGTGGTTGCCGAGGCAATGGTCGCACTGGTGCTTGCGGATGCAATGCTCAACAAGTTCGGAGGCGACAGCATGGATGAAACGAGGAGAAACGCCCTTACCTATGGAGAGTATCTTAAAAGATTTTAATGGCTGTCCCGCAGTCCAGGGTATCGTACGATGCAGAAGAAACGCTCATTGATTTCTCTTTTTCTTATTCTGGCCGTCCTTTCTTCAGCGCTGATCACCTCGGCAGGTCCGCCGAAAAACAGCACTGTCCTAAAAACTCCTGAAGTAGAAAGCGCCAATCCCCTCGTTAAGGGAAAACAGAGCCTCGAGAGCGGAGATTTCGACAGTGCCGTGACCTACCTCAGCACTGCGTATGAGCAGTTCCCGCTTCTCGGCGATTATGCACTCCTCTGGAGAGCACAGGCCTATGAAAAGAAAGGCGATCCCGATAAAGCGTTGAGCGATATGCGGCTTATTAAGGAAAAGTACAAGGAATCGCCGCTCATCAAAAACCTGAAGCTCAAAGAGCTGGAGCTGCTGGTGGCAAAAAAGGACCCCTCCCTTGCCTTGGCTTATGAGAGCTTCATTAAAGATAATCCCTCCAACATGGAGGTCAAATTCTCTTATGCCACCTACCTCAAGGAGCGCAAGGAGAAGCAGAAGGCCCGGGACCTCTTCAAGGAGGTATACCTTACCGTATGCCCTTTGTCGGCGCGCGCTCATGATGAGCTGTCACCCGCGGACATCACCATAGAAGACCTCATCAAGAGAGGCAAGAACCTCAACAATGCAAGTCTCTTTGAAGAGTCTGAGAAGGTCTTCTGGGAAGCGCTGAAAAAGAGCTCGGGCCCGATCAGAGACGAAGCCACCGAAGGGCTCGCCTATTCTCTGTTCAGGCAGAAGCGGTACAAAGAGGCTGCCGAGCTCTACAAGCAGGTAAAGAACGGCTATTGGAGAGCGCGATCGATCTACCGTGCGGGGGACATGGAGACGCTCGAGACGGAACTGCCCGAACTGTTAAAGACTGGTGATAAGCGGGTTGCCTCACTCCTCATCGCGTACGGGACAAAAAAGAGGAGAGAGGGAAAGATCGATGAGGCGCTGACGATCTTCAATAACGCCGCAGCCCGTTATCCCTCGGCCAGGGAGGAGGCGCTCTGGACCATAGGGTGGACGCACTATCTTTCGAGAGATTACCGGCGTGCCCTGAGCGTGCTCTCAGAGCTTTACACGACCTATGGCGACCCCAAATACCTCTACTGGAGCAATAAGTGCAAGACCCTGCTGGGCGAGACAGAGCTGCTCGCGCCGTCATTGAATAAACGGCAGGACTTTTACACCTTTCTCTCTCACCTGAAAAACAATCAGGCGCTGCCACCCCTTGAAAAGGCCTCATTGAATCTCTCTCTGAAATCGTTCCATACCGAGCGAGCCGAGATGCTCGAAAAGCTGGGATTCATTCAGGAGGCGACTGCGGAGCTGCTGCAGATGTCGAAGAAGAACCCGGCACCGAATGATCTCGTTTATATAAGCGCTGCGCTCAAGCGGCTGGGGAATTACAAGATGGCGATGAATATCATTTCCAGAGTCCCCTACAGTGAGGAGCTCCACGAGCTCTATTATCCGTTTGTCTACTGGCAGGAGGTTGAGGAATCATCGCGGGGAAAGGGCATCGATCCCTACCTTGTCTTATCGGTCATGCGTGAGGAATCGCGCTTCGCCCCCGATGCACGGTCAATTGCCGGCGCGCTGGGACTGATGCAGATGATGCCGCAAACCGCGCAACGGCTCAATAAAAGCGTGAAAGTGGCGCTCAGGCACTCGAGCGACCTTTACGACCCAAAGACCAATATCCTTTTGGGCTCGCACTATCTGAGCAATCTGATCACCAAGTTCGGCTCGTTGCCGCTCGCCATCGCCGCCTACAACGGAGGCGAGGATGCCGTCAATGAGTGGCTGCAAAAAGGCAGCTACAGGACCATCGACGAGTTTATCGAGGACATTCCCTATGACGAGACGAGGAACTACGTAAAAAAGGTACTCACCTCGTATTTCGAATACCTGCGGACGCGCAACGATAACGATCTGACCCTCACCCGGAAATATCTCGGCGACCTCTAAGCCGTGCAGCCCGCTCTGATTTCCTCCGCCCGCTTTATTTTTCACAAGCTGATTGTGTATCATGTAAGTCATTATTGAGGAGCATACCGTGCAGTAGCTCAGCGTGTCTGACCATGCTGCGAGGGTCGCGTGGAGGGGATAAGCTCCTCTCCCGCAACAAGCGCCGGATGCGAATACGATGAGGTAGAAAAGGAGGCACCGTTTAAGATGTTGAAGACGTTTGAAGAAAAAATAACCTATGCGATAGAAAAAGTAAAACAGTTGAAAGAGGAAAAGTTCGCTCTCGAGAAAAAGATCGAGGAGCTCGAGGATGTGATCAGCGTCAAGGATCAGGAGATCGAGAAGCTGACACTTGAGAAAGCAGCGGTTAAAGCGCAGATTGAAGATCTCTTCAATGAGCTCGAATCAATAGAACTGAAATAAAACCGTCCATGGGAAATGTTGAGGTCACCATCCTCGGACAAAAGTATGTAGTGAAAGGCAGCGAGCCGCCGGAATACATACGCCAGCTTGCGGCGCTGGTCGACGAAAAGCTCAGGGAGGTATATGCGCAGGCACCGCATGTGACTCCGCTCAAAGCCGCGATCCTCGCATCCCTCACCATTGCCGATGAGTACTACAAGATACGAAACGAATACGACGGCATCGCGCAGAATATAGAGAGCAAGGCGGACTCGATCATCAGACTCTTCGATTAGCCCCGGGGCGGCGTTTGTCGATTCTCCAGCAGCTGCCCCCGATCGTCTTTGCATACTTTTTCATTTCCGAAGCGATCTCTGCGATCTCCCCATAATGGTTGAAGGTCCTGAATTTGTTATGGGCGATACCGATGGAAAGGCCGATCAGGGGAAAGGCCTTTTGCTTTCCTTCACGGTCAACTGATTCAATGTATCCCCTGGCCCTGTCTTCGGCATCATAGAATGTTGGGATAATTTTATCGAAGTATGCGGTAATCTTTTCCGAGGCCTCTTCGATACTGTCAATGCCCATGATAATGACGAAGTCGTCACCGCCGATGTGCCCGACAAAACTGCCGTGGGGCTGTATTTCTTTCACGGTGTTGAGGATGAGCCTGCCGAGCATCTTCAGTACTTCGTCGCCGCGGCTGAAACCGTACCGGTCATTATAGGGTTTGAAGAAGTCGAGATCCGCATAGGCGAGGGCAAAGCGCTCTTTCGCATCAAGCCGCTTCTGGATTTGCCTGATGATGCCGATATTGCCGGGGAGCCTCGTCAAGGGGTTCACCTCGACCATCCGCTCCGCGCGCTGTATGCAGAGCTCCACTCTTGACAGTAGTTCCGCTTCAACAATAAATCTTCTCATATAGTCATCGACAGGAAACACATCCCAGCCCGGGATGACCGCCGTATCGTCAAACAGGGCTATGACCGAAAGCGGGCCGAGGATGGGGTCGCCTTTTAATTCGCTCAGGATCGTCATGCTCGCCCGGTCATTGGAATGCACCTCGATGACTACCACGTCAGGAATGGTGTTGTAGATATAATCGAGAGAGGATCCGAGATTGGTAAAGGTGACCGTATGGTACGTATCCTTGAGCAGCCGCTCGAGGATAGTGGTCAGAACCGGATCTCTGGTGACGAGGACGACGGTCTTCACTTAGTCACCGGAGAGAAGGAAATCCTCTGCCTGCCCCAGCGTTTCCTCCATTTCGGCCAGGATGTCCTTCGTAGCGCCCTCGGAGAGCTTCAGCGTCTCCCATGCCGCGGGGTTCACAGCAGGTACAAAGTGGTCGCCGGCGAAACCGAATCCCTTTGCCCGTGTAAGAATATCCGCCACATGTACGATAGCGGTTTCGAGGGGAAAGGCCTTGGAGAGGTGCGGCTTGTGGTGATACTCGATAATTTCGACGAGACTTTTCGGAAAGTTCCATTTCTGCGCAACCCATGCTCCTGCATCGGCATGGTTGATCTTGAAGTAGTCCCTTTCCGCTTCAAAGATGAAGACCTCTGATTTCTCGGCTGTCTCCATCACCTGTTTGTATTCATCGGGGAACTTGAGCCCGAGCACCACCTTGCCGATGTCATGGAGCAACCCGGCGACTGAGAGCTCCTCGGGCTCCTTCAGCCCCTTCTTTTTCGCAATGATGCGGGAGGTAATGGCACAGCCGAGCGAATGCTCCCAGAGACCGACCATGGTCTTCTGCATCGCCTCGAAGACCGAAACGCCGAGGAGCATCCCCCGGACGACGTTCAATCCGAGCAGGATCAATGCCTGGTTGACCGAGGCGATCCTGCCGGGAAAGCCGTAGATCGGCGAATTGACGATCTTGAGTACGCGAGAGGTAAGGACGGGATCGTTCGCTATGAAGACGCCGATATCATTGATCGATATCCTGGGCTTATCAATGATCGCCAGCAGTTTTCTTAATACGGTCGGAATGGTGGGAAGGGCATCGATCTTCTCGATCTGGCTGCGTAAGGCCTGCACATCCATACTAGGCATTCATCTCCTCTATATGCTCCAGAAAGAGCCGTTTCAGTACTCCCATATGAGGCTCATGCTCTGTCTTTGAAAAGCGCTGCGCGATATCGGCCAGCATCTCTTCCTTCGTCTTTTGAGGCTTTGCCGCTCCTTCGATATCAACACTTTGTATGTTCATGGCATTGAGCCGGTCGATGCGGGCCTCGGTCAATTCCGTGCCCTCCCCCAGCAGGATCATGCCGCTCTCGTTAACAACCGGTTTTGCGAGCTTCATTCCTGGTTTCAGTTTTTCGACAGCGATCTTCGGCAAGAACTACCTCCCTCACAGGACCATTAGGAAAGGCACTCCTCTCCTTAGCTTTATTTCGGCGTTTTTTCTCCCGCCTTTAATCCCGTACAATGCCGACTCTCTCAGCATTGTGCAGACTGTTTTCCGAGGGTATAATTAAAAATGCAGTTTACCGCCGCTTATTTGAAGCTTTCCCGCGCCGAGTTGTGGCAGCGGGTGAACTCCGCAGAAGGCCTCCTGAAAAGATGCACGCTCTGCCCCAGAGCGTGCGGCATTGATAGGACCTCGGGAGAGGTCGGCTTCTGCAGGACAGGAGACAGGCCGCTCGTTGCAAGCTGGGGGGCACATTTCGGAGAGGAGCGCCCCATTGTCGGAAGATTCGGCTCCGGCACCATTTTTTTCAGCAACTGCAACTTAGGGTGTATCTTCTGCCAGAACTGGGATATAAGTCAGTCCTGCGAGGGCAGCGAGATGCCCTTTGAACGTCTCGCCGGTATTATGATCGAGCTGCAAAAGGCAGGCTGTCATAATATCAATCTGGTGACGCCGACCCACCAGATGCCGTTGATCCTGCGCTCCCTCGCCATCGCCGTCGACACAGGGCTCACCGTGCCGGTGGTCTACAATTGCGGCGGCTATGAACCTCTCGAATCATTGAGCATCCTGGACGGCATCATCGACATCTATATGCCGGACTTCAAGTATGCCGATCCTGCAGCAGCACTCAAATATTCAAAAGCAAAGGATTATCCACAAGTTGCAAAAGCCGCGATCAAGGAAATGCACCGTCAGGTCGGCGATCTCGTGATCGATGAGCGAGGAATCGCCCTCAGGGGGCTCCTCGTCCGCCATCTCGTTCTTCCCGACGGCATCGCAGGGACCAAGGAAGTGGTTCGGTTCATTGCCGAAGAGATTTCAAAAAACACCTACATCAACATCATGGATCAGTACTTCCCCTACTACAAAGCGCGTGATTATCCCCCCCTGGACAGGAGAATTACAAAAAAGGAGTATGATGAAGCGATACAGATGGCCCTTGATGCGGGATTGACGAGGATCGACGGAGTAACTATATAAGTATAAGTAGAAAGTGAAAGCTAAACAAAAGATTAAATTTAACTCTTTCTTTTATTTCTTACTTCCCAGTTCCTACTTAATGTTTATTATCTCCCCTTCCATGCGATCGAGATCAACGATCGCGACCGTCGGCTTTCCATAGAGCCATCCGCAGACTTCACCGGGATTTACGACGAGGGTAGTTTTGACTTTCTTCATCACCGGCTCATGGGTATGTCCATAGACAACAAGATCGAAATGGCCGCTGTCGGCAAGGGCGTCGACTACCTCAGGCTCATGCACGACCACAATCTTTCGGTTATCGAGCGCAAAGATATACGGCTGCGTATAGATCCTGCCTTCATAAAGCTTGCTTAAAAGTACACGCTCTCCGTCGTTATTGCCGAAGATGCCGGTAAATCCTCCGGGAAAGTGCTTCAACACGCGCCTGGTAAAGGGAGAAGTGAAATCTCCGGCATGAATGATGTGCTCGACATTCCGTGCCTTGAAAATCTCCAGGACCTTTCTGAGATTATCAAGATGGTCATGGGTATCAGAAATGATGCCGATGATCATAAATGCTCCATAGAATAAGAGTAAGTAGGGTATAAAAACAATTGCTTCACGTTAAATGCTTAACGCCTAAAGCGGCAAATACGCCTTTGGATTCAGATCCAGTCCGGCAATGTCGCCTTTAATGAAATGGTGATATCCTGCGGCAGCAATCATTGCAGCATTATCAGTACAAAGAGAGAGCGAGGGAAGAAACAATTCCACCCCTCTTTCTTCTGCCATTTCCTGCATGCGCCTCCTCAGGGCGCTGTTGGCAGAAACGCCTCCTGAAAGCGTTATCCTCCTGATACCTTTTTTGACGATCGCCCATTCCACCTTTCGGACCAGCACATCAATAACTGCCGATTGGAAAGCGGCAGCGACATCAACTAAAAAGGAACGATCGGCAGCACGCGAAGGGTCTTTTTCAAATTCGAGCTTCACCGCTGTTTTAAGGCCGCTGAAGCTGAAATCGAAGGATTCGGGGACATAGGCACGGGGGAAATCGTAGGCTTTAGAATATCCCTCTTTTGCCAACTTGTCGATGATCGGCCCTCCGGGATAGCCGAGCCCCAACAGCTTCGCCACCTTGTCAAACGCCTCTCCCGCAGCATCGTCCCTCGTCCGTCCAAGCTCAATGTACTGTCCGAACCCCTCTACGATATAGAGACTCGTATGACCGCCCGAGGCGATGAGGGAGAGAAAGGGGAATTCCGGCCTCTGCTCTTCGAGAAAGACCGAAAAGATGTGGCCCTCGAGATGGTTGACCGCAACCAGCGGAATGCCCTTGGCATACCCCACCGCTTTTGCGAAGCCGCCTCCCACCAGCAGAGAGCCGATCAGCCCGGGGCCGTAGCATACGGCAATGGCGTTCATGGCATCGAGAGGCAGTCCCGCACTCTTTAGGGCCTCATCGGTAACCGGCCATATCATCTCAATGTGCCGACGCGATGCCAGTTCAGGCACGATGCCGCCGTACTTCTTATGGATCTCCGTCTGTGAAGAGACGACATTGGAAAGGATCTTCTGCCCATCGACCACAACGGATGCAGAGGTATCGTCACAGGAAGTATCGATGCCGAGAATATACATAGAAGAGCAAAAATCAAAAAGCAAAATGCAAAATTGAGGAATTCCGCAACTTTACATTGTGCTCTCTGAATTTTAAATTTTTATTGTCCTCCGTAGGAATGCAAGCCACTCAGCAGGAGGTTGACGCCGAGATAGGTAAATACCGTGCTGACGAACCCGATAACAGCGACGATCGCTATCTTGTTCCCTCTCCAGCCCCGCATGAAACGGGCATGAACATAGAATGCATAAACGAACCAGGTGATCAACGACCATGTCTCTTTAGGGTCCCAGCTCCAGTACTTGCCCCAGGCCTGGTCGGCCCAGATTGCGCCGAAGATGAGGCCGCCGAGGGTGAAAATAGGGAAACCGATGGCGATGTTCTTGTAGGTGAGATCGTCGAGCATATCCGGAGAGATTGAAAACGAGGAGATGATCTTCTTAACGACATGGCCGAATTTCCAGATCAGAAATATAAACGCAGCCGCCGCAATATAGCTGACAACTGCAACAGCGCCCGAAGCATTCCTGAAGGTCGCCTTGAAAAGATTGCTCTTGATAAATGCCTCGGGGTTCCCTGCGACTCTGAAGACAAGGAAGTCGATGCCCATCGCGATAAGAACAGACAGAAATACTCCCAGGGTAACGGTCCAGAAGAGGTATGCCCCGCTCTTTTTGTTGTCCGTAGTCACCGCCAGATACATTATTGCCGTAGCAAAGGAAAGGGCAAAGGTCGCATACGAGATAAAGCTCATGGTCACATGGGCCAGCAGCCAGTTGCTCTGGAGCGCCGGGATAAGGGGATGAATGCTCTTATCCATTCCAGAAATGTCGATAAAGGCAAGTGCCATTCCCGCAATAGGGGTAATGAAGGCGCCGAAGGAGCGGTTCTTGTATTTCCATTCGATGATAAGATAGCCAAGGATCAGACACCAGACAAAGAATATCAGCGATTCGTACAGGTTGGTGAGCGGAATCGCCCTCATAAGGCCCATCTGGCCGACATTGAGGAATTCACCCGTCCTCAGAACAAACGCTATGGTGTGAGAGACCAGGCCTGCGACCGTGATCGTTGTGGCGATCACTCCTATCGTCGAATTCCTGAAGGCAAGATATGCTATATAGGCAACCATTGCGAGGATGTAAGCAATGCTCGCTATGCCGAAAAATTGGGAACTATCCATGTAAACCCTCCTTAAAAGGACTAGAGACTCTTGATTGCTTTATCGATCTTCTGCTCGAATGCCAGCTTGTTCTTATTTACCGATGCGGCAAAGGAGACCTTTGTAGCGCCTTTATCCTCTTTCAGCCTGACCCATATGCGGGCATGGCTCATAAAAAACGCGGCGTAGAGACCGATGGCCATAATAAGGCAGCCGAGATACACAATCCAGACACCGGGGTCTTTCCGCACCTGCAATCCCGTGTACTGGGAACCCCAGAGGTCCTTGAATTCGATAACACCGTCAGGCACTTTCCAGGTCTGCGCGTATCTCGACAATATCCATTGATTGTATTTGACCTTTCCATTTTCGGAGAATTCTACAAAAACCGCCGGATTGTTCATCATCTCCGCATAGGTAAACAGCCTTCCGGAAGGGTCCTGCCCGAGGGCGGGACTGAAATCGACGACCCTCCCCGTTACATTGGTTCCGGGGATAGTGAACGACTCGCCGAATCTCAATCTGACATCCTCCCTCGTGCCTGCGTTGGAGACGAGTGAGAAGACAAAGAGATTATCCCTGCTCGGCGAGAATCCATAGCTCGATTGGTAGAAGGTAATCCCTTTATACCGCAGAGGATTATTGACGTCGATCTGTTTCCTCATCACTTCTCTTCCGTTCTCGATGATCGTGAGCCAGCTGTTGAAAGCCTTCGGCGTATCGGAGTTCTCGTAGAAAGATACATTGAAATCATCGCAGCGGACCTCAAAACCAAGTGGCACTGTTTTATCAGGGGCTCCTTTATAAACAACGGAAGACGAGGTGCCTTCCAGCAGGTTGAGCGTTGCATTGAAGCCGAAGAAGATACCTATAACAGCTCCCGCCAGGATAAAGAGGATACTCAGGTGCGTCACGTAGACGCCGAGCCTGCTGTACCTGCCCTTTTCCGCGTAGAGCTGTGTGCCGCCCTCATCCTGAGCCACCCCCGGCTTGAATCCCATCTTTTTCAAAGCAGCCTCTACAGAGGCCCTTGCCGCATCGGGTTTTCCCTTGACTGTCGTCTCCTTCTTTATCGGCATAACGCCGAACTGGTCGGGGGTAAGGGGCTTGACAGGCTCTTTGACGAGCTTCAGGATCTTGGGCAACCGGTCCAGCGAGCATATAATGAGGTTGGCGGTGAAAATAAAAAGCAGGGTAATGAACCACCATGAGTGGAACATATCGGTGAAGTTGAGCGTCTCGAGAATTCTATATACCGTAGGAGCAGCGTCCCCGAAGAACTTCGTCAGGAGTTTTATGTTGCGCTCGGGGGGGGCCTGCTGCTCGATGATAGTACCGACGATCGAGGTCAGAGAGATAATGGTGAATACGACAACGGCAAGAGTTATGGAGGAAAAGAGATTCCATATCCTGTCAACGATAGACGGTGATTTTTGCTCATTACTCACGATCCGTTCCCCCTTTGTTCTTTACCCCTAGCATATATGAGGATTGATGAATTTTTTATGAAGGACGTAGTTCTAAGCCAAGTTAACATATTACCAAAAACCACCATATTCTTCAACCAAAAGGGATCGCGAGATGCTAATAGACCCTCGTCTTGGTCGGAATAGTAACGGTAAACACCGATCCTTTGCCGGCCTCGCTTTCGGCAGTAATGGTACCTCCAAGGATATCAACGAGTTTCTTTGCAATCGCCAGACGCAGCGACAGGGAGAGTGAAGAGATGTCCTCGAACAGCCTCTCAAGACGCTCCTCCTCTATTCCCGCACCGGTATCGGCAACAGAAATTTCAATGGATTCAATGCCGTCCTTCACGGATTCTGTTGAGAGCAGCGTAATAGTCCCAATGTGTGTTGTCTTCAGTGCATTACCCACAAGGCTCTCCAGTATCTGCTTCAGCCGTTGCCGGTCGGCATAGACCGGCCTGGCTGCGAAGCCATCGCTGCAATCGAAAAGCAGCGTTATTTCTTTTGTACCGAGCCTCTTCCTTCCATACTCTTCGACCTCTTTGAGTAAATCGCAGAGATTGAACTCCATCGGTGTTGCCACACGCTCGCCGCTCTCCAGCTTCGATATATCGAACACGCTCTCCATGAGCAGCTGGAGGTCTTGTGCCGACTCCAAAATGTTCTGCAACACTCTCCGGGACACTTCGGTGCCGTTCGGCTCGCCCCTGAGCATCGCCTCGGCACAAGCACTTATATGGTTCAGCGTCGCCGTCACTTCATGGGAGACCCCGGCATAAAGCCCTGCATCCATCCCTGCACGTCCATACGACCCGATCCTCCTCCCTGACCTCTGTTCCCCGAGGGCTTCGATCATAGCTTCAAAAGCCTTCTTGAGCTCGAGTAATTCCCCCGTAAACCCCCTTCCGAGGTCGATATCACTGCTGCCCGCAGCAACGGACCTCGCGGCACTGACGAGCTTTCCCACAGGCCTTGTAATACGCCGGGGGGCGATATAGGCGCCCAGCACGATCATGCTCACCAGAACCACGCCCGCGACTGCCGCACAGATGATGAGTAAAGTGGTAATCGGCTGCATGACCTCATCCCTCACGACCGTGCTGATGAGCCGGAAGGGTGCATGCTCAAGGCTGGTGACATAATAGAAAAACCGATCTTTTGCCCGCACCTGCTGCTCGTGGCTGGTTTCTCTTGACAGGTTGTAACGCAACCGTTTATCGGGGATCCCGTGTGCGGTGAGAATAAGCGTGCCCTCGCTGTCGATCAGCTCGGTTTTTTCGGTCTTGTAAAGTTTGTGCTCGCTCTGTAAGAGCCCGCTCAGCTTATCCAGGCCCGAAACGGCGTAGAGCAGTGCCACGGTCCTTCCTTTCTCATCGTTGACCGGTGCGAGAAAGACGAGGCCGCCGTCGGGATTTCCATAGCTATGAAAGCCAGCGACCGCCGGGGACTTCAGCTCGGCGGTCACTCGGTGTTCAAAAAAGTCGCGGTCCGACCAGTCCCCCCCCAGCAGCTCCTGCTGGCTGCTCGCCATGACTTTGCCGCTCATCGAAAGGAGGGCAAACATTCTGAAATTTGAGGACGGCACCATCTCCTCGAGTATGCGGGAGGTCTTGACGGAAATATTCTTCTTCATATGATCGGGAACATTTCTTCCCTGCACGGCGCCGGTCATGATCGCTGCACCGGCCCTGAGATCAGTACTGCGCGAAAGGTAATCGATCTGCCGCTTGCTCTGCTCGAACCACATATCAATCGTCTGTTTTTTCCCTGCTGCGGCACTGATGAGGTACAGACGGTGCGCATCTCTGAAAAGGTAGTGGGGAGCGAGATAGTAAAACCCGGCACCGCAGGCGATGAGGAGAAGAAAAATAATCAGAAGCGGGATAATGGACAGACGTGTCGCGAGCTTCTGGGAAAATGGTATTTTCATCGTAGTTTTTGCACCGGCAATCTCAGCACACCGTTCCGGTTAACATACACTATTCACTACCGATGATGCAATACGCCTCAACCTTTCTGTCAAGCCAATTTAGAAATGTCCTGTTTTTACCAAAATAGAAATGTCCGGTTTATGCCGCCGCCGTCTGCGGGGCTTTTCGCTTGTCGCGGTTGATGTTGAACTTCCGCCAAGGATGATCCTT
>JBFMCP010000006.1:0-97648 GCA_040754455.1 Nitrospirota bacterium
CCTAAGGATCATCCTTGGCGGAAGTTCAACATCAACCGCGACAAGCGAAAAGCCCCGCAGACGGCGGCGGCATAAACCGGACATTTCTATTTTGGTAAAAACAGGACATTTCTAAATTGGCTTGACATTTGCCATGAGCTCTATTGATTTTCTGCACGGAGATGCATTACTCTAATGCTCAGAGGGCATACCCTCGGTTGCGGAACTTAACCAAAGGGCCTGGGATTCTTAAGAATCGCAGGCCCGCTTGTTTTTCTGCCCTACGTTACGTCCCCTGATGAAGTTGAACCTCGCGGCTTTCTTACCTATAATTTGATTAAAAGGCAGTTCTGAACATGAAAAGGGCAAAACATCGGTGCGAATGGCACTGGTAACCGGCTCTGACGGCGGTACAAATATGTCCTGGTAAACAGGAGAGAGAGAAACTGCGGAGGAGATCTGGCATGAAAATAGTAATCATCGGCGCAACCGGGACTATAGGCAGAGCGGTCACCGAGGCGCTCTCGGACCATCATACGGTTGTGCGCGTCGCCCGCACACAAGGCGAGTACCAGGTTGATATGGCTTCACCGGCTTCGCTACAACGGCTCTATGAAACGATCGCCCCGTTCGATGCCGTCGTCTGCGCAGCAGGACAGGCCAGGCTGGCTCCGCTCGATCTGCTCACCGATGAAGATTTCCACTTCAGCATATCAAACAAGCTGATGGGCCAGGTCAATCTGGTACGGTTGGGAATGCGCTACATCAGCGACAATGGTTCATTCACGCTCACCAGCGGCGTGCTTGCACATGAACCCATGCCGGGAAGCGCTGCAGTCAGTCTGGTCAACGCAGGTCTGGAAGGCTTTGTCCGTGCAGCCGCTTTGGAAATGCCGCGTGGCATTCGCATCAATGTGGTAAGTCCGCCATGGGTCAGAGAGACGCTTGAGGCTATGGGCAGGGATACCGCTGCTGGGATGCCAGCGGTCATGGTGGCAGAGGCGTATGTCGGCAGCGTCGAGGGACAACGCACCGGCGAGGTCATCGACCCCCGCGTGCTTAGCTTTCAGAAATCAGGAGCCTAGTACCTATGAATCAAATCATTTGCCGGGCCATCGGAGAGCGCAGGCTTTTGGAGCTTCACTATCACGGCTACCCTCGTATTGTAGAACCGCATGTCTACGGCAAGGACCACCATGGGGATGAGGTAGTGCGCTGTTATCAGGTGTACGGCGGCAGCGAGAGCGGTGAGGAGGTCGGATGGAAGCTGTTAAAGGTCAGAGAGATATCCTCTCTCCATATGATAGAAACGACCTTCTCGACGCGTCGCCGGTACCAGCGCAATGATACGATTATTGAATCCATTCTTTGCCAGGTATGAGCAAAGCCGGTTCCGTAGGAGGCGGCTTGCCGGACACGACCCCCATCTGCTCTTTTGTGAGTTCTTTGGCCCGTATAGTATTCCTCATTGCAAATGAGAACACATACTGCTAATCTTTAAAGAGAAGGATGTTTCAGGGTCTGTTCAGCAGCTAACCGGCAGTCAACCATCTGACGTTCATTCCGGAAAATGCACTCAGAATTCATTTCACATTAGAAAACAAAGTTACCGGCGTGGGTGGTCCAGGGAAAAAAGGAGGTTCTGATGAAAAGAAGCGTTCTAGCGGTACTATTTGCAGTATGCCTCATGTTTGCTTCGGTCGCTTTCGCTGCCGATTATAGCGGAACGGCCGACCAGTCGGGGGCCGCGAGAGGGGATCAGGCACAAACCAGCCAGATGGACGCAACCAGAGGAGCGCAGGCAGGGGCTGCTAACATTATCAAGGCAGACGATCTCAAGGGCAAGAAAATCCAGGATGCTGCCGGCAACGAGATCGGGAAAGTAAAGAGTGTCGCCCTCAATACCACGACCGGCAGTGCCTATGCCCTGGTTGAGATGGACAACAAGCTGCATCCTGTCCCGGTCAGCGCCATCAAGAAGATGCAGGACAAGTACACGCTGAATATCGACAAGAGCAGGCTTGCGCAATCGCCGAGCGTCACCGAAGACAATATGGCGCAGCAGCTGGCCAGCAGTGATTTCGATACCCAGGTGCACCGGTTTTTCGGCATCGCTCCCCCTATGAGCCCAACTGCCAGATAACGCAGTGGGCGGGAGAGCCATCTCTCAAAGCACAGCTGTTCAATAGAGGACACACAGATTTCCGTACCACCCGAAACCAATACCCTGACCCACCCACCGGTAAGCCCTACCTGTCCAGTAGGGCTCTTTTTATGCGCATTAAGGGTCGCCTTCCTCTGGGCGTCGGACGTCCGATCATCATCTGAAAAAGAGAAAGGCATTGGTGTGCCCTTCACCAATGCCCCAAAGGATGGAGGAGGATGAATCAGAAAAAAAGACGAAAGCGTTATTCCGTAAAGCGCCCTGCCCCGGCGATAATGCCGAGCAGTTTGCACTGCTCCGCACTGCTCATGCCGGCAGCTTTTGCACAGGAAGCAAACCGTCCGTCACTGAAAAAGCTGAGGCTCTCTCCTTTCAGAGAATCGTTCCAAAGGTCTTCAATGGACTGGAGCACTATTGCCTCAGCAAGACGGCTGAGCAGCACTCTGGAGCCCTGCGAAGCGCCGGGGAAGAGTGTGCGCGGTTTTTTCGGTGTTCGTGCGGCGCTGCGTGGCGGCGTGGCACGCCTCACTATGCGTTTCTCTTCCTTGATTTCAGCTGCCGCAAGCATGTCCGCCCTCCAGAACCACAACCGTCGTTGCCGCACATCCAAAGGATGACACCCTATATATCGGGACTCGGGATTGTTTCCTTTAGCAGCCCAGACAGAAAATAGCGGCTCATTCATATTTTTCAGAATCCGGGCATTCCTGCCGTGCATAGTCGCCCCGCGTGCGCTCCTGCCGGTTCCGGCTGATTTAAATGCTTTTTTCTATACCAATAATTTTTTTCACTCCTGAATCTTAAGTCCTCCAGACTCCCCCCGATAACGAATAAAACCACGCTGATCACCACACCGAATGAGAGGATAATCGCACGATGGATCTATTTGAAGACGGGATTTTGAGCAATAACACTCGATGGAAGCATCCCCGACTGTCACCAAATGTGCTGAAAAAAGCGTTGTCGGAATTGAAAGTCGTTGTCTTTGAAAGCAACGACAGGGTCAGGAGCCCTTTTGAAGCGAACATCATCGCCCTTTGGAAGACCGAAGAGATGCCGGACATTATAGAAGGTCCGTTCCTTGCGTTATTCTATACGGAGAACTTCACCACCACCGGCACCGTTGTAGGCACCGAGATACTTTTCAATGTAAAAAACATCAGCTCACCGATCGGGCATATCGCGCTCGAGATCGCCAATGAATACGATATCCCTATAACAATACGTGAAGCTATTCAATACTCAAACGAGCCTGCCCGTGAAGAGCTCGACGGCCTGATACCGATCCGGAGGCACTTTCTGAATGTCACCACCGGCCACTCGTGCTTTACCTCGGAATGCACGTATAGCATCAGAACGGCAAAGGGCTATATATCTTTCTTCCGGGACCTTTTTATCAAGACAAAAGAGTTTGCCAAAGAGCTGGCATCAGTGGCCGCTCATCATTAATATTCCGTGTCTGACACCGGACCGTGTAGGCACAATGTTTAGCAACGAGGTCAATAAAAAACATCATAACTGAAAATATCTGATCTCTTAACTTTTCCCGATAACACCCGATATAAAGGTCTTAGGGGGGCTGAAGCACACTACTTATTACTACGGAGGGGTCACCCATGAAAATCAGCACCAGCCTCAAGATTGTCATCATCGCGCTGTTGAGCTTCTCTCTTGTCAGCGTAGTATCGGTATATCTGCAGCTCAATACAATGACCGACGACGGCCGGGTAGTCAATTATGCCGGCATTGTCAGGGGAGGCACTCAAAGGCTCGTGAAGCTGGAGATAGGAGGCCGCCAGGCCGACGATCTCATCGCCAAACTGGATAAGATAATCAACGGCCTTACCAACGGCGATGCCGAACTGCAGCTGCCAAAGGCTACGGACCGGGAATTTGTCGACCGCATGCAGGAGGTCAAAAAGTCATGGGAGGGGCTCAAACAGACCATCGCTAAAGCAAGGCAGGACAAAGCCCAACAGGACAGCCTTCTTAAAGAGAGCGAGGAGTATTTCGAAGTAACCAATAAAGCAGTGTCGGCAGCCGAGAAGTTTTCGAAAGGCAAAGTTACCGCACAGAAGACCGTGCAGATGGTTCTCTTTATTCTTAATATCATTATCCTTGGGTATATCTGGATCAGGAGCCGGAAAAAGATCGTAAAGCCGTTATCACAATTCAAGGAAAAAGTCGAGCAGATTGCAAATGGAAATCTCAAAGTGGCAATGGATTATACCGGCAAGGATGAAATAGGCGACCTCTCGCAGAGCATGAATAAAATGATTCAGTCCTTCAATACCATGATAAACGGCATACTTACGTCGTCCAACAATGTTGTGCAAACGGTGGATATCTTGAGAGTGCAGGCTGAAAAGACCTCGGATGGAGCAAAAGACCAGTCCGGACAGGCGGCCCAGATCGCCACTGCAGCGGAAGAAATGAGCCAGACCATAACGGACATTGCAAAGAATGCCTCGATCGCCTCAGATTCGTCCTCCCATGCAAAGGATGTCGCCGAAAAAGGACAGGAAGTGGCAAACAACGCAATCGAGACCGTGAACAAGGTGTATACCGCCACTGTAGAGCTCGCCTCGATGGTGGACAAGCTGAACAGCCGCACCGGGGAGATCGGCGATATCGTCACCGTTATTACCGATATAGCCGATCAGACGAACCTGCTTGCCCTGAATGCCGCGATTGAAGCAGCACGGGCAGGAGAGCAAGGAAGAGGGTTTGCCGTTGTTGCCGATGAGGTCAGAAAGCTTGCAGAAAGGACCATCAAGGCTACGACCGAGATATCGGACAAGATAAAAGCAGTACAGGCCGAATCAGAGCAGACAAAAGTTTCAATGGATGATGCATCGGGAGAGGTGACCAAAGCGACTGAATATATCAGAAACGTGGGGAGCTCCCTCCACGACATTGTCGAAGCAGTGCAGAGGGTCAGGGATCAGATAACCCAGATAGCGACCGCTGTTGACGAGCAATCTGCGGCTTCGGAAGAAGTGGCAAAAAATATTGAAAAGACGTCGGCTATTGCACGGGACATGGAAAAGATGTCAGGAGACGTAATGCACGAGGTCAACACGCTGACCGGCATAGCGGAGGAGCTGAGAAACTCGACTGCCGGGTTTAAGACAAAAGGCAATGAGCTTATGATAGTCGATCTGGCAAAAACCGATCATAGGGTGTTTGTAGGGAGAATCTCTTCATGCCTCAAAGGGGATGTCAGGCTTGACCCCACGCAGCTGACCGATCATCGTACCTGCAGATTCGGGAAATGGTACGACAGCGAAGGAAAACACTTGTGCGGGGACCTTCCCAGTTATAAGACAATCGCCGGGCCCCATGAGAGAATCCACAGTTTAGCAAAAGAAGCGGTAGCAGCACATAATTCAGGTGATCAGAAGAAGGCCGAACAGATTTATAAGGAGATGGAAGCGGTATCGGCACAAATCGGCAATCTGCTGGACAGTATAAAACGAGAATATCAATAAGCGGGGACAATCTTGACCATATCGAATATATTCCCGCGGGCAGCTCTGCGACGGGACCGCCGCGATCACATATCCTGAAGCAAGACAGCCCTCTTTACGTAACCCCACAGGTCGGCTCGATGACCCAGACCGAGCAGTTGCTCGCGTTGTGGACGAGGGCGTTCGAAACACTGCCGAAGAGGAACTCTTCGGATTTGGATATTCCCCTTCTCCCGACGACGAGTGCGCAGGAACAGACCTCTTTCTGTTTCTCCAGGATGACGGAAGAGACCGGCCTGCCGTCGCTGATAACGAGCTCGGTCCTGACCTTTGTCTTGGGAAACCCCGACTGTATGAGGATATCACGGTAGCGTTCCAGCATGGCTGACATGGACTCCCTTCTGTCTTCTATCCATTTTTCTCTCTCGTCGTCCGAGGCAAACATGTCCCTGTCCGGCACGGCTATGACGTTGAGTATCGTCGCAGAAAAACCGTGAAAGCCCCCGATAAATCCCGCTACAAAGAGGAGCGCGGCCTTTGCATTTTCCGACTCGTCGACTGCGATCATAATATGCTTGTCCTTCATCTTCGGTACGCCTCCATGATGTTCCATGGTTCCCTCCCCAGCAGCACCGCTCAGGCTCCGTGCACGGCATCGGCCGCACGGATGAGATCGTCAAGAAACTGTTCAGTGTCGTCATAGTAGACCCTTGCTCCCCTCGAAAAGTGGAGGAAAATCCGGTTGAGCGCTTCGGGAATATAGGGAAAGACCTTCCCGAGATTCGCGACCCGATTGCGGAAGATGATATTGCAATCGTCCTCTGTAATCGTCGAACGCAGATGGGGCATCTCGTCCCGGAGCACCTGTGTCGTGATGTCACGACCACCGGTGATGTACATGAGGATGTTCCCGAGGCCGAAGATGTCATGGATGAACTTGTTTTCGTTAGGGCCGTGGGCGAAGTCGAAATCGATCCACCGGAGCCTCTTTGCCGTCGTGTCACGAAGGAGATGGTCGCGCCTGATATCCCCGTGGATTTCATTGTGCCGGTGGAGGAAGAGAATGGCCCGCACCGCCTCGATATATTCGTTCAGGATAACCGGGAAAGAGGTCGTGAAGTACTCCTCATGTTGTACCCCCTCGGCAGAGGCATAGTCAGTCATCGTTTGGCCGGAGATGAAATCGATGACCCGCACAATATTGGAGGCGGTGTCCTGCACCGAGTACCCGTGCATGAAATGGTCATGCTCACGGACCAGGTTGAGAATGCGGGCCTCTTTCACGGGACTGCGTGCACAATCAAAGAGGAGATCCCCTATGCGGGCCTGGAACCGCTCATGGAAGACGAGCTTGATGATCTTCTTTGATCCGTCGCAGAGATCAATGGCGCTCTTCACCCAGAATTTCGGCTCATCGTCCAGGCCGAAACGCCCCTCCTTCTGGTTATGCCGTATGAGGAACGGTCGGTTATCAAGGATCACGACATCGTCATAATCGACCCTGATGAAGTTGCTCGTGTCCGTAATAATCCTGAATCTCTTCGGTACCCGGAATGGTTCGAGCCACCGTGATGCAAGGTCCCGGAGGCTCTGTTGGGTCTGCCCGTCATCACCTATACCCATCCCCTTTATCATCAATCAAATTGTATCACTTCCGGAGCAGCATGCACAGCCTCACTCAACAGGGCAATTAGATAAACAGCCTCCGTCAAAAAAGAGACGATGCGATTTTAGCTGCTCTCCTGAGAGCACACACATATCCTGCACTGTAAAACGGTTCTCTTGCGAAGGTGTCTGCTGCAGCGCTTTTAAGCGCTTCTTCACTTGTTTCCGCTTCCTCCAGGAACTCGCACTTATGCTCTTCAATCCACAAGGCACTCTTTCCCGCCGCTTCGGGCTCAGTGGTCATGCGCACTATTCCTGCAGCCTCTTCAAGCCCCTTTATATATCCAGCATTGAACTCTGCAGGGAGTGGCGGTTCTATGTTTTCGCAGCTGCGTATGACCTTCAGGAGTTCCTCTTCATTGTGCCATCCGCACGCCCTCATGTAATCCATCTTCGCGCCGAGTGCCTCCATAGTCTCTTTGATATAGCGTTCGATCCGCTTTTCGATCTCTTTCGCCGCGTCCCTTATGGATGCTATGTCTTCTCCCATGATTTTCTCTCCTTCTGAATACGGGATCAACCTGTCTTCTTTACCTTATTCTACCCAGAGGCATTATCCCCAGAGGCTGCTCCTCATATGGCATGCCCATAACCTTTTTCACTTCATTGTCTTCAAAAGCCCCGACAAATACTGTTCCTAGATGTAACGAGACTGCCTGCAGGTAAATATTCTGCGCTGCATGCCCTACTTCCATATGAACGTAGCGTGAACCTCTCTCTCCGTACTTTCTCTCAGTTCGCTCATAAACTGCAGAAAAGACGATTACCGCTGCTGCATTCTTGACACAGGATTGTCTCAAGGCGGCGGCGTATAATGCATCTCGCCTATCCCCATCCTTGACTTTGATTATTTCGTGCCCTTGCGGCCTGTATTTGTATATCCCGCGGGGAAGGTTAGTTGCTCTTCCAATTGCAATATAAATTTCAAGGGGATAGAGTGCTCCTGCAGAAGGAGATGCTCTCAACCCTCTGGGATCGGTAATGCCCTGTGCTGCCCAAAGGAGCTGCGAAATCTCGGCAAGCGTCAGTGGATCATTCGCATATTCTCTTATTGACCTTCTAACGCGCAGGGCTTGTTCGACAGAGACTGCGTCATCATATCTCGGCTCAGGCAGTTTTACCATATACGCAAGTACATTCTCCTGAGTGGATTCACGAAAAAAACGGTAAAATAAAAATGAGCAATACTGCAGCTCCTTTGAAAAATGTATCTGTCTACTAATCTTAGCATGTAAATATCTTTTTGAAAGAACCTCAATCCGTAGGCAAAAAGAGGGCACCTCGGGGAAAAGGCTTGATGCAAGCCACAATTGATTTAGGAACAATTACCCAGGGGGTGCTCAAGATGAGTGTACCACAAGGTCTGCTCCCCTTCAAGTTACCAGTTGATACTTATTCAAGCATCGTGACATCATTTGCGGAATTGTCGTTGGTAGTAGAGATGGCGTGGGCATTAAGGATACCTGAGCTTGTAGAGAGGCATGTAAAAGTAAATTTCTCCGATCTGTGAGTTTGCTCGCCGATCCTGAACCCATCGATAGGCTTAAAGACCTCTCAAAACAGCATAATCGCTCTTTGCAGGGTGAGGCAAAGCTTATCCCTGAAGAAGCCGCGCAGCAGATGACAATGGAAGAATTCAAGGCGAGAGCTCAGAAATGGCGTAAGCGTTTGTCCGGCAGGAAATTCAGTGATAGCGCAGAATTGATCCGCGAGGATAGGGACCGTTGAATCGGTTTGTCGTAGATGCAAGCGTAGCTGTTAAATGGCTTGTACCCGAAATCCATGCTGATGCGGCATTACGTCTACTTGAAAAGAATAATAGGCTAACAGCTCCTGATCTCATATTCTCCGAAATCGGCACTATTCTCTTAAAGGAATCGCGCTCAGGAGAGATAGAGCGGGTTTCCGCATTAGAAATGCTGACCGATTTTAAGGGAGTTCCGCTTCAGGCATATAAGGCTGATGAATACCTCGAATATGCGTAGACTTTGGCAGAATCTTACCGCCTCAGTTTTTACGACAGCCTGTATATGGCGCTTTCCTTAAAATATGGTTACTGCGGTTAAGAAGCTTTATAACGCTCTGAAGAATGCGCCTTTCAAGAAATGCATCCTATAGGTCGAGGATATTCCCTGATCAGCCTTTAATCATCACCGCAATTCGTACTGACAGATAGGTCGAGTCTGCCTTTTACAAATTTAAGGGAGCGGCAGCAGAGGAGACTCAAGGCCGTGCAGAGAGTGAGAAAGAGCACGCCCACTATCTCCGCAGAGAATCACCCCTGGAGGAAGGGCAAATGGCAAATGTTTAAACGACAGAAACTGGGAAGCGGCTGCAGAAAGCAGCTGCGTAAAAACAGGACATTTCTAAATTGGCTTGACAAAATTTATTTATTACGTTGCTAATTATCAGTGGATGTGTTATTCTGTACATAGAGTTTCAGGAGTTTGTAGCCCATTCACGGCCGCAAAGACTTTTAGCTTTGTGGCTTTTTTATTTGTGCCCTTCTGAAAGTTCAACTAACCAGTAAGGAGGAACACAATGGCTAACGGAACAGTAAAGTGGTTCAATGATTCCAAAGGTTTCGGCTTTATCACCAGTAATGACGGCACCGATGTATTTGTCCACCACACGTCCATCCAGAGCAATGGCTTCAAAACCCTTGCCGAGGGAGACAGCGTTACGTTTGATACCGAAAAAGGCCCCAAAGGTCCCAAGGCAATCAACGTCGTAAAACAGTAAGCATCTGAAAGAGAGCCCCTTGCCCTGTGCAGGGGGCTTTTTGTTCCTTAAGGAGGGACCTCATGATCAGTAAGCAGAAGAATGCCGAGCGGCTCGAAAGAAGGCAACAGAAACTCGATGCAGGTCTGATATCTGCCCGGTATCCGGGTGTCGCATCGATTGTCATTGCAATGAACTACTATAAAAGAGGGAGCAGCCCTTCATTTATGCAGCGCACGGTGAATTTCTTTCCCGGCAGCGCCGCCTATTTCCATATGGAATGCATGGAAGACAAATGTATTGACGGCGGTTTCAATCTGGAGCCCATCATTTACACGATGGTGAAAGGCCACCAGGAATCAGCAAACGGAGAGCTTACCTGCGCCGGAAATGACTCTTCAGGTCACCGACGGATTGACTACAAGATAGCCATACAGTACAGTTAGCACTATAGTGCCGCCCTGCAGCACATCATAATGAGGACGATCAATTGCGCTGCCAAGGGCACATCCCTTTTTACCCGAAATGAAACTTTCAAGAGGTTGTAAGCCCGGGTGTTCTTCAATGTGACAAAGATAGTCCTGAGCTTGACAGCACGGGGAATGGGTGTCATCATTTATAGAATGGTCGATAGATTAACCACAATCCTGTTGTTTCAATTTCTCACCACACAACATCATACACACTGAAAAGCGGCCCGCTACCCCTGTGCGCCGGGACTATCTGTGCATGCAGAGCCGCTCTATGGTCAATTTCAAGAAAATGTGGGAGGTCGTTAATTCCTGCGCGGCATGCGCGGCAATGGAGGAATTCATTATGAAGAACGAACGGACACCGATTGTTTACGTTATAGGACACAAAACTCCGGATACGGATTCCGTCTGCTCGGCTATAGGACATGCGCACTTCAAGAACATTACTGACAAGCGCTTTCTCTTCACTCCTATGCGCGCCGGGCGCCTCAATGAGGAGACTCGATTTGTGCTCGAACGCTTCGGCGTTCCCTTTCCCGCTGAGATGGAGAGCCTGGCACCAACCATCGACGACCTGGAGTTGAGCAGGCCTGTCTCTATACATATCCGTGATTCAGTACAGTCGCTCGCCTTAATGTTGCGCAAACACGGCATCAGATCGGTTCCTGTGGTGGATGACAGCGGGCGTCTTGCAGGCATTGCAGGACTGAAGAATATTGCGCAGCATTATATGGACAGCGTTGGGCTTACTGATCTGAGCAAGGCGCATGTCAGTCTCGATATTCTGGTGAAAACCCTTAACTGCAGAGTGATCAGCAATGCCAGGAGAATCGACCATCTGAGCGGCAGGGTGCTCATCGCCGCCATGCAGAAAGGGACGATGCTCAACAGGCTGCATCCCGGCGATATCGTTATTATCGGCGACCAGCATGACATCCAGAACGACCTTGTTGCTGCCGGGTGCTCCGCCCTCATAATTACCGATAACATGCCGGTGAGCAGTGATATTATCTCTGCAGCGGAAATGCACGGGACCCTCTTGCTTTCCTCTCCTCACTCGGCCTTTGCTACGTTTCAACTGCTGACCATGGCGGTGCCTGTAGAGGCGGTCATGTGCTCTACCCCAAATACTGCGGGGCTCGACACGCACCTTTCACATCTTCGCAAACGCATCCCCGGATCCGAATACCGCTCTGCAGTGGTGGTGGACAGCGATGATCGTCCGATCGGATTTATCACGATGACGGACCTGGTGCAGCCTGTCCGGAAAAAGGCCATCCTGGTAGACCATAATGAAATATCGCAGGCAGTCGACCATATCGGGGAAGCGGAAATTATAGAGATCATCGATCACCACCGGGTCGGCGACATCTCCACTGTTGCTCCCATCTACGTCTACAATGATCCGCTGGGGAGCACCTGCACCGTGGTAGCTGGTACCATGTTTCTCTACCAGATCGATATTCCACCGGAGATCGCAGGGATCCTGCTTTCAGGGATACTCTCCGACACCCTGATGCTCTCTCTGTCCACCACCACCGAGCGCGATCGCGGAATTGCCGAACGGCTTGCCGAGCTGGCGGGGGTCTCGATTAAAGACTATGGCAAAGAACTTCTCCATGCCAGCATCAATATCGAAGGGAAAAGCGCAGCAGAGCTGATCGCCGCCGACTTCAAGGAATTCGTGATCGAGGACAAAAAGTTCGGGATCAGTCAGATGATGGTGCTCGACTGCGAGGACATCGAGGCTATGGAAGTGGAGCTCCTCGAGGAGCTGGAGCGGATGCGCGAGAAGAACAGGTATGATCTCACGGCACTGCTCATGACCAATCCTCTCAATGCGCAGCATGAGCACGTGCTTCTGAAGGGAGATACTTGGCTTGTGGAGCGGGCCTATGATGTAAAGGTGGAAGGCGATACCTGTTTTTTGCCCGGCATCCTTTCGCGGAAAAAGGATTTCATTCCGGCCATCGGAGAGGCCCTGCGGCAGAGCAGAAGGAGTGGGTGAACTTTTCTGTAACGAGACCTTATCGTTTGGGCAGGGTGAAGCTGATTACGTTGATGGTTACGGCATCTCCGGAGTTAGTATATTTTATTGCATTATCGAGAGGGTTTCTGATCATACGATTTATCATGGCTGCATCGGCATTAATGGCAGGAATCGCTGTGTCCGACAGCTCAAAAGCTATGGTAATTTGTTTCTTTTCAGCCTCAACTTCTTCTGCTTCGATATTTTTCAGCATCTCCGCTTGCACATTAAAGGAAACAAGAAATTGACCTTCTGTCTCAATAAGAAAGTCAGGTCGGTCCAACTCGGAGTCCAGAATGGGCCTGAATGGTTGGCGAGATTACTCGCAATGGAAGACACGATTTACTCGAAATAAGCAGAATTTTAGAGCGATTTCAGGGCGGCAAAATTGACACAGTATAAGCCATTGAAAAGAAAAGAGCCGGGAAGCGGACTCGAACCGCCGACCTGCTGATTACGAATCGCTTAAAACTACCTCCGCAAGACCTTGAAAAACCCCACAAACCCGCATAAATACTAGCTTTGCAGGCTTTTTACATCTTTTCGATATTCATCAAAATGCACGAATATTCATGCAAATTTATCACAAATTTAGCACAGTGATTACATGAAGGCTTTTCTTCTTTTAAAAGCCTTCACGTCGCTTGCAGACAATTCGAACCATTCCCCGTTTTTTCGTCTGTCTGCAAATCGACCATGCCAGTCGAAAGGCAAAAAATAAAGGAAACAGATCACATACGCCATCTCAGGTTTCTTGGTACGATCAACGGCATTAAATACATAGGAGGCATTATATGACGAGGCAGGAAGCAAAAGAAAAAGCAGCAGAGGTGATCGTTAGAATGGTTGCGGAGATCGAGACTAACGGTTGTCACTCGATCAAAGAGAGCGAATTACGGGAGATTGCCGACGCCCTGAAGTAGCAGCGAACCCAGAGCCCCAAAGACGACAAAGAGCCCCGATCCGTTGCCGGAAAAGGGCTCTTTGCTTTGACAGGAGGTACTTATGGATATCTCTTGTAATAGCATCATCGAGACATAATTTTTTCTACTCGGCGCTATTTTCATATGTATCAACTTTTAGGAGGATACTTATGGAAAAGAAGCGTTTCACCGAAGAAGAAAAAGCACAAGCAAGGGCAATCGATTTACCAGCTTACCTTGAGAGCAAAGGCATCAAAATTAAACTACGGGCACCGATTCAATCACCGTTCCGCGTGGACCGACGACCATCCTTCAGTATCTACCAGCACAAAAAAAACGGTGACTGGGTAGGCTACGACTATTCACAGCAGAAGACTTACGACGCAATCGCCATCGTCAGCGGGTTTACCAAGTTAGACTTTGTCGCGAGCGTCAAAGATATGCTCAACTACATCAACAGCCCTCAGCAACAGACACAGGCGACGACCACGACCAACAACAGGGCGCAGAAAGAAGATACCAAATACAACGACGACGGCTTACCAATTGAGCGCACAACCAGCCGAGGCAACACCTTTACCTATAACTGGATCGACTCCGGCGACGAGTACGCGAGAGGAAAGGCGCTTGACCATTTCGTTGAAGACCGAAAGCTTCCTGCCGGAGCCCTGAACTTCCTTCTCAATGAAATGGGCTGCAGACTTGTCGAGATAAAAAACCAGGGTAACAGCTATGACCCCCGGTTATTCCTTGGTATAAAAAACGTCAATGGCGGCTGGGCGTTCAAGAGCCTCGATAAGTACGGATTCGATCAAAGCATACCGCCAACCGGCGCGAGCATTGCAAAGCTCAAAGGGGATGAAGTGCCAACCCTCGACAGCAAACACGCCAATGTCGTCATCGTAGAGTCTTTAGCCAATGCCGGAGCATGGCGCTACGCACTCGATGAAGATGTGTATTTTACCGATACCCGCAGCGGCGATACGTATCTGATATCACTCAACAGCGCAAACAATGCCAAGGATGTCGAGGGGATTCTCAACGACCTGAAGGCTAAAGGTTACGAGAGTATCAGGGTCGCCAGCCATACAGATTATGATCCAACAGGGGAAGACGCCAATACAAAAATCGTGGGAATGGTAGAAGCGCTCCAAGCGCAGGGCATCAATATCGAGATCGATCAAAGAGAGCGTAAAGCTATCGGGTGCGCTCTCGCCAACACAGAGAAACAAATCAATACCCTCTTAGCTCTCCAAGAGTATGACACCAAGGTCGAGAAGATCAAGGATTTAAAAGGGCAGATGTTTATTGAATCGGAGATTAGGCGGCAGATATGGGACATAAAAAACTACATCCCCTCTGATTCTGACAGCGCCGAGGAACAGGCAAGGGGAATACATCTTGCACTCAATTTCGACGAGGCATACAGCGCGAAGCGCGAAGAGCTGTACCCGCGAAAGCCTCTCGCTCTACCGACTAGCGACTCCATGGCCGACATCATCGACGCGCCCCCGGCCAAGAGCCTACAGAGGGCGCAGGAAGGAAAAGCTAATACCGAAACATCCTGGAGACCGTTCCCCTAGAGAAGCCCCTTTAAATCGCCTTAGATTCGCTCAGAGCCCCGGTGATGTTCCGGGGCTTTTTATTTTTCATTTCCCGGACAATGTCCACCGTATACGCATATTATTTTGACCTCATTGCTATTACTTATAGGTGAGACGGTCAAAGACTGTCTACACCAAAGTAATGGAGGATTCAAATGGAAAAGAAGGCAATCAAACTGACTGTACGGGTAACGGCAGATGATTACAAAAAGCTACTCCAGAAGGCAGAGCAACAGGGTATCGGCGTAGCCACTGTTATACGTATGGCAGTGCGTCAGGAGGTGAAGTAATGTCCAGAGAAATCGCAAACGAAAAAAACGGCGAAAACATCGCTGCGAAGATCAACGGCGAATTCTACCCCGCAGGTAATTTTACGTCAGTGGAAGTAACTGACGGCGGGGTCTTTAGATTTAAAAAGGAAGAGGGCGAGATTTATGTAACCGGTAATATCTCCGTTACCGTGTGGGCTAAGAACGCCTCAAGGAGGTAATCCATGACCACAAAAAAAACGCCCCCGGCCAGCACCGGAGGCAATGGAAACGGAACCATGTCTACTGAAGATAATAGCGTAGCCACCGAACTTCCTTACGTTCTTTTTCCAGGGACGGCGGGGGCACCTCTGGAGCCAGGGCGGACAGGGAAAAAGAAAAACGAGCACCTAGAACACGCACGCGCTGAACTCAGCGCCGGACGTTGCGGAGCAGTACGTATGTATTACGATTTGAAGGCAGGGAGTTACTTTTTGATCAACTCCCAGGACGAAATAATATTCCTGAAGGAAACCGGGGCTAAAAAAACTATCTATGATGCTTTTGGAGTGAGTGGCAAAGAGGCGCAAGCGCTCATGCTCGACGTAATGAAAGTCTATCGCGTCTTTGATCCGGCAGCGCCGGAGATCGAATACGGCAGTGAAGGTGAAGCGCCGACGCTGAACATGTTTAAACCTTCTCGATACATGGAAATTGCCGACAAAACCATGAAGGATGAACGCATAACCGAATTAGACTGGGATAAGTACCCATCGGTGCGCTTGCTCCTTAGCAACGTCTTCGGTGATGATGAGGCGGGAGTCATGTATTTCGTGAATTGGTTAAGCACGATCATCAACACTCGCCGCAAAACCAAGACAGCCATAGTATTGAAGGGTAGCCAAGGCGCAGGGAAAGGCGTACTATTCGATCACGTTATCTCAAAGGCTATCGGAGAGAAATATTGCGCGATCGTCTCTAATGAAGAACTGAGAAGTGACTTTAACGATATCTTGGATAACCGGCTTTGCGTCGCATTCAACGAAATTCGGGCTGATCTACACGAACGTAATACTGTTTATGAGCGCTTGAAAGCTTATGTTACCGATGACAAAATTATTATCAATGGTAAATATCGGGCAGCGGTGCAGCAGCCGCAATTCTTCAACTGTGTCGTTTTTTCTAACCATGAAATTCCTTTACAGATTGAATGGTCAGACAGGAGATACAGTGTCTTCGAAACATCGCTATACAAGTTGCCGGAAGTAGTTAATCGAGAGTACGGCGACGATGTCACTATGTCGGAATTTATAGGGAGGATTTTGCCGCCAGAGGTAGACGAATTTCTCTCCGATGTTGCACGTTTCCGCTATGACATTACAACAGCAATGACCGCGAGAGCATCGGCGGCCAAGAAGAGAATACAGGAATCAACAACGACCGCAATTATTAAACTTATCTCTCACATGAGGGAGAAAAACGTCGAATGGCTGGAGTCAGAGTTAGCGCCGCTGGCCGAAGCAAAGCAAGCGGCGGGGAGCCTTGTTGAATGGCAACGCTTGGAAGATTTCTTAAAAGAGGTCCAGGAGAACAAGTACACTCAGGAAACCTTAAAATGGTTGTACCTCATTTACATTGGTCCTGAACAAAGTGAACGTAAAATATGGCAGACCTGGACGACACATATCAGCCATACTTACGTCAGCAACAGTACCCGGTACAGATCGTTCGAACGTACTAAATAGTACCCTTCAGTACACGGCAGTACAGAAGTACACTATTTTTCGGAAAAAACTCTTTTCCGGCGTTTTCTCCTGCTCTGGGTGGCGGCGTGGTTCTACACTTTTTTTCTTATATTTTACTGTACTTCTGTACTGAAAGAGAGATAAGGGTATGATATTGTTGTACTTTTGGGCAGTACACTTCTCAGTACAGATGGAGTACACTTGTACTTGTTCTGTACTGTTCTGTGTGCTTTTCCCTGATGCTGAAAGACGGGCATAGTAGAAAAAAGGTAGTTAAGGACAACAACAACTCCCTGCCCAAGCCGCCGAGACGATCCCCAGCCGCCCGCCCAGGATGACGGCCAGCGGGCCGAGGTACCCCAGGAACCCGGAAAACGCAAAAATGACGGAAAAGAGCCTTGCCCCCTGTCGAGAAGTTGACACGCAAAAACCGGGGGTTGAGCGTCAATTCCTTGAGTAACCCCCCCTCTGGAAAATTTTTCCAGAGGGGGGGTTTGTAAAGACTATCTACTGATTACACTTATCAATTAACTTGACCTTGCGCCCGGTCTTCCGGCCCGCCTGCCTTGCTCTTTCTCATATAAGAAAGAAAACTTCCATTTTGCGTTATATACGGTGGACGCCGACGCCGTTTCGATCCCTTGATATTCTCTTTCTGAGCCCCCTTTCCCTCTCCTTGCTATTACTTCCTATATCAATTTCGACAGGAGGAAACACATGAATAACGACGACTCTCTCAAGGACATCATCGACGCGAAGCCGATCAAGTTAACACCCCAGGCGCAGCCAGCGCCGGGAGATGATACCATCGAAGCCGACAATATCACTATGACGTACACGTTGACGCGCAAAGACCTTGAGGCGCACATGCGGAAATTGTACGAGATGACTAGCGCAGATAAATTCGATACGGCTGTGAGCTTGGCTTGGTATAAATTTGACCCCACGAAAGATCGTGACACAGCGAATATGATGAGCCTTTTGACTGTCCTAGCAAGGTGTGAGCAGGACGGGGCAATTAAGCCCCCGGTTTCGTTGTCAGAGATGTACGCAGTAGCAGCCGGGAAGATCAACCCCGGCCAGGGGAAGCAGTTCCCCGGCGCGGGAGGCGGGCCGACGATGATAAGCGGAGTCCGAGGATAGAAGGAAAGAAAAGAGAGAGAGCCCGGTAGAGATACCGGGCTTTTTTATTACCGAAGGAGCAGGCGGGCAGTAGCAACCAGAGTAAGACCAAGACAAATCGCAAAAAGTACGGCCATCAACAAAAGGAAAGCCCGGTCTGTAAGCTTGTATTTCTCGCGATGCTCTCGGAAACGAGCTTGCAGGGCGTTGTATTGCGCCAAGAGACTATCATACTTTTCTCCTGAAGCCCTTTTTTCATTCAGGGCTTTTTCCGCCTCTTTTAGCGACTCCCTCAGCGTATCACGCTCATTTGTCAGAGCGCTCACCTTATCGCACATGTCGCAACTGACCGGAGCCGTTGTGGACACCGAAGCAGCAGCCTTTAAATCCTCTATCTGACCTTGCAGCTCAGCGATATTGAGCAGCGTTCTGGATAGCTCTGCTTTCGTATCGCATCTCTCGCAATCGGCAGAGACATGGATAGTCTCGCGCTCTTCCTGGAGTTCTCTTTCAAGACCGGCGACTCTGGAGCAGGAGTCGCACGAAGGCACGTTGATTACCTCATGAGATATGTCATCGATTTGTCTTTGCAGATTGTTGACATTCTGACAATTATTACAATTCCGCTCGACTTCCAGGGCGCGGAGCTGATCGAAGAGCCTTTCAATTTCCTCCTTATCTTCCTTTTTGGCATCTTCGAAACCGGCGTCAAAGCCCTCTGTATATTCCTTGCAATTATCGCAATCGGGAGCCTGTATACAGGTCTCCCCTTCCTGCTTACAGGGGTGTAAACAGTCCAGGACTAAGCCCTTAACAAACTCGGAAATAGTTCCGTCAGCCCTTTCCTTTAATGCGTCAAAGTCCTCTTCTGAGATTCTAAAGCTTATCGGTTTACTCATTGTATACACCTCCTGTATACGGGAAATCATCTGTATACAGGTATCAATAGCCCTGTATACAGGAAAGCCCCTCAACCTGTATACAGCTTATGCCCTGTATACAAAAATCTGTATACAGTCCCCCTGAAGTGTATACAAACCCGTATACAACCCTAAAAAACCTGTATACAAGGGTTTAAACACCCCCTCCATACGCATATAAATTTGAGGTCAACGCTATTGTTATAAGAAGAAGCAAGCAGTAGATCGCGACGCCGCCCTTTCAGGGCAGCTTACGCGCTGCTTGCCCCTCTCGGATGAGAGGGGATACCCCGCCCCCGATGGGGGCACCCCGCACGCGGGGATAGGAGAACGACCAGGAGGAACGGCAATGAGAAAACGTTTAACAGTCCGAATCACTGAAGACGAGCACGCTACTATCCAGGATAAAGCCGCAATCGCCGGGCTCAGCATGTCGAAGTATCTCATAAAGGCAGGACTCTCGCGGCAGATCAAGCCGCCGTTACCGGAGGAGGTACGGAGGGCTATAGCAGGGTTCGGCAGGAACCTTAATCAGCTTGCCCATAAATGCAATATCAACGACGCAGCACCAGAGGCGGGCGAAGTAAGGGAATTAAGGGAAGACGTAAGGGAGCTTTTAGAGGCGATCGCGGACAGGGCTTAGGGGACTTTCTCATATAAGAAAGTTTTGACTGATTTTGCGTATTGAGAGGGGACAAAATGGCAACGTCGAACATGCGTGGTATCTCAGCGGCCAATGGTTTTGTCTCGTACTGTAAAGATAAAAAAGGCAAGACAGAGCGGGTGAAATATGAGTATTCAACCTTTACCAATCAAAGGGCAGAAATGAAACTAATGCGCGGCCGTAAATATAACGGGATCGATTTCCGTGTAAGCTTTGATCCTAACGACCGGAAATTAACAGAAGAAGAATTTAAAGCCATCGCCCAAGAGCTTGCAGAGCGGTATCTAGGAAGCCGCCCTTTTGTCGCAGTACTGCACAGTGAGACGGACCATGAGCATATACATTTTGTTAGCACATACTTAGATGAAAACGGAAAATGTATTTGCACCAAAGGACCCAAGGGCGACGAAGAGTGTAAGCGGCGGCAAGAAATAGTTGATAGGGTTTGCCGGAAATACAATCTTTCTACTCTGCCACGAAATGAAAACGGCTACAACAGTAAAGACGGTATCCCAGGTTATCAATACAAAAAAGAGCGGATCACCAAAGCTGAAAAGCAGGGCAAGCAGCCTGAAAAAGCTGCACTCCGCCGGTTGATTGATGGAGCGCTATCGATAGAGAGCTTAGAACCCTACATTGTACGCGAGAAGGAAAATTCGTTGACGTTTGAATATAAGGGGAAGCGCTATCGCCTGGATAGCTTTGATAAGAGGCTCAAGAACCGGGCTGATTTAGAAAGCCGCATCAGAGAGCGCACTATGAAAAAACAATCGTCTAATGACCGTCTCCGGCGCTCAGAGCAGTTATTTTTAAATCGCCTCTCTAGGACCGTAGAGGCTCTCTCGTACAAAAAATACAACCGCAACGAAATACAGGGCATAGCAGACAAAGTATTGCAGCACAGAGCCCAGGCAAACGACCCCAGCCAACGCTGGGAAGCACTTAAAAAAATGCGCTCAGAGCTCGACCAGATTATGACTCGTGAGCAGCTACGCCAGATCAAAAACCAGATGTACCAAGAGAAGCACCAGCGGTATCAATCAAAAGTGCTCCGCCGGGTGCTCCGGGAGAGGAACCCGATTATTGCGTTTGTACTCTCGATAAACGTGATCCTCTCAGCACTTGCTGAAGCTATTAAAGACAGAAAACATGACAACAACGTCAAAGATATCATCGATCATAAGGCAAACATCCAGAGCAGCAACATAGACCACAACACTCACAACAGCGGACCAAGAGTCTAAACGAGGACGGGAATAACCCCGCCTTTGCTATTACTAATAGAGGAGGAATGACATGGATTTTGCGACACTCTATAACAATCTAGTCCAGAGTTTTTCCGGTATCCTCAATTCATGGGGAAACGAGATTAGCGCTGTAGCAATGGGGTTGGCTCTCGCATTTACGTTGATCCGCATCGCAAATGAGGGCTGGAAAGGCGGCTATGACAAAATAATGCCCTTCATTAAAGATCAGGTAACGAAATTCTTTATTGTTTGTGCCCTTTGTATCCCCCTCGACGTTGGACCTTTGCAGGGTAGTTTCCTAGTCGCATTTCCACGGGTCGTTATGACGGCCGGGTTTGAGACAGCGAAAACTATGGTACAGCATAGTGAAACGTGGCACTCAGAAACACTCGTCGCGCTGCCGAAAGGTTTAGACGAAAAAATCGATAAAATCCGCGCAGCAAAAGACGCAGAGCTTATGAAACAGAGAGGCATTATGACAAGGCTCTTGAGAATGGTAAAAGAGGCGCTTGTTATCAGTTTCATGGACTTCTTTAATATGTTCGCACATCTCAGGACGCTTGCAGTCGTTGGTATCCTCGTAATCATGTTGCTACCCGTCTTCATAGGATTAATTATGTTAGGCGGCGAGGGAGGATGGATTGCAAGCGCAGTAATCCTTGCATACTTATTCATGAAAATTGGCGCTTGGGCGACAGGCACAGAGAGCCCACAGATCGATTTGACTGTCCATGAGACAATGACCTGGGCGACTAATAAAATCGCTAATTTCGCCTTTATCGGGATTTCATCATTTACATTTTTCGGGGTGATGATAAGCGCGACTGTTCAGAGTGTAATTCACACGCTGTTATTCCCCTTTTCCGTAATGAATATGGCATTTGAGACGCGGCGGCAGATATTTATGAATCACATTGCAAAAATGTTTCAACTAGCTTTGACGCCAGTTATCGCTTGTCTCATCTTCATGGTTTCGGCAGAGAGTTTCGCGCTACTCTCTGCAAAAAGCGGGCTCATCGAGGTCATGCGCAGCGTCTACGTCGGAGACATGCCAGCCACGGACGCCGACTTTTTTGTCGTCGTTGGTTGGTTTTTCCGGTTTTGTGTTGCTGCTTTGATATCGCCGATGGTGCTTGCGATGCCAGTTGCGACGTTAATCAAACAGTCATCGAGATTCGCCGGGGAAGTCGTTGGACAAGGATTCGCGATGGTAAACAATTTCCAACAATGGAGCAGTATTGGCAGTAATCCTATGCCAATGCCGGGCAAAAAATAACCAAGGAGGAACTATGGATATCAAAAAAATCAAAAAGACTCTCACGGTGACAGAGAAAGACAAGCAGACGTTTATCACAGCAGCGCTCGACGAGAGCTTGTCAATCGGCAGACTCAGCGTAGCTATTTTTATCGCTGTAGTAGTAATGAGCGCGGCATTTAACATCGCCGCTGAGATTGCGAGGTAACGCCATGAGACAACTAACACCACAGCAGTACGACACTCTCAAGGCTATGAGAGATGACCTCAACGACTTTATAGCCGAGAGGGACGCGAAGCAAAAAGAGCGCTTTGCGGAGTCGGAAGAACTCTCAAAGACCCCGAAGTGGCGGGCATTCCGGGAGCGGCTTTTCGGCTATGCTAGAGAGTGTAGAGACGTATCAATATACAACTACACTGGTAAAGACGGGCAAAAAAGAGAAGTTGTCATGCATCCGTCGAAACTGCCTCTCATAACGCAGGTACAGCGCTACGTAGAGGACAAGTACCGGCGTTACGGGCTAGACGCGCTCTATCACGTCTATCAACGTCTAACAGAGCGGCACGGGGCTTTAGCGGTATTGCTCCCGGTAGTCCGGGATATCGCGGGGCTCGATCAAGACATTATCGATGAGCTTAGTAAAGAACGGCTTATCACAGTTGCCGGAAATCGTATCTATCCTCAGTTGTGGTTTTTCGGGGTTGAAGCCCCAAAAGCCAAAGCTGCGCTCGCACAGATGTTCTCTACTGCGCCACAAAAGACTTTAGAAGACATCAGAGAAATGCTTGTCTATGCTAAACATCTCATCTCCGTCGAACAGCAGACGTACAACGACTATAGAGAGGCACAGAGCACTATAGATGCATCGAGATACAGAGCGCTTCTAGCCGCAGTTGAAAGTCTCCCTACGAAGACTGAGGAAGAGGCAAAAGAACTAGACAAATTCAAAACGGAGATCACCGCTGCACAGAGCGCCGGGCTTCTGTATTCATGGTTTATCGTCAAATCACAGGTCAATAAAGAGCTCGTATCAAGCGACATCAAGCGCATTGAAAATGCGATGTACCCGTCTTCAGGCGCTGATCGGCTCTCTACCGAGGACGAGCGCGTATTTTCGTATATTGTCTCAACGTATAAACCAGCTATTTCAGGCGACACAAACGCATTCAAAGTTTACGAATCATGGATGCGTGAGCTATCCATGTAACCCTTAAGAAAGGAGGTAATGACTATGCAATCACTAATGCAGTTAGGTATGGGCGATCCCACACCCCTTGTAAACATGACATCCGAAGCAACGGAGCTTTTCAACAAGCTCAGCGCCGGGGCTAACGAAGCTTCACAAATGGCCGACATCATCTCTGCCCCCAGCATACTTACAAAAGGCGCAGAGTTCGTCCAGGATCAAGGACAGCAGCAGGACGAGTACACAAGCCCGTCTTTAAGTCCAAGACCGGGCATGTAACACTTGATATCCACCGCGAGCCCTTCCCTGGCTTTGTCAGGGCGGGGCTTTTTTATTGTCAGCATGTAAACTTTCTTTTTTTGTATATGTTCGTAAAAATGCATCGTTCTGACGCTATTTCCATATACATCAACTTTTAGGAGGAGATGTATATGGAAAAGCTTTTGACAGCAGAAGAACTCTCGAAAATACTGAGAGTAGAAGTTCACACGATTCACGTATGGACGCACTCAAAACGTATACCTTATCTCAAAGCCGGACATCTACTTAGGTTTAGGTGGTCAGATATTGAGGCATGGATGCAGGGGAAAACGACGGCGAAGATCGCGGCGCAGTACAAAGAAGAGAAGCCCAAAGCAGAGACGAAGGTAAAGACCGGGAGAAGAAAAAAAAGTCATGGGCAAGGCTCGTATATCAAGGCAATCGTAAAAGGCACAATTGCCGAGGTTATCGGCTAATTGATATAATCTCCGCAAGTGTTCTTTGACAACGGGAATTTTCAAAGGTCTTGCGGAGTCCAAGAAGGAGAAACTATGAGACAACGCAAGAAATACGACGGACTTTTTCTGAGAGGAAAAATCTGGTGGATGTCGTTCGTTATTAATGGGAGACAGTACCGAGAGTCAACAGAAACGGAAGATAGGAAACTTGCCGAAATCGTCAGGGCAAAGGTGCTTGTCGAAATAGCAGAAAATCGCTGGTTTCCGCGCAAACAAGCGGAGAAAAAAGGCTGGTCTGATATCGTTATCTTGATGAACGATAACATGGAGCAGAGAGAGCCAAAGACACAGATATTTTATAAACAGCGCCTTGCTTATCTGGACAATTATTTTAAAGGTCACAAGCTCGCTCAAATTGATCGTACCGCTATCCAAGACTATCTTACACAGAGGCGGAGGGATGCAGCAGAAGATAAAAAACGCTGCTCCGGTACGACGCTCAACAGAGAGCTTGCTATCCTCTCCAAAATGTTCAACCTTGCGATAAAACAAGGATGGATCGATTCGAACCCCTGCTTTGGAATCGAGAGATATAAAGAGCCCAAAGACATAGGACAGCATCTCTCAGAAGAGGACGAGCCGAAGCTATTAGAGGCAGCTAAACCATATCTCAACGGCGACCTTATAGATATGGTTATATTAGCCATATATACCGGCATCCGTAAAGGACAAGTAATATCGCTGCATTGGGATAAGATTGACCTCGACGGAAAACGCTTTGAGACGTACAACGAGAAAACCAATGAATGGTATGTGCTACCCATGGCAGAGATGGTATATCAAATGCTGCTACGGCGCTCAGAAAGCCGTAAGACAGGCTATGTCTTTCAGACAGCGGCTGGGACTCAATACGACGGTATGAATGTGCTTCACTGGTTTCAGAGAGCTTGCAAAGATGCCAAGTTGCCAAAAATGAGATTCCATGATCTCAGGCACACCACTGGAAGCAGGCTTGCGCGTCTCGGGTGTGATATCCATTTTATCTCCGGGGTACTCAATCATAGTCAACTTTCGACGACCCGGCGATATGCAAAACACAACGTCGCAAGTCTTCAAAAAGGGCTCGATTTACTCACTCAAAAACAGCCAAATTAGCACAAAATTAGCACAATTGACCCCAAAACAGAAAAAAGGGTTACAGTATTACCTGTAACCCTTTGATTTTAAGAGCCGGGAAGCGGACTCGAACCGCCGACCTGCTGATTACGAATCAGCTGCTCTACCAACTGAGCTATCCCGGCACCAGCCAGAGGGTGGCTGAAGAACCAATCCCTATGAAATAACGAAGTTATATTTTAGCAAATTCCTGCTTAAAATAGCCAAGGGTAAGTTCATCAAAAATGCAGAATTCGACCACTTCGAGTGAGGTCGCTCCGTTTTCCTCGAGGAAACGCTTCGACTCTTCGACGAGGATCGCCGCGCAGCGGTCTTTGGGAAAGCCGAAGATGCCCGAACTGACAGCGGGCATGGAGATGCTCCTGAGGCCTTTTTCCGAGGCCAGGGCAAGGCTGCTCCGAACAGCGTTCTTGAGTTTGTTGTCTTCATCCCCCTCCCCCATCCTGGGCCCCACCGTATGGATGACGAACTTCGCCGGGAGCTTCCCGGCAGTAGTGATGACCGCTTTTCCGACAGGCACGAACCCGATCTTGTCACTCTCCTGCTGGATAACCTGCCCGCCTTTTCGCACAATCGCGCCCGCGACCCCGCCGCCGTGCTGCAGGTGCGCGTTGGCGGCGTTCACGATCGCATCAACATTCCGCTCGGTAATATCACCCATGACGAGCCGCAGCATTTTACCATTGATCCTGCGCTCCGCGATTATCTTCATGCTCCCTCCTTTCCGGTCTTTTATAAAGATACCGGGAAACCGCGGCGGTGTCAATTCGCTCCATCTGATACTTTTTTGCACTCCTGATGGTTACCGTGTAAAATACTTTCATGAAAATAGCCTATTTCGACTGCTATGCAGGGATAAGCGGGGATATGTGCCTCGGCGCGCTCGTTGATGCCGGAGTGGATATCGCTGATCTCAAAAAAGCACTGAAGAATATCCCTATCGCCGGGTATCAGCTCACCTACCGGAAGGCCGTGCGGAACGGGATCAGCGCGACAAAAGTGAACGTTGCTATCAAACGACACGCACACCAGAGGAGCATAAGATGGAAAGACATCGAAAAGATCATCAAGGCTTCGTCGCTCGCTCCTCATATTAAACAAAAGGGGACATCCATTTTTAAGCGGCTCTTCGAGGCAGAGGCGAAGGTCCATGGAGAGGATTTCCGCGCAGTTCATCTCCATGAGCTCGGCGGCATTGATTGCATCGTGGATGTCTTCGGCACCGTAATCGGCCTCGACATGCTCGGTATTGAGAAGATATATGCATCGCCGATCAATCTGGGAAGCGGCACCGTACAAACCGCCCATGGCATCCTGCCGGTGCCTGCCCCGGCAACCGCTGAATTGCTGAAAGGCTGTCCGGTACATTCCTCTGGCATTCCCTTCGAGCTTACGACGCCCACAGGAGCCGCCATTATCGCCAGCCTCACAACGGAATTTCTGAGCACTCCCGATATGCAGATCGAACAGGTCGGCTACGGAGCCGGTAACAAGGATTTCACCACTTTGTCCAATACATTGCGAATAATGATCGGTGAGCATACCGGCGCTCAATACACTGATGCCGCGGTCACGATCATCGAAGCCAATATCGATGATATGAATCCGCAGCTTTACGAAGCGGTGGTCGAGAAGCTCCTCGATGCCGGCGCCCTCGATGTCTTTCTCGAGAACATTATTATGAAGAAGGGCAGACCCGCAATAAAGTTGACAGTCATGGCAAAAGCGCAGGATGTCGACAAGCTCTCCCTGCTTCTGTTCTCGGAAACAACCACCATAGGTCTGAGATTCTACACCGCCCAGCGGAAGACACTGGAGCGTGAGATCGTAAAAGTGAAAACAAAGTACGGTGAAGTCAGGGTCAAACGATCCAGCTTGCATGGTACGGTCTTGACCAGCGCCCCCGAATATGATGATCTGAAAGCCCTCGCGACGAAAACCGGCATCCCTCTCAAGAAGCTGGCTGAAGAGATCCGGGCACTTATTGTTCCTTAGTCCTCATTCCTGACTGTCGTTTATTGACAGGCCATAGAGGGTACAGTAGAATGTAAAAGAATATTTAAGAACGCAGAAGTCAGCCGGGGCGACCCTTCACGGTTGAAGCAACGCTATGCGTAGGCTCTCTCCGAGAGACCCGCTTCGGGACGTCAGATGACAAGGATACCACCGGACATCATGGTTAAGAAAATGGTATTTCTGGTAGTATGCATGCTTGCCCTCATACCCGGCCTCTCCCGCTCCCTTACGCTCGACGAGGCGTTGACGCTTGCGACAGAGAGCCTGCCCATCTATCAGGCGGCGCGGCTTCGGGTGCTTTCCTCAGAAGCGTTGTACAAGGCGACCATCAGTCCTTATTTTCCCCGTCTCGACGGATCGGCAGCTTACAGGAGGATCTCCAACACCGATGATTTCGATACAAGAACATATGAGCTGAGACTCTCTTATCTCCTCTTCGATGGTGGAGAGCGGCGGGCAAACAGGAGCATCGAACGCCTGAATCTCGAGAACGATCGCGAGGCATTGAGAACGACCCTCATCGATCTCCATTATAACGTCAAAGTTGCGTTCTATACGGCGATTGCCCAGCAGGAGTCGCTGGCGCAAAGGTCCATCCAGCTACAGGATGCACAGAAGGATTTCGAAGTGGCTGAAGGCCGGTATAAGTTCGGCGTCGCCAAGCTTTCCGATATGCTCCAGGCATCGGTGCGGCTCGAGCAGGCGCGGTTCAACCTGATTCAGGCTGAAGGAGATCTTGCAAAGGCCTTTGCTGATCTCAATTCGCTCATCGGAAAGCCGCTTGATAGCCGCTACCCCCTCGAGGGATCGCTCGATAGAGAGACCGGGGTGCCGGACAAGAGATACTTCCTTGATGCCGCGCTCCAGAAGCCCGAGATCAGGCAGGCCGAAAACGCCGTCAGGATAGCAGAGCAGAACAGGTCCCTGGTGCGGAGCACCTTCTTTCCACTTATCTCAGCAGAAGCTTCGTACCAAAAGACGAGCGGCGGAGGGTCATTCAGGTTCGCGTTCCCTGAAGAGAAGAGCGCCGGGATCACAGCAACGTGGAGCCTCTTTGACCTCAGCAGGTTTTTCAGATACCGTTCCGCGGGGATTGAGAGGGCGGTTTCGAGCGAGCAGCTGAACGAGACAAAACGCCAGTTGCTGCTCTCTGTCGACAGGGCCTATGAGGATGTCACCATCGCCTCCAACCAGCTCAATGTAGCACGGCAGCAGTTGAAACAGGCCGAGCACAATTATGCCCAGGCCTTCGGCGAATACAAGGTTGGCAAGGCCGACATCCTTTCCCTTGTCCAGGCCGAGAGCTTTCTGGCAACCGCACGCGAACAGTTGATCAGCTCCCGTCTCAACCTCATTCTCTCTCTGTCGCTGCTCGAAAGGACCTCAGGGACCCTTGCACTTTCCCTCACCCCCGGATCTCCGGGCAGCGAAGCACCGAAGACTGCTGCGCCGTAGCGAGGAGATATATGAAGAAAGCGTTGATTGTTGCTTTTGCCGCATTGCTCGTTGCAGGCGGCGTTCTCGCGTATAAAAGTTTTTTTGGAACGCCTGACATCAAAGTACTCGAGACCGCCCGGATTACGCGCGGCAGTGTCAGGGGAGTGCTTGTCGAGACCGGCATCATTAAGCCCCAGGTCGGCGCCCTGGTCAAAGTAGGTACGCGGGCAACGGGCACCATCGTGAAAATGAACGTGAAAGTGGGGGATCGGGTTGAGAGGGGACAGCTTATTGCGCTCATCGATGACCGGGAAGTGAGAAAGGGCATCGAACAGCAGCAGGCCGCACTGCTCTCCGCACAGAATACCCTCTCGCAGGTTGAGCTCACCTATCCCGAACGCATCAAGGAGGCCCAGGCGAACTATGATTATGCAAAAACAACGTACGAACGGGAAAAAGAGCTCATCAAGCACGAATATACCACCAGGGATGCCGTTGACAGGGCGAGGAGCCAGTTCGAGGCTGCGGAAGCGAACCTCAAAAGATTAAAGGAAGAATACCGGACGCAGCTCAAAATCTCGAAGGCCAACATCGAAGACCGTGCTGCCCAGCTGGCGCAGCAGCAGACCAAGCTGACCTATACGCGCATTTACGCCCCCATGGACGGCGTCGTCTCCGAAGTGACGGCCCAGGAGGGAGAGACGACGGTCGCAGGGCTGCAGGTCGCCAATCTCGTTACAGTTCTCGACCCGACCCGGCTCGAAATGTGGATCTACGTTGATGAGACCGACGTCGGTAAAGTAAAGGTAGGGCAGCAGGTCGAGTACTACGTTGATACGCTTCCCGATAAACTCTTCCGCGGCGCCATACAGAAGACCTATCCCCAGCCGGTGGTGAAAGACAATATTGTCTATTACCTCGCTATCGTGAAAGTGCCCGAGCACGAAGCCGTCTACCTCAAACCCGAAATGACCACCCATGTCCGGATCATTTTTGACGAACGGCAGGGCGTGCTCACCGCGCCGAATGCCGCCATAAAGTTCGAGAGGGGCAAGCAGATTGCGTATCAGGTCATCGCACCAAAAAAGGTGCAGAAAGTCGAGGTGAGGATCGGCATCAGAGGTGAGGAAAGGACAGAGATACTGTCAGGCGTAAAAGAAGGGGATATCCTCGCGACAAAGATCATCCTGCCCATAGAAAAAAACCAGAAGACGGGGAATGAAAAACAAAAACAATAAAAACTACAGGGCGTACGCGCCTATGTATAGGCGGACAAAGGCTGGAATGGCCGCCTTTGTCATATACATTCCGGAATATTTTTTATTACAACATTAATCCTTTGCTTTCAGGATCAGAATAAATGTCGTTGTGCTTAATGGAAAATATCCGCAAGACCTACCGGATCGGCGATGCTGACGTCGAGGTCCTGAAAGGAATAAACCTGCGCATTGAGGAGGGGGAGTTCGTTGCTATCATGGGGACCTCGGGTTCTGGCAAGACAACGCTCATGAACATCATCGGCTGCCTCGACACCCCCACATCAGGACGTTACTTTCTCGCTGGAAAGGAGGTCTCGCAACTCAACGATGACGAACTCTCGGTACTGAGAAATGAGCATATCGGCTTCGTATTTCAAAGCTTTTATCTCCTTCCCTATGCCACCGTGCTCGAAAACGTACTCCTTCCGACGCTCTATGTGGAGAAACCGCTTGACGATAGGGAGAAAAGGGCGATGGAACTGTTACGGCTCGTAGGACTGGAAGATAGGGCCGACTTCAGGCCGAACCAGCTCTCGGGCGGCCAGCAGCAGCGTGTTGCCATAGGAAGGGCGCTGGTAAACAATCCCGAGCTCCTGCTCGCCGACGAGCCTACCGGCCAGCTCGACAGCAAGACCGCAACAGAGATAATGCGCTTGCTTTCAACGATGAACGAGCAGGGCAAGACCGTGCTGGTGATAACCCATGATGCCGGTATAGCAGCATATGCCAGGCGCATAATACAGATATCGGACGGACAGATAAAAGAGTCAGGCCAAGGCTAGGCTGAAGTTAATGCTGAGACCGAGGAGCCCCTAAGTCGTGACCTCATCCTTAACCTGCCTTCCCTTAACCAATACTTAGAGCGTCTAACGGAATGAGGAAGAGGGAGTCAGAGAAGGCAGAGTATGATCGCTCATTCTCGGAGGAATACATCCACGCATTCCTCCGAGGGAAACAGCCTGCTTCACCATCCCTGGTTACGCGTAGGCTGTCTAAACCGCCCTCATTCTCTACCCTGCCCGACTCAGGGCTCTTTCATTTCGTTAGAGGCTCTTAATATTTTAAGATTGTTGTTGCGTATACACTCTGTTTTTTGCTTTAATATTTAAAAGGGGATAATCTCATCTGCCTACCCTGTAGGTGTTTAGGTGGAAATGTTGATCCCGCAAATTAGATCTTAAGGGAGCCGGAGTAAGATGCGCGGTGTGCATGTCTCCCGCTAAGGAGAAAGCCTAAGCCATCTTCAAGGCACCCACCTTTTAACAAAAGGGATCTAATTTCGCCTTCACGACAGGGTGGGTATTTATTATCCCCGCACGTGGCGTTAGTGATTATCACCGGAGAATAAGAGTGGAACTTATTCTCCGGTGGTAATCACTAAGTACGGTGATTGGGCAGGTGCAATTAACTTTTTGCAAATAGAGGAGTCAGGGGTTTGAATATTTTGTATTTTCTCAGATGCAAACGACATCGCTTGTACAGCGTTTTATATAGATCTCACCGTCATATGTACAGTGATGCACCCCGACTCTTTCCGGCTTATTGCCCCGCTTGCATATCGTAATTGCCCCTCCCCACATCGCCTGCAGTAGCTGAGCGGTAATCTGGACGCTATCAAAAAGCGCGTCCGGATTACAAAAACACTTTACAGGAGGGGGGTTTTACCCATGGAGACTATCATAATCTCAATTCTGATTGCGCTTGTAGCGGGTGTTATAAGCGGTTTTGCCTTCTCCAGGATTTACAAAAATACCCTGAAATCAGAAAAAGAGGCCATCAGCAAAGAGAGGGAACGTCTTCTCGAAGATGCAAAACGGGAAGTCGAGGCAATCAAGAAAGAGGCCGTTATTGCGGCAAAAGACCAGGCATACCAGGCAAAAGTCGAGGCCGAGAAAGAGATACGTGAAAGAACACGGGAGCTCAACCAGCTGGACAAGCGCCTGCGGCAGAAGGAGGAGCAGCTCGATAAAAAGATCGACCAGCTCGAGAGACGGGAGCACGAACTTTCCCGGAAAGAGCGGGAGTACGGATCGAGAGAGCGGGCGCTGAACGAGAAAGAGAACCAGTATACCCAGCTCATCAAGGACCAGATACTGATCCTCGAACGGCTCTCTGCAATCTCCTCCGAAGAGGCCCGTAAGGAACTCTTCAGAAGAGTCGAGGAGGAGTCGAAGTTCGAGGCGGCGAAACTCGCCAAGCGGATCGAGGACGAGGCCCGCGAGACTGCCGAACGGAAGGCAAAAGAGGTCATCAGCGTCGCCATTCAGCGCTACTCCAGTGATTACGTGGCCGATGCCACCGTATCGGCGGTAAGCCTGCCGAATGATGAAATGAAGGGAAGGATCATCGGGAGAGAAGGGCGCAACATCAGGGCCTTTGAAGCGGCGACCGGTGTCGACATCCTTATCGACGATACCCCTGAATTGGTGACCCTGTCGGCTCACGACCCGGTGCGGCGCGAAATAGCGCGCATCTCCCTTGAGCGCCTGGTGAACGACGGAAGAATACATCCTGCCCGGATCGAGGAGCTTGTCGAGAAGGTAAAGAAAGAGGTCGAAACTACTATCAGGGAGGAAGGTGAGAAAGCGGTCTTTGACCTCGGCATTTCCGGCATGCACCCTGAACTGGTAAGGACAATCGGGAGACTGAAATACCGTACGTCCTATGGCCAGAACATTCTCCAGCATTCAAAAGAGGTCGCGTATCTTGCCGGCATGATGGCAGGAGAGCTCGGCGTCGACATCAAATTGGCGAAACGCGGCGGACTCCTCCACGACATCGGCAAAGCAATCGATCACGAGATCGAGGGCTCCCATCAGGAGATCGGTACCGCGCTGGCAAAAAAGCATGGGGAAAACGACAAGGTCCTCAATGCCATCCTGGCGCACCACGGCGACACTGACTTCACCAGTATAGAATCTGCGCTCGTTGCGGCAGCAGACGCCCTCTCCGCAGCACGCCCCGGCGTGAGGAGAGAGAGCATCGAGAACTACCTCAAGCGTCTGGAAAAATTGGAAGAGCTGGCGATGTCCTTCGACGGTGTCGAAAAGTGTTACGCGATCCAGGCGGGAAGGGAAATACGCATTATCGTCAAGCCCGAGAATGTGAATGACGATATGTGTGCTGTTGTATCGAGAGACCTTGCCCGGAAGATAGAGTCAGAAATGACCTATCCCGGCCAGATAAAGGTAACCGTCATCCGCGAGTCACGCCACGTGGACTATGCGAAATAAAGGCCGTACCGAGTAATGGTCTCTTTATGAAAATTCTCTTCATCGGCGATATTGTCGGTAAGGTCGGGCGACAGGCGGTCAAAACACTGCTGCCCAATCTTGTCGACCGCTACAAGATCGATCTGGTTATTGCCAACGGCGAGAATGCCGCTGCCGGTTTCGGCATTACCGAGCCGACCGCAACCGATCTCTTTGAGTGTGGGATTCATGTCATCACCACCGGCAATCACGTGTGGGACAAAAAAGAGACCGTCCCCTACCTCGCCAAAGAGCACAGGGTACTGAGGCCCCTCAACTATCCTCCCGGGACGCCAGGCTCCGGCAGCATCGTCATCACCCTTCCCAATAACAAAAAGGCAGCAGTCATCAATGTCCTAGGCAGGGTCTTCATGAACCTCCTCGATTGTCCCTTCAGGACCTGCGAGAGCGAGATAGAGAAGCTCTCGAAAATCACCAACGTTATCCTCATCGATCTTCACGCCGAGGCAACCTCGGAAAAGATCGCCTTCGGCTATTACTTTGACGGCAAAGTCAGCGCGATCATCGGCACCCATACCCATGTGCAGACCGCCGATGAAAAGATCCTCCAGGGCGGCACCGCCTATATTACCGACGCTGGAATGACCGGCCCTCAGATATCGGTGATCGGCATAGAAAAAGAGCAGATCATCGAGCGCTTCCTCACCCATATGCCGAGGAGATACGACGTCGCCGGAGGCGCGGCAATCTTCTCCGGCGTTGTGATCGAGATAGACGACACAAGCGGCAAAGCGAAAGGAATACAGCGGTTGCAGTTAACTACTTCATCGGGAGGTATGTATGGTTCAGGCAAAAGTGAAATGGGTTGATGGTCTTCAATTCGTTGGAGAATCGCAAACAAAGCATGCAATCGTCATGGATGCCGATCCCGAGGTCGGCGGCGCTGACACCGGTATGCGTCCTATGGAACTGCTCCTCATCGGCCTCGGCGGCTGCTCCGGCATGGATGTCGCCTCCATCCTCCAGAAAAAGCGGCAGCAGATCGCCGATATCGAGATCAACGTTAAAGGCAACAAGGCCGAGACCTATCCCAAGAAGTACACCGACATCGAGATCGAATTCATCGTCAAAGGAAAAGAGGTATCCGAAGAGGCTGTCAAAAAAGCAGTAGAAGCCTCAATGGAAAAGTACTGCTCCGTCAAAGCAACCCTCGAAGGCACCGCGAAAATTACCTGGAGCTATAAAATAGTACAGGTTTGATCTCTTAGCCCTTTTCTGAAGCGGTTAGCGAGCAGGTGCAGAAGTTAAACGAGGAACTAAGGAACCAGTTACAACTTAGAAAAGCCGTACCGTAACTTCCTCTCCGGCATCCAACCCCAGCTTTTCCTGGGGAATCATCACGGTACCGTCGGCTTTTACCAGCGTGGTAATCAGTCCCGATTTGCCGAGGACAGGAACAGCGTACCATTCTCCATCCAGTTCTTCGAGGGCAACACGAATGTGGTCCTCTCTTCCGGCAGAGGATGCTATGCTCTTGGCCATTTTGGCTCTGGCTGTTTTGAAAAAAGATCGCTTTGGATGCAGTCCGCTCAGTCGTTCGAGGAGCGGTCGTATGAAGAGGTCGAAACAGACTGCCGTAGCGGCAGGATGTCCCGGCAGTCCAAGAATGGGCTTATTGTTCACCAGTCCGCCGATCATCGGTTTTCCGGGTTTCAGTGACACGCCGTGAAAGAGCACGCCGGGGCTTCCGATATCGTTGATGATATCGGCGGTCATATCCTTGGTGCCGGCAGAGGTCCCGCCGCTGATGAGGACCATATCAGATTCCTGCAGTGCTTCTTCAATCGCCGTTCTGATGAGCGTATACTCGTCCTTAAAAATTCCTTTTTTAACCGGGATACCACCGTGGTCACTGATGAGTCCGGCTAATGTAAAAGAATTGATATCCCTCACCTGCCCCGGTCCTAAGGGGCTGCGTGCAGGAACGATTTCATCACCGGTAGAGATGACGGCGACAACCGGTTTCATATAGACTTCTATCTCGGTGATGCCGAGGCCTGCAAGGGCGGCAATATCCTGCGCCCTCAGGCGGTGACCTTTTATGATGATCACTTCGCCGTTCTTTACATCCTCACCTCGCTGGATCACATTTTCATTCGGAGCGACCGACTTCAGCACCTCGATCATATCATCGGATACGACCTGCACATGTTCGAGCATTACTACTGCATCAGCTCCTTCGGGGAGCATTCCGCCGGTAGGGATCTTCGCGGTCTCGCCCTTGGCGATATTGACAGCCGGCGCCATCCCCATGAATATCTCGCCTTTCAGGGTGATATACGCAGGAGCGGTCTCCTTTGCGCCGAACGTATCCGCGGCATTCACTGCATATCCGTCGACGGTAGAACGCGCAAAGCCGGGAAGATCTTCAGGTGCGATAACATCGTGAGCGATAACGCGGCCGTAGCATTCTTCTATAGGAAGCCGCTCGGCAGAGGGCCGTAACTCCGGAGAGGATTTCAATATGCGCTGTAATGCATCGGAAGGTAAAAGATAGCTTTTATCGAACATAACTCAGAAATATCCTACATACGAAGCACGAAATCCTAAGCAGCTTCGCAAGACCGAAACCGTTTTGAATTTCTGATATTTCATTTGTTTAGAATTTAGAAATTAGGATTTCGTATGTGCCGTTTCGTTTTTAGAGGGGGCTTTTTTTCAAGACCTCGGCATTCCGGCCGTTTTTGAGCAGATCGAGAATCCGTGTTATCGACTCGTCATGGAGCTGATAAATGTAATCCTTGTCGAGGCCCATCTTCCTCTTTTTATTGAAGAGCGAGAGATAGAGAATTCCTTTATATATCCTCTTATTGGTCTTGAAAGAAAAGATGTAGCTGTCGAGAGAGCCTTCGAGAAAACTGTCGTTTCTCTGCTGGACCGTCTTGCTGATGGTCACCGTCTGGAGCCAATAGACCTTGTTGATCATGCTGTCGGCCTTGAGCTCGAGCCAGGTGTGCTCCATGTCCATGGTATCTTCGGTCAGGGTCTCATGGGCAACGGTATCGGCAGCGAGATGGCTCAAATAGCCGTAGACAAAGGCCTTTTCTGGCCCCTTCTTCGCCTGCGAGAGGAGATTAAGCCCTACCTCCCAGCTGTGCGAGCTCTTATTGTCAGGCAGATATTTTTTCCCGAGAATCATGTCGGCCATCAGGTTGCCGTAGAGAAAGTCCTGGCGGTATTTACGCATAAGGCCCAATACGCCTGCGGGAATGAGCGGTGCGTAGGCAAAAAGCTCGTTGCCGAGATACATGTGGGTAAGGGGTCCCCAGGCAAAGGCAAAAGAAGGCACAAGGATGAGGCCGATCAGAAGCAGCACAAAAAACATAATTTTATACCTCGAAGGAGCCACAGACGTGGCTCAACTCATTTTCCCGCAGGGCAAAGCCCTTCCAAAAAGGTTACTAATAAACGCACCCCGATCCCGGTCGCGCCTTTCGGGATATAGGGTTTATCCTTTTCATTCCATGCGGTGCCTGCGATGTCGAGATGGATCCATGGAGTGGTACCGGCGAACTCTTTGAGGAAGTATGCTGCGGTGACGAGCGAGCCCTTTCTGCCGCCCGCATTCTTCATATCCGCAACATCGCTCTTCAGGTAATCCTTATATTCATCATAGAGCGGCATCTGCCATACCCGTTCATAAGTCTCTTCAGATGCCCTCTTCACCTGCTCCATCAGATCCTGGTCATTTCCCATCATGGCTATCGCCTCATTCCCCAGAGCAATCGAACAGGCTCCGGTAAGGGTTGCTATATCGATGACCGCCTTAGGACTATAGTATTTTAGTGCATAACCGATAGCATCCGCAAGGATTAATCTGCCCTCGGCATCGGTGCTGATGATTTCGATCGTCAATCCGTTGACAGCCCTGAGCACATCGCCGGGCTTGAATGCCGTGCCGCTGGGGAGATTCTCCGTTGCCGGGACAATGCCGACCAGGTTGACCGGCAGACCAAGCGCTGCAGCGGCCTTGATTACCCCGAGCACGGCCGAGCCTCCGGCCATATCGTATTTCATCTTTTCCATTCCCTCTGCGGGCTTGATGGAAATGCCGCCGCTGTCGAAGGTGATCGCCTTTCCGATAAGAACGAGAGGAGCACCCTTCCCTCCTTTATATTCGAGAACAATAAATTTCGGAGGTTCGGCAGAGCCCCTGGCAACGGCGAGGTAGGCGCCCATACCCTCTTTTTTGGTGTCCCTTTCCTCCAATATTTTCACTTTGATCTTTTTATTTTCAGCAAGCGATTGTGCTGCAACACTTAATGCGGTAGGCGTCATATCGTTAGAGGGCGTATTGACGAGGTCCCGCGCAAACATCACGGCTGATACGACCGTCTCAATCTTTTTTAAGGGAAGACCCTTATCATCGTCGAGCACAATGAGCGTGGCGAGCCCTTTGCCGTTTTCCTTTTTCTTGTATTTCTCGAACCGGTAAAGGGAGAGCAGCCCGCCTTCGACGAAATATACCACCTGCTTGTTTTTTGCACCCGTCGCAATCGCAAACTCTTGCAGTGTCGTGCGGAACTGCATCGTAGAGACAGCGATATCAGAACACCCGAGATCTCGTGCATAAGAAAAGGCCTTTCCTCCTGCCTGCCTGAGGCGCTCGGGAGTAAGCTCAGCCTGTTTACCGAGGCCGATCATCAGGATTCGCGATGCATTGATGCCGTGGGCATGAAGAAGGGTGAGCTGATTGTGCTTCCCGGTAAATTCCTTTGTGTTGATTACTTTTGCAATGAGGCCGCCGATGATAGCATTGATATCGGCATATATGTCCGAAGGAGGATTTTCGAAACAAGGGAGGACCAGTACGTCAGCACGTACCGCTTCTTCTGCCGTATCCTTGATGACGATATTCATTATTCGATCTGGGCCCTGCCCGGACGCGGGGAACGGTTGAACCTGTTCATTGCCTTGTCGATGCCTTCTGCCACAATGACCGAAACGGCGTCGGATGCATTAATTATAGCATCTTTTATTGCGTTCTTCTCCGCAGTCGTAAAAGTGCTCAGGACATAGCGCTCGACGGGGATATCCCGGTCGCGCCCGATGCCCACTTTGACCCTTATGAAATCCTTCGTTCCCGTCTCCTGTATAATCGACTCGATGCCTTTATGTCCGCCCGATGAGCCGCCCTTCCTGATCTTTATGACGCCGGTTTCGAGGTCGAGATCGTCGTGGACGACGATCAGTGTTTTGGATAGATTATCGGTGGGGATTCCGTATTTCTTGAGAACCCTTTTGACGGCAAGGCCGCTCCTGTTCATAAAGGTAAGGGGCTTGAGGAGGACGGTCTCCTGCCCCTCAATAGCCCCTTTCCCTATGCTGTAGAGCTCTTTTTCATTCAGGGTAATCCGGTAGGCTTCGGCGAGCTGGTCGATGACATTGAAGCCGACATTATGACGGGTCTTAGCATACCTGCTGCCCGGATTTCCCAGTCCGACAATGATCCACATAAATAAAGCCGTTATAGCGTCCAGCGTTATTGCGCACAAGGATCACTCTTGCTATAAACGCTATAACGCGACAGACGCGATAAACGTTATTTTTTCTCTTTTGTCTCTTTCGCTTCCTCTTCGGTCTTCTTGCCCTTCTTGATCACTTCGGGCTCTGCAACCTCTGTTACTGCCTCTGCAGGCGCCGCTTCCTCCTTGACGCCGACTACGGAAGCGAGCACTTCATGAGGTTCGCTGAGGATGCGGACTCCCTCGCCGGGCTGCAGATCGCTGACATGAATAGACTGGCCGATCAACAGGTTGGTAACATCAACATCGAAATGGCCGGGAATCTTGTCAGGAAGACACTCGACCTCGATTTCTCTGAGACCGTGCTGCAGGATGCCCTTATCTCTCTTGACTCCAATGGCCTCACCTTTGATCACCACATGCACCATAACCCTTATTGCCTCGGTAGCGGAGACCTCCTGAAAATCCACATGGATCAGATCACCCGTAATGGGGTCCGTCTGGTAGTCCTTTACAATAGCCTGTTTGGTATCGCCAGGGAACTTGAGGTTCACGATCACCTGTTCGCCTGCCGTCTTGCTGATAAAAGATGCAAGCTCCTTGCCTGAAAGCTGTATGGACTGGGCATTGCCTTTCCGGTACATGACTCCAGGAACCGAGCCGTTTGCTCTCAGCGAACGCGCTCCGCCTTTACCCGTTCTCTCTCTCTTTTCGACACTCAACACGACTTTTTCCATAATTCCTCCATTCAAAAGTAAGAAGTAGGAAGTAGGAAGTAAGAAGTAAAAGAGAGAAAATAGTTGTTTGTTTCCAACTTCCCGCTTCTTACTTCTCACTTCTTACTTTTTATTTATACAAACAACGAGCTTACCGACGTCTCCTCGTGGATCCTCTTGATCGCTTCTGAAAGAAGCTTCGAAACGCTCAGCACCTTAAGCTTTTTACAGATACTCACCTTGTCATCCAGAGGAATTGTATCGGTGGTGATCACTTCCTCCAATACCGAATTGTTTATCCTGTCGATAGCAGGACCCGACAATACCGCGTGGCTGCATGCAGCGCATACCCGCTTCGCCCCATTCTCATGCAGGGCCTGTGCCGCCTGGGTAATGGTGCCTGCCGTATCGATCATATCATCAAGCAGGATGACATCCCTGTCCTTCACGTTGCCGATAACGTTCATGACCTTCGATACATTCGCTGCTTCGCGCCGCTTGTCGACAATCGCGAGCGACGCATTCAGCCGTTTTGCAAACGCCCGTGCACGCTCGACACCGCCTGCATCCGGGGAGACGATGACAAGATTGTCGAACTGACTCTTCTTTATATATTCAAGCAGGACCGGCGCAGCGTAAAGATGATCAACAGGAATATCGAAAAATCCCTGGATCTGCGCGGCATGGAGATCGATGGTCAACACCCTGTTCGTCCCTGCCGCGGTGAGGAGATCGGCAACGAGTTTCGATGAAATAGGTACCCTCGGCTGGACCTTCCGGTCCTGGCGCGCATACCCGTAGTAGGGCACTACCGCCGTGATCCTGCGCGCAGAGGCCCGCTTCAAGGCATCGATGATGAGGAGCAGTTCCATAAGGTTGTGGTTCACGGGCGAACAGGTGGGCTGTATGACAAAGACGTCGCACCCCCTGACGTTCTCATTGATCTGTACCGTTATCTCGCCATCGCTGAAGGTGTTCACCATAGTGTCGGTCAAGGAAATTCCGCTCTGTTTGCTCACAGCCTCCGCGAGCGGCCGGTTTGCATTGCCAGTAATAAGCTTGATACGGTCAGACATGCTCTCTCCTCCAATTTAATAGTGCGTTATAGCGCCAAGCGTTCATCGCGTTTAGAGCGAGGCAGATTTCTTGTACACTGGAACGCTCTACGCTGCACGCTACAACGCTTTTACCTGGGGCGCCAGGATTCGAACCTGGGAATGGCAGATCCAAAATCTGCTGACTTACCGCTTGTCGACGCCCCAAAATTTTCGTTTATAGCGCCGAGCGTTGCTAAAATCAGAATCCTTTATGTCTAAACGCACAACGCTGAACGCTATAACGCTCTACGATGTTAATGTTTCGACCACCCTGCAAAAATACGGTGCGAATTGATGCGATGCAGCGACCGCCTGTTCGCGGTTTTCAAAAAGGCCGAATACGGTGGACCCGCTCCCGCTCATGAGGGCAAGCCCGGCCCCGCATGCGAGCAGCTGCCCTTTCAGAGCTCCGATAACAGGATACCGCCCAATCACCTCGTCTTCGAAATCGTTACGGATGAGTGCCTTGAGACGTGTACGATCACCGACTTTCAGGGCCTCATAAATTAACTGGATATTATTATCGGAATTACCCTTATTTGTCAATTCCCTTCGGCCTGCGAAACTGCTCCGCCGGGCGCTGAGCGCACCGTAGGCCCATGCCGTCGCCACGGATACCGGGGGCTTTACCAGAAGCAAGGTGTAAGGAATCTCTATGGCGAGGGGGGTGAGGACCTCTCCTCTTCCCTCAGCAAGCGCCAGAGGGCCGTCAAAAAAGAAGGGAACATCGGACCCCAGCGTGCCACCGACCATTTTAAGCTCCTCCTCGCTGAGGCGGAGTCCCCAGAGGGTATTCAGTCCCCTCAATGCCGAGGCTGCATCGCTGCTCCCCCCACCGAGTCCGGCTCCCCAGGGGATCTCCTTGTTCAGCACGATGCGCGCCCCCCTGGTGCAACCGGTAAACTGCTGCAAGGACCGCGCGGCTTTAAAGACGAGGTTCTGCTCGGGCGGCAGCTCCATTCCGGTAATCAATTCAAGCGTATCGGCAGGGCTGAACGACAGCGTATCACAGAGAGTGATGCAGTGCATCAGAGAGCGGATGTTGTGGTACCCGTCAGCTCTTTTATCCAATACCGAGAGGGTCCAGTTTATCTTGGCAGGCGCCTTAATGGTGAGCATGGGATCGGTTGAGGAACGCGTTACAGAGCGCTCTTCTGATGCTGCTTCTGTTTTATGTTCCGTATCTTCCGCTCAATACGCTCTTTCAGTCCCTCTTCCTTAGCAGGAAATTTCAGTGCCTCATTCCACGATTCAAGGGCATCGTGATCACTCTTCAGTGCTTCATAGACATCGCCGATATGCTCATGCAGCACAGGATCGTCGTTCACTGACTTCAGGGCCTTTTTAAGTGTCGTCAGTGCTTCATCGAACCTGCCGAGCTTGAAATAGACCCAGCCGAGGCTATCGATAATGTACCCGCTGTCGGGTTTCAGGTCCAGCGCCCTGGTGATGAGATTGAGGGCCTCATCGAGGTGGATGCCCTTTTCCGCATAGCTGTAGCCGAGGTAATTCATGGCATCGGCATGCTTCGGATTCAGCTCAATCGTATACTTGAGTGCCGCTACCATATCATCAAAGCGCCCCATCTTCTCATAGAGAACAGCAAGGTTGAAGTTCAGCTCGTCGTTCTCCTTGAACCGTGCCAGCCCCTCCCTGAAGACAGCTTCAGCTTTGATATAATTCTTCAGCTGCATATGGGCGGCGCCGAGATACGCATAGATTTCGGGCTTGTCCTTTTCAAAGCTCAGTATTTCCTCATAGATTCTCGCTGCATCATCGTAGCGGTTCTTCTGTGCGTAGATAAATCCGAGGGAAAGAAAAGCGCTGATGTTCTTGGGGTCGAGCGTGAGGATCTTTTTCAACTCCTCGATGGCTGCATCGTGCCGGTCCAGCTCTTCGAGGGCGAGCACCTTGTAGTTCCTCACTGCAAGGTCTCTCGGCTTCGCAGCGAGGACAACCTCGAATTCCGCGAGCGCCCGCTCGTACTGTTTTTCCTGCAGATAGAGCAATCCGAGCCTGAGGTGGGCGTCGACATTGCCCGGCACCCGCTCCAGCGCCTCTTCAAGGGCCTTGATCGCTTTCCTGAAATCCTTCTCAGAGAGGTACATCTGGAAGAGTTTCTCCCTGGTGAGCATATTGTTGGGATTCACCTCGAGGGCTTTCATATAGTATGCCTCAGCGGTAGGCAGGTCTCCTTTCAGCTCACGAATAAAACCTGCATTGACGTACGCGGCATCAAAGGACGGGCGGATGGTGATGATTTTCCTAAACATATCTTCGGCGCTGTCATAAGACTTCGCTTCGAGATAGGCCGATCCTATATAATACAGGGCCATAATATTATCGGGATCCTTTTCCAGTACTTTCCCGAACAGGGCTTGCGCCTTTCTTGTTTCTCCCTTTCCTGCATAGAGCGAACCGAGGAACAGAAGCGCCTCATCCTTGTCCGGAGCCAGCCGTACCACACGTTCGTATATTTTTATCGCTGCGTCGCTCTTTTTCTCATTATGGTAAAGCTCGCCGAGAAGCATGAGTGCAGGGACGTAATCGGGATGCACTTTTATCAGCTCTTCTAGTCCGGTCAGCGCATCAGAGATCCGTCCCACTTTGATGAGCGCCATACTGATCTGGGTTTTCAGATGGACAGAATGCGGATCGAACGCAAGGGCGTTCTGGTAGTGCTGCAGCGCCTCTTCCCACTTCTCATCCTGTTCTGCCGCGTAGCCCTGAAGATACGCCAGAAACGCCTTTCCGGCATAGGGCGGCCACTCCTCCCGATGTCTTTTCTCCGGAGTTGCCGTACTGATCGTCTTCTGGGCAGTCGTTGCGCACGAGGCAGTAAACAGCGGGAATAGCAAGAGCAGGGGAACGAAAAGTCTTAATAGCATAATTTTTTATTATCGCACAATGGATAGATAAAGTTAAAGGTGATAAAAACAGTGGGGAGCCGACAGCTCCCCACTCATGAAGTCTTTGTAATGAAGCAACGTTAGCACGAACCCTTACATTTGCAGGTCATCGCTGCCTTTTTGGCTACCTTCTTGATCGTCATCGGCGCACCTCCTTTTCCAAGGGGTCATGCCGGACTTCATGCCCGGTTATTTCATTATATCATAATATCATATGCATAGCAGCGGTAGAGGTCCCGCTTCAGTGATATTTCATTGCCTTCCGTTCCCGTCCCCGCCCTGAACCGGCAGCCCCCGCGACAAAGGTGCATTACCTCACAATCCAGTGCGGCGCATTCAAGATCGTCAATCCGTACTGGTTTCATTCTGGTCCAACTCGTCCTCAGCCCTTCCCGTATCGTGCCTATCGGTGCAGTGGCATAAAAGGCGCATTTGCTTATGCGTCCGTCGGCGAGCACTGACATCAAATGATGTCCGCAGGCATATCCGTCTCCTCCTCCATGCAGGCCGCTGCCGAACCCATACCGCAGGTACCTTCCGGCCCTTTCCGGACTCACCTGCAGAAGGGGGTTACATAGCAAATTACCCGCAGCGCAGGGCACATCGACAGTCCACTCCCTGATGCCCATCTCCTTGAAGAGCACTTCCATTGCATCGAATTCACCGAGGTTCTCCCGATGCACCATGGTGGCAATGGATACCGCTATTCCCGTATTCAGCACCCTCTTGACCCGCTCCATCACCCGTTTGTAGGTCCCCCTCCCTCTGAGCGCATCATGACCGCGCTCCAGGCCGTCAACGCTGAATTGCACTTCTTGCACGTTCAATGTTTCCAGTATTTCATCATGCAGCATGAGACCATTGGTGAAGAGTATCTTCCTGAACCGGTATCGGGGCAGCAGCTCATTGAGCGCTGCAAAGCGGCGGTGCATCAGCGGCTCGCCGCCGGTGATCAGGAGGCGGAGGCCCTGCATCTCCTCGAACTCATCGAGAATTGTCGCGATGCTTTCGATTGACAACTCGTTGTCGCGTGCCGCCCCGAGGTAACAATGTCTGCAGGAGAGGTTGCAGCGGTCGGTAATCTGCAATTCGAGATACCGCAAAGAGGGAACCGGTGCTGCTCCAAACGGAGGCCGTTCCGCTGAAACAGCCTCCGTTGTCAGAATGCCTTCTGAAAGGCAAGAGCCGATAAAGTCTTTTTCAACTCCCGCGCCGCTGCATCCATCGTGAGCTGCACAGCACTGGAGGAACGAAAAGGCCTCTTCGTCAAGTTCATAAAGCTCATCATTGACCATATCATACACGGCAAAGGTTTCGAGCCGCTTCAGAACAAACCTGTCGGAGAGATAATAGCGCATACCTTATTTTACAACAGCCATGTCTTGTTATAATTAACAATGCACTATTTAGAACATCCGCTACCATCACTGCCGCGACTGCGAGGCCATCATCTCATCTGTCTTCATTTCTATCGCGGTGAGGGGTACAACGAGGCATTTATCGCCAATCTAGAGAGTGTTTTAGAGAGAGCAGAAGAGTATGGTGTCGAGGTCTGTCGCGGGACAGACGACGTCTGCTGTGCCTGTCCCTCTCGCGATCTCAACCGCTGCGCCCATACCGAGCATGCCGAAGAAGAGATACAGGCAATGGATGATCGCGCACTGCATCTATTAGGGGTGCGGCATGGGCAAACAGTGCAGTGGGGGGCGGTCAGAAAAAGACTCTCCGGCCTCTTCTCCGAATGGTATGCGGCATGCTGTGATGGATGCAATTGGAAAAGGGCGTGCGAGAAAAACGACCTTTACCGGGATCTTTCTGCTAAAACAGCATAAGATTTTGGTACAGGGGCCACTCATCGATGGTCAGCACCTCCACACGATTCTTGCCCCTTCCCTTTGCCTGATAGAGCGCATCGTCTGCCCTCTTTATAAAACTGTCTGCGATGTCATTTTCATTGAGCTCGGTCACTCCTATGCTTACGGTGACCTCTCCGACGGCACTGAAGAACTGGCTCTCGATCTCTTTTCTTATCTTCTCCGCCAGCCACACCGCTCCCTCAAGCTCTGTTTCCGGAGCAAGCAGGATGAATTCCTCACCGCCGAATCGTGCAAAGACATCGGTACTCCGTATGTTCCTGCTTACAATATTGGTGGCCGTCACCAGCACCGCGTCCCCCATGGCGTGTCCGAAGGTATCATTCACCTTTTTGAAATCATCGATATCGAAGAGGATGAGTGAAAGGGGAATTTTATACCGTGCGGACCGCTGCAGCTCTCTCTCGAGAACCTCGTAGAACTTCCTCCGGTTGTAGATGTTGGTGAGGGTATCCCGCTCTGCAAGGTCCCTCAACTTCTCCTCCATCATTTTACGTTCCGTAACATCACGGAAGATAGCGCGCGTGGCAAAAGGTTTGCCGTTTACAAAATTGCAATTAACGCTCCCCTCCACCGTCATTGTCCTTCCCTCTTTCGTCACAAACACCACTTCAACCTTATCGATAACCTCTCCCGCCATCACGCGTTGGAACATTTCGCCACAGTGGGCATGACAGTCGGGATGAATGATATTAAAGATGGTGAGTTTCGAAACTTCCTCCTCGGTATAGCCCAGAGCTTTCCGCCACGCATTGTTTACATACTGGAACGTCCCGTCGGGGGCGACGCTCTGGATGAGGTCGTTGGCGTTCTCGAAAAGGTCGCGGTATCGTTCTTCGCTCTCCCTCAATGCCTCTTCAGCCCATGTCCTGACAATGATCTCCTGCCGCAGGTCCGCATTCACCCGTTCGAGCTCCGCCGTCCGCTCCATGACCCGCTCTTCGAGCTCGTGCCGTGCCTGTTCCAATGCCGCCCGGGAGATGCTCAGCCGCCGGTTCAGCTTCATCACATAGGTCGTCGTTATCGCCATGAGTGTTACCGCTGCAGCCGCCAGAGCAAACCAGTACCAGTATGCCCTGAGAAGTTCGGCGGCCGTAATCTTCCCGGAATCCTTATAAATACCGACCTTGAGCTCTTTCAGACATTCGTGTACCGGCTGATAATCAAGGGGGATGGTCCAGCCTGCACTGCCGGCCGCCCGTGCCGCACGGCTATTACGGGGCATGTTCAAAAGCGCAATCGTCACCTTTCTCGCATTCTCCTCTGAGGTGTGCCGCACTCTCGCAATCGGCCATTCCGGATAAAGAGATGTACTGTGCAGGAAGAGAAATTCCTCATTGTACTGACGGTTGAGGATACGGAAATCGTCAAGGTCGATTTTTCCTTCCTGGACCATCCGTTCGAGGATGCAGGTGCGAACCGTCCCGGCATCGACCTTACCGTCCCTTACCGCAAAAACAACGGCATCATGCGTGCCGCCGAATTCGAGCTTCTTGAAATCTTTGTAGGGGTCGATTCCTTTTCGCTTCAGCTCGCGCAGGGCCATCCACCACCCCCCGAGGGAATTCTCCTCGACCGCCATAAAGGAGGCATTCGCCAGATCAGTCAGCTCCCTGATATCCTCTCGATCGGCACGGGTGAAAATGACGCCGCCGTATTGCGTGTAGCTGCTCCCGTATGCATAGTTCCTCAACGTGGCTATTCTGTTGACGCCATACAGCTTCTCCATCTCAACATAATCGGCGGGGTTGGTGATGATGAAATCGACCCCTCCCTGTTTCACGACGTGTCTGATTTCATTGAAAGTGAGAGGGACAATGGTAAACGAATGCTCCGGTATCTGCCGGGAGAGATAGGCAGCAGTGGGATCCCACATCGTGCGTGCGGCTGCAGTGCCCCTGTAGGCGAGCACACCGATCCTGATTTCCTGCTTCGGCTGAGACAATACATCGCCGCAGAGCATAAGAGAGACGAGGAGGACCGCTCCTATGAATGTGCATGCGTGCGTTCTCTCGCAGAATTTCGTTACACAGCTCATAGCGTACGTGATTCCTCCCCTTGGATGTCCTGTCCTGAAACAAGCATCAACGGCTCCTCAACGCTGCATATGCGCTCATGTCGCTCTCGAGCATTCTGCGACTGGCTTAGCTTATCAAAAACGCTGCGTGCAGCGAAAGACATTTTCGTCCCTGAAAAGCCTTTTTTTGTTATTCGTGATGTACATCACAAGGACTCCGGACTGCGTTTATTCGGGAGTCCTTTCCCTTCGTGCCTTGAAATAGTCCAGAAAGGCTTTTACCACCGCCGGATCGAACTGTCTCCCGGAATGCTTCTGCAGTTCTGCAAGTGCATTCTCCCAGCTCAGCCCTTTCCGGTACGGCCTGTTGGTCGTCATTGCATCAAAGGCATCGGCCACGGCAACGATGCGCGCCAGAAGGGGAATCGCCTCCCCCTTCAAACCCTCGGGATACCCGGAGCCGTCGTACCGCTCATGATGATATTTTATGCCGGGAATGACTCCCCTGAGCTTCTTGATCCGGGAGAGGACAGCGGCACCGAATTCAGGATGTTTCCGCATCTCGCCGAACTCCTCGGAAGTAAGTCTGCCCGGGTTCAGCAATATGGTATCCCTGACGCCTATCTTCCCGATATCGTGCAGTATTGCGGCAAGCCGCAGCCTGACCATCTCTCTTCTGGTCAAGCCTATTCGCCTGCCAATGGCCAGACTATACTCCATAACCCGCCGCGTATGCCCGCCGGTATAGGGATCTCTCATTTCTATGGTCTCGGCCAGGGCCTGCATGGTGTTATAGAATGTCTCGTTCAGCTCGTCACGGAGCCGCGTATTTTCCACAGCAATGGCGACCTGATTTGAGAATGAGACCATCAGCACCATATCCTCAGAAGTAAACATCCCGCTCTTCTTGTTGATTACCTGGAGCACCCCGAGAAGCTTATTGCGGGCGGTTACCGGAACGCAGACCATATTTCTGGTTTTAAATCCGCTCCGTTCATCGACCTTTTTGAAAAATCGGGGGTCGTTTTCGGCATCTTCTACAATCAAGGGAAGCTGGTTCTCTGCAACCCATCCAGCGATGCCCTGCCCTTTCTTCAGCCGGACCGTCTTGACCACGTCGCCCCGCTTACCGCTCGCCACATCGAAATAGAGATCACCGGTGCTTCCGTCGACAAAGAGCAGGCTGCCGGCTTCGGCATCAGTCATGCGCATAGCGGATTCAATAGCACGCCGCTTGATTTCATCGATATCGAGGGCTGAATTGATAAGCGTCGTAAGCTCCACAAAGGCATCAAGGTGATTTGCCTTATGGGGATATGTATATGCGCTATATCCCTTAGCGCCCACGCCTGCCGCCTCCTCTGCGGTCAACAGGCGCATTCAGCCTGTTTTCAACAGCTTCCATCCTTATAATTATCGACGTCTTCCCCCGAACACTTAAGATGACCGCTGCATTGGTTGAGCGGAAAGCCCGCTGTTCTGCCGACAGCGGAAAAGGGTATTTTCCTTTCTAATTGAGCAACTTGCCACGTCATTTCATATAATAAGTCGGTCTGTAGTATAATTCAGGATGTATTTTCTCAGGAGAGGACCCGAACGTGTCTGAACTTACCCCCTTAATGAAGCAGTATTTCAGCATCAAGGAGAAGTACCACGATGCCATTGTGCTCTTCAGGCTGGGTGATTTCTATGAAATGTTCGGAGAAGACGCAAAGACCGCCTCCAGAATACTGCAGATAGCCCTAACCAGCAGGGACAAGAGCAAGGACGACCCTCTTCCCATGTGCGGCGTCCCCTACTTTTCAGTGGATACCTATATTTCGAAGCTCATCAAAGCGGGCCGCAAGGTCGCCATCTGCGAGCAGGTCGAAGATCCCAAGCTTGCAAAAGGCATTGTCCAGAGGGAGGTCGTAAAAGTCATCACCCCCGGCACCCATGTCCCTGAGCAGCCGAAAGAGAATGCCTATATTATGAGCATTTTCTCCTATCAGGGGACGAGCGGCATCACCCTTGCCGACCTCTCGACCGGCGCCTTCATTCTTTACGAAACCGAACGGCCGATCGAGGATGAAATCGGGCGCTGTGAACCGCGGGAAATCCTCTGTCCCCGGAGTGCAAAAGACAATCTCCATTATCAGGAGGCCTTCAGGGGGCTCTTTGTATCCTATTATGACGACTGGTATTTCGATTATCCCGAAGCGTACAAGACGCTCCTCAAATATTTCAAGGTATCTTCCCTTGACGGCTACGGCTGCAGCGGGCTCACCACTGCTCTTTCCGCTGCCGGGGCATTGATCAGCTATCTTGAAGAGACGCAGCGGGTGCTTTCGTTCAAAAAGATCTCGGTCCTGAACCAGTCATTCTACATGTTCCTGGATACCGCAACAAAGAGAAATCTCGAGCTCACCCATAACCTGCGGGACGGCGCAGTCGAGGGGTCACTGCTCTGGGTGCTGGACGAAACTCTTACTCCCATGGGAGGCCGGTTTCTGAGAGACGCAGTGACGATGCCCCTGCTCTCCACGGATGAGATCAGGCAGCGTCAGGACGCGGTTGAGGCGCTTATCGAGGATTATGAGTTGATGGAGGACCTCAGGACCGTCCTCAGAAAGATTCAGGACATCGACCGCCTCACCTCTCGCGTCATTTCCCGGTCAGCCGGCCCAAGGGATGTCGTGGCATTAAAGACCACGGTTGTCCATCTCCCCGATATAAAAAAATACCTGATCGCCTCGTCGAACCCTTTTATCAAGGAAACAGGAAAGAATATCGGCGAGTTCAAAGAGCTGGAAGAGCTGATCAGCGCAAGCATTGTCGATAATCCTCCGGTCAATCCCCGGGACGGCGGCATCATTAAAAAGGGGTATAACAGGGAGATCGATGAGCTCAGGGATATCTCTACCAGCGGCAAGGATTTCATCGCACGCCTTGAGGCTGATGAAAAACAGAGGACCGGTATCCCTTCCCTGAAGGTGGGATTCAACAAGGTCTTCGGTTATTACATCGAAGTGACCAAGCCCAATCTCCATCTCGTCCCTGATGATTATATAAGGAAACAGACCCTCGCCAATTGCGAGCGGTTCATCACTCCTGACCTGAAGGAGTATGAGACCAAAGTACTGGGAGCCGAGGACCGGCTTCGGGAGCTTGAATACGAGCTCTTTCAGAATATCCTCGAAAAGATGCAGAAGCACACCGCGGCGCTCCTCGCTACTGCAGCACAGATCGCGCTCGTCGATTTCCTGCTCTCGCTGGCAGTGGTCGCCAAACGGTACGATTACGTAAAGCCCGCAATCCATGATGACGGCATGCTCGAAATAATTGAGGGAAGGCATCCTGTCATCGAGCGGCTCATCACAACACGCAGCAGTGCCGCTATGGACGAGAAGTTCATTCCCAACAATACCGTGATGGATTACGAGGACAACAGGCTCCTGATCATCACCGGCCCCAACATGGCGGGTAAGTCCACCTACATGCGTCAGGTCGCCCTTATCGTGCTGATGGCGCAGATCGGTTCCTTTGTCCCTGCGACACGGGCCGGCATCGGCATCGCAGACCGGATCTTTACCCGCATCGGTGCATCGGATTTCATCACCAAAGGGCAGAGCACCTTCATGGTAGAGATGATCGAGACTGCCAATATCCTCAATAACGCCACAGGGAAGAGCCTGATCCTCCTCGATGAAGTGGGAAGGGGTACGAGCACCTTCGACGGAATCAGCATCGCCTGGTCCGTAGCGGAATACCTTGCGAATACCCTTAAGGCACGCACGCTCTTTGCCACCCATTACAATGAGCTGACCGATCTCTCGTTAAACATCGAAGGGGTTAAAAACTATAATGTGGTGGTCAAGGAATGGGGAGACGAGGTCATATTCCTGAGAAAGATCGAGAAGGGACCGGCCGACAAGAGCTACGGCATACAGGTCGCCCGCCTCGCCGGCCTTCCCGAAGGTGTCATCGAACGGGCAAAAGTCGTGCTCGATAAACTCGAGAAGAAAGAGGCCAGGACCTTGATGCCGAGACATGCACAGATGGACCTTTTCACGACCGGCGACCCTGTCACCCAGGAATTGCTTATGATCGACATGGAAACGATGACGCCGCAGAAGGCGCTCAAGACACTGGCTGCCCTGAAGAAGAAAGCTGAAGGGGCGCTATGATCGTGGTCGGGCTCACAGGCAATTACGGAATGGGGAAAAGCACCGTGGCCGGAATGTTCAAGGAAGCCGGTGCGCTCACGATCGATACCGACGAGATTGTTAAGGAGCTCCTTCGCGAGCCTGCGGTGATCAATGAGATAAAAAACGCTTTTGGCGAGGATGTCGTGGCAAACAATGTCATCAACAAAAAGAAGCTTGCTGATATCGTCTTCCAGAACCCCCATCTCCGTATCAGCCTCGAGAACATCCTTCATCCCAAAGTCTTCGAAGAAGTCAATAAACGGCTCTCCCGCATTCATTCGGGAGATGCAGCTGTTGTGATTATAGAGGCACCGGTGCTCTTCGAAAGGGGATACCAGAACAGATTCGATAAGATTATTACGGTCTTCGCCTCGGAAGAGGTGACACTGAAACGACTTAAGGCAAAAGGAATTCCCGAGGAGGAAGCGCTGCGGCGATTGAAGAGCCAGTTCCCGAGCGGGATGAAGATCGGCAAGTCGGACTTTACCATAGATAACAGCGGCGATCCTGAGGAGACGAGAAAACAGGTTGAAACAGTATACGAGGAGCTCGCAGCAATGGAACGAAGACATGGAAATAATTAAGCACCTGGACACCTTGGCGTCCTATCCCAACCCTGTCGTCACCATCGGAAACTTTGATGGAGTGCATCGGGGACACCAGAAGATCTTTTCCCGGGTCGTTCAAAAGGCGAAGGAGATCAACGGCACTCCCATTGCAATCACGTTCAATCCCCATCCGGTGCGTGTCCTGGCTCCCGAGAGGGGCATGAAGATGATCAACACCATCGATGATAAGCGCTCGTTGATCGCCCGCATGGGAATCAAGGTCCTCATCTGCATCAATTTTGACAAGGAGTTCGCCAGAACGGAGCCTGATGAATTTATCAAAAATGTCCTTGTCGGGAAACTCCATACCCGCTGGGTGATCGTCGGCCACAGCTACTCTTTCGGGAAAGGGAAGAAAGGGACCACCGCGCTGCTCAGGGCACGGGGGAAGAAGTACGGATTCAAGGTCAGTGTGGTGCGGTATGCTGAATTCCATGGAGAGAAGGTAAGCAGCAGCAGGATACGAAGCGCAATCTTGCGTGGCAAGGTATGCGAGGCTTCCCAGATGCTCGGCCGCGCCTATCATATCAACGGCACGGTCATCAAAGGCGCCGGAAGAGGATGCCCGCTACTCCATACCCCCACAGCAAACCTGAGCACCCCCAATGAGCTCATCCCGAAAGAGGGCGTTTATGCGGTGAGAGTATCATTTCCGGAGTCGGAGCACCGATTCCCCCATTCACCGGTTCACCCATTCACCGATTTTCCGATTCACCGGTTCACCGATGTGCCGGTGTACGACGGGATAGCGAATATAGGGAACAATCCTACCTTTGAGAATGCCGCAATGAGCTATGAGGTGCACCTGTTTGATTTCAATAAAAATATCGTAGGAGAACGGCTGAGGGTACATTTCATCGAGCGCATCAGGGACGAGAAAAAGTTCTCGAGCGTCAAAGAGCTCGAAATGCATATACATAATGATATAGAAAAAGCAAAGGCTATCCTGTCGAAAAAAAAGGACCCGCTATATCTTTAGCGGATCGACATCAACCATCACCCTTATGCCTTTTATTCCCTCAAGCCGCCTGAGGACCTCCTGTGCCGCCGCATGCAGGGCCTTTCGCTCTTTCGATTTCATGAGCACCTGAAAACAGTACCGGTGCGTCCGGGAGTGGCTGGGCACCGCTGCCGGCCCCAGTATCTCAACTTCCCGCAGGTCGCCCCTCCCCAGTACGCGCGCCACCTCAGCCTCATATATCTCGGGATTTTCCTTGGCACGCACGGTAAAAAGAACGAGCTTTGAAAAAGGCGGGTAGTCAAGCAGCTTTCTCTGGGAGAGCTCATAGTTATAAAAGCCGTCCAGGTCGAAATTTTTTATATAACGGAACATCCTGTTCTTCGGCATGAAGGTTTGCATGAAAAGAAAGCCGTTTGATCGTACCATCTGTGCGATGTACAGAACCTCCTGCATAGCATGCTCATGAGCCCTGAAGTCAGGCTGCGAAAGCAGGAGGTCCATGTTCAAAAAAGCAGCAGCCCCGAAAGCCTCATCTCCGGCGCCGGTATATTCGAGCCGCTTCGCATAGGCAGTCCCGATAACAAGCGGAGTCATATCAGCGGCAAGCGCAAGAGCATCCGGCTCAACGGTAGTGGCGGTTATTCTTCTTTGTCGCTTCATGCGCGATCCTTCTCTCTTTTCAAGGAGCACTGCTTCCGCGTGCAGTGCCTTTTCCACCTCCTCCTTCACCCGTTCGGTGCCGGCACCGAAAGGCACTATCGCCGTGCTTTTACACTGTTCACATTGGTCAGGAACAGACTCGCGATACCCGCAGTAATGGCACTTTGCTGTTTTTTCGTTCTTATGGAACACCAATGATGCGTTACACCGCTTACACCGGGCTATCGATCCGCATTCCTCGCACCGTATGAGCGAATACCCCTTCCTGTTGATAAGGAAGAGCACCCGCTCGCCGGCCACCACAAGCCCTCCCGCGTGTCTCAGAAGCTCTCGGGACACCGGCAGATTTCCTTTGCCCTGCCGCCTCATATCTATGATCTTTACTCTAGGCCGTTCTACCTCGGGCACCCTGATCTCCTCCTCCTCACTGTACGGTTCGCCGGCTCGTGGCCGTTCCTTGCCTTTAAGTAAGGTGTATTTCCCGATGCGTGCATTCTGTACCGATTCCAGTGACGGACAGAGGGAGGAGAGCACCACGCAGGCATGCTCCATGAACCCCCGCATCACGGCAACATCTCTTCCGTTATAGCGAAGCCCCTCCTCTCCTTTATAGGAAGGACTGTGTTCCTCCAGTACCGCAACGAAAGAGAGCTTCTTAAGCGGGGCCAGGGCTGCTGAGCGCGTGCCGACCACAATGTCCGATACGCCATTGATGATGGCGCTGATCGCCTCACCTCTCTGGCGCTTGCCCAGCCTGCTGTGGAGCACGCTCAACCGCTCTCCTGCGAGAGGCCTCAGCAGCGCTTCCAGCCGGGGGATATGGCCGATTTCAGGGACGAGAATGATGATACCTCTCGCCTCATTCCCCACTGCCCTGATGATCTCGCTCAAAAAAAGGTACTCGTAAAAAACAAAGGGTGCCGGAAGAAGAAAAGCCTTGTAACACTCTTCCCTTATCGCCGCGACCACCGTTGCACAATGTTCATCAAAACGCTGAAAGTCGAGATGATGCTGCGGTGCGTCGATGGTTGAGGGAGGGGCGAACGGTATGCTATTATTAGTGGTGTCGTTTGCGTTCGCCCCTTCTGCCCGCCCCCTCTTTCGTCCCGTACCTTTTTCAAACATGGCTGCAAGGGTTTCCTCAAAAAAACTGCTCTTCAGGGCAATTCCCATAGGGGTCAGATAGTAGTCGGAGAGCCATTTCAGGAAGAGCGTCGTTGATGCTGCGGCAAAATGCTGATGAATAGCGGCAAGCTCTTTGATCCCCTTGCTCACCCCACTGTAGTTTTCTTCATGGGCACCGATAACTATCCCATAAGAGGTCTTGCGCATGAGCGGCGCTGCTACGATTCTGCCGATGAGATCAGGCGGAGCGCAGGAAGGAACCCTGTAGGTAAGCGGACGGATTTTCAAGGGGAAGACGACATCGGCAAACATGATATGTAGGATAAAAAATAGGCGAACGGAAAAACAAGATAGATAAGGGGTTTGGTTGACATTGCCCGGCTAAAAGGGGTAATATTTGCATAGAAGACTTACAACATTTTAGAGGTGAAAAAGGATGTTTGAGAAATTTACCGAACGAGGTCGCAAGATCATAATATATGCCAAGGAGGAAGCCGAACGGAGGAGCAACGACTACCTCGGCACCGAGCACCTTCTTCTGGCCATATTGAGAGAAGAGGACAGCATTCCCATCACCATCATCAAGAAGATGGGATTGAATATAGATGAAATAAAGTTCGAAATAGAGAAAAACCTTCCTATCGGCGGTAACCTCTTGACTTTCGGAGATATTCCCTTTACACCGCGGGCAAAGAAAGTGCTCGAGCTCGCCATAGAAGAGGCCAGGCTGTTAGGCCACAACTATATCGGCAGCGAGCATCTCCTCCTCGGCCTTATCAGAGAGGATGAGGGTATCGCCGGAAAGATACTGAGGAATCTCGGTGCAAACCTCCTCGCTGCCCGCCAGCTGACCATCAATCTCGCTATCAAACCGCAATTCCAGCAGGCGAGCCAGAAGGAACGGAGGAAGACCAACACCCCTGCCCTGGATGAGTTCGGAAGGGATCTGACCATGCTCGCGGTCGAAGGAAAACTCGATCCGGTCATCGGAAGAGATGACGAGATCGAGCGCGTCCTGCAGATCCTTGGCAGGAGAATCAAGAACAATCCGGCTATCATCGGCGAACCCGGCGTCGGAAAAACCGCTATTGTCGAAGGACTTGCCCAGAAGATCGTTGCCGGTGATGTCCCCGACAGCCTTATCGGCAAGAGAATCATCTCCCTTGATCTCGGCGCCCTGATCGCAGGCACCAAATACAGAGGCCAGTTCGAGGAACGGCTGAAGGCGGTCATGAGAGAAATCCTGCAGTCAGAGAATGTCATCCTCTTCATCGACGAGTTCCATACCCTCATCGGTGCGGGAGCGGCGGAAGGCTCGGTCGATGCATCGAACATGCTGAAACCGGCGCTCTCAAGGGGCGAGCTGCAGTGCATCGGCGCGACAACACCCGATGAATACAGGAAGTATATCGAGAAAGACGGCGCACTGGAGCGGAGATTCCAGTCTGTGTACATACAGCCGCCTGCGGTCGAAACAGCGATAGATATACTCAAGGGTCTGCGGCCGAGGTATGAGAACCATCACAAAGTGAAAATCCAGGATGATTCCGTCGAGGCAGCGGTGAAGCTCTCTGACCGGTACATCACCGACCGGTACCTGCCTGACAAGGCGATCGATGTTATCGACGAGACCGGTTCACGGATAAAGCTCAAGAGATCCACCATGCCCCAGGAGCTGAGGGATATGGAGACCGAGCTGATCCAGCTCTCGAAGGAAAAGAGCCTGTATGTACGGCTGCATGATATCGACAAGGCTCAGAGCATCCGGGTAAAAGAGGACAAGCTCAGGAAGACGTATGAGCACCAATATAAAAAATGGAAGGACTCGCTGAGCAAAGAGGTTCCGGTAGTCACTGAAGAGGATGTTGCCTACACCGTTTCGAAGATGACCGGCATCCCTCTCTTCAAGCTCGAAGAGACAGAGTCCGAAAAGCTTATCAAGATGGAAGAGATCCTGCACCAGAGGATCATCGGGCAGGATGAGGGCATCAGGGCGATTGCGAAGGCAATACGCCGCTCCAGAGCAGGCCTGAAGCACAAGAACAGGCCGATCGGCTCGTTCTTCCTCCTCGGCCCTACTGGCGTCGGAAAGACCGAGCTCGCAAAAGCGTTGGCCGAATTCATGTTCAACGATGAGACCGCCCTGATAAAAGTCGATATGTCCGAATACATGGAGCGGTTCAATGTGTCACGGCTGACCGGCGCACCTCCCGGTTACGTGGGATACGAAGAGGGAGGCCAGCTGACCGAGAAGGTCCGCAAGCGGCCCTATTCAGTCATCCTCTTTGACGAGATCGAGAAGGCGCACCAGGATGTCTTCAACATGCTTCTCCAGATACTGGACGAAGGCGTGCTGACGGACAGCTACGGCAGGAAGATCGATTTCAGAAACACGATCATCATGATGACCTCCAACCTGGGGGCAAGGATCATCGAGAAGGCGACACCGCTCGGCTTCTTCCGTACCTCAGGATCGGAAGACACCTACGGGAAGATCAAGGACAATGTCCTTTCCGAGCTGAAGAAAACCTTCAACCCCGAGTTCCTCAACCGTGTCGATGATATCGTGGTCTTCCACCCTCTCGAAAAAGAGCACCTGCTCTCCATCATCGATCTGCTGCTCATCGAGACGAACAAGAAGCTCACCGAGCATGCGTTGACCGTAGAGGTATCTCCTGAGGCAAAGGAGTGGCTGCTCAACAAATACTATCAGCCCGCCTACGGTGCGCGGCCGATGAGAAGAGCGATCTCCAAGGAGATCGAAGACCCGCTCTCCGAGGAGATCATCAAGGGCAGATTCAAGAACACGTCGGTGGTCAAGGTAGTTCTTGAAGGTGACAAGCTCACCTTTAAAGAGGCCGAAGAAGCGGTGCTGGTGTCGGTCAACTAAAAACGACCGCATCCCACATACATAAAAACAGCCTGTCATCTTTCAAGGTGGCAGGCTTTTTTTTTATGAAGCCAGTTGCTATAATAATGTACTTCACATCATTTTATCCCAGGGAGCTATCGTGAACACTAAGACTATCACCTTATTGCTTCTCCTTATTGTAGGCGTTGCCGGTGTCGTCCTCCTTTCGAGGACCGAAGAAAAGCCACGCGCAACAACAGCGGTCAAGGGCCTCGACGCCCCTGCCTTCGAGCTGAAGGACACCACAGGGAAGGTGTGGAAGCTCTCGGATCTGAAGGGCAAGGTGGTGCTGGTGAATTTCTGGGCCACCTGGTGCGACACCTGTAAAGAGGAAAAGCCTTCCCTCGTGAACCTGATCAATAGTGAGAAAGGGAATGACAAATTCGTCTTTGTCTCGGTGCTCTTCAGGGACGATCCGGCCAAGGTGCCGGCTTATATGAGGGAGTACGGTTACTCTTTCCCCGTTCTCATCGACGACAAAAATATTGCCAAGGCCTATGGACTGACCGGCGTCCCCGAAAGCTTCCTGATCGACAAGAATGGAATACTCAGAGAGAAGGTCATCGGCCCGATGCAGTGGGATACCCCTGAGGTCAAGGCAGTTATTGCAAAACTCATCGGCGAATAGTCGATGCGGAGAAGATCCCCTACCCCTCCTGAAAAGGCGCTTCTCCTGATCGGCACGCTCTTCTCTGATGATGCCTCCTTTGTCAAGGCGCAGCAGGTGCTTGAAGAGACGTTTGGCGAGATCATCATGGAGAGTCCCGTCATCCCCTGGAATTTTTCCGAACACTATAAGCAGGAGCTCGGCGAGCCCATCTACCGCAAGTTCCTCTTCTTCAAAAATCTCATTGATCAGGATCAGCTCGCCTCGATCAAACTGAAGACCTTCGAGATCGAAAACAATCTTTCCATAGACGGAAAGCGGACCATCAATATCGATCCCGGCTACCTGACCCTCGCAAAACTCGTCCTGGCCACCACAAAGGATTATTCCCACCGCCTTTACCTCGGACAGGGCGTTTACGCAGAAGTGACGCTCATCTACAACAAAGAGGGCAGGTTTGTTCCTCTTCCCAACACCTATAGAGATTTTCAGGACGAGCGGTACCAGAAAACCTTTTTAATGGCGCGGATGCTGCTGTACGCTCTCCTGGGCAGGTGAATCGGAAGCAGAACTTACGCTTTATGTGTGATTTTGAAACTCACGCGGGGTAACGGCAGGGACAGGTACTGCTACAGCAGCACCAGAAGGCTCATCATTGCAATCGACCAGATGATGTCCAGCGGCAGTTGGAGCTCGCAGGTCGAATCAAAGAGAATATCCACGCGCGGCGGGAATTCCTCATCGGCAAGCCATAGGATCACCGTCACCGGGACCCGGGGCACGGGAAAGAGCGTAAACGAGGCATCGCCATATCCTGCTTGTATGCCGTCGAAATGCGCCCCCTTCTTCAAAAAACCCTCGCGGTCGTTGCGGTACTTTTCCGCAACTTTGTCGAGCGGCAGCACATGTGACCCTCTGAAAAAAAGCTGCCCCCCCGTAAGGTTGACCGGCGCAACGAGCTTGCCTGAAAGGGCAATGTCCTTTGCGCTGACAAGATACCAGGGCACGGAGAGCCGGAAGAAATAGGCGAGGCGGTTCAGGAAGAGCGCACTGTCAGGTGCTTCACTCGTGATCTTTCCCTCCTTGGGTGAAATAAGGAAATCCTTGCCGCAGGAACGCAATGTATACATGCCTGAGGCTTTGTCAAAAGTGACCTGCGCGTTCCTGCAGACCTGATCGGGATCGAGACCGGAAAGTATTTCCCAGGCTTTATCTTCTCCGGGAGCAATCGACATAGATTAATTATACCTTATACCACACAAAGTTTTGATAGTAACGGTGCGCAGGTTATTTAAAATCCAATGTGCAGCAGGCAGAAAAGGAGTTTACAGAGGGAACTTCCGCCTACTTTCTTTTCATGAGAAGCTTGCTGAGGCTTACAATAATCTCCACATCCTCCACTCCCGCCTTCTTACGCACAATTACTTTCACCACATCAGGAGCTACGACCTGGACATTTGAATCTTTTACCGTGCCTACATATTTATCGAGAGAGAACACTCTCTTGTGTCTTCGTGAATAGAAATCCACCGGAGCATGCCAGGGCTGGTGCCCGCCGGAGCTATACCTGCCGATTATGAAGAACCTGGAATCAGGCGTCCAAGTAGCGTGATTGACGACCCAGCCGTGACTGCCGTCGGAAGAACTATAATCCTTTTCAAAAATAAGCGCTCCGTTCATTTTCCGGATCTCGATACGGCTTTCCGGGAGCCCGGAGCCCTCTTTGCTCACCGGGACCACCAGGGCACGGAGACGGCCATCCGGAGAGATATATTCCTTTTGTCCCCTTGCGTATCCGGCAGCTGGAAGCATAACAAACAGCAAAACTACCAGCATCCATCTCAGCATGTGCTATCCTCCTCATTACACCACCTTTTGAAAGTATCGAAATTATAGCAGAATCAGCGCTGCAGCGTGGAAGTGAGTATTCACCTGATGCATTATTGTCGTCACCTACGTTGTTCAACCTCTTGCTGACAAAGCTGGTCTCTATAATGTAAAATATTACGATATACCGACCTGGGGCGGTATATAAGTTATTGACTGGAGAGGTGACCGAGAGGCCGAAGGTGCACGACTGGAAATCGTGTGTGGGGTCAAACTCACCCAGGGTTCGAATCCCTGCCTCTCCGCCAGAATTTAAAGTTCACTGTTCACGGTTCATTGTTCATGGTTTCCTGCTATTTACAACGAACAGTAAACGGTAAACCATAAGCGGTCTTTCTACAGCCGGGGGCTGGCCCTGCGCAGCAGGCTCGTGTGAATCCCGCCAGGTCCGGAAGGAAGCAACGGTAAGCATTCTGTCTGGGTGCCGCAGCAAGCCGGCCCCATAAACGTAAAGCGTTATGCGTTGAGCGTTATAGCGTAAAAATAAAATGTTATAAACGCGATAAATGCTGTACGCTATAACGATGGCGAGCCGGTCCCCGGGTGTAGAAAGAAAGGCTGAGGATATAAAGGGCAAAAATCAAAGAGCAAAAATAAAAAATAGGGACTCTTTATTTTTTCATTTTGCTCTTTACATTTTGATTTTTTTCGAGGATAAATGGCGTACCTGGTTTTAGCACGAAAATGGAGACCGCAGACCTTCGATGATCTCGTCGGTCAGGAGCATGTAGCCCGTATTCTCAAAAACGCCATCACCAACAGCAAGGTAGCCCACGCATACATCTTCTCCGGTCCCCGCGGTGTCGGCAAGACATCGACCGCACGTATTCTTGCAAAAGCACTGAACTGTATTCAGGGGCCGACGCCCGATCCCTGCGGAACGTGCCCCTCGTGCACGGCGGTTGCCGACGGCTCATCCATCGATGTCTCCGAAATCGACGGTGCTTCGAATACCGGCGTCGATAACATCCGGGACCTCAGGGAGAGGATCAGGTATGCCCCCTCTGAAAGCAGGTACAAGATATATATTATTGACGAGGCGCATATGCTCTCCACCTCTGCCTTCAACGCCTTGCTCAAGACACTCGAAGAGCCGCCGCCTCATGTGATCTTTGTGCTCGCAACGACCGAGCCCAAGAAGATTCCCCCGACCGTGCTTTCACGATGCCAGCATCTGCCGTTCAAAAGAATCTCTGGGCAACAGATCAAGGGACGGCTGAAGGTCATTGCCGATGCCGAAAAGATAAGTATCGCCGGGCCTGCACTCGATATGATTGCCCGGGCAGCTGAAGGGAGCATGAGAGACGCTCTGACGATTCTGGACCAGATCGTCTCCTTTACGGAAAATATCACCGCCGCTGAGGTCAAAGACCTGCTCGGTATTACCGATACCGAGACCCTCTCCCGACTCACGGCAGCGGTTATCGAAGGCAATCGCAAAGAGATCATCAACCTGCTCGCAGAGCTTACCGATACCGGGACCGACCTCAAGGCGTTCACCAGGGACCTCTTACAATTCATAAGGAACCTCCTGATTGCAAAGATAGTGGATGAGCCGGAAGGTATCGTTGATCTGAGTGAAGAGGAAGTAGCGTCGATCGGCACGATAAAAGACAGCACCACCGAAGAGCACCTCGCCCTCATCCTCTCCGACCTGATTAAAGCAGAGCCGGGCATCAGAGGGGCCTTCTATCCGAGGATCGCCCTCGAGATGGCGCTCCTCAGATTAAGCTTCCTCAACCATCTTACCGTGATCAATGAAGCCCTCAGGGTCGTACAGGGCGCGGATACCGGTGACCGGCGGACCAGCCGCACGCTGCCTGCAGGAAGTGAAAAAAAAAATGAACAAATAGTTTCGGAAAACAAGCCAAACAGAGATATTCCTGTCCCGTCCACACCTCCCCCCCGTCAGTTTCCTGAGAGGAACACGCCACTGCCCGACCTCTGGAACAAGGTACTCGATGCCATCGACGAGACCAACCATCCGCTTGCGAGCAAGCTGAGGGATGGCAAGGCATCCTTCGCTGCCGATGAAATTACGATTGTCTTTAACGGCGGCATGTCAGTGCATGTCGAATCGGTGAAAGAGAATCTTCCGGCAATCAGGGACATGATCAAGGAGCGGTCGGGAAAAACAGTATCATTTAAAATCGAGACCGCGAAATCAACGGGAATAAGCAAAAAAGAGTTGAAGGAGAAGGCGCTTCGGAATCCGGTGGTGGTGGAGGCGCTCGAATTGTTCGAGGGCAGGATCGTTGATGTCATCCCGATGAATAATAAGAGCGAGATATCCTAGCGGTACTTATGTTTTAGTATATAATTATTAGAAAACCGGGAAAAAAACAGCCAAAGGAGGCGAAGATGTCGAAGAAGATGCTCGGAGATATAATGCGTGAGGCGCAGAAGCTGCAGGCCGAAATGCAGAAAATGCAGGAAGCGGCAAAGACCAAAACGGTTGAGGCCACAGCCGGCGGCGGCATGGTCACCGTCGTTGCAAACGGCGGCGGCGAGCTGGTATCGATAAAGATAGAGAAAGATGTGGTCAATCCTGACGATGTCGATATGCTCCAGGACCTCATCCTCGCTGCATCGAATGAAGCGCTGAGGAGGGCCCAGCAGATGATGAATGAGGAGATGTCGAAGCTTACGATGGGGATGCAGCTGCCGGGCATGGGCGGACTGGGCAACCTCTTCGGAAAATAAACGGCGTTCAGCGTTGGGCGTTATAGCGTCTATTGCGATTAAACGTAATAAACTCTGAACGCGATGAACGCCGCACGCAATAACGGTTTTCTTATGACACAAGGAATTATCGAGAATCTTATCACCCAGCTTTCAAAACTTCCCGGCATCGGGAGGAAGAGCGCACAGCGTCTTGCCTTTTTCATCCTGACCATGCCTCCTGAAGAGGCAAAAGGGATCGCCGCTGCGATCAGCGACGTGAAGGACAAGGCGCGGTTCTGCTCCACCTGTTTCAATATTACTGATGTCGATCCCTGCGAGATCTGCAGTAATCCGGAGAGAGATAAAGGCAAAATCTGCGTGGTCGAGGAACCGAGCAATATCCTTGCCGTTGAACGGACCAGGAGCTTTACCGGCGTCTACCATGTCCTGCTGGGCGCGCTCTCGCCTCTCGACGGGATAACACCTGACCGCCTGAAAATACATGAGCTTACCACACGGATACAGACCGACTATGTGCAGGAGGTTATTCTGGCGACAAACCCCAACACCAAGGGGGAAATGACCGCCCGTTATATTACCGAAGTGATTAAACCGCTCAATGTAAGAGTCACGAGGATTGCCTACGGGCTACCCATCGGCAGCGATATCGAATTCGCGGATGAAGTCACACTCGCCAAAGCCCTCGAAGGTAGAAGAGACATGTAAAAGTCAAAAAGTTTTACTCGTTTTCTTCTCTTTTAATCCCGATCTCAACCTGCTTTTGCGCAATCCTTGTTCCCCTCGGCAGTCTCCTCCGGTCGAGCACTTCAGCGAGAAAGGGCAACAGAAGAGAGCCGAAAGGGAGCAGAAAAATAATCAGGACAGGGATAATAAGTGAGATCTTCAATAAATGAAGCTTGATCTTCAGCTTTTCCTCTGCTGTCCAGGGCTTACCGGTATTGCGGTTTTTCATCAGCAACTGCATCAGCCCTTTGGTTTCGAGGACCTGTTCGAGAATAAACGCTCTATTCTTTGCGATGAGCCGTTTGAAGTAATTGACAAGCACCGGTGCGGCCGAAGCTCTCTCCTTTCACACCCCCGACACAATTGTTATCGGATACCCAGTGCCTCTTTGGTTATCCGCTCTGCAGCATCGAAAACAGCCTGCTTCCCCTCAGCAGTCCTTGCTTCGATATAGAATCTGACCTTGGGTTCAGTACCCGACGGACGTATCATCAACCACGAGTCATCATCGAAGACCATTTTCGTTCCGTCCACGGTGATCAGGTCCTTGACCGTCCTCGTCGATCCTCCTATGGTGATCACTGTTCCTTTTTGGTATTTATCCTTTATACTTGAAAGCTTCTTAAGAAGCGGCGCTCCCACGAGGGCACGGTCGACGGCAATACCCGAACGGTCGGGATAGTAAGCGCCGAACTCTTGCATCAGGTCCTCAAGATAGGCGCTCAGATTCTTGCCGGTCACCGCCATCATCTCAAGGGCGATGAGCAGCCCGAAAAGGGCATCTTTCTCAAGAGTGTGATTATATGCGGAGATACCGTCGGACTCCTCAAAAGCGACAATCGCTCTCTCCGGCGACGTTCTGAGAAGATAGGGCCTGAAATTCTTGAAGCCGACCTTTGTCTCTTTTACCGGGATGCCCAATTTCTCCGCAATGGCATTCACGAGATTGCTCGTGCCCACCGACTTCACTGCCACTCCCGATATCCCTTTGTGCACGTGAAGAAAGTGCAGCACCATGGCACCGAAGTAGTTCATCGGTATCTGCCGGGTACCATCGCTATGCCGGATGCGGTCGCCATCGGGGTCCATGATAACCCCTAACTTAAACGCCGCCCTGCTCTCTCTCAAAACCTCCTCTACTCCCCTCATGTTTTCCTCGGAAGGTTCGGGGGCTACACCACCGAAAAGGACATCGTTTTCCGTTCTGAGATATCTGATCGCGTCGCTTTTGCCGAGAATCCGTTCTATTTTTCCCCTCGTCGCACCATGCACATGATCGACGCAGACAATGCAGTCGGCCGTGCGCACAAAATCCCTGATCCTCTCCAGATTAAGCGTCTTCCTTCCGGCAATGTAGTCGATGTAGAGCGCCGTGAGATCAATTGTTTTGATTTCCGCCGGCCGCTTCGGTTCAAGCACGAGGGACGCTCCCATCATACGGTTCGCCATCTCCTCGATCTTCGAAGTGATCTCTGTGCCGGCAGGGCCTCCGTCAGAAGGGTTGAACTTGTATCCTGCATAGTTTGCAGGATTGTGCGAGGGAGTAAGATTAATCGAGCACGCGGCATTGGTCATCTCGATACCGGCGGAAAACTCGGGGGTCGTCGCTTCTCCCGCATACCATGTCCTGATCCCGCTGTGCTGGAGAATCCCCAACACCTCACTGGCGAAATGGGGGCCGAGAAACCGATTATCGTGTCCGACGATAACGCCTCTTCTTGCAACCTCCTCAAAATCAGATACGCCCATTGCCTGCATGACTGCCTGATCGCCGCTTTTGAGCATCTCGACAATCGCGGTCGTCACAATGCGCAGGGCATTGAAGGTGTAGTCAGTGCCGATCTCGCCGCGCCACCCCGATGTGCCGAACACAATGGGTGCAGGGCGGGTATTCTCACGGGCAAACTGCTCTATGATCGGCAGCAGCTCGCTGCTTCTCGATATGTCCGACAACAGAACCTTCCAGCATGAAGCGGCATCTTTGAATGTCGTATGCATGTACCCCCCCGGGGATTGTAGTAGCAACACAGAACTATTGTATCACAAGAAACCAATCCTTTCGAGACCAGCATAATATGTTTCCAGATCGTATACGCAATACATCGACAGCCGCCGGTTCTCCTGTTATAGTGCTGCTATCGCGAGTTGTACAACGCGATACGCTCGCCCCACTCCATTGCCTTATGGAGGATATCCTGCTCACAGGCATCCACGAACGAGCCTCCGTTGATAATCAGACGACCGTCCACCAGCACGCTCTCGACATCGGAAGCGCGTGCAGCGTAGACAATGTGCGAGTAAACGTCGTAGAGAGGAAGGAGATGCGGCTTCCGGAGGTTGATCGTGATAAGATCAGCCTTTTTGCCCTTCGCAATGCTGCCGATGCTCGAGCCCATGCCGAGCACCTCGGCGCCCCACCGTGTAGCCATAAGGAGCGCTGTCTTTGAATCGAGCACCGTCGGGTCTTTTGCGGCCGTTTTATGGAGTTTCGCAGCAGTAGAAAGCTCGCTGAGGATATTCAGGTCATTGTTGCTGGCAGCGCCATCGGTCCCGAAGGAGACCTTCACCCCTGCAGCAAGCATCCTTGGCACGGGAGCTATCCCGGAGGCGAGTTTGAGATTGCTCTCAAGACAATGGGAGACGCCGACCTCCCGCTCAGCAAGGAGCGCTATTTCGTGCTCATCGACCCAGACGCAATGGGCGGCAACGACCCGCCGGTTGAGGACACCGATGGCGGCGAGGTGCTCGACCGGCCGTTTACCGTATTTTGAGACAATCTCGCCGACCTCCCACTCCGTCTCCGACAGATGAATCGACATCAGCACATCGTGGCGCTCAGCAAGTGCCATGGCACGCTGCAGTGTCTCAGGGCCGCAGGCATAGGCGGAATGGGGAGCGATGCAGGGCGTAATCAATTCATCCCCTTTCCACTCCTCGATGAAACGCTCGGCGTTGTCGAGGTATTCATCAATGGTCTTTGCAGTCATGGTGGGAAAATCGAGAATCCCCACACCCAGCACCGCCCTCATCCCGAGTTTTTTTGTAGACGCTGCCGCGCTCCCACCGAAAAAATACATATCATTATATGTGGTGATTCCCGCTTTGAGCATTTCAACGCAGGCGAGTTCTATGGCATCAGCGACAAACCCGGAGCTCAAGAGACTGTTTTCCGCCGGCCATATATGCTCTTCAAGCCATACCTTCAAAGGGAGATCATCAGCAAGCCCCCTGAAGTAGACCATTGCCGCATGAGTGTGAGTATTGATGAGCCCGGGGAGTACCACTCTGCCCTCGCCGCCCACAATGCGGTCGCACTGATAATCACGCAGAATGCTCTCTGAAGGGGCAACATCGATAATGCGCCGGTCCTTGACAGCAACAGCACCATCGACGATCGTATCCATCCGCTCATCTATGGTGAGCACATAATCGCCGCGAACAATGTAATCAACCGATTCCATAAAAGGGACTCCTTTGCTCTAAAACTAAACCTACCACGGAAACACGGGGAATCTCTCTGTGTCTCCGTGGTTAATTTTTCTTTGTTACCGCATCAGTACCGCCGCAAGCGTGCATATGAATATCGTGATACTGATATAGCCGTTCATATTGAAAAATGCCATATTCAGCTTGCTCAGGTCATGGGGCCTTACGAGCGAGTGCTCATAGACCAAAAGCGCGCCAACGAAAACCATTCCTATCCAGTAGGCAATCCCCAGGTTGAACAGCACCCCGTTCACGAAGAGCAGCGACCAGGTAATCAGGTGAAATACCCGTGAAAGCGTCAGTGTCCTTGCAATGCCGAACCGCTGCGGAATGGAGTGGAGTCCGTACTGACGGTCAAACTCGATATCCTGGAGCGCGTAGAGGACATCGAACCCGGCAAGCCAGAAGACGACGGCAATGCTGAGCGGCAGCACCTCCGCATCAACCGTCCCCCGCACGGCAATCCAGGCACCCAGCGGGGCTGCGGAAATAGCGATGCCGAGGACAAAGTGTGCAAGCCAGGTAAAACGCTTTGTATATGAATAGAGGAACAGCACGGCAATCGCCAGGGGAGAGAGCTTAAGCGCAAGGGGATTGAGCATGAAGGCGGCAAGGACAAAAACAGCGAAAGAGACAACGGTGAATACCGTTGCATCAACAGTCCGTATCTTGCCCGAAGGGATTTCCCTGGCCGCTGTCCTCGGATTTGCCGCATCGATCCGTCGGTCGATGATCCTGTTCAGCCCCATTGCCCCTGACCTCGCCCCGACCATGGCAACGGTAATCCAGAGCAGTTTCCCTGTCGCGGGAATTCCCGCTGCAGCGAGGACCGCTCCGGTGAAGGCGAAAGGGAGTGCAAAGACAGAGTGCGAGAACTTGATCATCCTCAGATAGAGGACGATTTTTGAGAAGATTTTTTCCATAACTGGTATGATACCATACCTCTTCCACAGGAGGAATAACAGGGGCTTCTCCAGCGGGAAATGGGTGTTTTCCCCTGGGATTACAAAGCATTCTTTTGGTAGCCAGTCAGTCCCATGCTTCTTGACAAAGCATGAAAACTATGTTAAGAATTTCTCAAATTCCGTTTTTCTGATACCACCAAGGAGGAAGGCATGTATCCGGATAATCTCAAGTATCACAAAGAGCACACATGGGTGAAGGTTTCAGGGAGAAAGGCAACCGTCGGCATCACCGACTACGCGCAGGATGCACTGGGAGACATCGTCTACATCGACCTTCCCGAGATAGAGGCCACCGTCGAAGCCAATGCCGAGATGGCGGAGATCGAGTCCACCAAAGCCACCTCCTCTGTCGTTGCACCGGTCAGCGGCACGGTCATCGAGATTAACGAGAAACTTACCGATTCTCCTGAAATTATAAATGAAGAACCGTACGGCAAGGGATGGATTGCGGTCATCGAGATGGAGGATGAGGCCGAACTCGACGATCTGATGGATGCCGAGGACTATGAACGCTACATTGAAGAGGAAGCGAAATGAACGTTACGGTGATCGGTGCAGGACCTGGAGGTTATGTGGCAGCATTGAAAGCGGCCCAGCTCGGTGCCCGCGTTACCGTCATAGAGGACGCTGAAGTGGGCGGCACCTGCCTGAACTGGGGGTGTATCCCCACCAAGGCGCTCGTCGGCTCCATCGAGGCGCTGCGCAAGGCACGGCATGCCGAGGAATTCGGCGTCGAGATCTCCGGACCGGTTGCCCCCAATCTTGCCAAAATCATGGAGCGGAAAGATAAGGTCGTTGCAACACAGATCAAGGGCATCCGCTCGCTCTTCAAGGGCCGCGGCATCACCCTGATTGAAGGGAGGGGAATGCTGCTCACTCCCGAAAAGATCGAGGTGCAGAAAAAAGACGGTGCTGTCGAGATCATCGAAACCGATAAGATCATCATCGCCACAGGGTCGCGGCCTGCACAGATACCCCTCTTTCCCTGCGACGGTGAGCATCTCCTCTCAAGTGACGATGCGGTCGGCTTGAAGGCGATTCCCAAAAGTATCATTATCGTCGGCGCCGGCGTCATCGGCTGTGAGTTCGCCTGCATCTTCAGCGAGCTCGGGACCGAGGTCACCATGATCGACCTGATGCCCCGGGTGCTTTCGACGGAAGATCCCGAGATAGCGGAAATCCTTGCGAGAGAGCTGAAAAAGAAAAAGGTCAAAGTGCTGACCGGCACTTCAGCAGGACAGGTGGAAGGCCGCCATGACGGCATTCATGTTACGCTCATTGACGGCAAGGAGCTCGTCGCGGAAAAGCTCCTCGTTGCAATCGGCCGCTTTTTCAATACCGAAAATTTAGGGCTCGAGGCAGTGGGGGTAAAAAGAGGAAGCAAAAGGGAAATACTCGTCAATGAAAAGATGGAGACGAATATAGAAGGCATCTATGCGGTCGGTGATGTGACCGGCGGCATGCTCCTCGCCCATGTCGCATCACATGAGGGCATTGTTGCCGCCTCAAATGCCTGCGGCATCGAAAAGACCATGGACTACTCCGTTGTTCCCTCCGGTATATTTACCTATCCCGAAATCGGTTCGGTAGGTCTGCGGGAGCACCAGGCAGCCGAGCAGGGGTTGAACATAAGAATCGGGCGCTTTCAGTTCAGGGCATTAGGCAAAGCCCATGCCATGGGAGAGATCGCCGGCATGATCAAGATCATTGCCGATGCCGTCACCGACCAGGTGCTCGGCGTGCATATCATCGGTCCTCATGCCTCGGATCTCATTCACGAGGGGGCGCTCGCCATGAAGGCAGGCCTCACCTCGCAGGCGGTCGCCGATATGATCCACGCCCATCCTACCCTGTCGGAAGGCATCATGGAAGCCGCCGCCGATGTGCATGGCGAAGCACTCCATGTACTTCCGAAGTAGCACCACGCGCCGGCAATACTTTATAATGTAAGTTCTGCCGTTCACGTCTGACACTACGCTTCAACATACCACTACAAGGAGGAAGTATGGGCGAGATACTGGATCTGTACGCATTGGAAGTCATCGATTCACGGGGGAACCCGACTGTCGAGGTAAACGTGCTGCTCGACAGCGGCGCAACGGGCACGGCAATTGTCCCGTCGGGCGCATCCACGGGAAAACGTGAAGCGCTGGAGCTGAGGGATGGAGACAAAAAGCGGTTCCACGGCAAGGGAGTACTTACCGCAGTCAATAATATAATGGACACGATAGCGCCCGAACTGATGGGTATGGAATCAGAGGAGCAGGCGCTTATCGACCAGACCATGATCGAAATGGACGGCACCGAGAACAAGAGCAAGCTCGGTGCGAATGCGATACTCGGCGTCTCCATGGCGGTCTGCCATGCTTCGGCAAATGAGCTCGGGCTCCCGCTCTATCGCTACATCGGCGGCTGTAACGCAAGAGAGCTTCCGGTGCCTATGATGAACATCATGAACGGCGGCGCCCATGCCGACAATAATCTCGATATCCAGGAGTTCATGATTATGCCTGCGGGTTTCAAGGATTTCGCCTCTGCCCTGCGCGCAGGCGCCGAGGTCTTCCAGACCCTGAAAGCCCTCCTCAAAAAGAAAGGTCTCAATACCGCTGTCGGCGACGAGGGAGGCTTTGCTCCGAATCTGAACAGCAATGAAGAGGCGCTCTCCATCATCATGCAGGCGATCAAGGAGAGCGGCTATGCGCCGGGGAAGGACGTCTTCCTCGCCCTCGACGTCGCTTCATCGGAATTCTTCGAGAAAGGAAAATACACGTTCGAGGGAAAGAGGATCTCCGCTTCGGACCTAGTAAGCTACTACGAGAAGCTGGTTGCAAAGTATCCGATCCTTTCCATCGAAGACGGTATTGCGGAGAATGACTGGGATGGATGGGGTCTCCTCACCGAGAGGCTGGGTAGCAAGGTGCAGCTGGTCGGTGACGATATCTTCGTTACTAATACGAAAATTATCAGAGAAGGGATCGAAAAAGGCATCGCCAACTCGATTTTAATCAAGCTGAACCAGATCGGCACGGTCACCGAGACCCTCGACGCCATCGAAATGGCAAAAAGGGCCCGCTATACCGCAGTCATCTCCCACCGGTCGGGAGAAACGGAAGACACCACCATCGCCGATCTCGCCGTCGCCTGCAACACCGGTTTTATCAAGACCGGTTCGCTCTCGCGGAGCGAACGTATCGCAAAATATAACAGGCTGCTCCGCATTGAAGAGGAGCTTGCCGGAACCGCGATTTTCAGGGGAAGAGAGGCCTTGTACAACCTCAAAAAAACGAAGAAATAGTATTCACGATGCGGACAGGAACGGGGTTGGAGCACACCTTTCTGTCTTTAACCCGAACGCGTAGCCCTGTATAGATTTTTTCAGTCCGTATGTTTCATAATGTCTGACATGCGGGGCAGGATCAGACCGAAAAATTTGAGGCAACAGGTCGCTGTTGAGAGCAAGAGACGCACCGTTCTCTTCTTCAGCATCGTCTCTGTTGCCTTTTTGTATTTGAGCTTCACCCTGCTCTTCGGGAATATGGGGTTCCTCAAATACAACGAGCTCAAAAAGACGAAGAGCAGGCTCGAGTCGGAAATAACCACCCTGGAACAGGAAAACAAGCAGCTCAAGCAGCATGTCACCGCACTCAAGCAGGATCCCTTCTACATCGAAAAACATGCGCGGGAAGAGTACGGTCTGGCAAAACCCGACGAGTACATCTTCCAGTTCAACGACAATGCCCGATAATCCCCTCTACGTCGCCCTCATCTGGCACATGCATCAGCCATACTATAAGGATCCCTTCACCGGGATTTATCGCCTTCCCTGGGTCAGGCTGCACGGGGTAAAGGACTATCTCGATATGCTCAAGATCGCCGCAGAATTCCCCGATGTGCACCATACGTTCAATCTCGTTCCCTCGCTGCTCGAGCAGCTGAACGATTATGTCGAGCATAACGCCACCGACCGCCATCTCGAACTCACGCTCAAGGCCCCGGCGGACCTCACGGAGGCGGAGCGGCTCTTCGTTCTGGAAAATTTCTTCCTCGCCAATTGGGACAATATGATAAAACCTTTCCCCCGCTACTACGAGCTGCTCACGATGAGGGGATTCCGCATCACCAAGGGTGATGTCCTGCGGGCATCGCGGTACTTTAAAGAGAACGATCTCAGGGATCTTCAGGTACTCTTCAACCTGGCCTGGATCGACCCCCTGTTCAGAGAGAGCGATCCCTTTCTGCAGGGCCTCGTACAGAAAGGAAGAGATTATACCGAGGAGGAAAAACAGCTCCTCATCGAGAAGCAACTGCAGATATTGAAAGAAATCATTCCTGAATACAGGAGATTGAGCAGTTCAGGCCAGATCGAGCTCTCCGTCACCCCTTATTACCATCCCATACTCCCCCTCCTGTGGGACACCGATATCGCACGGATGGCAATGCCGCAGGTGAATCTCCCGAAGAGGAGATTCTCTTATCCCGAAGACGCGATCGCACAGATCAGAATGGCCATCGAATACTTCGAGGGGCTCTTCGGGTATCGGCCTGCAGGCATGTGGCCCTCTGAAGGCTCGGTCAGCGAAGAAGTGGTGCGGGCGATGGGCGCGGAGGGGATACGGTGGGCCGCCTCGGACGAGGAGGTACTTTCCCGCTCACTCGGCAGGCCGTTCAGGAGCCCTGAGGGCCATCTGATCGATGCGACAGCACTCTATCGGCCCCATCAGTTCGGCAACGTCTCACTCTTCTTCCGCGATCACAGGCTTTCGGACCTTATCGGGTTCACCTATTCAGGATGGAAAGCGGAAAAGGCGGTGGAGGACTTCATGAACAAGTTCGTGCAGATACGGAATGCCCTCCCCCGCGACAGGGCTTATATCGTTCCGGTGATCCTCGATGGGGAAAACGCCTGGGAATACTACGCCAACGACGGCCACGACTTCCTGCGCGGACTCTTCCGGGCACTGAGCAATGACCGCCGCTTCAAGGCGGTGACGATCTCCGAATTCATGAATGAGCACGGCGCCGGCGATCCCCTGCCGCGTCTGCATGCAGGATCGTGGATCAGTGCGAACTTCGGCATCTGGATCGGCCACGAGGAAGACAACCTTGCGTGGGACTATCTGACCCAGACAAGAGATGATCTTGAAGCATTCAGCAAGACCCATCCCGATAGCGACCTCTCCGCAGCCTGGAAGGCATTGTATGCCGCCGAAGGCAGCGACTGGAACTGGTGGTACGGCGACGAGCACACCACCGAAACACAGGAGGACTTCGACGAGCTCTTCAGGAGCTACCTGATGACGGTCTATAAGGTCATGGGACAGGATATTCCCCCCCACCTCTTTGTGCCGATACTGCGCGAGGACAGGAGCATCGCACCCCAGGCGCCAATCCGTGGCTTCATTCACCCGAAGATCGACGGATACGTCACCAGTTATTTCGAGTGGCACCAGGCAGCGCAGATGGAGGTGAAGCGGTCGGGGGGAAGCATGCATAAGTCCGAAAGCTTTATCACCAGCCTGTATTACGGCTTTAATAAAGACCATCTCTACATAAGAATTGATCCCGCGGTCTCTTTTGCCAAGTTGAAGGAGCGCATTGTCATCCACATCAACATCGTCCATCCCCTCACCGCCAGAATAATCTTTACCCCCCGGGACAGCGGCAGGGGAGCGCTCTTTTATGAAAAAGTTCTTGAACAGTGGACCGAGACCGCTTCGATACAGAAGGTCGCTGCACAGGATATCTTCGAAATTGAGCTGCCGTTTGCTCACCTCAGGGCTGCGGAAAACGATGAAGTCCATTTTTCCGTCGAAATACTGCGCGACAGCGAGGGGGTTGAGCGTGCGCCGTGGCGTGGACATATCACCGTGACCGTACCCTCCCCTCACTACGAGTCCATCATGTGGTACTGAAGCGCCGCTATCCTGCCTAATCGAAGATAATGAACACTTCGCTCCTCCTCAATTCCGCTATCGGTACGTATGTCGTCCAATCGACGCTCCACGCGCTGATTGCGGCGCTGATTGTGGACAGGGGTCTTCAGGCCTGGAGTATCGAGCATCCTCTAATACGGCAGCGGTTCAGGATCGCCGTCATTCAGGTTGCCCTTTTTTCATATCCTCTCTATCAGATGGTAAACCCGGAACGAGGATCTCTCCTCTTCAGACTCGGGGCGCTCTTCGATAGTGCACGATGGCTGAGCCTGGAACTCTGGGGATGGCTGCCCCTCGGCACACTCTTTGCGCTCATCCTGGTAATCACCACCCTTCTCTTTCTGTTCCAGGAGCTCATCCCTATCCTTAGACACGCCCGCACCCCCGCAAAGACCTCCTTTGTATGGAAAGAGTATGACTGCGAATCCTTTACGGGTGCGCCCTTGAAAACGGCGCCACAAGAATGCCCTAAAATATTTTTTGCCGAGACCGACGAGCTCTTCCTGTATTCCTCCACCGGAAGGAACACTGCGGTCTATATCTCAAGCGGGCTCATTGCTGCACTCACTCCTGAACAGCTGCAGGCCGCGCTGGCACACGAAATCGCCCACATCAGAAGAAGCAGGCGGCCCCTGCTCATTGTCGTATTCATTCTGAGGATGGTGCTCTTCTTCAACCCTGTTGTCCTCCTCGAATTCAGGAGGATCACCCAGGAAGAGGAGAAAATTTGCGACGACATGGCGGCGGCATATAGCGGGACGCCGCATCATATGGCGGAGACCCTTAGGAAAATTCACCTCGCCGGGGCACCACATACCGATCCTCAGGGCAACACACTCTCCCGCGTACGGCAGTCGCTTGAAGAATACAGTCATGCCGCCCATATAGCAACGAGGATCGCAAGACTTGAAGAGGAGACAGCAGCCGAAGACGTTTCCAAAGCGAACGGCAGATGGCCGCAGTTTATCTGCACCGTTATTATTGTTGCTGCCGTAAACTATTTTATCGTATGATTAGGGCGGGATCGAACATGCATACAACCGTTCTCCGTTTTATCTACTTTGCGATTACCGTCGCAGTCCTGCTGGTGGTCCTGAAGATGATCAACTGGCTTCCCCTCATTATCCAAAAGGAGAGCATGAGGCAGTACCACAGCATCGAGGAGATGCAGTCCAGGCTCAATATCGCGACCGTTTATATCCCTTCCTATTTCCCCCAACACCTTGCATGGCCGCCCTCGATCATCATCGCACAGCGCAAACCTTTTACTGCCGTTATCATGCATTTTCATTACCGGAACTCGGAAGAAGTCGGAATGGTGATACGGCAAGTACGTGCCGGGGAGCTCGCATTGCCTGATTCTGCTCTCGCGCTGCGAAAAGTTCTTCAAACGAGTAGTATCCTGATAAAAGACCGGAACGCCTTGCTGGAGACCGGCGAGTGTGATGGAGGAGCTTCCTGCAGCCGGGTATCCTGGGAGGAGGGGGGCCTTTCCATTACGGTTACGGCAAAGACCCCGCAGCGGGAGTTGATAAGGATAGCCCGAAGCATGATCCCCTCACGATAGCGTACTGCGCAGGCAGGAAGGGGCTGCGCATAAAACAGCCGCCGTATAGGACAAATTTCCCTCCCCACTAGGAACTTCTTCCAATTGTCCGCCCCGCTCACGTTCTGGTATCGTTAAATCAAGAAGAGAGGATAAAGGAAAGAAAAGGGAAACGGGCGTAATAACAACCACCACAAGGAGGCGTACCATGTTACGGCTAGCACACAGAGGAGGAGAGAGAGTACGACGGGGTAATTACTGGAACTTCGGCACCGGCGAACGTATTACTGTCGTAAACCATGATGTCCTTCCGGGTGACGGCGCTGCCATCTATTACAAGGTATCTCCCCTGGCAATCCTTGCCGCGGGCCCGCTGCTCGGTCTTGCCTATGCGGCGTTCCTGCCGTTCATCGGCATTGCCGCAGTCCTGAAGTTCACGATGACAAAGGCCGCCGCCGGAATCGTGCAGACTGCAGCCAGGCTGTCCGGCTTCGGGTGGAGACCCTCTGAGGCATATCTTTCGGGCAAGGCGTCTAAAAAGGTCGAGGACAAGAAAAATGACGGAGGACAGGAAACAGGGCATAATTAATTTATGAGGGGGCTTCGGATTACCATTCCGGGCCCCCTGTCGAGGAGGCATGTATGTCGGCGCGATGGTACTTTGGTATAGTGCTGGGCCTTTTTCTCCTCTTCCCCCTTGCTCTTTCAGCTGCACCGGGTACGCTTTCGGAAGAGGACCGTCAGTGTCTCGCCTGTCACGAACAGGAGCAGGCGATGGTCTTCCAGAACGGCGAGAAGATATCGATCAAAGTCAATTCCCGGGACATCGGCGCCTCGGTGCACCGGATCATCGGGTGCTCCAATTGTCATAATTTTACCGCTGACACCCACCCGAAAAGAAGCTTCAAAACGAAAGAACAGTACCATGCCTTTGCCTCAAGAATGTGTACGCGCTGCCACGTCTCCTACAAAACCGAGATCCATGCAAAGCTCATCAGCAAAGCACCGGCTGGGACGGTCTGTACCGATTGCCACGGTGCCCATACAGTCCGCCGCACGCGTGAAATGGCCCAGGGGAACCGGTACTGCCTGAGTTGCCACGGGAAGGACTCCCTCATGAGCTTCAAAAACGGTGAAAAGCTGTCCCTTCACATCAAAGAAGAACGTCTCAACCAATCGATCCATAAAGATCTGAGCTGCAGCGATTGCCACTTCGGATTCTCTTCGGAAGACCATCCGGTACGGCACTTCAAGAACAAGCGGGATTATTCCATTGCCCTCTCGGAAAGCTGCCGGCGTTGTCATTTCGATAAATATACAAAGACCCTCGAGAGCATCCATTTCAACCTCCTCGCCAAGGGCAATCTGAATGCGCCGGTCTGTACCGATTGCCACGGCGCCCATTCAGTGCTCTCGGGCAGAAAAGAGAAGCTCGCCAATGCGAAGAAGTGCGAACAGTGTCATCCCGATATCTACCAGACGTATGCAAAAAGCGTCCATGGCGGTGCCCTCATATCGGAACACAACGATGATGTTCCGATATGCTCCGATTGCCACAAGGCGCATGATATCAGCGATCCACGGAGCACCGATTTCCGGAACATGGTCCCCCAGATGTGCGGCAAGTGCCATGCAAACAAGGACATCATGGAAAAATACGGTCTCTCAACGGCGGTGGTCGACACCTATCTTCAGGACTTCCATGGCATTACCTTGAAATTCTACAAGAAAATGGGCAGTTCGAAACCTATTGCCGTCTGCATCGACTGCCACGGCATCCACGACATAACGAAGACGCATACCCCTAATACGAACCTTATCAAGGCCAATCTCGTCAAACGGTGTCAGAAGTGCCACCAGGACGCATCCATAGAGTTTCCCGAAAGCTGGATCTCTCACTACGACCCCAGTATCAAAAAGGCGCCCATGGTATATATGGTGAATCTGGCCTATAAAATATTCATACCTTTTATGATCATCGGCCTGATCCTGCAGATTCTCCTGCATATCTGGCGCTATGCGATCAACAAATAGAGGAGGGAGTACCATGAAAGCGGCAGGCGGCGAATACATCAGAAGATTTCATCCTTACCGGATTTTCGAGCATTGGGCCAATGCCCTCACCTTTATGGTCCTGGTCGTGACTGGCCTCTCGCAGAGGTTCCACGATTTCGCGACCTCGCAGTGGATCATCATTGCCCTGGGCGGCATTGACACCACAAGGATCATCCATCGCTACACCGGCATCGTCTTCGCCATTCTGACACTCCAGCATATCCTTTCGGCATCCTTCGGTATTCTCTTCTTGAAATGGCAGCCCTCGATGATCATCCATAAGAAAGACTTTACCGACGCCATCGACAACCTGCGTTATTATTTCGGCCTTTCGGAACATCCGGCACGGTGCGACCGGTTCGACTACAAGCAGAAATTCGAGTACTGGGGAGTCGTCATCGGCGGTATTCTCATGATCGTCACCGGTCTTGCGCTCTGGTTTCCGACGGTGGTGACGCGCGTGCTTCCCGGCGAGTTCATCCCTGTCTCAAAAGCGCTCCACACGAACGAGGCGCTGCTGGCCTTCCTGGTTATTATCATCTGGCACGTCTACAACGCCATCTTCAGCCCCGAGGTCTTCCCCATCGACACCGTCATGTTTACGGGGAAGATTTCCCGCGAGCGGATGCTGCACGAACATCCGATCGAATATGAGCGGCGGTTCGGCGTCCCGGCTGAGGAGGTGCCCACCCCTGCCATCGAAGGCACTACGCCGGTGCCTTGACAGAGCCGGCGTTTTCAGTTATGGTTAACAGGGAAGGCACATACCTCTGATGCGGAGAAAAATACTTGTTGCCATATTACTCAATGTCCTCGTCATATCGGTAACGCTCGGCATCATCAGCAACCTTATCGTTAATGAAAGTATAAAACGCTCACTGCATGACCGCATTACCCTCTCCAGCATCATCGCCGATTACATCGAGATGTTGCTGCAGGGCAATCTCAACCGGCTTTATGATATCTCCCTTTCCGGAAAGATCGACCTGACCGACGGCGATTGGGAACCCGAAAAAAAGGCGCTCGAAACAGCATACCGCTACTCCCTCTTTTCCGACGGCGTTTTCCTGCTGGACCGTTACGGCAACGAGCTGCTGACATACCCCTCACGTACGGAGTCAGCCGAAAACCTCACCTATATCAATTACGTCAATCAGGTGCTGCAGACCGGAAAGCCGGTGATCTCGAATATCTATACCATAGAGCCGATCAAGAAGCAGGTGATCTTTATCATGACGCCGCTCAGGAACAAGGACGGCGGTATCGTCGGCATAGCAGGCGGCATGCTCAGTCCCACCAACCCCTTTATGAATCAGCTGCTCCAGACCATTAAACTAGAACAGAACAGCTATATAGAAATTGTCGATTACAACGAGATCGTCGTGGCCTCTGACAACCCTTCCCATGTCCTGAGACACCACAACCATGACCGCGCATTGGGCAGAATGATCCGGGAGGCGCAATCGGGGATCAGGGAATGCCGGCATGGCTTCTCCCATCCGAAATCGGAAGCGGCAACGCTTGACCTCCTTGCCTTCGTCCCGCTCAAGATCGCTCCCTGGGGCGTCGTTGTAGGCCAGGCCGAGCATGATATCTTTGCCCCCTCGAAAAAACTGCAGAAAATATTTCTCGTACTGATCCTCACCTTTACCGGAACATCCCTCGTCTTCGCCATGGGCGTCAGCAAGGGCATTGTCCGGCCGCTCAAATCGCTCATTGATGAAACCAATAGAATCGCCGATGGCGATCTTTCACATCCAGTAAGCGGCATGGGCAGTGATGAGATTCTTCAGCTCAGCAAGAGTTTCGAGACCATGCGAAGAGAGCTCGCCGCATCCCTCGAACGTATTCAGCGACAGAACGTAGAGCTTGAGCATCGCGTTGCCATGAGGACCATCCAGATACAGCAGAGCCGGCAGAAAGTCGAGAGCCTGCTCAAAAAAGTCATCTCTTCCCAGGAGGAGGAACGGAAGAGGATCGCCCGCGAGCTCCACGATGAGATACTGCAGGACATCTCGGCATGCCTCATCAACCTTGAGATATGCAAACTGTCTCCTGAAAGGATGAATGTGCAGAAAATCGATGAGATGAGAGAGATTGTGACAAAGAGCATCGACAATATCCATACGGTCATCCAGAACCTCAGGCCCTCGATGCTCGATGATCTCGGGCTTGATGCCGCCATTACCTGGCTCCTGAACAAAAACCTGAAGTCGCGGGGGATTACCTATTTTCTGACGATCAACCATCCCTCGGTCAGGAGATACCCTCCCCAGGTCGAGATACTGCTCTTCAGGATCATTCAGGAATCGATCACCAACATTGCGCGGCATGCGGGAGCGCAGAACGTCTTCGTCTGCCTCAGATCGGACGGCAAGGTCGCGAAGGTTGAAATAGAAGACGACGGCGAGGGATTCGATACACAGGAGGTACTCAGATATGTCGCCGAGAACGGAAGGGGTCTGGGACTGCTGGGAATGAAAGAGAGGGCAGCGCTGCTCGACGGAAGACTCCTCATATGCTCCGCTCCGGGGCAGGGGACAAGAATATCGGTGACCGTTCCGGTACCGTTAACGGAAGACGAATTGGAGGATGAACATGTCTAAAATTACTGTAATGATCGCAGATGATCACGCTTTGGTGCGGGAGGGGATCGCCGCATTTCTCAGAATGTGTGATGACATACAGGTCGTTGCCGAGGCCGCTGACGGTGTCGAGGCGATTGAGATATTCAAAAAGCATAAGCCTGATGTAGTGCTTATGGATATCTCGATGCCGAAGCTCGGCGGCCTGGAAGCCACTGTCGAGCTGAAAAAGATATGCCCTGATTGCAAGGTGCTCGTCCTCACCCAGTATGATGACCGTGAATATATCGCGCGCTTCCTGAAGGCAGGCGTTTCGGGCTACCTGCTCAAAAAGGCGGTGGGAAATGAGCTGATCTCCGCGATCAGGGCAGTGCACCGCGGGGAGTTTTACCTCTTTTCAGCAATTGCCTCGGAGGTGGTTGCGGGCTATCTCAACGCCGACCGCAAGCCGGATATCAGCGACCCTTACGAAAAGCTTACCGACCGGGAAAAACAGATACTGAAGCTGATTGCCGAAGGGCTGACGCACAAGGAAGTGGCTGATGTACTGAACATCAGCGTCAAAACCGTCATCGCCCACCAGACGAATATCTGCGAAAAGCTCGATATCCACAACCGTTCGGGCCTCCTGAAGTTCGCCATACAGCGGGGGATCATCAAGATCGATATGGAGCACTTCTGAAATTTCCCCGCTGGTTATAGTAGAATTAAGCTCAGCATGAAAGCGCTGCTCCAGAGGGTCACCGCAGCATCGGTCGAAGTCAACGGTTCCGTCATCGGACAGATCGGCAAAGGGCTCCTGCTCTTTCTGGGGGTCGAGAAAGGTGACGGTCCCGGGGATGCGGAGTATCTCGCAAAGAAAGTAGCGGGCCTCCGGATTTTCGAGGACCTGCAGGGCAAGATGAATCTTTCGGTACGCGATATCGCAGGGAGTGTTCTGGTCGTTTCACAGTTTACGCTGGCTGCGGACTGCCGTAAGGGGAACCGTCCTTCCTTTGACGCCGCGGAACTTCCCGACAAGGCACGGGAGCTCTACCACACATTCGTCGACCGGTTGAAAGCGCACTCGCTCCAGGTCACCACCGGTGCATTCGGTGCCTCCATGAAAATACACCTGGTAAACGATGGTCCCGTGACCATTCTTGTCAATTCACGATCATAAGATGTGTATCCTGCTCGATTCCTTCCGCTCTTTTGTACGGGAACAGGGGATCGCGGAGCGTGTCTTTATCGTCGGCGGTGCGGTAAGGGATATTCTCCTCGGCAGACCTCTGCAAGATATCGACATCGCCGTGCAGGGCGATGCTCTGGCAGTTGCAGAAACGTTTGCAGCGCGCATCGGCGCCACCTTTGTCCTCCTGGACAGGGAATTCAAGACCGCCCGTGTCGTCAGGGAGGGCAGTTTCCTGGATATCGCCGCACTCAGGGGGGGCTCCATTTTTGACGACCTCGGAGAACGCGATCTGACCATCAACGCCATGGCACTGCCCCTGGAGTACGAGGATGCCACGGCATCGATCATCGACCCTTACTCCGGCAGGTCTGACCTCTCCGGAAGAATTGTTCGTCTGATTGCAGAAAGCAACCTTATAAAAGATCCGCTGAGGGTTCTGAGAATATACCGGTTTGCCACTACCCTCTCCTTTGCGATCGATGCCGCAACACGCAGTGCAGCGAAGCGGCATGCGCCGCTCCTGCAGTCGGTGGCAGGGGAGCGGATCGCCGATGAGATGCGCCATATTGTGAGTAGTCAGGATTCTTTCCCGATGATCCGGGCAATGGCGGAGGACGGTGTCATACAGCACGCGCTGCCTTGCTCCGGAATAGCAAGCGACGCCCTTATGCTCTACCGGCAGACCGAGGCAGTGCTCACGATGCTCTCCCGGTACTTTCCCGGCCATGCGCAGTTGTTCAGCCGCTACTTTGCCCTCGATTACCGGAAGATCGGTCTGAAATTGTCCACCCTCTTCTCCGACGCCCGGAGCGCAGAAAAGGCATCAGCAGACCTGCGGCTGTCTGTACGGGAGACCGAGTTCATCTCCACCATGGTAGTGCACCGCAGCACCATCATGCATCTCTACAGGAGCAGCACCCCCGATGATGCACGCCTCATCACCTTTCTAAAGGAATTCCGTGACGACCTCTACCCTCTCCTTATCCTTGCGATCGCCCTTTCAGAGACTGAGCACCAGGAGGACGCAGCAGCACTTCAGACATTTTGCCGCGACCTCCTCATCTTTTATCACGACAAATTCATCCCGCGGCTGCGGATGCTGCCCCTCGTCACGGGAGACGATCTCATAAGGGAGTTTCACCTTTCACCTTCGCCCCTCTTTGGGACGATTCTCGGCGAGATCGAAGACGGGGTGCTCAAGGGGACTATTACTTCACGAGACGAGGCATTTGAGCTCGTCAAAACACTTCTTAAAGAAAAAGGGATCACACAATGACCTCTCTTCTCATCGGCTTTGCCGGCGGCTTTTTCTGAGGTCTCGTCGGCCTCGGCGGCGGCGTCATTATGATACGGATCATAAAGTGCCGCTCTGCCGTATTGTATAATAAAAGATTATGACTACGATAAATAGATCACATCTAAGAAAAATACGAAGCCTCGTACAGTGGGCGGTGTTCCTGATGATCCTGTACGCAGGTATCAGCTTCTCATCCTTCGTACAGGCCCTTGAGCGGGGCGACATTCCTTCATTCTCCCGCTCACCTTCGATCGAGGGCTTCATGCCCATCGGTGCTCTCATGGCATTCAAGCTCTGGATCACTGAGGGCATCTTCGATCCTGTGCACCCCGCCGGTCTGGTGCTTTTCATCGGCGCCGTTTCCCTTGCAGTGGTAATGAAGAAATCCTTTTGCTCCTGGATATGCCCTGTCGGCACCCTCTCCGAGGCAGTGGGGACCATAGGCAAAACAGTATTTGGAAAGAACCATGCAATCCCTCGCCCTGTCGATTACGCGCTCAGGTCACTGAAATACATCCTTATGTTTTTCTTCCTCAACGTCATTCTCATAAAAATGGATCCTCCACAGATCGCGCTCTTTCTAAACACCCCCTACTGGAAGGTCGCTGATGTCAAGCTTCTGAAGTTTTTTACCGAGATGTCACTGACGACAACGGTTACGCTGGGTGTTCTCTTTGGAGTGTCGTTGTTCTACAAGAACTTCTGGTGCCGGTACCTCTGTCCCTACGGCGGACTACTGGGACTCCTGAGCATGTTGAGCCCGGTGAAGATACGGAGGGAGGAGACTCTTTGTATTCAGTGCGGTGCATGTACACAGAACTGCCCCTCCCGCATCCCGGTGCACACAAAGAGGACCATCCGTACCCCCGAGTGCACCGGCTGTCTCACCTGCGTCAGCCGCTGTCCGGCGCAAGGAGCGCTCGACGCAGCTGTAGCGGGAGGAAAGGCCCTCAGGCCCGAGCTCTTTGCGGCTCTCGTCGTTGTGCTGTTCTTCGGTCTGATTATGACGGCAAAAGCGGCAGGCGTGTGGTATTCGTCAGTGAGCCCCCGGGAGCTTATGGTGCTCATCTCCTCTTTGCAGCACCTAACGCACCCGTAAAAGGTTGCTCTAAAAGCTTTCCTTTTCCCACCGTATCGCCCGCTCGTACTCCTTGAAGAGCCGCTCTCTCCTCTTGAACTCCTTTGAATGGATGATTCTCCTTTTGCCGTTGTCGCAGCCGCCTGCGGCCGCCATATCGGCATGGAGCATCTCGTGGTAGATCACCAACTCGATGAAGTAGGAGGGGACCGTCTTTTTATCGAGCACCGGATTGATCCTGATGAGGTTCGAGTGGCTGCTGTAACTCCCCAGGGTCCTTCTCCGCGCCGCCCGCCTCGGGCTCCTCGCACCCCAGGTAATCGACGCAGATACCCCGCCGTCGAAATATTCCCTATTAATAGCTTCGAACACGGCGAGGAGATCGTAGTGCTTTCCCTGCGTAATGCATTTGATGGTCCTCTGCTTCAGCGATTTCAGCTCGTTACGGTGCTGCGCAATAAACGCCCTCAGGAGCGGTGTCTTCCCCCTCCTCTTCTTTACAAACGTCGCTATCTCCCTGATGACCTCCGTGCCAGCACGGAGGAACATCCGGTGGAGCCTGATGATTACCTGCTCTCCTTTGTCCTTCACAGAAAGCACAGTGCTGGAGTTATCGGTGATGATGAGCGAGACCGGCGCCCCTGTCCGCTCGCTGAGGAAACGCTCAAGAGATTCCCTGCTCTGCTCAAAAGACAGGCACAACTGCTCGAAGACCGGAGAAGGATGTTCCGCTTTGCTGCGATGAAGCATGGTTAACTATACCATGAACGTAGACCAAAGTTCCTGCGGTTATGCTAATATTACCTGCACATTGTTCAACCCCTTGAGGAGGAGAGACCATGCCCGAGCTGCGACTGAACATGATATCCCGTGACTGGGTGATATTTCCCGCTGAAAAGAGAAAGCGGCCCGAAGAGTTCATCGGTGCGAGAGAAAGGAAGAAGCATCCCGAATTCGTCGCCACCTGCCCCTTCTGCCCCGGCAATGAGGAGAAATCTCCTGGCGAGCGCTACCGGGTGCACAATGAAAACGGCTGGGACGTGCGTGTGGTGCTCAACAAGTTCTCGGTACTCTGTGTCGACGGTGAACGGAAGAGAGTGAACGAAGGATTAAAAAAGAGCGTCAACGGTGTCGGCTCTCACGAGCTTGTCATCGAATCGCCCCTTCATAATCATACCACCGCCCTTATGCCTCACGGCCACCTTGCAAAGTTGCTGGAAGCATACAGGGACTGCCTCATCGAGGCGTACAAAGACCCCCGTGTTGAGCATGTCCTCATCTTTAAAAACAGCGGCCATGAGTCGGGGACTTCTATCGAACATCCGCTCTCGCAGATCGTGGGGTTGCCGATAACGCCATTCCAGGTGCGGAGCAGAATCGAGAGTGCCATGAGGTACTTCGATGATACCGGCGAATGCCTCCTGTGCAATACCATCGGCCAGGAGCTCGCCGACGGCGCACGGATTCTCTTCACCACCGGTCACTTCGTCTCTTTTGTTCCTTATGCTGCGGCCTCTCCGTTCCATGTATGGATATTTCCCAAACGCCACTCCGGCTATTTCGGCGATATCAGGCCCGAAGAGGTCGTCGACCTCGCCGCACATCTCAAATCGGTCATGTCACGGATTTACTACGGCCTGGCGCACCCTGATTTCAATTACATAATAAAATCCGGCAGGCCCTCACACAGCGATTCGGCATACATCCACTGGTATCTGACGATTGTACCCCGGGTCGCCATGACCTCCGGCTTCGAGCTCGGTTCGGGAATGTTCATCAATCCCCTGCTCCCCGAGGCAAGTGCGGACTTCCTGAGACGTGTTAAAATACCGGAGTATGCCTGATGAAAAGATCCTCGTTGTTGAAGACGAAAAGAAGATATCCGACATCGTAAGAGCCTATCTCGAAAAAGAGGGGTTCCGCACCACTGTTGCACCTACCGGAAGAGAAGCGCTCAGGCTCCTCAGAGAGCCGTTCGATCTCCTCATTCTCGATCTGATGCTCCCCGATATGGACGGGGAGGCAATCTGCAGCTCTCTGCGTGAATTCTCCGATGTACCCATCATCATGCTGACGGCGAAGAGCGCCGAGGATGACCGGATCAAAGGATTGGGCCTGGGTGCGGACGACTATGTGGTAAAACCCTTCAGTCCGAGAGAACTCGTTGCACGGGTAAAAGCGCATCTCAGGAGAACAAGGAAAGAGGAAAAGAGGATCCTCTCCTTCAACCATGGTCAGCTCAGGATCGATACCTCCTCGATGGAGGTAAGCAAAGCCGGTGTTCCCGTCTCATTGACCGCGACGGAATTCAGGATACTGCTCCTCCTTGCCGAGCGGCCCCAGACCGTCTTCAGCAGGCTCCAGATCGTCAATGCCGTGCAGGGCTACGACTTCGAGGGATATGAGAGGGTAATCGACGCGCACATCAAAAATATCCGCCATAAAATAGAAGACCATACGCAGAAGCCGGTCTTCATCAAGACCGTCTACGGCATCGGCTACAAGTTCGTAGGGACCCCTGACGCATGAAAACAAAAATCTTTTTCGCCTTCCTCGTCATCATCGCAGCGGCGCTCTTTTCGAACTTCGTCTTCGAATGGCTCATCATGAAGGACTTCGACAACTATGTAAAAGGGGTGAAGGAAGACCAGCTCTACTGGATCCTTGCGTCCGTCGAAGGGAGCTATTCCAATGGGGAATGGGATACCGCCGCCCTTTCGGAGTCGATCCACTGGGCAATGATGATGGGCATCGACATTCAGGTTCTCAACGCAGAAGGGCAAGAGGTCATCTCATCACAGCACGCCCTGCATTCCCTTTCGGAATCCATGAAGCGCCGCATGGAAGGGCTCTTCCATATCCACGAGACCGGCGGGCAGTATACCCCTTACCCGCTCTATCTTCAGGGGAAGAAGATCGGGACACTCCTCGCAAGACCGTTCCAGAAAGAGACTATTAAAGAGAAAGAATTCATCTTCAAACGGAGAACGAAGAATTTCATTTACATTTCCCTTGCCATTGCCGGAGGCGGTTCGCTGCTGCTTGCCCTGTTGCTCAGCCAGTATCTCTCAAAACCCATAACCACCCTGAAAAACGCTGCGGAGAAGATTGCAAACCGTGATTTCAGTGTACGGGTGACCGCCCGGTCCTCCGGTGAGGTGGAAAAACTGACGGAGACCTTCAACACCATGGCGGAATCACTCGAGCGCGAAGAGCAGTTGAGAAAACACCTTATGCACAACATTGCCCATGAGCTCAGGACCCCCCTGACCATTATGAAGACGCATATCGAAGCCCTGATGGACGGGGTGATCGATAACTGCAGCAAGGGACTCGAAACACTACATAACGAGACCGAACGTCTGATAACCCTGGTCAAAGGGATCGAGGACATCACCTCCGCGGAGGCGAGCTTCTTTACAAAAAGGGAGACTACCGAGGTCAATCTCCGCGAGTTTCTTTCCGGCATTGTCACTGAAATGCTTCCCCTCTTCAGGGAGAAGGGTCTCGGTCTTTCTCTTCTGAAAGAGCATGAGATTGTCGTTGTCACCGAGGTGGAAAAGCTCGAGAGGATCGTTTTGAATGTCCTCTCGAATGCACTAAAGTACACTGATAAAGGCGGGACCTGGATCGATTACGGCATCGAGGGAGGCGGTTTCTATATCGAGATTAAAGATTCGGGGAAGGGCATCCCCGAGCGCGAGCTGCCCCATATCTTCACCCGCTTCCACCGCGTCGAAGGGGCCGGGCATGACGGCCTGGGCCTTGGCCTCGCCATTGTCAAAGAGCTCGTGACCGTCATGGGCGGCAGCGTTGAAGTGGCGAGTACACTCAACGAGGGGACGACCTTCAGGATCAATTTACCGCTATGAACGTCGCATTGATACAATTCAACAGCCGATGGGAGGCAAAAAGAGAGAACCTCGAAAGGGCCGAGGAATTTGTGCAACGGGCCGCAGAGGACCACTGCGATGTCGTTATCTTTCCCGAGATGTTTGCTACCGGGTTCTCGATGAATATTCCCGCCGTAGCCGACGAAGGATACGGCGAAACTGCAATAGCGCTCTCACATATGGCAAAAAAATACTCAATCAATCTTATTGCCGGGTATGCCATGGTCGGCCCGGGCGGTGGCAAGGCACGCAATATGGCGGTGGTATTCAACAGGAAGGGACAGCCCAATGTCACCTACACAAAAATTCATCCCTTTTCTTTTGTCGGAGAGGACAAGCATTTCATTGCTGGAACGGCGACTTCCACCTTTACCATCGACGATCTGCCGTGCAGCGTCTTCATCTGTTACGACCTGAGATTCCCCGAAGTGTTCAGGAGTGTCGCAAAGGAAGTGCAAGCGATCTTTGTGATCGCCAACTGGCCGACCTCACGGAAGGCGCACTGGGAGGCCCTCCTCAAGGCCCGTGCCATCGAGAACCAATGCTTCATCATCGGAGTGAACCGTATCGGAACCGACGGCAACGGTATCCATTATCCTGGTGCATCACATATCTTCGATCCTTTAGGAAACGATCTCTGTTCGGGCAATGATACTGATGAATATATAACAGGAGCACTCGATCCTGCAGAGGTCGAAAGGGTACGTTCCGCCTTCCCCTTTCTCAATGACATGAAGCACTGCATCCTTGAGTTCGATAACGGTGAAAACCACATATCGTAAGATAAAAGCCTACACAACCAAGGACGGCTCCCTTATCAGGGAACTCATGCACCCCACGGTCCACGGCAATAAAAGGCAGAGCCTTGCCGAAGCAATCATTCCCGCAGGTAAAGAAACCGTGCTGCATCGCCATCACCTCAGTGAAGAACTCTATCACATTACCGCAGGAACAGGACACATGATCCTCGGTGATGAAGAATTCCCTGTCGAATCCGGCGACACCGTCCTCATACCACCGAAAACACCGCACAAGATCAGGAACACAGGAAATGAACCATTAAAGATTCTTTGCTGCTGCGCCCCGTCCTATTCGCATGATGATACGGAATTGGTTGAATAAGTATTCTCCCATACGCGCTTTGTGAGAGCCAATTGAGGAGCGCACCAGCCGGATGATCTCCACCCGACACCCACCCCCGGTTTCAATCCACGCCCCTGCGCGAGGGGCGACCGAGCTGCAGCGTCTGCAATGGCAGGATATCGACGTGTTTCAATCCACGCCCCTGCGCGAGGGACGACGCCGTTATAGGTGATTTTTGTTTTGACCAGATCATCGTTTCAATCCACGCCCCTGCGCGAGGGACGACATTGCCGGGTTTTTGTTATTCAATCTGTCAAATCATGTTTCAATCCACGCCCCTGCGCGAGGGACGACTAGAGTTCCATCAGGCCACTCTTACGGATGGCCTATTTCAATCCACGCCCCTGCGCGAGGGACGACCTTTTATAAACTGGTATATTTCATCCATACTGTAGTTTCAATCCACGCCCCTGCGCGAGGGACGACCGCTGAGGACAGCTCTGGCTATGTCGATATGTCAGGTTTCAATCCACGCCCCTGCGCGAGGGACGACCCTATGTTGGAGCTACCAGCGTCAAGGGCATCATCATGTTTCAATCCACGCCCCTGCGCGAGGGACGACTCACGGCGTCGGGCAACACTTCTACGTACTGCCGGTTTCAATCCACGCCCCTGCGCGAGGGACGACAGAACAGATGCTACAGATAGGATTGAGAAACTTAGGTTTCAATCCACGCCCCTGCGCGAGGGACGACACAATAATCCCCCATCTATTCATTATGAATGATTGTTTCAATCCACGCCCCTGCGCGAGGGACGACATGGTCATTTATCAGCCGTGTGAAGGCGCCAAGCTTCTCCTGTTTCAATCCACGCCCCTGCGCGAGGGACGACGTATCCTCAATGCCGCTGGCCCCTCCTTCGACCCGTTTCAATCCACGCCCCTGCGCGAGGGACGACCGCGCATGGGTGCTCTCTCATGGTGATGGCGGTGTTTCAATCCACGCCCCTGCGCGAGGGACGACAAGTATTCTCTTCTCACTCATATTAACCCCAAACCATAGTTTCAATCCACGCCCCTGCGCGAGGGACGACCAGACCAATGCAGACCGCATAATCCCCATGATTGCCACGTTTCAATCCACGCCCCTGCGCGAGGGACGACGTCCTCCCCCACCATATCTGCTTATCCACCAGTGTTTCAATCCACGCCCCTGCGCGAGGGACGACTGCAAAAGGCGTACAAGATAGGAACCGATATCGTAGTTTCAATCCACGCCCCTGCGCGAGGGACGACGCTTCGTTTCATGCACTCAAGCGCGAGATCATAAGGTTTCAATCCACGCCCCTGCGCGAGGGACGACTAAATCTCAAAGATATTTGCTCTATAATGAATGGTGTTTCAATCCACGCCCCTGCGCGAGGGACGACATCGTTGACATATCCGCCCTCCCATTGAAGGGTGTTTCAATCCACGCCCCTGCGCGAGGGACGACTCAGGCTCCATATCGATTACGGTACATTTGACATTGTTTCAATCCACGCCCCTGCGCGAGGGACGACTGGATGCTATCGGCATATCAGCTGTATCTGTAGATGTTTCAATCCACGCCCCTGCGCGAGGGACGACCTGACGATGTATTCTTTGTTGACCTTCCTGGTGCTGTTTCAATCCACGCCCCTGCGCGAGGGACGACTAACTGGTGCTCATACACCCTCGCAGATTTTACAGGTTTCAATCCACGCCCCTGCGCGAGGGACGACATATCGGTCTGCGTCAGTGTCGCCCCATGAGGATCAGTTTCAATCCACGCCCCTGCGCGAGGGACGACTATAGCGGATATAAATATTATTACTCTCGTTCGTAAGTTTCAATCCACGCCCCTGCGCGAGGGACGACAGATGGGGAGGCAAGGATGCAACTGATACAGATAGTTTCAATCCACGCCCCTGCGCGAGGGACGACATATGATTGATGTTACGCCGGTAGAGGGAGAGCAGTTTCAATCCACGCCCCTGCGCGAGGGACGACCGCTTCGTTTCATGCACTCAAGCGCGAGATCATAAGGTTTCAATCCACGCCCCTGCGCGAGGGACGACGATGTCTGGCTCGGTATTGCGGATTATCTGTCACATAGTTTCAATCCACGCCCCTGCGCGAGGGACGACGTAAAGCTCCACAGATCAAATACCCCATGCTGCCAGTTTCAATCCACGCCCCTGCGCGAGGGACGACCCTCTTCGCTGATGGATACGGCCTTGCGCTTTATGTTTCAATCCACGCCCCTGCGCGAGGGACGACGATCCCCGGAGCGTACAGGAGATTATGGGACACTCGTTTCAATCCACGCCCCTGCGCGAGGGACGACATCGAGGTCAACATTGGCAAGAGCGATGACCTGTGTTTCAATCCACGCCCCTGCGCGAGGGACGACACATCGGATGGTTGGCGGAATTGCATAGCAGTTGCGTTTCAATCCACGCCCCTGCGCGAGGGACGACGTCCAACGGATGTGGAGGCCATCCGCCTTAGCCAGTTTCAATCCACGCCCCTGCGCGAGGGACGACGATCGGCAACGAGGCCTGATCGTATCAGGTCGTGTTTCAATCCACGCCCCTGCGCGAGGGACGACCAACCATGTATTGATAGACTTCGTAGATGGTTTCGTTTCAATCCACGCCCCTGCGCGAGGGACGACTTCCCGAGATCAATAATTTCTTCTTCAATAGTCGGTTTCAATCCACGCCCCTGCGCGAGGGACGACATGAGCCCTCTTTCTTGCTCTTCACATATTGGGCGTTTCAATCCACGCCCCTGCGCGAGGGACGACGTGACCGCGAGGAAGCGAAGCAGAAAGCGATCAAAGTTTCAATCCACGCCCCTGCGCGAGGGACGACGATCTCACCGCGCTCTCAAGTCTACTTTCAGAGATGTTTCAATCCACGCCCCTGCGCGAGGGACGACGATTCCCCGGTACAGCCCAGTTCTTTGACCTTTTAGTTTCAATCCACGCCCCTGCGCGAGGGACGACGTTCACCAATCAGGAAGTTCCCAAGGAATACTGGTTTCAATCCACGCCCCTGCGCGAGGGACGACAAATGAAAGAGGGATTATCCTTGCCTGATGACAGTTTCAATCCACGCCCCTGCGCGAGGGACGACCCGTGCAGATATAGAGGCACGCATTGAAGCCTGTTTCAATCCACGCCCCTGCGCGAGGGACGACACAAGGGGGGCTGATGCAATGAGCATCTGCCATGCTGTTTCAATCCACGCCCCTGCGCGAGGGACGACACCGTCGATGTCCTCATTGAGGACGTGATATCCTGGTTTCAATCCACGCCCCTGCGCGAGGGACGACCAAATACGCAGCCGAGATATCGGAGGCAAGCATAGTTTCAATCCACGCCCCTGCGCGAGGGACGACTCCTCATGTCATAGGCTATAGCCTTTCATGCGATGTTTCAATCCACGCCCCTGCGCGAGGGACGACTTGCGCGGTACCATAACATATATACAAACACAGCAGTTTCAATCCACGCCCCTGCGCGAGGGACGACTATATGGGCAAAAAAGAGATTAAATACCAGTGTTTCAATCCACGCCCCTGCGCGAGGGACGACAGTTAAATTACAACTCATTAATAAATAAGCAGTTGTTGCTCGCTTTTTGCGAACCCCTCAATAAGCAATTAATAAAACACGTCATTGTCAAAGAGCAGCACGACATTTTCATTGTTTTATAATACGTTTCCAGCGTTGCGAACCTCTTGGGCAACCTATGTGAACTATCGGCTCGCGTTACCATTTCAGACAATCAGCGGCCCTTCTTGATCAACAGGTGCTTTTGCACCGACATGTTCCACCCGATGCTTCCAGTTGGAGCCGAGATAGTAAAACCTCAGACTATCCCTCTCTTGATCGATTTCTGAAATTAATCTCTCTTTCAGTTTTGTCCATTGTGCCGGATCAACAATGCATTCAAACACCGAATACTGCACCCTCTGCCCGTAATCCTTGCACGCACGCGCGACTCTACGCAGACGTCGTTGTCCTCCCTCAGCATCAGTGGCGACATCATAACTCACTATCACAAACATAGTGCTCCCCTCACTTCCATATGAACGGCGGATAATTGTCCATATCTCCGCGCAGATAACGCGCCATCAGCAATGCCTGCGTATAAAAGAGCAGACCGATAGTAACCTTCTCTTTCAAAAACGGATGCATAATCTCTTCCTGCTTCCGTTTCTGATAGGCGACCAGCACCGTCTTCCTTGTGTCATCATCCATCCAGACCGCTCCCGATTCCTTTTTCTTAAAACACTTGTCCTGCACCTGACAGAGATTAATCAAAGATAGTGCCAGGCGGTCGGCGATAAAAGGACGAAATTCCTCCATCAGATCGAGTGCAAGCCCATATCTGCCGGGGCGATCTCTATGTAGGAAGCCAACAGCAGGGTCGAGCCCTACCGTCTCAAGCGCCGCGCGCACATCATGCATCACGAGGGTATACAGAAAAGACAGCAGGCAGTTTACATTATCCAGAGGAGGCCTCCTGTTTCTCTCATTGAAGCTGAAATAGTCTTTCTGCGAAGTGATGAGATGATCAAAGACATTGAAGTAGGTAGACGCCGATTCGCCTTCAATGCCGCGCACAACATCCAATGTTAAGTCTGCATTCAATCTCCGCAGGTAATGGGAGAGTCTTTGAGAAGCCGATGAAATTGTCCCTGCGTCAATCTTTTCAGAATGGTCCCGTAGGGCGCGTTGAAGTACGGTGCGGCAGTTGGCGATCTTGCCGGTCACTACCGCCCGAGCAATTGTGGCGGAAGATTTCAAATCATCAGCACGGCGGTACTGTTCCCGCCTCAAAAAGACATTGCCGGAGACAGGCCCCTGGACCTTCGCGAGGAAGCCGCCGTTTTCGGTTAAAAAGCTGATGGACACCCCATTCTCTGCGCAAAATCCCATAAGATATGGACTGCATGATATATGTCCGAAACAGACAATTCCTCCGAGGGTGTGGACAGGTACTCGCAGGGCTATTTCTCCATCAACTTTGACGGCAACGGTTTCACCCTCTTTTGAAAGATACGCTCCCTGAGTTGTTATGAAAAGGGTATTGAGATGTCTCTTCATTCATCCCTCATTGCATTTTTCAGATAGGAATTTACCGACACTGTTTTGCCGCATGTTTTCGGAAGACAGAGATTGAGCAGCGAGCAGCGCTCACACTTTTTCGAATATTCGGGTTTCGGGGTGACACCTGAGGCTATAAGCTCATGCACTCCTTCAGTTACATTCTCTGTTTCTGCCCTCAGGTATTTATCGAAGACAACGTCCTCCCTCCGGCGCGTCTGCCCGTAAAAAAGTGCCCCCTCCGTAATCTCAACATCGAGCATTTCCTCAAGACAGAGCGCCTGAGCGCAAAGCTGCACCCTGTCGCAATCATCAGCTTTCGGTTTGCCGCGTTTATACTCAACCGGAAAAGGCAGCCATGTTCCATCACCCTGCCGATGGAACTCCACAACATCAGCCTTGCCGATAAGCCCAAGTATGAGAGAGCGGAGAGGAACACCGTATTCAATGCGGATTTTTCCTCTCGCTTCTCGATTTGCAGTATCTACCTTTTCATGCATAATCCTGCCTTCGGCAGTAAAGAGATTTTCATCCCAGACCTGTTCAAGGTGTATTAAGGCACACTGCCGAGGACAAAACACAAAGTGCTGCAGTGACGATAGCAGAATAAAGTCGTCTTCGGAATACATATTTATAGTTTTACATCCAATGTTACCCCTTGAGGCATAGCCGTAGCCTCAGGAATTATAATCGTATAATCGCTGAAATCACGCACAGGATTGATATTTGCTTTTGCTGTGACTTTCTCAAAAAGACTATGCGCTGAAGCATTGCCCATTACAGAGTCATGCTTGAAGACTATCAACTTGCGCGTTGCCATCTGTCCTCGTGCTGCTGAACGGTCATGCTCAAACATATTTATAAGGGCATACCACAGAAGGTCTAAGTCATTCATATTGAATCCTGTCTGCGCAGCAAAGGCAGGAGATATAAAGCCATGGCACCGATATAGTCCGTATGGCACTGTAAATTTTCTGCCCATGGTACGATTATCTCCCTGCTGTTTCTCTGCCTCAGCCTCTGTAGCTACAGCCATTCTGGTTATGCTGTGCTCAAGCGGAACTATCTGATTGACACTGCGGGCAAAGGTAAGCTGTACAGGTCCGCGAACTTGTCCACAATTGGGAGCTGACTTCAAAGAGAGAACCCCGCCAAAAGTTCTGATATCATAAAATTTTTGACACATTTTCCCTCTGCCCTGCTCAACCTCTTCCCCCGTCGGTCTCCGTGTCTTAGTATTTTTTAGAACAGAATTAATCGTATCCTTGACTGCTTTAATCGGCTTCGCTTCTTTTAGCCAATCTTTGACTTCTTTTTTGTCAGTATCAAATGCAACAGTGAGAAAATATTTTTCAGTATCTTCATCCATATCAATAGACATTCCATTCGGCAATCCGTTCTCATCAAGCCATTCATAAACTTCTTTTGAAATATTAGCCTTTGATTCCTCACCCAACTGAATACCCAGTTCCTTGAATGCTGCCACATGCGCTCGCCCAAGAACAGCCTTTTCTTTAACATAAATGTCAAATCCATCAGAGTAGTTTTTTACCAGCTGCACATAATTTCTCACCTTTCTTTTCAGGCATACATCTGTCACAAGCCCGTGCCCTGTTTCAGGATCAACACGGGGAAGGTTGCCAGCGTCAGGGTCACCGTTAGGATTGCCGTCCTTTACGTCAAAGAATAATACAAAGTCATAGCGGTTGTTGATTGGATTGCTCATTTTCTATTCCTCCTTAAATTTGGATTTATTGGTTGTTATCTTTCTTTTTGAAAAAATCCTGCCTCTGATGGTAATACCCCACGGCAAATCGTCCCTGATCGTCAAGTGACAAATGAGACGGAAAAGATTTATCAGCAATTACCTTGTCCATAATTTCGCCGATCAATTTCTCATAAAAACTCTTATAGTTTTCAAGCTTCGCCAAATGATGATTTTTCAACTTCATCAAGTACGGGAAAGCAACAACTGGCGTGCTTGACGCCGAACCATAGAAGCGGTCGCGAATTGTTGCGTTAATTTTATTTTCCCCTCCCGCAGAATCAATTTGAACTTTTTCAAGTACGGCAAATAGCCGTCCAAGCAAATAGCCTGTGTTAGCGCAATTCGTATCTAATGACATCCCTACTTCCTCCTTTCTTTCATTTGAATTTCTATATCTTGCTTCTCGATTCAGTATCGCCTTGATAAGCGCAGCACGGGGATAACTTACATTCTGAATTGTTTTACCTGTTTTTGAATCTCTTTTCGATTGCTCCGCTTTCGTCCTAGTTATGACTGCGTTTAATAACGTACGTGGATATGGTATACCCGCAAGTATCGCCTTCATGAAGTAGCCTGCAAGATTGGGCATCACATCAAAATATCTTCCTTTGAAGTAGACTCTATTTGTTTTATTGGGGTCTTTTGTTTCCACCGCTGTTGATGCGAGCAATTCATTAAGCTGGCAATTAGGCATTTCATAATCAGCATGAACAATATCTATGTCATCAAAATGCTGATAGATGTTTTTGGCAACCTCGCGGACTGAGCCTTCATACCAAAACCTTATGGCAATTCTGGCAGAATTCGGGGCAAGTCCAAGAACATAGAATTTTGTATTTGGATCGAGTTCTGGCTTTGCTCCCGTCTCAGGCGATTTAAACATTGCAATCAGTGCCTTATAATCTTGTTCAGGATTATCTTTCTGAGCTTCGCCAAAAATATCAGCAAAAACATCTTCCATATCATGTTTTTTCTCAGCCCAGAAGACTGTCGTGGCATCACCTATTTTAAGCCACTGCCTTGAATTATCACGCTGCATATAATTGATGGCAGTCACATAGGCAGCCGACGCTGCTTTACTGATTGGAGCATTCCTATGTCGTAAATTCTTACCACTCTTGCCATAAGACCAATATGCAGATTCGTTAAATGAAACCAAATGTGATTCACCTTTCTTTGAGCCTCGTAATCCTTTGATTGGATTTTCAAGAGGGGTTAAGTCATCAAATTCCCCTGTAACTAAACATTGGCCTTTTTCTGAACTTTCAATTTTTTTTCTGGCAACAATAGCCTCTTGCACTGCAGCACGATTACAAATGAGTGATTGCTCATCTTCAAGCCTAAAGGCTAAAAATGGGTCTTTGGTCTTGATATCTTCCCATTCGGGATAATTTTTAATGTCCTCTTGATGGTGTTTTAATAAATTAACGACTGCTTTTACACCATCATCGACATCTGGGTTAGGAAAATAATCGAGGATAGTTAATAAAAACTTCTCTCTTTGTTTCCTCAATCTTACAGTATCCCCCTCTGGACTTACCCCAAAGACATAGCTTGCTTTATCCCATAGCAAATTAGCCTCGATATCTGACGTCCGGCTTCCATCAAATACTTTTGGTACGATAAAAGGTCTTGCTTGTTTCCGTCTTCCCTCGCCAGTTCTGGTATCATCTACTCCAGTAATACTTCCATCTCTTTTAAGAGTAATTATGAAAGGAATTGCTACTCTCTTATATCCAATTGGCTCTAAATCGGGAATATCATCTTCTACCATCCTCTCATAATATTTCGCCAATGCCTGTAATATCATCGCCTCACCTCCTTTTCATCAATCAACATACGCCCATTATTAAGACTTGCTCGGAAAAATGATGGGCGGCAATTGTCATTGCAGAAGTGCTGATTATTCTCGTCTGC
>JBFMCP010000007.1:0-91378 GCA_040754455.1 Nitrospirota bacterium
AAGGATCATCCTTGGCGGAAGTTCAACATCAACCGCGACAAGCGAAAAGCCCCGCAGACGGCGGCGGCATAAACCGGACATTTCTATTTTGGTAAAAACAGGACATTTCTAAATTGGCTTGACAGAAGCCGGCTGCGAATCTTGACAACAATCTCAAATAGAGTACAATTAGGTAAGAACAATCCCTGTGCAAGATACAGCAGTACAGTGCCGTCCCATAGAGGGCAGCCGGTTGAGCGATCTCCCGCCTCGTGAAGGGACGAGGAGGGGACTGTACGATTGCAGAGGTTACCGGTAGTGCAGAAGAGCAGTACGGATATCCGCTGAATGCCGGTACGGCATATCCGCCTTTATCATATAATCCTCACGTCTATCATTATCATACATCCCTCTCTGCACCCGTGGCATCTTGACATAAGCGGTTAAATTAATTTATAAAATCCAGTTTATCACGTAGGGGTAAGAGTGGTCCCTCAGCAGCTGTTTTTTCCCCTGCTGCGGGAGCACGTGGATCGGTCCTCTGACGTGCGGACAAAAATATTATTAAAGCGATATTGAAAGATGGTATACTGAATATCGTTCTTTCCAAAAAAGCCGAAGCAGCGCCGTCGTATTGAGACCACTGAGCAAGGAGATGAGAGATACTATGGGCAAAATTCGAATCGCGATCGCTGGTGTTGGTAACTGTGCGAGCTCTCTGATACAAGGTATCGAGCACTACCGTTCCTTACGGGAGGACAGCCCTGATCTCTCCCTCGGCCTGATGCACCATAACCTCGGCGGCTACCTGCCCGGCGATATCGAGGTGGTTGCCGCATTTGATATCGATGTGCGGAAAGTGAACAAGCCGCTGAAGGAAGCGGTCCTGGCGAAGCCGAATTGTACCGCTGTCTTCTATCCGGATATGCCCGATTATCCTGTCACCGTTCAGATGGGAGAGGTGCTCGACGGCGTGGCGCCGCATATGGCTGATTATCCCGATGACCGGAGATTTATTGTCGCGGATGCACGGCCGTCCGATGTCGTGAAGGTGCTGAAGGAGAGCGGTGCCGATATGCTCCTCAACTATCTACCCGTCGGTTCGGAAGCGGCCACGAGGTATTATGCGCAGGCATGTCTTGACGCAGGGGTCGCGATGGTCAACTGCATCCCCGTTTTCATCGCTTCGGACGACACATGGATACAGCGCTTCGAGGAGCGCGGTATCCCTCTGGTGGGCGACGACATCAAGGCGCAGATAGGCGCCACGATCGTTCACCGGGCGCTCACGAAATTGTTCATGGACCGGGGCGTGAAGATACAGCATACCTACCAGCTGAATGTGGGGGGCAACACAGATTTTCTCAATATGCTGAACCACGGCAGGCTTAAATCGAAGAAGATATCGAAGACCGAGGCCGTGCAGTCGCAGCTTACGTATCAGCTCGCTCATGAGGACATCCACATCGGTCCCTCGGATTATGTGCCCTGGATGAATGACAATAAAGTGTGCTTTCTCAGAATCGAGGGAAAGGGCTTCGGCAATGTTCCTATGCATCTGGAGCTGAGACTCTCCGTGGAGGATTCGCCGAACAGCGCCGGTGTCGTCATCGATGCGATACGGTGCTGCAAGATCGCTAAGGACAGGGGTATCGGCGGCGCACTCCTTTCTCCGTCTGCATTTTTCATGAAACATCCAAGGATACAGCTCTCGGATGAGGAAGCGCGGGACAGGGTGGAAGAGTTCATTCAGAACAAGAGGGAGCGATAGTTGCTTAGTGCAAAGCTCGGGCACTTCCTTGATAAGCCCCTTGCTCCGCTTGCAAAGCGGATATCCCTGAGCCCCAATAGTCTCAGCATTATCGGCTTTCTGATTACCACTGTCGCTGCGGTGACGATTCCCTTTTCGATCAGAACCGGCGGATTGCTCATCCTGCTCGGCGGTTTTTTTGATATGCTCGACGGCATTGTTGCCCGCACCAACGGGAAAAACACCCTCTTCGGCGCTTTTCTCGATTCGACGCTCGACCGGTATTCCGATGCATTCATCTTTCTTGCCGTGGCGTGGTCTTTCTTCGAACAGGGGGCACTCTCGGCAATGCTTTTGACACTGGGCAGCCTTATCGGTGCGCTGCTGGTGAGCTATGTAAGGGCCCGGGCCGAAGGCATCGGCATCGAGTGCCATCTCGGGCTGATGGAGCGGCCCGAGCGTGTCGTCCTTTTGGCGACCGGCTGTATTATTACCGGTTGGCTTCCTTCTATTATGGTGCTGCTCTTCATTTTCAGTCACCTTACGGTGTTGCAGCGCATTGTCCACGTCAATAAAACGATCAAATATTCCTCCGCAAAGCACAAATAGCAGATCCGTTGTTCCGCCGCCTTTACCTACCTGCGCCTCCTCCCTGCTTTGATGCGGTTGCCCTCGGTGATCCCCTTTAGCTATACGTGGTATTCACGATAATAGGTATACAGATATGTCCGGGGGGATGCACGTGCAGAAGATACGTCGTGATGAAGCCGGACCTTCAATGGTCATTGCGTTTACCGTAAGGGGTAAGGACGGCAATATTCTCTTCACGAAAAGGTTGAGCTCACGGAGCGGTCTTATCGGAAAGGGCTCTCCAATGAGGCGGCGGTTGAAGGGCTGAGAACATGAGCGGGAACGCAGTTCGCCACCCCTGATGGTCAAGGTATTCCTTGATATATTAAGAGAAAGTCAAATGTGATATACTTATGACAAAGGAGGGGGAATGGATCCAAACTTGTTGAATATAGGATTTATTATTCTGATACTCGGCGTGCTGGCCGCGCTCGGCGTCCTCATCTATGCTGTTATGGAAATACGACGGCTGGCCGTAACCCTGAACGAATTCATCAAGGGCACTGAAGAAAAGCTCTACCCTGTGCTCGAAGAGACCGAACTGTCGCTCAGGAGCTTCAGGAAGATCAGCGACGATGCGAGCAGGGTTACCGAGAATATCCGCAATCTCTCCGATGCCGCCCAGGATATCGTGACCAATGTAAGGGCGCTCAGCAGTGTCGTTAATTATGTGGGAGAGGGTGCGTCAATGAGGGTATCGGGAGTAAAGGCCGGCTTGAAAACAGCACTCAGTGTTTTGATACGTCAGATCAGAGAAAGGAGGATATGATATGAGAGACGAAGAAGGCTTCAGTTCGGGATCGGTACTGCTGTCGTTCCTTTTAGGGGGGATGGTGGGAGCCGGCCTTGCCTTGCTCCTTGCTCCCCAGTCAGGCCCTGAGACAAGGAAAAAAATAAGGGAATTTGCCGATGATGTGAAGGAGAAGACCACTGACTACATGAGCCAGGCAAAGGAAAAGGTCACCTCAACGGTCGAGAAGGGCAAGGATTTTTTTGAAGAGAAGAAATCGGTAATCGCCGCCGCAATTGATGCCGGCAAAGAGGCATATCAGAGAGAAGTGCATAAGCCGCAGTCATAGCACTTTTGACTCTTTTCCGAAGACCTCCGGGATGGTCTCCGGAGGTCTTTTTTTGTGTGCGGTAGAGATGCGGATAATATAAACTATGACGATGGACAAGATGCGTTCGGACAGCGACTTCATGCGTCTCGCACTGGAAGAGGCGGAACAGGCCTTTAAGGAAGGCGAAGTGCCTGTCGGCGCGGTGCTGGTGATCGATGGCGAGATTGTTGCTTCCGCACACAACAGGAGAGAGGCTACTTTTGATCCGACTGCCCATGCGGAGACGATGGCGCTACGGGAGGGCGCGCTGAAGATCAGAAACTGGCGCCTCACCAATGCCACGCTCTATGTCACCAAAGAGCCCTGCATCATGTGCGCAGGCGTTATGATTAATGCCCGCTTGGGCAGGCTTGTCTACGGCTGCGGCGACACCAAAAGCGGGGCGGTTGACAGCCTCTACCACCTGCTCGCCGATAAACGGCTCAATCACCAAGTCGAGGTGGTTTCAGGGGTGCTGGAAGAAGAAAGTACCTTGTTATTGAAGAGCTTTTTCCAAAAACTCCGGTAACCCGCCCGTCTCCCGGCTCAATGAATGAGCACGTTGCTCCGATAATAAAACGAGCATAATTATTTTGAAGCCTTGCATTTTTAGCAATGAAAATACTGATCGCCGATACAGCGAAAGAGACCAAGGCTATTCTGGGCAGAATCCTCGAGGATGAAGGATACACCTACTGCTACGTCGAGAATAGCTGCGATATCATCAACAGAGTCTATAACGAAAATCCCGATATTATTTTCCTCTCCACCCACCTCTCTGATCACTGCAGCCTTAGGATTCTGGAAAAGATGAAGTCGGCGCCGTCAACGAGAGAGGTGCCCGTGATCCTTATCGGCACGAAGCGGGCGCACAAGACGCTGGCAAAAGGGTATCAGCTCGGTGCCTACGATTATATCTCCATGCCCTATTTCAAGGAGGAGGTGCTCGCACGGCTCAGGAATATTATGTACATCAGGACAAAGACAAAGGAGCTTGAGTCCATGATGGACAGGGATTACCTGACCGGCCTCTATAATCGCAAGTTCTTCATGGACAGGATGGTCGAGGAGCTATCATGGTCGGTAAACTACCACGAGCCCCTTTCCCTGATGATGCTCGACATCGATTATTTTAAAAGGATCAATGATTCCTACGGCCATCGCTGCGGCGATGAGGTGCTGGGAAAGCTCGCCCAGGTCCTGTTGTCCACCATGAGGAAAGAGGACGTGATCGGACGGTACGGCGGGGAGGAATTCATTGTCCTCATGTCGAATACGGACAGCGCAACTGCTACTGCATCGGGCGAGCGGGTGAGAAAGGCAGTCATGGACGGAAAATTCTATTGTGACGAGTCGGACTTGATTCCTGTAACGGTGAGCATCGGCGTGACGATATTCAATGAAATAATGGAAATTTCTCCTGATGTCCTTATCGGACAGGCCGACAGCGCCCTCTACGCAGCGAAAGAGGGGGGGAGAAACAGAGTCTGTCTATTCAGACCGTAGCCGCTACTCCCAGTCGAGCAGCCGTTTTTGGCCGGTCAGCTTGCGGATATCTGTCGCATCCTGCACTATTTCGAGCGTTCCCTTGTACGTGCGATCAGCATCGCGGACGGCGAAATACCTTATGTAGATGAACCTGCCTTTCATCTCTATCCAGAAATCGGCGACGTCCCGGGTGCCTGCCCTGAATTCATCGATGATCTTCTGCACCATGTGCAGGCTCTTGGGAGGGTGGCAATTCTGGACCTTGCGGCCGATGACGCCGGGGCTCCGCGGAAAAATCTTGTCCTTTACCTGGGAGTAGTACCTCACCTCATCATGTTCATCAACGAACGAGATCTCAACTGGCAGATGTGTCAGGATCAGGTTGACCTGCTCGGGGCTCAGGGCTCCCGTGTCGAGATTCAGCGTGACCGGTTCTCCGGCTGCCTGCTCGGGACGGGGAACGAGAGTGTCGCCGGAGATCCATCCTTCCTCAGGCGTGACCCAGGCATACCCGATCTCATCCTCTCCCCGCCTGACCTTTTGCCAATCCGCATCCGACAGTGTTTCCATTGCCATAGGGAAGAGGATATGTTCCTCTTTGTAGATCATATCGCCGATTGCCTTGAGCAGCTCCCGGATGGTGGCGAGTGCTTCCGAGCCTTCCATAGCAGCGAGCTGGGACTTTGCCTTTTTTAACGCATCACGTATATCATCGTGGATCGCCCACATGACCTCAGTAGGTCCCTTGATATGGTGAGCTTCGAGAAGTGGAAAAAGCTGGTTTTCCTTTCTCAGATAATGCAGGTTAATCTCTGAGAGGCGCTCCATGAGCTCTTCGAGGTTCCCTCGATACCATTTGAAAAATTCCTGTTCGCCTGCATCGCAGATTTTGTCGAGGATGACAGCGACTTCGCTGATGATCTCTTCAGCAGCTCTGTTCTCGAGCATAAAGGTATGTACCGGATGGCCGGGGGGTGCCAGTGGCGCACCTTTCCTGTCGAGGGATTCTTTGAAGACTTCCACATGCACGTCGCAGAGGCGTTTGATCTCGGATTCTGGCATGCCCTCTTCGATCAGGTTCTGCTCCATCCTGGCGATTTCGGAGGGGTCGATATCCTTGACGAGGTCGTGAAAGCGCTGTTTCAGGATTGCCATATCCACACCTTTATGGAGATCACGTATAATGCCTTTGAGTACCTCCTGCCGGGCCTCCACATCTGTTGAAGGTGCAGTCTCGGCGCCGTCTCTGCTGACTACTACCTCTTCGCCGGTCTTTGTGGTGATCTCACTGGCAATGCCCGAAAGGAGACGATCAAGGTCGACGCTGCCGATGGCAGCTGCCTGGGAGAGGGTGGCCATTTTGCCGACCGTCTTTCTCATAAGAGTGCTCTGCAGCAACTTGAATTGGGGTGATTGGCTGAGAAAGAAGTCGAGCAGAAAAGGGTACTTGTTCAACAGATCGTCTATCTTGGTCCTCGGGCTCAACTCCATAGCAGACCTCCTCTTTTAGGAATTTCTAAGTTATACGGCCACCTTTTTATAATTGAGCACCTCACCTCTGGTGCTGATAACAATATTGTTGATGGGGATATTCTTTCCTGCTATGGCCAGTCCGCGCTCTACGATGAGCGGCAGCCGTGAGCAGCAGGGGACCTCCATGGTAAGCACGGTGACGCTCTTGATATCGGCGGTCCTGAAGATATCGGCGAACTTCTGTATGTACTCATCGGCGTTGTCGAATTTCGGACACCCGATCATCACTACCTTGTCCTTGAGAAATTCACCGTGAAAGTTCGGGTACGCTACGGGGGTGCAGTCGGCAGCAACGAGCAGGTGTGCGCCTCTGAGGAACGGCGCTGTCGGGGGCACCAGTCTGATCTGGACGGGCCAGTGTGACAGTGCTGATGTCGCACATGACTGTGATGCGGGCCTGTTTGCTTCGGCGCAGGGTGAAACAGTGAAGGTCTGTATGCGAGCTGATGGACAACCACTGTGAACGGGAGTCTCAGCCGCTTTCTTCTCGTTCTGCTCTTTCTGTTTCAGATACTGCTCAACCGCATGCTCATCAAACGCTTCTGCTTCGCGCTCAACGATCTTCAATGCTCCCTGCGGGCACCCGAGACAGGCACCCAGTCCGTCACAGTATATTTCAGAAACCAGACGGGCCTTGCCGTCGATGATTTTGAGCGCTCCCTCTGCACAATCGGTGACGCACTGTCCGCATCCGTTACAGAGGTCTTCATTGATTTCGATGATCTTTCTTCTGCTTTTCATGGTGTTCCTCCTGATTAATTTAATTATACGACATCACTGTCGATTCGTAAGACTGCAGCCCGATCGTCTTCTGCCGCATGCTGTTCTTAGTATCATTGTATCAGGGCGGTGGCAGGAGCTCCTTGACTTAAATCAACAAACTGAAATAGTTATAAGCTGCTGTTTTCCTGTAAAAAAAGAGGGGCCGTTTTTTTTGACATCTCCGCGGCAAACGTGGTATTAAAAATGATGGAGGAAAATAATGAGCATTATTGATCTTGTTGCCGCTGTTCCGCTCTTTCACGGCTTGCGAAAGGAGCAGCTTGAAGAAGTAACGGATATCCTTGTGGACCAGACCTTCGGGAAGGGGCAGGGGATATTTTCAGAAGGTGAGGAAGCAGCAGGTTTCTATGTGGTTATCTCGGGTAGGGTAAAGATATTCAAACTCTCCTCAGAGGGCAAAGAACAGATTCTTCATTTTGTAGCGCCCGGCGAGGCCTTCGGCGAGGTGCCCATGTTTGCCGGCGGACGCTTCCCTGCCCATTCCGAAGCGATTGAGAAGAGCCGCATCTTCTTTTTCCCCCGTGCTGTCTTTCTCGAATTGATCAAGAAAGATCCTTCGCTCGCCATGAATATGCTCGCCGATCTTTCGAAGCGGCTGCGGCAATTTACCCGTCTTGTTGAGGAACTGTCGCTGAAGGAGGTTCCGGGGAGACTGGCCGCTTATCTCCTCTATCTGAGCGAGCGCGAAAACGGCTCGGGCGACCTTGAGCTGACGATCACGAAAGGCCAACTGGCGAGCCTTCTCGGTACCATACCGGAGACTATTTCGAGAATTCTCGGCAAGATGAGCAGTCAGGAGATCATACAGGTACAGGGACGCCGGATTACCATACTGGACCGTCAGGCACTGGAAGAGCTCTCCGAGGGAGGGAAGTTTCTCGTCTGAAACGGAGATCGATGCCCTGAATTAATATAAACAGCGCTGGTACCGCCACAGCACTCTGTCGTTAGCCGCACTGCGGCGGCTGGTTCCCTGAGCATGAGTGATCTCCCGAAAGGCCTTTCGCCACAGAGAGGCAACAGGAAAAGAACCTCACCACAATTCGGCTCTGCGTTACGCTTTTTGAGGATTTACGCTGCACATTGCCTTGTCATATTCTTCCTCTTCTGCCGAAAAGCAGCGATGCCAGAAAGAGGACTAAAAAGATGACAAAGAGCACTTTTGCGATCCATGCTGCAGTACCTGCAACTCCGGTAAAGCCGAATATACCGGCCACAATAGCGACGATCAGGAAAATAATTGCCCATGAAAGCATATGTCTTACCTCCTTGCGATAGTAGCGGAACGGTCATTGTTCCTTTTCAGGTACCGTGCTGTCCGCTGTCGGAGACGCCGGATAAAAATGTAGAGAGGAAACGGTGGCGCCTCGTGCGCGGTGTTTTGGTTCCCAAGAAATCGCTTCGACGTTGTTTGAGAATGGAGCAGCGGCTATGCGCTGCGGCCTGTTTGAATGGATTGTTTAATTGTTGTTTTCTCTTCCTGATTCAGTTATATCAAATGAGGTATACATTGTCAAGCAATTGAGGAGCCGGTCGAGATGGTCCCCTCGCTCATGACCACGAGGTGGTCGGCGAGCCTCTCCGCCTGTTCTCGATCGTGCGTTGTCATAACGACAATGGTGCTCCGCCGGCGTCGCATGGTGAGCACGATTTCTTCAACGATCTCCGTGTTCTGCTGATCCACCGAGGCGGTCGGCTCATCCAGGAAGAGTATCTCAGGCTCAATGACCATTGCCCGCGCGATCCCGAGGCGCTGCGTCTCTCCGCTTGAAAGGGTAAGGGCATTCTGGTGCTCCTTGTGGAGCAGCCCGACAAATTCCAGGGCACTGGAAACCTTCTCACGTAGTATGCTGCCCTCTGTCTCACGAATCTTCAGGCCATAGGCGACATTCTTGAAGACGGTGGTGTTGAACACGCCTACCTTGGGGAGTACGAGCGTTATCCTGCGCCGCAGCGCAAGGTCCTTCTTGAGCGGCCTCCCTTCTGAAGAAAAGCTGATCTCTCCGCGGTCAGGAGGCTCGAGGAGCGCACATATCCTGAGAAATGTCGATTTGCCGCATCCGTTCGGTCCGGTCAGCACATAAGTGCCCGGTGTATCGAAGGAGAAAGAGCAATCTCTGAGAATAGAGTTCCCGTTGTAGCGCTTCCATATATGCGCAGCTTCGAGGATAAGACTCATTGTGGCGCGTGTACCATCCCTTTCCGCTGGACAAGGTGGAGCGTAATATTGATGCACAACGAGAGGGATAAAAGGATGATCCCCAGCGCGAGGGCGAGTTCGAAGTTGCCTTTATCGGTCTCAAGCGCAATGGCAGTCGTCATGACCCTCGTGTGGCCGGCAATGTTGCCACCCACAATGAGTATGGCGCCCACTTCCGCCATTACTCTGCCGAAGGCGGCAATGACCCCTGACATAATACCGTAACGTGCCTCTTTGATTATGGTAACGGTTACCTGAAAAGGTGTTGCGCCGAGCGTTGCAGCGGCCTGCTTGATGATAGGATCGACACTAACGAGGGCCGAGTGGCAGAGGGATGTCACGATAGGAAGAGCGAGGACCGTCTGGGCGATGACCATTGCTGCGGGTGAGTAGAGCAGTCCCATAAAGCCGAGGGGACCGCTCCGCGACAACAGGAGATATACGAAGAGCCCGACGACAACAGGGGGCAGTCCCATGAAGGTGTTCACGAGGCTGATGAGGAGGTCACGTCCGGGAACTTTCTTGAGACCTAACAACGCACCGAGCGGAAGACCGACAATGGTTGCGATAACGAGCGCGGTGCCCGAAACCATGAGTGAGAGAAGAATAATGCTCAGCAGCTCAGGGTTGAGGGTGATAATGAGAGCAAGGGCTTCTTTAAACGCGTTCAGTATGGATTCCATAGAGAATTATTATAACGGAAAACAGAGAGGATCATCGTGCTCCAGTGCCCCTCGAAGGCAGGATATCCCGCCTTCGAGGAATGCTGTGAGCTTATTTTGCATTGGGTATGAAAAGGGCATTGCCGTTTTTGTCCTTGAACGAAGCAATTGCCTGCTGCCCTTCCTTCGAAATGATCCAGTTTACGAAGATCATTGCTTCGTTATACTTCACATGTTTATGTTTTTGCGGATTGACTGCCATCACGCCATATTGGTTGAAGAGAAGAGGATCGCCTTCGAGGACAATGACCATCTCGAGCTTATCCTTGTTCTTGGTGGCAAGCCACGTACCCCGGTCGGTAAAAGTGTACGCATGCTTTTCATTGGCGATCCTCTGTGCCTTTTCCATTCCCTGGCCGACTTCGAGATACCACTTCTGTCCTTTCGGATCGGCCCCTGCTTTTTTCCAGAGGGACAGTTCTTTTGTATGCGTGCCTGAATTGTCACCTCTTGAGACAAAGGCGATCCTACGTTCAGCTATTTTCTTGAAGGCATCAGCAGCTGATTTTGAGCCTTTGATTTTTGCCGGATCACCGGGAGGTCCGATTATAACGAAGTCGTTATACATGACATCATGACGGTTCACAAAAAAGCCTTCTCCGACCGCCTTCAGCTCCTGTTCCTTTGCGTGGACAAAAACTGCATCGGAATCTCCCCGTTTCCCCATCTCAATGGCGGCGCCGGTGCCGCGGGCGACTACCTTCACCTTGATACCAGTTTTCTTTTCGAAGAGCGGCAGGATGTGGCCGAATAGGCCAGAATTTTCGGTGCTCGTTGTGGAGGCGAGGATGATCTCCCTTTTCGCAGAAAGGACCTCCGCAGTTCCTGTAATCAGCAGGAGCAGCAGTATTATAATGTTCTGATATAATTTCATGTGAACTCCTTGAGACGGTAATGAGATTTTATTATATCGCACTTTCTTGAGGTGGTTCCGTATCATCTCCGTGTACCGAGGGCGGGCGGAATAAAAACGTTGCTGCCGATCAACGCGGACGGGTACTCTTCTGAAGGACGGTGCAGCGCTGCGAAGGCAAAAGTACCGCTTCTTCCAGATGGTTCACCTGTGTATTGTTCTTCGCAAAAGCGCGAGGTATCAATGAACGCAGCAACAGGTACCGTTGTAACGGCAATTGTTATTTGACCAGCGATTTAATGAGGTTCAGTAGCGCCTGCCGCAGCTTTTTGTCCCTTATTTCCCTGAAGAGTTGCAGGAGGAGCTGTTCGTCATCGCTCAATTTCCCATAGGGTGAGGACGGCTCGGCAATGATGTCACGCTCGCCGCTGAAAAAAACGCCCATGGGAACATTGAGGGCCTTTGCCACCTGTTTCAAACGCTCAACGCTTATATTGCTGACGCCCTTCTCGTATTTCTGTATCTGTTGATAAGAGACCTCGACTTTTTCCGCCAGTTCCATCTGGGACATGCCCTTAGACTTCCTCAGTCGCTTTATGAGATAGCCGACGGTTTTTTTATTGTTTATTCGCATATAACACTCTAATCGAGAGCTCGTTAAAAATCTATCAACCAGCAGTTGCAAAAGCTTGACATACAACAACTGCAAGTAGTAAATTAAATTTCACTCTACACATGGGGGGGAGTTATGGCTGAAGAAAAGGTAGTGTTGGTTGTCGATGACAATCCCGCGATAAGGGAGCTCCTCAATGATTTCCTGAAAAAAGAGGGCTTCAGGGTGTTTGGTGCGCCAAACGGTTCTTCTGCCCTTGAGTTCATGAAAGGTCGGCGCTGTGATGTGGTCATCACGGACTACTCCATGCCCGAGATGGACGGGGTTGCGCTGATAAAGAAACTCCGCCCCCTCTATCCCCACCTGTTTATCATCGGGACAAGCGGTTTCTGCGATGAGAAAGACTTCCTCTCTGCCGGAGCAAATGTCTTCCTCCCCAAGCCTTTCCGGCTCCATGACCTCTTGTCGATATTTCAGTCATACTCCTATATCCGTCACTGTGAGATGATCAAAAGAGCCGAAGAAAAATAGATCATGCTGGTTTGACATTAGTTGCAAGAGTATGCAATTATTTATGCAGAATGTTTCTGAGGAGGTGCTGCGTAGCATGCCGATTTACGAATACTCCTGCAAGAAGTGCAATGAAGTATTTTCCGTTTTCCAGAGCGTTAACGCCAATGAAAAAGATACAAAATGCCCGAAATGCGGGGCTGATGAGGTGCAGAAAAAGATATCCTCATTCAGCTGCTGCTCTTTCGGCAGCAGCCCCGGTTCCGGGGGGATGGGCGGATTCAAGGGCGGCTGAGGCCCTGCCTGCTGAACCGTCGGTTCAGCAAACTACGACAACGGAGAATCGGAGATAGGGCGACGCGGGGGCAACTCCACGTCGCTTTTTTATCAACAATCTCCGCGTCTCCGGTGCACCGTTTCTTATTTTTTCCCCAGAATGTTGATCTTATGCGCCAGGCAGCCTGCGCCGAAGCCGTTATCGATATTGACCACTGCCATGCCGGGAATACAGGAGTTGAGCATTGCGAAGAGCGCAGTGAGGCCGCCCAGGCTTGTACCGTAGCCGACGGATGTGGGCACCGCGATGACCGGCTTATCGGTGAGCCCGCCGACCACTGAGGGCAGCGCCCCTTCCATCCCTGCTACGACCACGACGACGCGCGCTTTCTGGAGTGCTTCTCTATGGCTGAAGAGCCGGTGTATGCCTGCCACACCGACATCGTAGAGGCGTTCTGTCCTGCTTCCCAGGAATGAGGCGGTTACCGCGGCCTCCTCTGCGACCGAGATATCAGAGGTCCCCGCCGAAGTGATGAGAATGCCCCCCCTTTGCGCGCGTGCTTCGCCGCACGTAATAATGCGCGATTCAGGATAAAACTTCGCTTTGTTTATGTTGAGCGCTTTGTAAACGTCTTCTGAAGCCCTGGTGATCAGAAAGCGGCCGCTCCGTTTCAGCATTGCCTGCGCAATGGCGACGACATCGTCGATCGTCTTGTTCTGGGCGAAAACAACTTCGGGAATGCTGTTGCGGAGCCCCCGATGGTGGTCAATCTTTGCTCTCTCGATATCTTCATAGGGAAGATGCTTGAGCGTGTTCAGCGCTTCATCTATGGAGATCTTTCCCGCATGTACTTTTTTGAGAAGATGTTCCAGTGTCCTAGTATCCATAAAATTCTGTCTTGAGAGAGCGGTTCATGAGTGACCGCACTGCTTCGGCAGGAGGCTTGTCTTTGTAAAGGGCGAGATAGACCTGTTCCGTTATGGGCATATCGATCCGGTACTTTTGTGAGAGATGGTATGCGGAAAGTGTGGTCGTTACTCCCTCTGCCACCGAAGCGGTCCGGCTGATGATATCGGCGAGTTTCTGCCCCTGACCGAGCTTGTAGCCGACCGTGTAGTTCCTCGAGAGAGGACCGGTACAGGTGAGGACGAGATCGCCGAGTCCGCTCAAGCCTGAAAAGGTCAGTTCCTTCCCTTTCAGGCCTGCACCTAGACGTGCCATCTCTGAAAGCCCTCTCGTGATGAGCGCCGCCCGTGCATCGTAGCCGAGGTGAAGCCCGTCGCAGATGCCCGATGCAATGGCAATGACATTCTTCAACGCACCGCCGATCTCGACGCCTATGATATCGTCGTGGGTGTAAACCCTGAAGTAATCGGTCGTGAAGAGCTCCTGGAGGAGCAGACCCGTGTTTTTATCTTCTGAAGCGAGTGTGACTGCAGTCGGCAGTTTTGCAATAACCTCTTTTGCGAAGCTCGGCCCCGAGAGTACCGCAACCGGCTTTTTGAGGACCTCCCTGAGCACCGCCGACGGCGTCAGCAGCGTTTCATTCTCGATCCCCTTCGACGCACTAACGACGACCGCATCGCTTCTGATGAAAGACTGCACAGGGCTGAAGACCGTTCGTATGTATTGAGTAGGAACAACGCTCACGATGTAGCGAGCTCCGGCGACCGCTTCCGGAAGGTCACCGGTCGCTTTGAGATGCGCAGGCAGTATGGCTTCAGGGAGGTAGATGCTGTTGGTTCTTTTTGTATTGATTTCTTCTACCACCTCCCGCTCGTGAGCCCATAGGGTGACCGTATGCCCCTTCTCCGCGAGTACGGCGGCGAGGGTAGTGCCCCAGCTCCCGGCGCCGATAACCGATATGTTTCCAGCAGGATGACGCATAACGAAAAATATAACAGAAATATCACTGGTTAGTAAATTTAAGACACCTCATCGAGAGAAATAAACCCTAAGTTCGAAATCCTGAATCCTAAACAAATCCAAATGATCAAAATTCAAAATGTGTTTAGAATTTCGTGCTTAGAATTTAGGATTTCATTACAGCCGCTAGTGCTTCCAGCAGCGTATCGATATCGCTCTCGGTGTGCGCAGCGGAAACCGTGATCCTTATTCGCGGGGTTTCGACGGTCGGAGGCCTTATGGCAGGCGCATAGATATGCTTTCCTTTGAGGCGTTCCGCAGCAGTAAGCGTCTCTTCCACACCCCCCACGATAACCGGAACGATCGGCGTCGCGCTGTTCAGGGTGTCGAGCCCCAATGCGGTAATCCCTTTCAAGAGCCGCTCACGGTTGCTCCAGAGTCTCTTTACTAGGGAGGGATCTTTTTGAATGATCTCCAATGAGGCCAGTGATGCGGCTGCGGCGGCAGCGGGGAGGGCAGTGGAGAAGATGAACCCCCGGCAGGCATTCATGAGCCAATCAATGGTTGTTCTATCAGCGACGACGAAGGCGCCGAATGAGCCGAGCGCCTTTGAGCAGGTTCCCATCTGGATGATCCGCGACTCCGGCATCAGAGAAAAATGCGCGAGGGCGCCTCTCCCTGCGCCCAACACGCCGGTGCCGTGAGCATCATCGATGTAGAGCAGTGCATCGTACTCGCAGCAGAGGTCATACAACTCTTTCAGCGGGGCGATATCACCATCCATGCTGAACACCGTATCGGTGACGACGACATTTCTCCTTCCCTTCTCGCGCTGCATCAATGCCGAAAGGTGATCTGTGTCTTTATGACGATAGATAACCGTTTTCGCCCGGCTCAGCCGACAGCCGTCGATGATGCTCGCATGATTCAGGGCATCGCTGAAGATGACTGCACCCTCTCCGGCGATGGCGGGGAGGATGCTGGTATTTGCGGCATAGCCGGAGTTGAAGAGCAGTGCAGCCTCTGACCCTTTAAATACAGCGAGCCTTTGTTCCAATTCCCGGTGGAGTGCTGTTCCTCCTGACAGCAGACGTGATGCACCGGACCCAAAGCCGTAGGTGTCGATTGCACGCTTAGCAGTCTCCCTTACGGCGTCGTGACCCGCGAGGCCGAGGTAATCGTTGGAAGCAAAGTTGATATATTCCTGCCCGGCAATGCAAATGCGCGATAAGGCCGTACTGTTATTACCGCAGGAGGGCATGGTGCGATCATTGATTACCCTCAGCAGATGCTCCAGTCGCAATCGCTCGAGCTCATCACGAAACATAGTTTTTCATCTCCTAACGGCCCTAGATGTTGTGTTCTTTAAGGAGGAGGGCCACATAATATTGAGCGCTTTTGAAAGATTTAAATTTTTTCTTGACAATGGCGATAACGAAACCATATCATCAGGTGGTAAAAAGTGGGAGAAAGTGGAGGAGGGTGTAGCAATGTCGTCTTTTTTGGGTAAATACTATTATTCATTAGATCCCAAGGGAAGGCTCATCATCCCAGCTCCTTTACGCGATATCATTTTCAAGAAATACAACAATTCCAAACTATATATCACGAATGCGGCTTTTGACAAGTGCCTCCATATCTATCCGCTCGAAGAGTGGAACAGGCTGGAGGAGAAAATACGCACGATACCCAAGATGGAAGAGGCGGTGAAGTATTTCCTCCGGCGGGTTGTCGCCTCTGTCCTTGAGTGCGAGATCGACAAACAGGGCAGGGTCCTCATCCCTGCACCGCACCGGGAGGACGCAGGTATAACGAGCGATGTGGTTATTGTAGGGCAGCTGGACAAGATTGAGTTGTGGGACAGGAAAGAGTGGGATGCAGTAACCGATCCCAAGAAGGTCGACGCAAAGGCATACGAATCGGTGCTTGCCGGTTACGGCTTATGACACGCTCACTGTTCACCGTTCGTCGTTGATAGTCAGTGGACAATGAACAGTGAACGGCTTCATGTTCCGGTTTTGGTGAGAGAGACGACGGAGATGCTCATGGTCAAGGAAGACGGAATCTATGTCGATGCAACGGTAGGGCTCGGGGGGCACGCTGCAGAAATCCTCTCGATGCTCGGTCCGGGGGGGGCATTTATCGGTATTGACCGCGATCCACAGGCCCTTGACTATGCACGGGAGCGACTCGGCAACAGCCGGGTGCGTCTCGTACAGGGGAGCTTCTCTCGTTTGGAAGAAATTCTTGCCTCGCAGGACATCGAAGCAATCGACGGCATTGTCTTCGACCTCGGCGTCTCGATGCTCCAGCTGAAACAGCATGAGCGCGGCTTCAGCTTTTTGTCAGAGGAACGACTGGATATGAGAATGGATCCCTCCCAGGAGTTGTCGGCATGGGAGGTGGTGAACCGCTATTCCGAAAAGGAACTGGAAAGGATTCTGAAAGAGTACGGCGAAGAGCCCAAAGCAAAGAGAATCGCCCGCGCTATTGTCGATCGCCGCAGGAAGGCGCCGCTTACGACGGGTGCTGAACTTGCTGTGCTCGTCATGAGTGTTTACGGGGGGAGGGGGAAAACCCATCCCGCCACGAGGACGTTCCAGGCATTGCGGATAGAGGTGAACAGGGAGCTGGATGAATTGAAGAGCGGCCTCCTTGCAGCGCTGGGTGTGCTGAAGACAGGAGGCAGGATGTGCGTCATTTCCTATCACTCTCTCGAAGACAGAATGGTAAAAAATTTCATCAGAGAGCAGGCGAGGGAGGGTAAGGTGAAGATGCTGACAAAAAAGCCGGTGACTCCCAGTGCCGGCGAGATGAGAAGTAATCCTTCGTCGAGAAGTGCAAAGTTGAGGGGGGCTGAAAAACTATGAGGTGCAGGAGAAGGAGCTGGTTCGTAGGTGTTCTGAAGCCGTTGTCGATCGTGCTGCTGCTCTTTATGATTTTTACCATCGTGTGGCTGCGATCGAGCGTTGTATCGCTCGAGTACCGGCTCAGTTCGCTTGAGAAGAAGAAAGTGGAACTGGCGAGAGACCGGAAACTGCTTCTGGCGGAACGTTCGAATCTCCTCGCCATCGGGAGGCTCGAAAACACTGCTGCCGGATCAGGCTTTGCCTTTCCCGACAGGATGAGGGTGGTGTATGTGAAGAAGGGCAGCGATAGCGATACGTATAAGGCATCGCTTCTGGCGAAGAGGGAGCACTGACAGGAGGAGAGGGCATGGGGAAGAGGCCGATCATTCTGAGTGCGGTCATCGCGTGCGGCTTTATTGCCGTCGTGCTTCGTCTCGTCGACATCATGCTTCTCAACCATCAGTGGTTCTTGGCAAAGGCGAAGGGACAGCAGACGAAAAGGGAGGCGGTCCCGGTAAAGCGCGGTATCATCATGGACCGAAGAGGGCGGGAGCTTGCGGTGAACCTGGAGACTGAGTCGATCTATTGCGATCCTGCCGAGGTCGTAAAGCCTGATGCGGTCGCTGCTGCGTTGTCGGCGACGATCAACAAGAGGCCGGAAGTCATCCTTGCGAAATTCGACGGAAAAGGCAGGTTCGACTGGATCGAGCGAAAGGTGAGCATCGAGGATGCCAAAAGAATAAAAGAGTTGAAGCTGAAGGGGATCGGATTCGTTCCCGATGCGAAGCGCTTCTATCCGAAGGGCAACCTTGCCTCGCATATCATCGGCTATGTCGATATCGACAACAAGGGTCTTGAAGGCATAGAGCAAAAGTATGAGAAATATCTTTCCGCACGGGGAGAAATGGTCTCGGTCGTCAGGGATGCACGGGGAAATGTCCTCTCCGAGGGGCTGAGCAAAGAGATAAGGGGAAACAACGTTGTCCTCACCATTGATGAGGGCCTGCAGTATATCGTCGAGAAAAACCTTGACGAGGCGATGGAGCACTGGAGAGCGGCTTCGGCGACAGCAATCATGATGGATCCCTTTACGGGCGAGATACTGGCAATGGCGAGCAAGCCGGACTTTGATCTCAATAACTCCGCGGGGGTGCATGCCGCAGAGCGGAGGAACCGGGCGATCACGGATTGCTATGAGCCGGGCTCAACGTTTAAAATAGTAGTCGGCACTGCGGCGATTGAAGAAGGGATCGTAACCCCCGGCACCAAGTTCGATTGCAGCGCCGGTTTTATCGAGGTAGGCGGCAGAAAGATCAAGGATGCCCATCGGCACGGCGTCCTGACCTTCAAAGAAGTAATTCAGAAGTCTTCCAATGTAGGTTCCATCAAGGTCGGCCTCAATCTCGGCAGAGAGAAAGTCTACCAGTACATTAAACGGTTCGGGTTCGGTGAGAGGACCGGCATCGACCTTACCGGAGAGGTTTCGGGATGGATACGGACCCCTGATCGGTGGTCGGGGATGTCTATCGGCGCTATCTCTATCGGACAGGAGGTCGCGGTGACGCCGCTGCAGGTGCTGCGCGCTTATGCCGTCATTGCCAACGGTGGCTTTCTGGTAAAACCTTATGTGGTCTCCGAGATCAGGTCCCATTCGGGAGGTCTCCTTCATAAAACGGCCCCGGAGAAGCAGAGGATCATATCGGAAAAAACGATTGCGACATTCAGAAATATTCTTAAAACCGTTACCGAAGAGGGCGGCACCGCGACCGGCGCCGCGGTCGACGGCAACGAAGTGGCGGGTAAGACAGGAACCGCTCAGTTGATGGATCCGAGGACAAAGCGGTATTCAAAGGATAAATTTGTGAGCTCCTTTGTGGGGTTTGTGCCTGCCAACGATCCGCGCCTCGCAATGATCGTTGTTATCCATGAGCCTAAGGGTGCCCATTACGGCGGCGTGGTCGCAGGCCCGATATTCAAAAAGATCGCCAGCGAATCGCTCTCGTACCTCAGCGTCCCGAGGGACGATTCGGAGGAGAAGCGGTTGCTGCTGGTTTCGAGCAATAACTAGTGGAGCTTGGATGAGGTAGGATGCATACGATAAAGCTGAACAAAATGCTCAGAGACGACTTCGAGGTGCAGGGCGATCCCGAGCGTGCGATATCGGGCGTGGCCTACGATTCGCGCTCGATTAAAGGCGGCGAGGTGTTTGTCGCCATGAAAGGAGAAAAGTGTGACGGCAAGGACTTCATCGAAGACGCGATCAGGAGAGGAGCTGCCGCAATCGTCTATGAAAGGGGTGCTGCAGTTACCGCTCTTCGGGCAAGGCATCCTGAGGTCACCTGGATCGCTGCTGATAACCCTCGCGACGCGATCGCCTATCTGGCCCATACCTTTTACCGGAGACCCTCGGAGAGCATCGGGGTCATCGGCATAACCGGCACCAACGGCAAGACGACGACGACCTATCTGATCAAGTCCATCCTGGAGCAGTGGAAGAAGAGTGTCGGCCTGATCGGTACGATCAGCTATCTGGTCAAGGCCAAAGTGTATGATGCTCCCCATACGACGCCGGAATCGACCGACTTTCAGGGACTGCTGCGGACGATGGCGGACCACGGGTGCGATTACGTGGTCACGGAGGTCTCATCGCACGCCTTGGCACAGCGAAGGGTCGAGTATACCCGCTTCAGAGGAGCGGTCTTTACCAATCTGACCAGAGACCACCTCGATTTTCACAAGACGATGGATAGCTATTTCAAGGCAAAGCAGCGGCTCTTTACCGACCTGCTCGACGAGCAGGGATTTGCCGTCATCAACGGTGATGATGAGTACGGTCAGCGGCTTATCAAAATGTTGACGGAGAGGAAAGGAAAGGCGGCTCGCGTTGTTTCCTATGCAGTTGAGCACCGCGATGCCGATGTGGCTGCTTCCGATATCGCGACGACCTTCAAGGGGATGTCGTTCAAGATCACGTACAAAAGACAAAAGTCAGAAGCTGGGAGTCAGAAGCCAGAAGCTGCCTCAGACGAAATGATCCAAGAGGAGATTGTCACTCCCCTCGTAGGGATCATCAACGTATATAACATACTCGCTGCGATCGGCGTAGCGCTATCATTGGACATACCGATTACGGTCATAAAGGAGGGCATTGCTATGGCAGAACTCATCAAGGGAAGGTTTGAGAAGGTCGATGTGGGACAGGATTTTCTCGCAATAGTGGATTATGCGCACACGGAAGATGCACTTGAGCGCCTTTTGCGCACAGCCCGTCAACTCCTTGACGCATATCGTTTTACCGGACGTGCTGAGAAGATGATGAAGGCCAAGGGGACGCGTTTTCCCCTGACTTCAGAAAAGGGCAAGGGCAAGATTATTACGGTCATCGGCTGCGGGGGCAACAGAGACAAGGGAAAACGCTCAAAAATGGGCGAAATCGCTTCAAAATTAAGCGATTTTGTGATCATCACCTCCGACAATCCCCGTTTCGAGGATCCCAAAGCTATTATCAGGGATATAGAAAAAGGAATAAAAGGCGATAATTATATTGTAATACCTGACAGAAACGTCGCCATCAGCATGGCGGTGGAGCTGGCATCGTCCGGAGATATCGTCATGGTGGCGGGAAAGGGCCATGAGGATTACCAGGAGATCCAGGGAATACGTCACGCCTTCAGCGACAGGACAGCGCTCGAGAGCGCCATCAAAAGGACGATCAGCAGGCCTGCCTTCGGCGGCGGTACTACCTTTGACGGGCTCTATTCTTCGAGTACCACAAAAAGGGAGTGTTCCTGTTAGAAGTGCCGGTGATTAGTGACAGTGTCAGAAAAGAAGTGAGGTAGTTGATGCTACGGATGAAAGATATACTCGATGCAACGGGAGGGACGGTGATTGCTGAGGGCGGCACCGAATTCACCGGGATATCGATCGATTCGAGGACCATAAAAAAGGGAGAGCTTTTTTTCGCCCTGCGAGGAGAACGTTTCGACGGCCACGACTTCATCGAAGCCGCACTGGCCACAGGGGGCGGGGCAGTCGTGTGTCGTAATGCGCAGTGCGTAGCGGATGATATCCGAACCGATCATGGGTTGCGCAATGCGGATTACCCTGCGGGCAAGACCGTCATAGGGGTAGATGATACCCTTCAGGCGCTGCAGGACCTGGCGCGCTTTATAAGGAACAGGTTTGACGGCAGTGTTGTTGCCGTTATAGGGAGCAATGGCAAGACGACGACAAAGGAGCTCCTTTCGTCGATCCTGGGCACCCGCTTTCCGGTGCTGAAGACCACGGGAAACCTTAATAACCAGATAGGGATGCCTCTCTCGATCACCAGGGTTGAAGAAGGTATGAAGGCAATGGTTCTCGAGATGGGAACCAACAGACCGGGGGATGTCCATGATCTCTGCTCGATCGGCTTGCCCGATACCGGTGTGATCACCAATATCGGGTATGAGCACATCGAGGGGTTCGGCTCCCTCGAAAAGGTGAGGGACTCGGAGCTCGAGATACTCCCCTTTGTGCAACGCATGGTGGCGAATGCCGATGACGCCTTTCTCATGGAAGGCATTCGCACAGGCTTCAAAGGCGACCTGGTCACCTACGGTATCGATACTCCCGACGCCCTGGTGAAAGCCGCTGATCTCGTCTTTTCCGATGAAGGGACGAAATTTCATCTCGTGATAGGTAATGAACGCATCTTGATACAGTCGAAATTGTCGGGACGCTTTAACGTCTACAATGCCCTCGCAGCAGCAGCTGCTGCGCATGCCCTCGGTTTTACGGTATGGGAAATCAAGCGGGGGATCGAGGCGTTCGGCGGCGTCGGGATGCGGTTCGAGATCAGAAAGGTTGATGGAATAACGTTTCTCAATGATTCGTATAATGCCAATCCGTCCTCCATGGAGGTGTCGCTCAAGGAGCTGGTACGGCGTATCCAATCGGCAGAGGGCGGTCGCAAGCGTCCGAAGCAGCGGGCGATTGCGGTGCTCGGCGATATGCTCGAGTTGGGAGCATACAGCCGCGAGGCGCACCGCAAGCTCGGGCAATGGATGTCAACGCTGCCGGTGGATGTGTTTATCGGTGTCGGCCCGTTGATGACCGAAGCGGTCGCTGCCTTCAGGGGAAAAGGCATGCACAAAGCTACAGCGACGGATGCAGCGCAGGAACTGCGCACCATTATGAAGGAAGGAGATATCGTTTTGATAAAGGGTTCACGGGGCATGAGGATGGAAAGGGTCCTCGCAACAGTAGAAGAAGCTTTGAAAGAGGCGGTGAGAAGGTAGCGCGATGATTTACGAGTTGCTTTATAGCTTGCATGCCTACTTCTCACCTTTCAACGTGTTCCGCTACATTACGTTCCGCACCTCTCTGGCGGCACTTACGGCACTGATCGTCACGCTTTTTATTGCGCCGCCGCTGATCAGGTGGCTTAAGAGGATCAGCATGACGCAGCAGATACGGAATGACGGTCCGAAGACCCATCTCTCAAAGGCGGGGACGCCGACCATGGGAGGCATCATCATCCTGGCGGCGATTACGATCACGATGCTGATGTGGGGAAATTTCAGAAATGTCTATATATGGATCATGATGATCTCACTGCTCGGATTCGGCGCCATCGGATTTATCGATGATTACCTCAAGGCGGTGAAGAAAAACCCCAAGGGACTGCGGGCATGGTACAAAATCGGGGCACAACTGCTGGTTGCATTCTGCATCAGCGTGTTCCTCTATGCCAACCCTCACGATCCCTACAATACGGTGTTGAGCATTCCCTTTTTCAAAAAGTGGCTTTTTGATCTGGGATGGTTCTATATACCGTTCTCGATCTTTGTGATTGTCGGCTCATCAAATGCCGTCAATCTTACCGATGGCATCGACGGACTCGCCATCGGGCTGGTTGCCATTGCGACATTGGCAAATACCGCCCTCGTCTATGTATCGGGCCACGCCCAGTTCGCAAAATACTTGCAGGTCTTATACCTGCCGGGAATCGGGGAGCTGACCGTTTTTTGCGGTGCGCTGCTGGGGGCTTCGCTCGGCTTTCTCTGGTATAATGCCTACCCTGCTGAAGTGTTCATGGGGGATGTAGGCTCGCTCGGGCTGGGCGGCGCACTTGGCACCCTTGCCGTGGTGACGAAACATGAGATTGTATTGGTGGTGGTCGGCGGTATCTTCGTCATCGAGACGATCTCGGTGGTGCTCCAGGTCGCCTCGTATAAATCGACCGGCAAGCGCATTTTCAAAATGGCTCCCTTGCACCACCATTTTGAGCTCAAGGGCTGGCAGGAGCCGAAGGTAATCGTACGCTTTTGGATTATTGGAATAGTACTTGCATTATTCAGTTTGGCCTCTTTAAAATTGAGGTAATGCCGGTACAAACGCTCTGTACGCTGAATCAGGTAAATATCTAATAAAAAATAAGGGGATTGGCCATGAAAAACCGCAGTCGGCAGTTTGTAGCGAGCAGTAACAGTGGGGTCAAAAGACGCCGCCCATACGCCATCGGCATCATTAAGGTATCTTGCGCCATGATGTCCGGCAGCCTGATCCTTATCCTATGCTCATTATTCCTTGCTGCAGTTACCTTTGCCGAAGAGATCACCGCCCGGGCAGCAATCGCGATTGAGGGCAAGAGTGAAAGAATATTATTCGCCAAGAATCCCCACCTCAAGCTGCCGCCTGCGAGCACGACAAAGCTGGTGACGGCCATGGTAGTGCTCGATAAGCTGCATCCCGACACTATTCTTGTGGTCAGCAGGAACGCTGCCAATACACCGTCCGTATCTCCTGCAATACGTGCAGGCGAGCGGTTTACGGTCAGGGAAATGCTCTATCTTGCCCTCATGCGATCGGTGAACAGCGCCGCCGTTGCCCTTGCAGAGGCGGTTGCGGGCTCGGAGGATGCCTTTGCGCGCATGATGAATGAGAAAGTCCTGCAGATCGGGGCAGAGAATACGCGGTTCATCAATGCTTCGGGACTCCCCGGGGCCCATCAGTACATTACTGCCTTCGATCTTGCGAAAGTGATGAAGGAATCGTTGAAGTATCCGCTCATTAAAGAGATCATCAATACGCGGACAAAAGATATTTACTCCCTTGACGGGAGACGTCTGTTTGTAAAAAACACCAATCAACTCCTCTGGACCGATGAGGACTTCATCGGCGGAAAGACCGGCTATACGCGAGCTGCACGGCACTGCTTTGTCTCGGCCGCAAACAAAGGACAGGATACGCTCATTACCGTGGTGCTGGGCGAGCCGGTACGGGACGAGCTCTGGCAGGACTCGAAGGTGCTGCTGGCCAAGGGCTATGATGTGCTTGCCCAGAAGGCCGAGCCCATGATTTATTTCAGCAACGTCAAAGAGAACCCCGTTATGCTCGCCTCCTATAACCCCGATTCGGACACGAAGATATCAAAGGTCAAATACAAGAAAGTAAAAAGCGCGAAGATCAAAAAGAAATATAAAGTCAAAACCGCTAAAAAGAAGAAGAGTGCCAATATCAGGATTGCGACTAAGAGCAAGAAGTCCTCAGGAAAGAATATTTCATGAACCGCAATCAGAACATCAGCTCATCGACGATTGGATTAGTCCAACGCCGCCTCTCCGGCCGTTCCTCCCTGCAGCACAACCGATGGTGTGTGATCTGAAGGGGAGGCGAGTAACCGTTGTCGGTCTTGCGAGGAGCGGCGTCGGTGCCGCCAATATGCTTGCACAGATCGGCGCCACGGTAACGGTTACCGATAAAAAGAGCCCCCAGGAACTTTCAGCATTCCTCGAAAGCCTCCATCCCGACGTCCGCCCTGTCCTCGGAGAGCATCCGGCTGGCCTATTTGAAGAGGCGGACCTTATTGTGGTGAGTCCCGGCGTTCCCCTTTCCATCACGCCGCTCAGGAAGGCTGCAGAGAGGGGGAAAAAGATCATCGGAGAGCTGGAGCTGGCCTACCGGTTTGTTAAGGAGAACACAGAAGCCGGAGGACAGAAGACAGACTTTCTCGCTATCACGGGGACGAACGGGAAGTCGACGACCACGACGCTTGTCTATGAAATGCTCAGGAATCACGGCTTTGAGACTATAGTGGGCGGCAACATCGGAACTGCTTTAACGGAAGAACTCTACAAATGGGGCAGAGAACGGAAGTCTGTCGCGCCCGATTATATTGTCGTTGAAGTGTCCAGCTTCCAGCTCGAAACCATCGAGACCTTCAGACCCACAGCAGCGGCTATTTTGAATATTACCCCCGATCACCTGGATCGTTACCGTTTGATGGATGAGTATATCGATGCGAAGTGCAGGGTGTTTATGAATCAGCAGCGTGAAGATGTGCTGGTGTTGAATGCGGATGATGAGTTGACCGGAGCGGTCCTGAAGAGAATCGAGCAGCAGCGTACCCGGAACGGTATGGCACCCGGGCTCTTTTATTTCAGTAGAAAAGATGTAGTGAGAGGCGTCTTTTTCAAAGACGGAGTTATCCGCTTTTCGGTACCGGAACGCGGTATTGATGTTCGTATGAGCGCTGACGACATTGCCATAAGGGGCGTCCATAATATCGAAAATGCCATGGCGGCATCGCTGATGGCGCTGCTGTGCGGCTGTTCGCCGCATGCTATAATGGATACGCTGAAGACATTCCCCGGTCTCGAGCACCGCCTCGAGTTCGTTCGTGAGCTCGATGGAACAACGTATATTAATGACTCGAAAGGAACGAATGTCGGCGCAGTGATCAAATCACTGGAAAGCTTTCGCGGGCCCATCGTGCTTATCGCCGGCGGAAGGGATAAGGACAGTGACTTTACGCTGTTGCGACCTCTTGTCGAGGAGCGGGTCAGGGCGCTGATACTCATCGGGGAGGCGAGGGAGAAGCTGCGGAAGGCGCTGGGGCAGAGTACGACGACGTTTATGGAAGATGATCTCCGGGCTGCGGTAAGGAAAGCAAGGGCGATCGCCGCTCCGGGAGATGTGGTGCTCCTCTCGCCTGCGTGTGCCAGCTTTGATATGTTCAGAGACTTCGAGGACCGGGGCAGACAATTCAAGAGCATGGTGAGGGAATTATGAAACAATCCTATGATCGTTGGACCTTGCTGCTGGTGCTGCTCCTCATACTTATCGGCCTGACGGCGGTTTACAGTTCCACGTCGGTCATTTCTCCCGACATTATCGAGAAGTACCGAAAGAAGGGAATTGTGGTAAGCCAGTTCGGGTTTATCAGGAAACAACTCTTCACGGTACTGCTCGGCGCCGTTGCAATGTCTATCGCGTACAGGATACCCCGTGAGTTCCTGAAAAAGATGGCTCTACCCCTGCTGGTTGTTGCCTTTGTCTGCCTGCTGCTGGTCTTTACGCCGCTCGGGATCACCGCTGGGGGGGCGCGGCGGTGGATTCGGATCTGGCCTTCGACTTTTCAGCCCTCGGAGCTGGTAAAGCTTTGCATGGTGGTCTTTCTCTCCTACTATATGAGTCTCGCGAGTTTCAAGCGTGATAAATTTTTGTCTTTCTTCATCCCTATCTTCATCATGGGAATATTTCAGGTGGTCTTTCTGAAACAACCGGACTTCGGCGCGGTGATGAGTCTCGCCGTGCTTACCATGGCGATGCTTTTTCTTTCGGGCATCCGGCTTCGCTATCTGCTTTCACTGGGAGTTCTCGGAATTCCGGTGGTGATCAAACTGATCTCGGAGCCTTACCGGATGCGAAGGGTCGTTGCCTTCCTCGATCCCTGGAAGGACCCGCAGGGGAGCGGGTTTCAGCTGGTGCAGTCCTTCATCGCCCTCGGCAGCGGCGGGATGACCGGTGTGGGCTTGGGACAGGGGAAGCAGAAGCTCTCTTTCCTGCCGGAGGTGCATACCGACTTTATCTTCTCGCTTATCGGTGAGGAGCTCGGCTTTTTCGGCGCCCTCGTTGTCGCCACACTTTTCCTCATGCTCTTTTTGAGAGGCGTTGTTATTGCACGACGCACAACGGACCGGTTCGCCTACTATCTTGCCTTCGGCGTCTCCATGATGATCGCCATCCAGGCGGTCATGAACTTTGCCGTAGTGACCGGAATGGTGCCCACCAAGGGACTCCCTCTACCCTTTATCAGCTACGGAGGATCATCATTGATTGTTAACATGATGGCAATCGGTTTTTTGCTGAACGCATCGAAGTCGCAGGTGCAAGAAATCAAGGGCCCTCACGAAGCAGGTGCGGCGCATCGTGAGGGCCCGGAGAGGAACCACGTTGTACCGATGCCGCCGCCCAAGCCTGCGAGTGCAGAGCCGTTGCCGCGTTCGGCAAAATGGCAGCGGGGATACGGCTACCAGCGCTACGGTAAGCGATCATCACGCCACCGGTCATTCAGCCGATCCTTTGGATCAAAGGGATGAAAGTCATTATTGCAGGAGGAGGCACCGGCGGACACCTGTTCCCCGGTCTCTCTATCGCGGAAGCATTTAAGGAACGGGACTTTGCAAAGGAAATTGTCTTTGTAGGGACCTCGCACGGCATCGAGGCGAGGGTCATCCCTCGTGAAGGATATCCGATCCGGTTCATAAGGGCAGAGGGGATGGTGGGAAAGTCTCTCTACAAGAAGGGCAGGGCCTTCGTCTCTTTTCTCTTGTCCATTCTCGACTCCTATAAAATTCTCAAGGCCGTCAGCCCCTCGGTCGTCATCGGCGTCGGCGGTTACGCATCAGTGGGTATGGTGCTTGCTGCGCACTTGAAGGGCATTCCCACGATGATTCACGAGCAGAATTCGGTTCCTGGATTCGCCAACAGGTTTCTTGGGAAATTCGTTGATGCCGTTGCGGTCACCTATCAGGAGAGTATCGACTATTTCCCGAAAGAGAAGACCTATCTGACAGGCAATCCCATACGGAAGCATATCCTCGCCAGAGACGGGAAAAAGGCTTATGCAGTATTCCCCCTCGACAAAGAGCTGTTTACGATACTGACCTTCGGCGGCAGCCTCGGTGCCAGGAGCATCAATTACGCCATGATCGAAGCGTTGAATTACCTGCTGGATTTAAGGCAAAATATCCAGTTCCTCCATCAGACGGGCGATAAGGATCTTTCGGCCGTCACGGAGGCCTATAGGGGAAAGGGGTTTCACGGCATTGTCGTTCCGTTCATTTACCAGATGGCGGAGGCGTATACCCTTGCCGATATGGTGATCTGCAGGGCAGGGGCAACGACGCTTGCCGAGATTACCGCGATAGGAAAGCCTGCCATTATCATCCCCTATCCGTATGCGGCTTCCAACCATCAGGAGCACAACGCGCGAAAGCTGGAGGATATGGGTGCGGCAAAGGTGATCCTCGACAGGAAGCTGACGGGTGAAGTGCTCGCTGCTGCGATCAGGGAGCTCTATGAGAATGAGCAGGCGCGGAGAGAGATGCAGAAGGCGGCAATGGTCTTCGGCAAGGTTGACGCAGCTGAGCGCGTTGTCGATATCGCGCTGAGTCTGGTAAGGAAATAATAAAGAAGAATCCAGGAGTCAGGAGCCAGAAGTCAGAATAAAATCTGAGTTGTGCTTTTTTTCTTCTGGATCCTGAATTCTTTTTATTGGAGTGAATTATGTTTAATCGATACAGGAGAATACATTTCGTCGGCATCGGCGGTGTCGGCATGAGCGGCATTGCCGAGGTACTGCACAATCTTGGATATGAAGTGACCGGCTCCGACATGAAGGAGTCGGAGATGACGGCACGGTTGAAGAACCTCGGCATCAAGGTATTCGTCGGCCATGATGCCGAGAACATCGATCACGCTCATGTAGTTGTCATTTCCTCTGCCGTTGCTCCCGACAACCCTGAAGTGATCGAGGCGAAATACCGTTCGATCCCCGTCATCCCCCGCGCTGAAATGCTCGCCGAGCTGGGCAGGCTCAAATACGGGATCCTGATTGCCGGTGCCCACGGCAAGACGACGACGACCTCGCTCATCGCAACGACCCTTGTTGAAGGCGGCTTTGATCCCACTGTGGTGATCGGCGGCAAACTCAATGCGATGGGCAGCAACGCGAAGCTCGGGCAGGGAGCGTTCCTTGTTGCCGAAGCTGATGAGAGTGACGGCTCGTTCCTGAAGCTCAACCCCACCATTGCGGTGATCACGAATATCGACAAAGAGCATATGGATTTTTTCAAGAGCATGGAGGCCTTGAAGCAGGCCTTTCTCGATTTCATCAACAAAATACCGTTCTACGGGATCGCCATCGTCTGCGTGGAGAATGCCTATGTGCGGGAAATCCTCCCCCAGATACAGAGAAAGGTCCTGACCTATGGATTTACCTATAAAGCCGATCTCTACGCCAGAAACATCAGACACCTCGGAACGAGGATGAGCTTTGAACCGGTGTTCAAAGGGAATCCCCTGGGGATGTTCACTATTCCCATTCCCGGGGAGCATAATGTGCTGAACAGCCTGGCTGCTATAGCTGCTGCAATAGAACTGCAGATTCCCATCTCAGTTGTTGCAAAGGCGCTCGGCGGTTTCGGCGGTATCCATCGCCGGTTCGAGCTCAAAGGAGAGAAAAAGGGCATCAAGGTATTTGATGATTACGGGCACCACCCCTCGGAGATACGGGCGACGCTCAGGGCGGCACGGGAGTGCTTCAAAGAGCAACGGATACTTGTCCTGTTCCAGCCGCACCGGTACACGAGGACGAGGGACTCGATGGATGAGTTCGCCGCAAGCTTTGATGATGCCGACCGCCTGTTCCTCATGGATATCTATCCTGCAGGTGAAAAGCCTATCGAGGGCATTCATTCCGAAGTGCTTTTTAAAAATATAGAACAGCGGGGATTCAAGAATATCAGCTACATTCCTGACCGTGCAGCGATGATTAAAGCGATTCTCGCAGAGCTCCAGCCCGGCAATGTACTGATTACCCTTGGCGCCGGGGATGTCTATAAAATGGGTGAAGAGGTGGTAAGGGAATTATAACCGTTATGTCTTCTATGAAAGGATATAAGCGTCCATGATAACGAAACAGCGTATCGGCGTACTCGCCGGCGGCACGTCCGCCGAGCGGGAAGTCTCTTTGAAAAGCGGCAGCGCCATTTACAAAGCGCTACGGGAGCGGAACTATGATGTGGTCCTCATCGATGCAGCCGAGGATCTCTGCGCAGCGCTCAAAAAGGAGCGCATCGAGATTGCCGTTCTCGCATTGCACGGCGGCTTCGGCGAGAACGGCGCGGTGCAGGGGCTTCTTGAAGTAATGGGAATCCCCTACACCGGGTCGGGGATTCTGGCATCGGCCCTAGCGATGGACAAGGAGGCATCAAAAAAGATATTCCTCTATCATGAGATTCCGGTGCCCTCTTTCATCGTGATCAACAGGGCGCAGGCCGGGGCAGGAGACCGCATCAATGTGCAGGTGGTCACGACGCTTGTCGATTTTCCCCTTCCCTGGGTGGTAAAGCCCGTCACCGAGGGGTCGAGCATCGGCGTCAGTATCGTCAAGAACGATACGGAGCTTGAGGATGCGCTCAAAGACGCTTTCTCGTACGGATCGAGAATCATTATCGAAGAATATATAAAGGGCAGGGAGATCCAGATCGGCATTCTCAACGATCGCGCCCTCGGGGGCGTCGAGGTGCGCCCTTCTCGTGAGTTCTACAGCTACGAAGCCAAGTACACGCCCGGACTCACTCAGTACATCCTGCCTCCGGAGATCGATGCTTCGGCATACGAGACGCTTAAGGCCATGGCGGCGCGCGCACACCAGGCGCTCGGCTGCAAGGGCGCTACCCGTGTGGATTTCATCCTCGATGCTTCGAATAATCCCTATATTCTTGAGGTCAATACGATTCCGGGGATGACCGAGACGAGCCTGTTGCCTAAGATTGCGCAGCTTGCAGGGCTGGAGTTCCCTGATCTGATAGAAGAAATACTGAGGCTGACCGTAGAGGATGGAAAATAACAGGGCAATGCCTTTAAAATAGGCACCATGAAAAAGGGGTTGAGGACGGGAAAGATCAAAAATTAAAGAGCAAAATGAAAAAATAAGGGATCCTTGATTTTTATTTTTGCTTTTCGATCTTTGCTTTTTACTTTTTACCGATGAGAAGAAGAAACGTGCGATCGCTGCAGAGGAGGAAAGAGCAAAAGCGGATACGGCTGTTCCTCATTCCCTTGCTGCTGATACTTCTTGCAGGAGCGGCTGTTTTCGTTTCAATCCGCTTTCTCATCCCGGTAAAAGAGATCGTCTTCATCGGCAACCATCATCTGAAGAATGATGAGCTGAAATCATTGGTGAAAGTGAAGAAGGGTGATAAGCTTTTCGGGCAGTCCGGCAGGACACTGCATGAGCGTCTCAAAAGATCTCCCTGGATAAAGAGCGCCGTCATCCGCAGGGAACTGTCGGGACGGATGCTGGTCAAGGTCGACGAGAGAGTTCCCGTAGCGATCCTGAGCACGTCAGAAGGACCGCACCTCATTGATCGTGAAGGGTATCTGCTTGAGCAGATACGTGAGGGCACGGTGCTGCTCCTGCCGGTGATCAAGGATATTGATCCTGCCGGTGATAATGAGACCTATCGCGAGGCGGTCAGGTTTGTGAATGTCCTTCATGCCAAAGGAGTGCTGTCGTCCGACGGGAGCATCGAGGTGACCGGCAGCAGGCCTGAAGATATTACGCTGAAGATCAACGGTATTGTGATCAAGGTCGGCATGGGAGATTTTGAGAAAAAAATCGAACGCCTTGAGTTCGTCAAAGATGAGATCCAGAAGAGAAATATGACGGTGGAGTATATCGATCTGCGATTTGCGAACAAGATCGTCGTCAAACCGGTGCGCCAGGAGCCGGAGCAGCAGACAAAAACACTGGTAGCGAAGCATCATGGAAAAAAGAAAAAGAACTAGCTCGTTTGTCGTCGGACTCGATGTCGGCACTACAAAGATCTGTGCCATCGTCGGCGAGGTGAGCGAGGAAGGATGTTCGATCCTCGCAGTGAGCTCTCATCCCTCGTCGGGACTCAAGAAGGGGGTTGTCGTCGATATCGAGGCGACGGCCCAATCGATCAAGAAAGTGATCGCCGACATACGCGAGCAGATAGGGTTCGACATCAGAGAGGTCTACGTCGGCATTGCCGGGAGCCATGTAAAGAGCTTCAACAGCTACGGTGCCGTAGGTATAAAAGGCAGGGAGGTGTCTCCCGAGGATGTGGAACGGGCGATCGATTCGGCAAGCGCCGTGTATGTGCCGCTCGACAGGGAGATGCTCCATGTCCTTCCCACCGACTTCATCCTCGACGGACAGGACGGCATCAAAGACCCTGTGGGCATGGCCGGGGTGCGTCTCGAGGTAAAGGTATACATTGTCACCGGCGCCGTCACCTCGGTGCAGAATCTCCTGAAATGCTGCGAACGGGCAGGGCTCGAGGTGGTTGATATCGTGCTCCAGCCGCTGGCTTCTGCAGAGGCGACGCTGACGCCCTATGAACGTGATATGGGCGTAATGCTCGTCGATATCGGCGGCGGGACGACGGACATCGCGATCTATAAAGACGGCTGGCTTCGGCATACCGCTGTGCTGGGCATCGGGGGTAATCATTTTACCAACGATCTGTCGGTGGGGCTGCGGCTGCCCTTCCATGAGGCTGAGAGAGTGAAAAAGAAGTACGGCTTTGTCGCCCCTGTCCCGTATGCTGCCGAGATCAACAGCAACAATGCGGAAATAGAAGTAGTGGCGATCGACGGACAGGTGAGGGGAATACCCAGGAAATATATTGCCGAGATCCTGCAGCCGAGAGGAGAAGAGCTCCTTGATCTGATACGTCAGGAGGTGCAGATGGTTCATCATAACGGCATTGCGATTGCAGGGGTTATTCTCACCGGAGGCGCCTCGCTGCTCACAGGGTTTGACCGCATGGCCGAAGCTATGCTCTCTATGCCGGTCCGGATCGGCTATATGAACGGGGCACCGCACCACCCTGATGTCGCTCCCGAATCGCTGCCCATCAGCGGCCTGAAGGGGGAATTCAATAACCCGATCTACGCGACGGGTGTCGGGCTGGTGCTGCATGCGGCAGAGACGGTTATGCCTTCCGAACGTGTACCTTCGGATGTCTTGAGTAGCATTATGACTACCATGACGGGATGGTTCAGGAAAATAATAAGTAAGAAATGAAAAGTGATGAATGATGAGTAAAAGACAAAATATAAAAGGTATTCTTTTCCATTTACTCATTACTGCTCACTTTTACCAAAGGGGGTTGTTATGTTTGAGCTCGAAGATGTAGGCAGATTGGTAGCGAAGATAAAGGTCATCGGTGTGGGCGGCGGCGGGGGTAATGCGATCAACAGCATGGTCGCCGCGAACATTTTCGGCATAGAATTTATTGCGGTCAACACCGACAGCCAGCACCTCGATGTGTCGCTCGCGCCGGTGAGGGTGCAGATCGGTGCGGCATTGACCAGGGGACTGGGCGCAGGATCAAATCCGGTGATCGGCAGGCAGGCCGCTCATGAAGACCGGGATGCCCTGATGAGCTCCATTGAAGGCGCCGATATGGTCTTCATCACGGCGGGTATGGGCGGCGGCACCGGCACCGGCGCAGCGCCGGTGATTGCGGGGCTTGCACGTGAGCTGGGCATTCTCACAGTCGGCGTGGTGACAAAGCCCTTCTACTATGAAGGCAGAAAGCGGGCGATCAATGCGGAAGACGGCATCAGAGAGCTCAAGAAGAATGTTGATACGCTGATCGTTATCCCCAACGACCGGATCCATCTCGTGGTCGAGAAGGGGACCCCTCTGCTCAAATCCTTCTCCATCGCCAATGATGTCCTGCGGCAGGCGATACAGGGTATTTCCGACCTGATCCTTATCCCCGGTCTCATCAACCTCGACTTCGCCGACGTGAAATCCGTTATGGAGAACGCCGGCAAGGCGGTGATCGGTGTGGGATTCGGCGCTGGTGACAACGGCGCATTCGAGGCGGCGAAGAAGGCGATCTCCAACCCCCTCCTCGAAGAGTCGTCCATCGAGGGCGCAAAGGGAATCCTTATCAACATCACCGGCGGCATGAACATGTCCCTTGATGCAGTGCAGCAGGCGGCGTCGCTGATTCATGACTCCGCCCACGATGATGCCAACATCATTCTTGGTGCGGTGATCAATGACGAAATGGAAGACGAGGTAAGGGTCACGGTGATCGCGACCGGACTTGAGGAACGGTTAGAGAAGGCTGAGCTCCCCCAGATCAAGAAATGGGCTCCCAAGAAGGACCCGATCAATCTCAGGGGGTCCGAGCGGATACTCTCCAAGAGCATCGGCCTTACCTCACGAGAGCCGGCCTATGAGCCGAAGGTTATTCAGGAGCGTCCTCTTGAAAAGGAGATCGCCGAGCCCTCCGAGCCCATCGCTGCGAAGACACAAGAGCAGGTCGGCACCAACGGCCAGGGCACGATATTCGAAAGCAAACAGATTCCCCTCAATGAATCTTTTCTGGGGACCGATGATGAGTATGATATTCCCACGTTTCTGAGGAAGCAGTCGGGAGCCTCATAATGAGTAGTGCGTGATGTGTGATGCGTAATGAGTTAAAATTAAGTATGCGTTTCCCCATACTGCGGGTCCTCATTACCGGGTACTCATCACGGATTACGGTCGTTGCATGAATCGTAAGCTCATCGAAAAGGCGGATGCGCTCCTTCGAAAGGAGCGCGGCACGGTGCATAAGGACCCCGGTGGCAGGATTACCATCTGTCTCGTCTATCCCAATACCTACCATGTGGGCATGTCGAATCTTGGATTCCAGGGGATCTACGGCCTGCTCAACCGAAGAAACGATGTCGTGTGCGAACGTGCCTTTTTGCCTGACCAGGCCGATATCGAGGTCTATCGCAGGAGCAAGACCCCTCTCTTTTCACTCGAATCCAAGAGGCCCCTCGATCGCTTCGATATTATTGCCTTCTCGGTCTCTTTCGAAAACGATTATCCCAATCTTATTACTATGCTTGATCTGGCGAATATCCCCTTCCGGTCTTCCGAGCGGAACAGGTACCATCCTCTGCTGATGGCAGGCGGCACCTGTCTGTCCTTTAACCCTGAGCCCCTTGCTCCCTTTTTCGATACAGTCTTTATAGGAGAGGCGGATGAGTCGCTGCAGGAGTTTCTCGATCTCTATAAGAACAGCGGGAGTCGCGCTGCTCTGAAAAAAGGCGCACTGCGGATCGAGGGTGTTTATGTTCCCGAATACTACTCGGTTACCTGTGGCAGTGAGGGATCGATAGCTGTGCGTGAGGCGTTGAACGGTGCCCCCGCACGCATCACAAGGAGATACCTGAAGGACCTTTCGTGCTCTCTTCTCAACACCGCGATCATTACTCCCGAATCGGAGTTCTCCAATATGTATCTCATCGAAGCGATGCGGGGGTGCCCCTGGAGCTGCAGGTTCTGTCTCGTCGGACACCTCTACAATCCGCCGCGCCGGAAGGCCCCTGATACGATCAGGGCCGAGATCGAAGAGGCAAAACAGCGTCTCGTCCCACCCGAGCCTCCCTTTAATAAAGGGGAAAAGGGAGAATTGAAAATAGGATTGATCGGCCCGTCATTGAGCGATTATCCCTCTCTCTATGATATCCTCTGTATCGAAGGGGTTGATTTCTCAATTACCTCGTTGCGTGCCAGTAGCCGGAGCGCCGAGCTCGTCCAGCTGCTGAAAAGACATAAGAGCGTATCCATAGCTCCTGAAGCAGGGACTGCACGACTGCGATCGGTGATCAACAAAAAGATTACCGAAAAAGATATCATGGACACCTCGCAGCTCCTCTTCGACGCCGGTATAGAGAACCTGAGGCTCTATTTCATGATCGGACTTCCTACCGAGGAGCACGCGGATATCGAGGGTATTATTGAGCTGTCGAGGAGGGTCAGAGATCTTACCAAAAAAGGGACCGTCACTCTGAGCATCAGTACCTTTGTGCCCAAGCCTTTTACCCCTTTCCAGTGGCATCCCATGGAGCCGCTCGTCTCGGTGAAGGAAAAGCTGAAGCGGATAAAAAAGGCGTTGCGGGAGATAAGAGGCATGCGGGTGCTTCACGATGTGCCGAAGTACGCATATATGCAGGGGCTGTTTTCGCGTGGCGACCGGAGCATCGCAGATGTCCTGGTAGCGATGGCAACAACTGATGACTGGAAAAAGGCCTGCGCAGCGTCCGGCATCAATGAGGACTTTTATATCTTCAGAAAGAGATCGCGTGATGAGGTGCTTCCCTGGGACTTTATCGATACCGGTACATCTAAAGAAACGTTATGGGCTGAATATCTCGAAGCCCTCTCGGCGGCATCATGAAAAGGTGGTGCGTACTCTTCTCTCTCCGGACACCCTGGCGCAAATCCCTTTTGTAAAGGCATTTCACACGACCTGCGTCCTGCAATAACACCTTCCGGAAATGCGGCCCTGCGGATCTCCGCATCAAGAGGAGCAGACCACCACCCTCGGCGTTCTGTTCTTACTTAAAGCATACACGTTTTACGAAAACTGTCAAGCCATGGTGATGAATGCTGAGGTGCGTAGATCGTTGTAGATCGTTAATGTTTGGTAAAAAACTAAGGCGGGTAAAAGAGTGTGTATAAAATTCAAAAAAAGGGAGATAATATAAGAAAGGAGCGGTGGGAACATTCACAGGTTGCGTCGACATGAGCATCGCAGGGGAAGATGCCTGTGCGCTCAATCAACATAGTGAAAAGGAGGTTGCTATGAGTAATGAGGATAGAAGAGGCGATTCGTCCACCTTGATACTCTGGGCCGACTTCAGGCGCTACCATATAAAAGACAACTGGTGCTGCACGGCGATCAAGGAGAGCGGTATCGAATTCCTGCCTGTTGAGGAGATTTATCCTGACTTCAGCCTGCACCGGATCAGGATTAATTTCTGTCCCCATTGCGGGCAGAGATTGTATGAGGGCGAAGGCCGGTATACATACTAAGCGGGATGTAACAGGTGTCTGTTCCCTCCATTTCCGCCTTTCAATGAGCCCGTGAGCAGATCCGCCTACGCTGTAACCTCAAAGATGAAATCTATTTCGAGCGGAGCGTTCAAGGGAAGCGCAACAACGCCTACCGCGGCCCGTGCGTGTCTGCCTGTCTCGCCGAAGATATCGAACAGAAGATCCGATGCAGCATTGAGGACCTTCGGTTGCTCGGTGAAACCGACAGCGGAGGCGACGTAGCCGTTCAGTTTTACGCATCGCGTGATCCTGTCGAGGCTCCCCAGGTGGGATTTAAGCAGGGAGAGGACATTGATGACCACCTGACGTGCGTCCTCCTGTGCTTCGGTGAGCGAGACCGCTTCGCCGACCCTGCCGGTCCTGGCGAGCTTTCCCTCTCTGAGCGGAAGAATGCCGCTCAGGAAGAGGAGATTGCCGGATTGCACGCAGGGCACGTAGGAGCCCAGCGGCTTCGGCGCTTCAGCCAGCGTAATACCGAGTGATTTCAATTTCTCTTCAGGTGACATAATAGCTCTGTTTTAGATTAAGTGGCTAGGCTGCCTGTGCTGCTTACGACAGAAATATTTTACAACCCGAGTTCTTCAGGGACGCTGATCTTGCCGAGCACCGCGGTTGCAGCGGCAACGGCAGGGTTTGAGAGGTACACCTCGCTCTCGGGATGTCCCATTCTGCCGACGAAGTTCCTGTTCGTTGTCGCCAGCGCCCGCTCGCCCTTTGCGAGGATGCCCATATGCCCGCCGAGGCAGGGGCCGCAAGTCGGTGTCGAGACGACCGCCTCTGCATCGATGAAGATGTCAAGCAATCCCTCCTGCATTGCCTGCTTGTAGATCAACTGGGTTGCAGGAATGACGATCAGCCGGACATTGGGGTTGACCTTTTTCCCTTTGATCACCTGTGCCGCCTCCCTCAGGTCTTCGAGCCTGCCGTTTGTGCAGGAACCGATGACCACCTGATCGATCGTGATGTGCGAGAGCTCGGTTGCAGGCTTCGTATTCGAGGGGAGGTGAGGGCAGGCAACCGTGGGCTGTATCTTCGAGCAATCGTATTCCCTTACCTCCACATATGTTGCATCGGCATCCGAGGTGTAGAGCTTGTATGGTCTCTTTGCCCTTCCTTTTACGTATTCTTCGGTGATGGCATCCGGAATGATGATGCCGTTCTTTCCGCCTGCCTCGATCGCCATGTTGCACATGGTGAGCCTGCCGTACATAGGAAGACTTCCTATCGCCTCCCCCTCGAACTCCATCGCCCGGTAGAGCGCGCCGTCGACGCCGATATCGCCGATGGTATGGAGGATCAGATCTTTTCCGCCGACCCATTTCTTCAACGTGCCGTAATAGACGAATTTCATGGATTCCGGGACCTTGAACCAGCACTCTCCCGTTGCCATGGCGGCAGCGACATCGGTGGAGCCGACGCCCGTAGCAAAGGCTCCGAGCGCTCCATAGGTGCAGGTGTGGCTGTCGGCGCCGATCACCAGATCGCCGGGGCCGACCAATCCCTGCTCGGGCAGGAGCGCATGCTCAACGCCCATCCTCCCCACCTCGAAGTAGAGTCCCAGACGGTACTCCCTCGAAAAGTCTTTGAGCATCTTGCACTGCTCGGCAGCCTTGATGTCTTTCTGGGGAGCAAAGTGGTCGGGAATGAAGGCCACGCGGTCTTTGTCAAAGACCTCCTTTGCGCCGGTCTTCTTGAATTCCTGTATGGCGATGGGAGCGGTAATGTCGTTGGCAAGGATAAGGTCGACCTTGGCATTTATCAATTCACCAGCAGCAACCTCTTTTTTGCCGGCGTGGGCTGCAAGAATCTTTTCTGTAATCGTCATGGCTCCTCCAAATAAGTAAGCTTTTGAAACACATATTATATCTCTATGCGGGGATGATTGACAAGAGAGGGTTGGTGCGAGGGCTCTATAATAAGGTACAATAAAGTGCAATTTATAACCATTGAGTATACTTAGAGAGGAGAATCGCATGCCTTACGTGAATATCAAAATTACAAAGGACGGGGCCACGGCAGAGCAGAAAGCCACGCTGATCAGCGGCGTTACCCAGCTGCTGGTCGATGTATTAGGAAAAAATCCCCAGACAACGATGGTTATTATCGATGAGGTTGAGACCGACAACTGGGGAATCGGCGGAGAATCGGTCACTGTACGGCGGAAACGCGGCTCAACAGAGACAACGGTTCGATGAACATTGCTTTGAGGAAGATTTCGCAAACTCTTCGCGTGGTGTGCATCACTGCTGTTATGCTGTCATGCATTTCCTGCGCCTCTCTTTCTCAAAAATCCAGGTTCGATGAGTTGTTCGATACCCCTTCATTCACTGCTGCGCGCTGGGGCGCATCGGTGAAATCCGTAGAGAGCGGAGCATTCATCTACCGGCTCGACGATACCAAGGCCTTTACCCCTGCTTCGAATATGAAGCTCTTCACCACTGCCGTTGCTTTGGTGCGGCTCGGCCCTGAGTTCAGGTTCGCGACAGAGCTCTACACCAACGGCGAAGTCAGGGACGGCATACTCCACGGCGACCTCGTAGTGCGGGGAAGTGGCGATCCGACGCTCTCAACCGGAGTATTCGAGAAATGGGCCGAACAGCTGCGTGCCGCCGGCATAAGGGAGATCAGGGGCGCGCTCATCGGTGATGATAATGTGTTCGACGATCAATACCTCGGTACGGGATGGTCCTGGGATGATGCAGCCTTCGGCTATGCGGCCCAGATAAGCGGGCTCTCCTTCAATGACAACAGCGTGGGCATCGAGATACTCCCCGGAAGAACTATCGGCGGTCCAGCGATACTGAAGACCGCTCCTGATACAGGGTACGTGACCGTCAGCAACCAGGTTATCACTGTCCCGCCCGGCAATGGCCCGAACGCACTCCGTTTCTCCAGGGAGCCGGGTTCGAACAGGATCATCGTTATGGGTGAAATAAGCGCCCAATCACCGGCACTCTACGAAAGGATCAGCGTGCATAATCCGACACACTTTGCCGTTGCAGCGTTCAAGGAAATTATGGAAGCCAAGGGCATCCGCATTGCAGGAGAGTCTGTCGACATCGACGACATCAAAATGATACCTGATTACCCATCCATGAAAAAGATCGCTTTGCATTTTTCGCAGCCGCTGTATGAAATCATCAGGGCCACGAACAAACTGAGCAGGAATATCTATGCCGAGCAAATATTCAGAACGTTAGGAAAGGTGATCGGCGGCGAAGGATCGACCGCGAGATCGGCAGCGGTCGTCAAAGAGACGCTTAGCTCCATGGGAATTCCGACTGATACGTTAGCTGTCTACGACGGGTCGGGCCTCTCCCGGCTGAATCTCGCAACGCCGCTCCAGATCGTACTGCTGCTCGATGCCATGGCAAAACATGAATACTTCAAGTACTTTTATGATTCGCTTCCTGTTGCGGGCGTGGACGGGACCCTCGAACGGCGGATGAAAAATACCGGCGCCGAGAAGAATCTCCATGCAAAAACTGGCTACTTCCAGCAGGTGAGAGCGCTCTCGGGCTATACCACCACAAAAGAGGGCGAGATGATCGCTTTCTCGATCATGGCGAACAACTATCTCGGCTCTCCTACAGATACCCGCGTTCTCCAGGACCGCTTCTGCGAGGTGCTCTCAGGACTTCCACGAAGCCGATAACAGGAAATATTCGGCGAAGACAGTCTCCAGTATAAGTTTAGACTATAGTCGAATTTGTTTTATTAATTTGATCTGTTCATCTTTCCATGCTACAACTGTTAAAGTAGCATACCCTTTACAACATGAGCTCCTTAACAACCGTGTACTACTATGAGGTAGGGATTATGGGGAAGAAGCTGAATTGCTGGGAATTCATGCAGTGCGGCAGGGGGCCGGGAGGGGCAAAGGTGGAGGGGCTGGGGGCATGTTCCGCAGCTACCTTCACCTCTTCCGAGGAACTGAATGGAGGGACCAACGGGGGAAGAATGTGCTGGGCCATTGCAGATATATATGCCTTCGGAGAGCTGGCAAGGTCTTCTTCGAGGAGTTTGTATGATTGCCACGATTGCGATTTCCGCTGGAAGGTCCTCCTGGAAGAAGGAATAATCAAATCCGGAATGGTGAAGAGGACTGCGGTTCCGGAGAATTCAAACCAAGGGGGTAACGCGCTATGAAGGTAAAAGGCCTTTTGGAGAGCAAGGGGAAAGAGATTGTGTCTATCGACGCCGACAGCTCAGTGGAAGACGCAATACGGTTAATGCACAGCAAGAAGGTCAGCGCGGTATTGGTTAATGAAAGAGAGAAGACTGTCGGTATCTTTACCGAAAGGGATGTCGTCAGGAGCTACGTTTCAAAAAACGGAAAAAAGTTCAGAGAGATACAGCTCAAAGATGCCATGACCTCCGACCTGATTACCGCAGGTCAGGATGACAATGTCGGCGACATCATGACGATTATGGTCAGGAATAATATACGCCATCTGCCGGTTATGGAAAACGGCAGTGTCATCGGCATGTTGTCCATACGCGACGTAATCGGGCTATAGTCCGCTTCGGATTGTTGAAAAAAGAAACGGCGGGGATTCCCGCCGTTTATCAGAATAAAGGGAGCAGTTGAGTGTTATCCGCCCATGTAGCCTCCGGCTACGCTCTCCCTTTCGGATTTTTCAGGTTCTTTCACCGAGCCGGGCCTCTCTGCACCTTCAGGGTACCTCGTCCAGTCGGTAGGGCAGACCTTTGTGAGGATCTGGAGCTTCCAGTCTATAGTCTCGATAATGTCCCTCAGATGTGGTGCATGGGTGTGTACCATCTCTTCCTGCTTCTCGAACCCTTCCACGTGATCGAGCGTCTCAATCAGGTTGAGCAGTCTCGATTTCATGTTCGTAAGCTCATCGTAGATCTTGTCGCAATAACTTCTAACATTTATGTTTTTCGTGGTTGTCATGACAACCTCCTTTCATCGAAAGGATCCATACTCCCACGCTGCCGGGGAACCAGCAGTGCGGTTAACGTTCCGATAATGTTTTTTCGGAACGTTCCCCTTCTCTGAATAAAGGATAAATCTAGTCTGGTTTAATGTCAAGAGGTAATTTATGCAAGATAATCAAAGTTTTTTAAAATTATGAGAGAAGTTGACCGTAAGTTTTACCTGACCTCGGCGCAACTGCATGAATTATTTTGATGAATGGGCGCTGTCCATTAGTCGCCCAGGTTTGCCGTTTCTGAAGTATCTACCTTTTTGTTGTTGTTGATAAATGTTAACCCACAGGCCCAGCTAGGGTTCTCAACGCCTCCGGCAGTCTCTTCGGCCTGCCGTCTTTATCAATGCACGCAAAAGTAACATACGCTTCGACCAAGAGGACACCGTCCCTCAGGACCTGATTTTTCAATGTCATCGAGGCATTTTTTATTTCAGTGATTTCCGTTGTGATCTCAATGATGTCGCCGAGGCGGGCGGGCTTTTTGTAAGAGATGTCCACGCGGGTGACGACGAGAAATAATCCCTGATGGTGATAATCAGCTACGCTGATGCCCTTCTCTAAGAGAAATTCTGTCCGTGCCCGTTCGAGAAAGCCGAGGTACTTGCCGTAATAGACAACGCCGCCGGCGTCGGTGTCTTCGTAGTAGACTTTTGCCTTATACGTGTGCGCCATGACCGATTATATAAACATTTTTGAGCAAGGAAAGAAAAGGGTCCGGGTAAATGCCCACGAGGATGTAATGGAACAGAGAGGAATAGTTGTTACTGTTTCTTTCTTGCAGCGAGCTTGTTCAGCGCGTTGATGTATGCTTTTGCAGCGGCGACGATGATGTCCGTATCGGCGCCGTGGCCGCGGACGGTCCTATCCTCTTCCTCGAGGGTCGCAAAGACCTCTCCCATTGCATCGGTGCCGCCGGTAATACTTTTTATCTCGAACTTAAGGAGGTTGCTTTTTGTCTGAGTAATTGCCGAGATCGCTTTGTAGACGGCGTCGACAGGGCCGTCACCATGCTCCAGCCGGTCGACGATGTTACCGTTGATCTTCATTTTTAATGCCGCGGTGGGTCTGACTGTTGTCCCGCTCGATATCGAGAGGTCCACAAGGCTGTAGATCTCGGGGGTCTTCGATATCTCCTCCGAGATGAGGGCCTCGAGGTCCTCATCGAAGATGTCCTTCTTCTGGTCGGCGAGATGCTTGAACTTTTTGAAGGCGGTCTCGATCTCCTCTTCGCTCAGGTCGAACCCGAGCTCCCTCAGCCGCGTCTTGAAGGCGTGTCTGCCCGAATGCTTGCCGAGCACCAGCTCTGTCTTCTGAAGCCCGATGTCTTCGGGGCGGATGATCTCATAGGTCATTTTTTCCTTCAGAAGACCGTCCTGGTGAATGCCCGACTCATGAGCAAAGGCGTTTGCGCCGACGATCGCCTTATTGGGCTGTACGGGTATTCCCGTTATCCTGGTGACCAGCCTGCTTGTGCGGATGATCTCTTTGGTATTGATATTCGTTGTGGCGTTATAAAAATCTTTGCGGGTGTAGAGGTTCATCACGACCTCTTCCAACGAACAGTTGCCTGCCCGCTCGCCGATGCCGTTGATGGTACATTCCACCTGTCCTGCGCCGTTGAGCACTGCAGCAAGGGAATTTGCAACAGCAAGACCAAGGTCGTTATGACAGTGCACTGCGATCACCGCGCTCTCGCCGATCTTGTCCTTGATGGCCTTGATCATCGCCCCGAATTCGACGGGCGTGGTGTAGCCGACGGTATCGGGAATATTCACGGTCAGGGCGCCGGCCTCGATGACCGCCTGGACGACCTCGATCAGATAGGGGAGATCGGTCCTCGTTGCGTCCATGGGAGAGAACTCCACGTCGTCGACAAAGCTCTTTGCGAGCTGCACCATCTCGACGGAACGCTTCAACGCTTCCTCGCGGCTTACTCTGAACTGGTACTTCAGATGGATGTCCGAGGTGGAGTGGAAGGTGTGAATACGCCTCTGGGGTGCGTCCTTGATCGCTTCCCAGGCGCTCTTTATGTCCGCCTCTTTTGCCCGTGCAAGACCAGCGATGGTCGCGCCGGGCACTTCGTTGGCAATGCGCTTTACCGCCTCGAAATCGCCGGGAGAGGCGATAGGGAACCCCGCTTCGATGATATCGACACCGAGCCGCACCAGCTGCTTCGCAACCTGAAGCTTCTCTTCAGTGTTCATTGATGCGCCGGGTGACTGCTCTCCATCGCGGAGTGTAGTATCGAATATCTTGATGATTCTCATTCCAGATTCTCCTTGTCTTCCGCTCTCCTCATGGGATGGGACGGCGGTTCTTCCTGCGGTTCCGTCTGCTTTATTTTTTTCCTGTTCATAAAAAGGTAAATATTCTCAATTATACCCCAAGTAAGGTAGATCATTGCAAAGACGAATATTGCTGTCGAGGGGTGGATCAGCAACACAAAAAGGACGAGCACAAAGATCACGAGGACCCAGAAGGGCTTCTTCTCCCTGAAGTCGATCTCCTTTAGCCCGTGGTATTTCAACGTGCTCACCATCAGAAGGGCGAGCAGTATCGTAATCGCAGGGAAGAAAATATTCCGTTCAGGCAGCCCTGTCCAGAACTCATAGTAGAAGATGACAATCGAAGAGACGACCGTGGCTGCGCCGGGTATCGGCATCCCCTTGAAGGCCTTTGATCCAGGGGCGCCGGTCTGGATGTTGAAGCGCGCAAGCCGCAATGCCCCGCAGGCCACAAAGAGAAATGCCGCCGCCCAGCCGAGCCTGCCGAAGGGATAGAGCGCCCATTTGTACATCATGATCGCCGGAGCGACCCCAAAGGCGATGACGTCGGAGAGGGAATCGAGTTCTATGCCGAAGCGTGTTGACGTATTGGTGAGCCGCGCGATCCAGCCGTCGAGGCCGTCGAAGATGTTCGCGAGGACGATCGCCCACGCGGCGTTGAGATAGTTGCCGTTGATGGCGGACATGATGGCGAAAAAGCCGGCGAACATACCGCAGAGCGTCAGGGTGTTGGGCAAGAGATAGACACCCTTCTTGGGCTTTTTTTCGTTGACGGCGTGAGCGGCCATACGTAGTTACCCCCGTGTTCCGATGATGGTTTCCCCTGCGGTTACTTTATCGCCTAATTTTACCTTAAGTACCGTATCTTCCGGAAGATAGATATCGAGTCGCGAGCTGAATTTGATGACCCCGTAGCGCTCACCTTTTTTGAGGCAATCTCCCGGCCTGACCCTGCAGACCGCCCGACGTGCAATCGCCCCCGCCACCTGGCGGACCAGAACACGGCCGCTCTTCCCCTTGAGCAGCATGGCGATGTTTTCATTCTGGAGCGAGGCTTCGGGTTTGAAGGCAGAGAGGAACTTCCCCGGCGTATGGACAACGCACTCGACAACGCCGTCGCAGGGCGCCCTGTTGACATGAACATTGAAGGGGGACATAAAGATGCTCACCTCGATGGCCCGCTCTTTCAGATAGGTCTCTTCCGCCACATTCTGAATGAGGATGATCCTCCCGTCGGCGGGTGCGACAAACACCGCATCTCCGGGAGGCGGGGTCCTCTCAGGATCTCTGAAAAAGAAGAGCATGAACCCGGTAAGGAGCAGCAGCAAAAGGGCCAGCCATGTCCCGCCTATGATATAAACAATAATGGTGGCGACAGCAAAAAATGCGATGAAGGGATATCCTTCTGGAGCGAATTTGAACATTATCTCTCAGTAGTCAGGATCCAGAATCCAGAAGTCAGAATAACAACCAAAAGAAAAAATTATGTATTCTTCTGGCTTCTGACTTCTGTCTTCTGTTTGTTGTCGTTATGCTTTTGATTTGTCGACGAGCTTGCCTTTTTTGAGCCAGGGCATCATCGCCCTGAGCCGTCCACCGACTTCCTCAATAGGGTGCTCTTCGCCCTTTCTGGTTAATGCATTGAACACCGGTTTGTTCACCCTGCACTCGAGGAGCCATTCGCGGGCGAATTTGCCGTCCTGTATTTCGGTGAGGATCTTCTTCATCTCTTTTTTAGTCTCATCAGTGATGATACGGGGGCCTCTGGTGAGGTCGCCGTACTGCGCGGTGTTGCTGATGGAATATCTCATATTCGAAATGCCGCCCTCATAGATGAGGTCGACGATGAGCTTCACCTCGTGCAGACACTCGAAATAGGCCATCTCAGGAGCGTAGCCTGCCTCGACCAGGGTCTCGAAGCCTGCCTGGATGAGCGCGGTGATGCCGCCGCAGAGGACGGCTTGCTCGCCGAACAGATCGGTCTCGGTCTCCTCCCTGAAGTTCGTCTCGATGATGCCGGCCCTGCCGCCGCCGACGCCGGAAGCATAGGCGAGGGCGATATCTTTAGTGTTTCCTGACGGGTCCTGATGTACGGCGATGAGGCAGGGAACGCCGCTTCCTTTCGTGTATTCCGAGCGCACCAGGTGGCCCGGGCCTTTGGGCGCTGCCATGAAGACGTTGGCATCCGCAGGAGGTACGATCTGCCCGAAGTGGATGTTGAAGCCATGTGCAAAGGCGAGATAGACGCCTTTCTTCATATTCGGAGCGATCTCCGTTTTATACACATCGGCCTGGAATTCGTCGGGAAGGAGAATCATGATGACATCGGCAATCTTGGCGGCTGCTGCAGGTTCCATAACATTAAACCCCGCTGCTGCTGCCTTGTCCCAGCTCGAGCCTTTCCTGACGCCGATAGCGACATCCATGCCGCTCTCCTTGAGATTGTTCGCATGGGCATGCCCCTGGCTGCCATACCCCATGATGACGATTTTTTTGCCTTTTAAAACTTCCGGCCTGGTATCTTTGTCGTAGTAAATATTGATCACGTCGGTCCTACCTCCTGAGTTCTTTACTTAAGCCCAAAGGGTGAATCTTATATATTACATATTTTACAAAATAATTTCAGGCATTTCTAAGGTAAAGATGATCACAGGGGCAGAAAACAAAAGGGCTGGCCGTATGGCCAGCCCCTCCCGGTCGTCCTAAAAAGTCTAGTAAGCAGGCGACGGGCAAACGTGCGGGAACGGCGTGGTGTCGACATATTCAGCAACGCAAGCCGGGTCGCAGGGATCGCACTTGCCCCTCTCGGGCCGTGCAACGTTGTGACAGAAGTAACAGCCGATCCCCTTGGTCCCTTTATTAAGGTGGCCATGCATGCTTTCATGGCTGCGCGGGGTTTTCGGAGAATGACACTGGCCGCAGACCTGGCTCTGAGGGCCTTTCAGCTTGTACCCCATCTTGTCGAGCATGGAATCGCTGGTTGTATCGAGATTCGCCCTCATATCACCGTGACATTGCGAGCAGGGCGCTACGCTGGCGGCAGGGTTCACGCCGTGGTTGATCATTTGATATGTATCGGTGGTGATCCATGTATAACTTTCGCCGGAGCATCCCATGTTGGTAAGACCCGATGCTACGGCGTCAAGGACATTGCCGGTGCCTTTTAGGTAGACAAAGGTATCAAGGGCGATCAGTTTGTCATTACACTTTGCTCCTGTGCCTAACGGCTGGGCAGCCGTCTTGTACTTGAAGGGTGTGAGCTTGCCGCTCGTAATGTCGCCCAGAGGGGTGGAGGTCGGATAGGTGCCTTTTGAGGAATCATAGGTGCGGGAGGCAGGATCACCCAGCAGATAGCTGTCGCTCAGCCTGTTCCAGAACCGGTACACCGGAATCAGATTCGCTACCATATCGGTGTGCGGATGTCCGGGGCAGGGATTTGTGGAAGTGCAGGTTGTGGCGTCCCTGCCGTCATGCTTGATACGCCAGTCACGATGGGTCTCTGTAGCAACCTTAGCATAGGTCGGGATATGACAGGACTGGCATGCTACTCTGAACACATGACGGTCGCCTGTTGTGTCACGTACGCCGGCGGCTGCGTGGCCGGTACCCGAATCAAAATTTGTATGGCAGGTCGAGCACTCAACTTCTGACCCGCGGGTAAGGTCATCGGTCACCCTGAGGTCGGACCCCTTTCCGATTACTTTGTGATTCTGGAATTTGTGACATGCCTGGCAGGCGAGGTTCGGGCCTGTCGTATTCATATGAACATCGAAATTGGGATCAGCATTGGTAATAGTTGCGGCGGAGAGATCGCCCCTCTTTTTGGCATCTCCTCCGCCGGCATAGGCATGGCACTTCAGACAAACCGTTCTCGTGGGCTTTGTGATATCTCGTACCATTGAATCGGAAGGTGTCGGGACGCCCATCGAACCATCAGAGAGCCGTACCCTCTGTGTTGCGTATGACTCATTATGGCAGACAAGGCAATCGATATTGGCGAGCGTAGCAGTCGGATCATCAGGTCTCTTCCCACGTCCGACATGGCATGCGCCGCAGGCCGGCCAGTCGCCGAGGATATTGATGCAGTAGCTGTTAAGGGAGTTGGTAAGCTTGCCCTGTGGTGTACCCGACTGGTTTATGTTCTCCGGGGCGCTTCCTGTCCACTTGTAATGGTTTGTTGCCGCCATCTCATTGAATTGAGTGGCGTGACAGCTCTGGCAGTTCGCCGGATAATCGGAATAGAGGAGTGTCGCATGCGGATTAAGCGCACATGCAGCATCGCCGGTGCAGTCAGAATCTGCGCAGTCGATTTTTCCGTCTTTGTCGTTGTCGATTCCATCGGAGCATTTGCCGGCTTCCGAAGTAACGGGTTTTGCGGCGTAGGCATTTGATAAGCATAAGGCAAATACAATACAAATAATGCTGAACAAGACGACGACTTTTTTCATTCATTCCCTCCATGTCGCGGGTTAATACAAGCACAGCCCCCTTTACGTAAGCTTAGGTTTCTTCACGCCACCTCCTCAAACTGCGTATTTTAGAGAAGAATATATTCAATTAACATGCCAAGTAGATTCCATAAATACAATTAACATGTTGTTTTTAATTATCAGATTGTTAAATATTTAAGTATTTGTTTTAGAAAGCAATCATGTTGTTGCCAAATTTAGAATAATCGAAATAATAAAAATTAAAAACAATCGGTTTCGGTGAAATTCCGACCGCGTTTCATGATATCTGGTGATATGCCCCCAAAATTGGGGCCTTTGAGTGCCTTTGTTCAGGTCGGTAAAATTGACGGGACTGACGGCCTCTTTGACGATAGTATACTTCTTGGTGCAGTGGCCTGTTTGCCGAATTCGGCTACAGCGTTCTAAAATGAGAAAATGGAGAATGTATGGGTACTTTTCGCGCTCGTTGCCGCTTTCTCGCTTGCTACGAGTGATGCCTTTACGAAAAAGGCGCTGGCCGCGTATAACGAATACCTCATCGCGTGGCTCAGGCTTCTCATGACACTGCCGGGGCTCTGCATCGCCCTGCTGCTTGTTCCACTACCGGCACTCGATAAGGAGTTCTTCGTCGCCTCGCTTGTTGCATTGCCCTTCGAGATAACGGCAATGATCCTTTACATCAAGGCGCTGAAGCTGTCGCCGCTCAGCCTCACGCTGCCGTTCCTTTCGCTGACACCGATCTTTTTGATCATCGTCCCGCATGTCCTTTTGGGAGAGACGGTGTCAATGCAAGGGACGATGGGGGTACTGCTGATCGCAGCGGGCGGATATATGCTCAACCTCAAGGAATTCAAAAGGGGGATCTTCGAACCATTCCTGGCGATAAGGAGAGAGAAAGGCTCTGTTTACATGATCGTGGTAGCGCTTATTTTCAGTATCACTTCTACCCTGGGCAAGAAGGCCATTATCCATTCGTCGCCGCTTTTTTTTGCGGCATCCTATTATGTTGCGCTTGCCGTTTTTTTTGCTCCTGTCGCCCTCTATAAGGGCAGGGGCGATCTGAAAGAACTATGGAAGAATGGCACGGTCAAGGCCGCGCTTCTGCCAGGATTCTTCCACCTCCTGATGATTATTTCACATATGATCGCGATCAGTCTCACCACGGTCGCGTATATGATCTCGGTAAAACGGCTGAGCCTGCTCATCGGCGTCCTCTACGGGCATCTGTTCTTCAAAGAACAGGGTATAAGGGACCGCTTCGCCGGTTCTGCGCTGATGCTGGCGGGGTTTGCTCTGATCGTGCTGTCACGATGAAAAGCGGCTTTTACTTCAGTAATTCCTCAATAGTGATGCTGACTCCTTCGGAAAGTGCAGACAAATTGTAGCCTCCCTCGAGGGTGAAGACGAACGGCACGGGGCCTGATTCCAGAGGGCAGCAGACGATATTGTGGACGATATTGCGTAATCCCTCTCCGGTCACCTGCAGACTCGCGAGGGGATCGTTCACATGGATATCATAGCCGGCTGATACGAGTACTATATCAGGTCTGAAGGGCTCCATCAGCGGCGGGAGTATCTCGCTGTAGACGGCATAGAATTCCTTGTCACCCGACCCCGGCGGCATAGGGACATTGTAGGTGTACCCCTCACCTTTGCCCCTTCCCCGTTCCTCGGGATATCCGGTGCCCGGATAGAGGGGGATCTGGTGCGTGCTGAAGTAGAAGACGGTGTCATCCTCTTCGAATATGTGCTGGGTGCCGTTGCCATGGTGGACATCGAAGTCGATGATAAAAATTTTTTTATAGCCGATCTTCTGTGCATAACGGGCGCCAACGGCAACATTGTTGAAAATGCAGAAGCCCATTGCCCTGCCCGCTTCAGCATGATGCCCCGGCGGCCTGACTGCACAGAAGGCCCGCTCTATTTCGCCGCTTTTGCATCGGTCGACTGCCTCCATTACCGCCCCGGCAGCATGAAGTGCCGCTTCGAGGCTGTTTTCGGACATAAAGGTATCACCGTCCAGGTAGCCGCTTCCGAATCTTTTTATCTTTTCGATATAGGGCGCGGTATGGACCCGGGAGATATCCTCAAAGGAGGCCTTGCGCGGCGGTATATGGAGAAGATCATTTCTGAACGGGGCATGCTCAAGGCCCGCAAGAATAGCGGTGAGCCGTTCCTTTCGTTCGGGGTGGCCCGGCGGCATCTCATGTTTTAAAAAAATATCGTCATAAAGAAAGCCGGTTTTATGCATAGGGTAATTATACTTGATAACGCATCTGCTGAAAAGAGATGGATGATGTTGATATAATTTGAATAACGAGTAAGCATTTGCATGTGCAATGCTCATGGCAAAGGAGACCGGCATGGAAAAGCAGCCCCACACGCACACACTGCTGCCTGAGGAGACCAAGAAAGTCCTCCGCGAGACCTTTAAACAATTGCGCGATAAGGTACTCGTCGAGGTCTTCATGAATGAAGAGAGTACGCCGTTTAACGAGGCTACCGCGGAACTCGTCAAGGGCATTGCCGAGCTTGCCGGGAAGATCGAGGTGAAAAGGTATCCATTGAGCAGTGATGCAGCAACGCAGAAAGGGATCACACGCTCTCCGACCATTCTTATCGCCCCCGACAAATATAAAATAAGATATATCGGCGCTCCTCTTGGCGAGGAGGGACGTACTTTGATCATGGCGCTGCTGCTCGCATCGAACAACGGGACGATCCTCTCCGAGGGAGCGCTGAAGCGGCTCTTTGAGCTGAAGGAGCAGCGTACGGTCCAGGTTTTTGTCTCTCCTACCTGCCCCTATTGCCCTCAGCAGGCGCTCAACGCCATTTCCGCAGCAATCGCCCGTCCTGATCTCATCACTGCCGAAGTGATTGAGATGTACGAGAACAGGGACTATATCGAGAAATACCATATCATTACCGTACCTTTCACGGTCATCAATGAAGTTGCCATCGGCACGGGCGTCAGACCTCCGGAGCTGTTCGTCGAGGAACTCATCAGCCTCGCTTCTGCCGAGATCATGTCTGCAGCGATTTCCGGCGAGGTGGTCGATATGGATGTCGTGATTGTCGGCGGAGGTCCCGGCGGACTGACCGCCGGAATCTATACAGGGAGGAGCGGGCTCAAGACCGCGGTGCTGGAAAAGGCGACCGTGGGGGGGCAGGTGCTTATTACTCCCATCGTCGAAAACTATCCCGGCTATACCCAGATCGCAGGCAAGGCGCTGGTGGACATCATGTACCAGCAGGCATTGCTGTATACCTATATCTTCGAGGGAGAGAGTGTGCTTGCCGCAAAAAAAGTCGATGGTATCTTCGAGGTCAGAACGAACAGAAGGATCTACCGGACCAGGGCGATCATCATTGTCACCGGAGCAGAGCATAAGAAGCTGGAGGTACCCGGCGAAGATACTCTCTACGGAAGAGGGGTGAGCTACTGTGCTACCTGTGACGGCTATTTCTTCAAGGACGGCAAAAAGGTCATTGTTGTCGGCGGCGGCAATACCGCCGTGACAGACGCCCTCTATTTGCACAGCATCGGAGCCGACGTCACTCTGGTGCACCGGCGCGACAAGCTGAGGGCCGAGGCCTTTCTCCAGAAGAGTATTGCTGATAGAGCTATCACTGTGCTGTGGAATACGTTGGTAACGGAAATCATGGGCACGGGGGGGGTCGAGCGCGTAAAGCTCAAGAACGTAAAGGACGGCAGCGTAACGGAGATGCCTGTTGATGGTGTTTTCATCGCGATCGGCTATGCGCCGAACAATGAGATCGCCAAAATGCTCGGACTCGCTCTCGATGAAGAGGGATATATAAAGGTCGACGGCAAACAGCGGACCTCGGAAAGAATGGTCTACGCTGCCGGCGACGTGACCGGCGGCGTCAAGCAGATTGCCACTGCCGTAGGGCAGGCGACGGTTGCCGCGATGACGGCTTTTGAGGAGCTGTCGAGCTCTCCTGAAAAGGAGAAAAAGGATGCATGGTGGGCGGGTCCTTAATTGAGGAACGTCTTTCACCTCCATTAAAAGCACCTGATATCAGAATGCGCTTTTCTTTTCCCGCTCATTCCTGCTCATCCTGCTCCCAGCATAAATTTCAAAATAATGTCTAAATTTATAAATCCCGAAATAATTTTTGCGAATCCCTTGACAAAGGTTTTTTTATCCGATATCATGTAAGTGAATATTCACTATCAAGGGGTTTTATTGAAAAAGGTATCAAAACCAATAGGCAAAATGCCAAGAGAGGTAAGGCGTACACAGATCGCCGAGGCTGCGCTCAGGATCATCGCCCGCCAGGGAGTAAGGGCCCTCACTACTTCAGCGATAGCGCAGGAAGTCGGCATATCCGAGGCAAACCTCTATCGTCACTTCAGGAATAAAGATGAGATCCTCTCCGAGATGGTGGACATGATCGGTGAGGGGCTCAGAAAGAATTTTGAGAGTGTGTTTAAAACTGATGCTACCCCGATTTCGAAGCTCAAAAAAGTCTTCAGGCTTCACTTGGACTATATAGAGAAAAACGAAGGAATTCCGCGGCTCGGCTTTTCAGAGGATATGCATTGGGGGAACAGGGAATTGGGAGAGCGGCTCCTCACGAATATCGAAAGGTACGCCGACGAGCTCGAAAAGCTTATACAGGAGGGCCAGAAAACAGGTGCACTGAAAAGAGAGCTGGAGCCGCGTACCGCAGCCTTGATGCTTATTGGAATGGTACAGGTCGTGACCTTTCGATGGTCGTTGAGCGGCTTCTCCTTTCCACTGGTTGCCGAGGGAATGAAAATGTGGGAGAATTTTGAGAGCTGCGTGCGGTTTAAATAATTTTTTGCCGAAGATGTAAGTAAGCGTTCACTTTTGGAGGTATATATGAAAAGAGCTGTACTGATCATCGGGATTATTCTGATTGCACGAGGCGCTTTTGCAGAAAGTGACAAGATGGACTTTACCCTTTCCGAGGTGATTGATTTCGCCCTCAAGAATAATCCCGGCATCAGGTCATCGCGCAGCGACATCGAGATCGAGAACTACGGCATCAAGGCCGCGAAAGCGGCCAAATGGCCGAAAGTCGACCTGAGCAGCGGTGTGACACGCTACCGCTATCCGTCACCGATAACACCGATTGCCGGTTCCCCGCTCGCTGGCGCGGCATTCCCCGAGTTCGACAAAACTATCTACGATGCGAGCGTGGTCTTTTCGTTGCCCTTCTACCGGGGCGGAAGGCTCGACCGGGAGGTGCAGATAGCGGAGTTGCGTCGTGCCATAGCAGAAGACACCTTTCATATGAACCGGCAGGAGCTTATTTATAACCTTACGAGCGTGTACTACAAAATTTATGAGCTCGAAAAACTCCTTGCGGCGAATGAATCGTCGGTACAGCAGCTGGTAACCCATAAGAAAAATATAGAGCTCTTTCTCGAAGCTGGCACGGTACCGAGAGTCGATCTCCTGAAGACCGAGGCCGCGCTTGCCCATGCGCAGCAGACAGCCCTTCTTACCAGGAACAGCCTCGCAAGCACGTATGAGCTGCTTAAAGCATTGATGGGCATCGAGGATGCGACGAAGAGAATTACTCTTGTCTACGAGCAGCTGGAGTGCGACCGGTATCAGCTACTCGAGGATTCCATTGCACAGGCTTTTTTGCAGCGGCCCGACTATAAGGCGGCGCTGAAGCAGCAAAGGATAGCCGAGGAACGGATCAAGCTCGCCCGGGGGAAGAGGATCCCTGCAGTGTCACTGAACGGCGAATATAACGAGCGGTCAGGCGAAGACCTCAGCTTCAACGAAAACTGGAATCTCAGCGTGAGAATCACAATGCCGCTCTTCGACGGCGGCGCGATTACCGCGGAGGTGCACCGGCAGGAAAAAGAACTGGCAAAGAGTGAGGAGGAGATGCGCTTTCTGCGTTTGGCGATCATCCGCGAGGTCAAGGATGCCTATTTAAACATACAGAGTGCGCAGGAGCGGATCGAGGCGACCCGGAAGGCAATCGATTCGGCACAGGAGACCCTCCGCATCGAGCGTCTGAAATACGATTCAGGCAAAGGTACGAGCACGGACGTCATCGACGCACAGACCGCTCTGCTCCGGGCGGAAACGGATTACTACCAGGCGCTCTATGATAAAGATATTGCTGTGGCCGCATTGCAAAAGGCGATGGGAGAGGAGAGGTACGGAAAGGAGGAAGTACGATGAAGAAACGGGTGCTTTTCGCAGGCGTTCTTATCATCATAGGCATTGCCGCCTTCCTGATATATCGCTTTGTCAACAAACCCGAAGAGGGAGTTATTGCCGTTTCCGGGAATGTGGAGGTTACCGAGGTGAATATGGGCTTCAAGTCATCGGGAAGGGTTGTAGAGCTCCTGGCGGAAGAGGGGGAGAAAGTGAAAAGAGGGGACAGGCTTGCCGTCCTCGACAGTGCTGAACTCGAAAGCCAGGTGGCGCAGAGCAGGGCCGCACTGAATGAAGCTGCAACAAAGCTGCAGGAACTTAGGGCAGGCTCGCGCCCCCAGGAAATTGCCCAGGCCCAGGCATCGGTCGCTTCTGCGGAGGCTGAACTGATCAAGGCGAAGAAGGACTACGAACGGGATGAGTTCCTTTACAAGAACGGAGCTGTTTCCGCGCAGCAGTGGGACGCATCGAAAAAAGTATATGAGACGGCAGTCTCGCAGCACCGGAAGTCGCTCGAATCGCTCAGCCTCGTAAAAGAGGGGCCACGCAGGGAAGAGATAAGGGCAGCAGAGGACAGGATGCGCCAGGCAGAGGCAGCACTGAGAGCATCTGAAGAAAGATTAAAAGATACCATCATCTCTGCGCCGGTGTCAGGGGTGGTGTTAAGAAAGAATATCGAACTTGGCGAGACCGTTGCACCCGGGACGCCTGTCTATACCATAGGCGACCTTGAGAATCCATGGATAAAAGTATATGTGAAAGAGCCCGACCTGGGGCGCGTAAAGCTCGGGCAAAAGGCAGAGATTACGACCGACTCATATCCTGGGAAAATCTATGAGGGCGTCATCTCCTTCATATCTTCAGAAGCGGAATTCACCCCGAAAAATGTCCAGACGCCGGAGGAGCGGGTGAAGCTCGTTTTTGGCGTGAAGGCGAGCGTGAAGAACGTTAATAATGAACTGAAACCGGGCATGCCTGCTGATGTGAGGATATTGTTGAGATAGATGGGTGCGCCGTAGCAAAGGAGTTTTTGAATGGATTGGTCCATAGCGATAAAGACGTCAGATCTCACCAGAACCTTTGGTGATATCCTTGCGGTTGATAAGCTCAGTCTCGAAATAAAGAAGGGAGAGCTGTTCGGGCTGGTAGGACCTGATGGCGCAGGAAAAACGACGGCAATGAGACTGCTTACTGCAATAATGGAGCCGACATCGGGTGAAGCGTGGGTTGCCGGGCACTCTGTCCTCACGGAAGGAGAAAGGATCAAGGAAAAGATCGGCTACATGTCGCAGCGGTTCGGGCTCTACGAGGACCTTACCGTCTTCGAAAATATCATCTTCTATGCAGATCTCTACGAGGTCCCAGAAAAAGAGCGCCCTGCGCGAATTGAGCGGCTCCTCGGCTTCAGCAACCTGACGCCGTTTAAGGGAAGGCTCGCAGGAAAGCTTTCTGGTGGCATGAAGCAGAAGCTCGGTCTTGCTTGTGCGCTTATCCATACGCCGGAAGTGCTGTTTCTCGACGAGCCGACTAATGGCGTCGACCCGGTATCGCGAAGGGATTTCTGGAGAATACTCTACGACCTCCTGAAAGAAGGAGTGACGATTCTGGTTTCCACTGCATACCTGGACGAGGCTGAGCGATGCACAAGGATTGCTCTTATGCACAAGGGAAAGGTGTTGATTGAAAATACGCCGACAGAGGTGAAAAAATCACTCGGGTTGCCCATGATCGAAGTATGGTCTGATGATGCCCGTTCGGCGCAGGCGATCGTCAAGGAGATGCGCGGGGTCAAGGGCGTCAGTATGTATGGTGACCGGCTTCATATAACTATCGAGCGAAGAGAAATGGTCGATGATATCATCGGGAAATTAGCTGATGAGCGAATAGGAGTAAAGGATCACCGAGAAATAGTACCATCCCTTGAGGACGTATTTATTTCGATGGTAGACAGAGTGTAGGAAACAGGAAATGAAAGGGTTGCAGCAATGAGAGAGCGCGGTATGGCGGTGGAGATCGCGAACCTGCGTCGCACCTTCGGCGACTTTGTCGCAGTGGATAACATCAGTCTCAGCGTAAATAAAGGCGAAATTTTCGGGTTTCTCGGTCCCAATGGCGCAGGCAAGTCAACGACGATAAAGATGCTCTGCGGGCTTTTGGCGCCAACCGGCGGAAGCGGTTTTGTGGGCGGGTACGACATCATGACAGAATCAGAAGAAATAAAGAAGAACATCGGGTATATGTCTCAGAAGTTCTCTCTTTACGATGATCTTACCGTTGAGGAGAATATAGCTTTTTTCAGCGGAATTTATGGTGTTTCACAGGAGAACAAGAAGGGGCGTACGGCATGGGTGCTGGAGATGGCAGGGCTTCAGGATAAGAAGAATGCCCTCACCAGGACTCTCCCCGGCGGATTCAAGCAGCGACTTGCCCTCGGCTGCGCTATTCTGCACGAGCCGCTCATACTATTCCTCGACGAACCGACATCAGGAGTCGACCCGGTTTCAAGACGGAATTTCTGGAACCTCATCTATGAAATGGCAAAGGCGGGAACTACTGTTTTTGTTACCACGCATTATATGGATGAGGCCGACTACTGCGACCGGCTTGCGCTCATCTACAGGGGCAGGATTATCGCAGAAGGCACACCGGAGGAACTGAGAGAGAACTATATGACACGGGATGTCCTGGAAATAGAGGTCGACAGGCTTGTTGAAGCGATGGATGTGCTTGATGGGCATAAGATTGAGGCGGCAATCTTTGGAAGCCTGCTCCATGCCACGGTCGAGAATGCCGACTCGACTGAGCAGCGAATACAAACAGTGCTGGAAGAGAAAGGGATAAAGGTCAAGAGGATCGAAAAGATCGTGCCGTCGCTGGAGGATGTGTTTGTGACGTTGATAGAAACAGCGTGAAAGACCGTCATGAGTGAAGAGTGATAGGTACTGAGTAAAAGGTCAAAGACCTTATTTTGTCCTTTACTGATCACTCATTACTCGTCACTGATTACGAGAAAGATATGAAATTGCTCAGAGTTAAAGCAGTCGTTAAGAAGGAGTTCATACAGATAGGGCGGGACCCGCTGAGCCTTGCCATGGCGTTTCTGATGCCCGCGCTCCTTCTCTTCCTCTTCGGGTATGCGATAACCCTTGATGTGAATAACCTTGCTACGGTTGTTTATGACATGGATAAGAGCAGCGCGAGCCGGGAGCTTGTGGCAGAGTTCGTGGAGTCGGGCTATTTTACTGTTGTCGGCAGTGTTGCGGGGTATAGGGATATCGACGACTATCTCGATTCAGGCAGTGCCCAGGTGGGGATAGTATTGTTCGGCGATTTTTCCGAGGATCTCCATACCGGCAGAGATGCTCACGTGCAGGTAGTGGTTGATGGAAGCGATTCGAATACCGCAACGATTGCACTGGGCTATATAGCGGCGATAACGGAGCGTTATTCCCAAAGAATAAAAGGTATAAGTATAACGCCGCTCATCGACTCCCGCGCGCGGGTCTGGTACAATGCCGAGCTTGCATCGAAGAATTACATTATCCCCGGTCTTATTGCCGTCATTATGGCGGTAATTGCAGCGCTCCTTACTTCTCTGACCATTGCCCGTGAGTGGGAACGGGGCACTATGGAGCAACTGATCTCCACGCCGGTAAAAACACCGGAGCTTATAACAGGGAAGCTCATCCCCTACTTTTTCATCGGCTTTATCGATGTCGTACTGTCGGTTCTGATGGCTGTTTTCATATTCGATGTCCCTCTGCGGGGTAACCTTTTTTTGCTTGCGGTATTTTCTTCCCTGTTCCTGTTCGGAGGGCTCAGCCTCGGCATACTCATTTCTATTGCCGCAAAGTCCCAGTTGGTGGCGAGTCAGATTGCCATGGTGGCGACCTTTTTGCCCGCATTTCTGCTTTCTGGATTCATGTATACCATTTCCAACATGCCGAAACCCATACAGGTAGTGACACATATAATCCCTGCCCGGTATTTTGTAACCGTGCTGAAGGGACTCTTTTTGAAGGGGGTCACGCTTAGATTCCTGACTGTCGAAGCGCTGCTGTTGGCGGTATTCGGTGTAGCGGTTTTTGCACTGGCAAATAAAAAGTTCAAAAAAAGAGTTGTGTAGCCGTGCTCGAGCGCATCAAGCAGATGGTCATCAAGGAGTTTATCCAGGTTCTCAGGGATAAAAGGATGAAGGCTATCGTTTTCGTGACGCCGATCATGCAACTGCTCCTCTTCGGCTATGCAGTCACGACCGACGTTAATAATATTTCGACGGCGTTGTACGATCTCGATAAATCCTATGAGAGCAGAGAGCTTGCACGAAGGCTCGAGGCATCCGGGTACTTTACCATCACCTCTGCTCCCGGGTCTCCTGAAGCGGTCCGAGAACTGCTTGACAGGGGCAAGGTAATTGCTGCGCTGCAGATCAATAGAGGGTTTTCGAGCGATATTAAAAAGGGCAGTACTGCAGAGGTGCAGATCATTGTTGACGGTACTGATTCAAACACCGCAACGGTCGCCATGGATTATGCCGGCAGGATCATTGCGCAGTACGCAAGGGAAATCGGAACACAGATCGGAAGGCAAAAAAGCACGCCACTGGCAAGGATTGATGTGCGGACACGGGCATGGTATAACCCTGACCTGAGGAGCAGGAATTATAACGTTCCGGGAGTTATCGCCATCATTATCATGCTTACCTGCCTGCTCCTTACGTCAATGGCGGTGGTGCGTGAGCGGGAGATCGGGACCATGGAGCAGCTGATGGTAACCCCGCTCAAACCTCTTGAGCTCATGCTGGGCAAGACCATCCCCTTTGCCGCCATAGGTTTCTTTGATATGTTCCTCGTGACCGCAGTGGGGGTGTTCTGGTTTGACATCCCGATAAAGGGATTCCTTCCACTTCTTGTAGGAAGCACTGCAATCTATCTCCTTTCGGTACTGGGTATAGGACTTTTTATATCGACCATAGCAAAAACACAGCAGCAGGCGTTAATGGCGACCTTTCTCTTTTACCTTCCTGCTGTGCTGCTTTCCGGGTTCATGTTCCCCATTGCAAACATGCCGGTACTGATACAGTATATGACGTATGTTAATCCGCTCAGGTATTTTCTCGTCATCATACGGGGTGTTTTCCTCAAAGGCATTGGTCTCGATATTCTCTGGCCGCAGATGGTAACGTTGTTCATATTAGGCGCTGCGGTTATAATACTCAGTTCGTTGAGATTCAGAAAGAGACTTGGATAGCGTATGTCTCTGTAGAATCAGGAACCGTCACAATGGTCGATCTCAAGGGGGTGCGGGTATGTATTCTACATTCGGAAAACAAAGAGAATTTAACGGGTAGCTCTTATGGTAAAGATTAAAAGGGTATACGATCCTGTTTCGAGGAATGACGGCAAAAGGATTCTCGTCGACAGGCTGTGGCCCAGGGGAATTAAAAAGGAAAACGCAGGAATCGATGAATGGCTTAAGGATATCGCACCCAGCGATGAATTGAGGAAATGGTTTTCTCACGACCTTTCAAAATGGGCTGAATTCAGACAGAAATACAAAAAAGAGCTGCAAAGTAAATCCGCATTAATAGAGAGGTTGCAGAGTGAGGCGAAGGGGAAGACAATTACCCTTCTATTTGCAGCAAAGGATGTTGAGCACAACAATGCTGTTGTACTTAAGGAGTTAATCGGGAGCAAATGAAACAGACTTAAAACTAACCCGAGCAAAGTAAAAGAACCTTAAGGAGGACTAAGATGAAAACAAGGGTGGGGTTCGCAAGGTTAGTAACGGCGATTATTGTTTGTATAAGTATCTGGTTCGTTCCGGGTGTTGCCGATGCCCACTGCGATACGCTCGATGGTCCGGTGATCATGACGGCCAAGGCGGCTCTTGAAAAAGGCGATGTCACTCCCGTGCTTAAATGGGTGAGGAAGGAGGACGAGCCAGCAATCCGTGAGATGTTCAAAAAGACCCTCTCCGTAAGGAGCAAAGGCCCTGAAGCCAGAGAGCTTGCCGACAGGTATTTTTTCGAGACGCTGGTAAGAATTCACCGGGCAGGAGAAGGCGCTCCGTATACAGGACTCCAGCCCGCGGGCTCACTAGAACCCTCGATTGCGGCGGCGGATAAGGCGCTCAAGGCCGGTTCAGCCGACCACCTTGTAACAATGATCACCGATGCAGCAGCGAAGGGTATACGCGAGCGGTTTGCCCATGTTGTAGAAGCTAAAAAGCATGCCGAGGAGAGTGTCGAGGCAGGGCGGAAGTTCGTCGAGGCCTATGTCGATTACACCCACTACGTCGAACGGCTCCACAATGACGCGACGGCTCATCACGCGCACCACGGCGGTCCGAAAAAGACCGGTTCTGCAGAACATCATCATTAAAAGACTATGACCGTATCATGACCAGCATCATCTTGAATTTTGTGAGTGCCTTCAGCGCATGAGGCTGATTGGCGGGCATGATAATCATGTCGCCGCTCTTGAGCTGATACGGCTTTTTCGCGATCGAAATTTCCACTTCCCCGTCAAGGACATGGACGAGCGCATCAAAGGGGGCGGTGTGCTCGCTGAGTCCCTGCCCCGCGTCAAAGGCGAAAAGGGTTACATTACCGGTATCTTTTTTGATGAGTTGTTTGCTTACGACCGACTGGTCCTGATACTGTACCGCGTCGTTCAGATGCACGACGCGGGGCTCTGCGGTCTCGACCTTTAAGTGACTATTGAATGCCATGGTGTGCCTCCCGGAGTGCTTTTGCTTTACCTAAATACTATCCGACGGATGCAAGGAAATCAACGGGAACCTTGATAAAATGCTTTCTATTGGCTATCATTAAAAATAAATGCAATTCTCTGAAATTTAAAAAATTTTCAGAGGACCGAAGAGGAGGCCCCATGATTACGAAGGAAAAGGTTGAGGATGTCTTGAATAAAGTCAGGACCGGTCTCGAATCCGAGGGCGGCGATATTGAACTGGTCGATGTCAAAAATGATATAGTATATGTCAAGTTGAAGGGGGCATGCGGCACCTGTCCCATGTCGACGCTGACATTAAAGAACTGGGTTGAAACCACGATGAAAAAGGAGATACCCGAAGTCAAAGCTGTTCAGGCCGTATAATTGACGATGGATCAAATATGCGAGGAATATAAGAACAGGGAGGGAATGGGGAGCGGGAATGCCCTTGTCTATCTCTGTTCCTTGTTGTTCGGCCTCTGTCTTCTCCTCCCTTATATAAGCGGCGCCGAGGAGCCTGTTGAAGTAAAGGGCCTGCGCCACTGGACAACAGATGATTCCACTAGGGTGGTGATTGACCTGTCGGGTCCGGTCGAGTTTACCAAGGATACGCTCTCCAATCCCGATCGGCTCTTTTTTGATCTCAAAAATGCAACGGTAGCGAAAGATTTGCAGAAGAGCTTCGAGATCAACGGCCAGATATTGAAATCAGTGAGGGTGGGACAATTCAATGCCACCACAGTACGGGCGGTTTTCGATCTCGAAACAAACACGTATGATTTCAAGGTGCTCAACCTCGAAGATCCTCCGCGGCTGGTCATTGATATATTGACCAAGAGGGCTCCCGGGAAAAAAAACGAGACAAAGCAGGACCCCAAATTCGTCCCGAAGCCGTCGCCGAAGATCGAGATGAAGCCCGGCATGAACACTGAGGCCCGCCTCATGCAGCGGAGGATTGTGATCGACCCGGGCCACGGGGGGCATGATCCCGGTGCGGTCGGGCCGAGCGGTCTCTATGAAAAAGATGTGGTGCTCGATATTGCGATCAGAGCGCGGAGTATTCTCAAGAGAGAGTATCCTCACTACGAGGTGGTCCTTACTCGTGAAACCGATGTCTTTATCCCTCTTCCCAAGAGGGCGGCGCTGGCAAACAGAATGAATGCGGACTTCTTCCTCTCCATCCATGCCAACGCGAGCCCGAACAGACAGGCGAGGGGTATAGAGACCTATCTCCTCAACTGGACCAATGACGAACAGGCGCTGAGGGTTGCGGCACGGGAGAATGATATTTCTCTCAAGAAGATGAAAGAGGTACAGAGCGAATTGGGGGTTATCCTTGCCTCCCTGGAGCGTGAGAGCAAGAGGGACGATTCGGTCAAACTCGCCGGATTCATCCAGAAAGCCCTCGTATCCGAAATGCGGCCGCACTATCCGCGGGTGCATGACCTCGGCGTCAAACAGGCGCTTTTTTATGTGCTCGTCGACGCCAAGATGCCCTCGGCCCTTGCCGAGGTCGCGTTCATAAGCAATCCTGAAGAAGAGCAGCTGCTCGCCGATGAAGCCTATCGCCAGCAGATCGCGCGCTCGCTGGTTTCAGGTATCAACGCCTATTTCAGTGCTGCCCCGCAGCCGCGTATGGCCTCCCGCGAACTCAGGGAAAAGGCGGCTTCACGCAAGGCCGCTCCCCTCTCGGAAGCGTACAAAGTAAAAAAGGTAACGTATACGCGTAAAGTCAGGTAGATCATTGCCCGCCGGTGTAAATCTTCTCTTATATTCTCTCTTTGCCGTAAGCCTGTTCCTCATAAAGGACCTGAAGGTACATCTTGTACTGTCCGCCGTGGTCGTATGCCTGCTCTTTCTTGTTCCTTTCAGGAAAATCAAAGGCGGTCTTGTACCGATCATGCTCTTCATGGTCATTACCTTCACCAGCAATACGCTCTACGGGTCGGGAAAGGTGGTGTATACCCTGAGCTCACTGATCATAACGGATGAGGGGCTGCGGCTTGCCTCGGTCAGGACATTGCGCCTCTTCGATATGATTTTTGGTGCAAAGGTGCTCACGGCCGTAACCCCTCTGGAAGCCATGCTCGACGCACTGAAGAGAGCAGCCCGTCCCCTTGAGCGGATCGGGGTGCCGGTCCATGAGTTTTTCACTATCATGGTGCTTACCCTGCGGTGCTTCCCGGTGCTCAAACAGCGGCTCAACGATACGTACAAGGAGAATGTTGAAGGAAAGGCGGCAGTAACGATTATGGAGAAGACAAAATTGGTTGCTTCTTTTCTCGTGCCGCTCTTTGTCGAGAGTATGAGAAACCCTGAGAGGTTTTTTGGAGATGAGAGTAAAAAGGTGTAATTGTGTAGGAGAGGTGCTCCTCAGTACGTTACTTGAAAAATACCTACCCCCTGCAAAAAGCATACATAAGAGCGTATAGTGAGAGATATCATGCTTGACTATATCATAAAAGACGGTCTCGTCATCGACGGCAGCGGCGCTGAACCTGTTACGGCAAATGTGGGTATTCAGAGTGACAGGATCGCGTATATAGGCACCGACAGGCCAGATGCAAGGGAGACGATCGAAGCGAAGGGGCTTATCGTATCACCCGGTTTCATCGACACCCATGCTCATTCTGAGTTCACCCTTCTCGCCGACGGCCGTGCCGAGGGCAAGATCCATCAGGGGGTCACGACCGAGATCAACGGCAACTGCGGGCTTTCGGCAGCGCCGCTCCGGGGTGAGGCCGCCGAGCGTAGGACGGCAGACCTGGAAGAATTGGGAATACGGGAGCGCTGGTCGTCGTTCAATGAATACCTCTCGCTGCTGAGACAAAAGGGAACCGCTCTCAATTTTGCGACCCTCTGCGGCCATGGGAACATTCGGGCGTCGGTCATCGGTTACAAAGACAGAGTGCCCGGTGTAAAGGAGCTGTCGGAGATGAGACAACTCCTTGCCGAGGCCATGCGTGAGGGGGCAAAGGGGCTTTCGACAGGGCTGATCTACCCGCCGGGGGTCTATGCAACGACCGAAGAGCTGATAGTACTGAGCAAAAGCATTTCTTCAGTGGGGCTGTATGCTTCGCATATGAGGAGCGAGGGAGACGCACTCATCGAATCGATCACAGAGAGTATTAGAATAGGGGAGGAAGCGGATATCCCCATCCATATATCGCATGTGAAGACATCCGGACAAAAGAACTGGGGAAAGATCGATGCGGCGATCGAGACTATCGAGGCGGCACAGGCCCGTGGCATCAGGCTCACCGGCGACCGCTATCCCTATATTGCGGCGAGCACCGATCTCGATGCGGTCCTCCCCTCATGGGTCTACGAGGGAGGGATCGAAGAAGAATTGAGGCGTCTGCGTACCAGCGATACAGCGGAACGGATCAGGACTGAACTGCGCTCGAAGGATGAGCACTACTGGAAAGGCATATTTATATCTTCTACAGTTAAGGCCGAGAACAAATGGATGGAAGGCGAAAGCCTTTTCGATATTGCACGAAAAAGAGGAAAGGACATCATCGACGCTCTTTTTGAGATTCTCGTCGACGAGCGGGCGAGGACCGGGGCGATCTTTTTCTCGATGAACGAGGACAATCTCAGACGTTTCCTCTCGCTTCCCTATGTGATGATCGGCTCCGACAGCTCGGTGAGGAGCTTTTCAGGACCGACCTGCACCGGGAAGCCGCACCCGAGGGGGTTTGGCACTTTTCCGAGATTCATCGGCAGATATGTGCGTGATGAACGGCTCATGCACCTGCCGGAGGCGATCAGGAAGATGACCTCACTTCCCGCAATGATCTTCGGGCTCCACCGGAGGGGACATATCAGAGAGGGGTATTACGCCGATCTTGTGGTATTCGATTACGAAAGGATCATTGATAAGGCGACCTTCGAATATCCCTACCAGAGACCCGAGGGCGTACACTATGTTATGGTGAACGGAATACTGGCGTTGAAGGAAGGAGAGGTTACAGGAAGCCGTTCCGGAATGATCGTGTAATGAGACCTCTTATCGGTATTACCGCTGACAGCGATGAAGAGTTTTTCAAGATAAAACAGAACTATCTGCATGCCGTCGCGCGTGCCGGCGGCGTGCCGTTGATAATCCCCCCTTTAGGGGTACCCCAAAAAGTCAAAGGCTTTTTGGGGACTCCCATGGGGGGCAGGGGGGATTTGATGGAGCATCTCGTTCTGATTGCCGATCTCATTGACGGTCTTCTGATCCCCGGAGGTAATGACCTCCTCCCGGAATACTATCATGAGGAGATTTCGGTCCCGCCTGAACACCTGACTTTTGTTCGGAAGGAACGGAGCGCTTTCGAATTTGCCCTTTTCGAGGAGATGCTGAAGCGGCGCAAGCCGTTGCTCGGCATCTGCTACGGTATGCAGCTCATGAATGTCGCCCTCGGGGGGACACTCTACCAGGATATCCGGCATCAGGTCAAAGGCGCCTACAACCACAAAAAGACGCTCCATACAATAACGATTACGAGTGCCTTCGGTCCCTTTGGGCTCCACGAACGGCTGGTCGCCAACTCCTACCACCACCAGGCAGTGCACCGTCTCGGCCAGGGACTCGAGATCTTCGCACAATCCGATGACGGGATAGTGGAAGGGTTCTATAAGAAGGACTATCCTTTTCTTTTGGGCGTCCAGTGGCACCCCGAGCGGAACACTGTGGGTCTCCCGCCTGCTGCGCCTCAGGAGGAAGCTCTTTTGTTAAAGGCAGGAAGTTGTGATAAGCTTTTAGTAACGATATTCGATCTTTTCATAGAGAGTGCTGGAAATGGCGACTGACCGGTTCTCGTTCCTGACATTGCTGGCCCTTGTTCTCGGCCTGGGATATCTGACCTATGAGATGCTGAAGCCCTTTTTTGCAACGATTGCCTGGGCAGTCGTGCTCTCGATCGTCTTCTATCCGGTCTATCTCTACGTGCTGAGGTATATCAAATGGAAATCCCTGGCCTCGCTTGCGGTCCTTTTCATTATCCTGTTCATTATCCTCGGTCCGTTCTCATATATCTCCTATCTTCTCGTGGGCGAGGTGCAGGATCTCTCGAGCAGGATCAGCACTGGGACAATGGGATCGACCGATACCATTGTGAAACACCCCGCAGTGCGATATATTATGGATAGGATAAGTACTATGTTCAACGTGTCTCTTACTGAGGAGGATGTGCGGGCGACGATTAACGCCAACCTTGCTGCTGTGGGAAAGCGGTTTCTCGACATCATCCCCGGTGGCCTGGGGAGCATTGCAAACCTGCTGTTGAATTTCATCTTTATGTCTTTTGCGATTTTTTTCATCATCAGGGACGGCGCTGGTTATCTGCAGAAGGGCCGTGATTATATGCCGTTTTCGGAGGAACAGAAACGTAAGCTTGCCACACAGATCAAGGATATTGTCGTCTCGACTATTTACGGCGGTGTCATTGTTGCCATAACCCAGGGCATCATCGCCGGTATTGCCTACGCTGCGCTCGGGATCCGCTCTCCGGTCCTGTGGGGATTTACGACTGCCATCGCCTCGTTTATCCCTCTGGTCGGTACCACCGCGGTGTGGGGCGTCATGGTCGTGTATTTCCTCATACAGGGGGCTATCTGGAAGGCAATCGCTATGCTTATTATCGGCGCTTTTGTAATCGGCATGATCGATAATGTTTTGAGGCCGATCCTGGTAGGGGCGAGGACAAGAATGCCGGTACTCGCTATTTTCTTCGCAGCGTTGGGAGGAATACAGCTGTTCGGACTTATCGGATTGATTATGGGGCCGCTGGTGCTGGCGTTATTCGTATCAGTCATCGGGATATTCAGAAATCTGGAAGGAGGTTTCCATGCTGAATAGAGATGAGCTCAGAGAGATTGCATCGATGAACGGAAAAGAGAGCCGCTATGTGAGCCTCTATCTCAATGTCGATCCGCTGCTCAATCGAGGGGGTGATTACGATGTCCATTTTAAGAATATGATCACGAATGCCGTGGAATCCCTGGATAGGGCGGTATACAAAAAGGTAAGCGGCGATATCGAGAAGATCAAGGACTATGTCGCTTCCCATCGCCGGTCTTTCAGAAAGGGCCTGGTGATTTTGAGCTCAGAGGAAAATGATTTCTGGAAGGTATACCATCTCAATGTCCCGGTAAAAAATGAGGTCGTCATCGACACCTCACCCTATACGAAACCGTTGCTCGATGTCCTGGACACTTATGAAAAATATGCCGTGCTGCTCGTCGAAAAGGAGGACGCACGGATATTTGTCGTTCACCTTGGTGAGATTGTTGAGTACGAGGAAGTACATACCGGCGGGGTCCCGGGAAAGCACAGGAGAGAGGGCGGTTTCGCACTCTCCCAGATGGGCATCGACCGGCATATGGCGCAGACCGGCAAAGGCAGAGCGGGCATCACCGGCTACCGGGAACACCACATCGAGCGGCATATCGCCGAGCACGTGAAATTGCACCTTAAGGACGTCCTCGAGGTGCTGAATCCCTTTCTTGAACGGGAGCATATCAACCGGCTGATCGTCGGAGGCTCCGACGAGGCGACTGCCGCAACGATTTCCATGCTCCACGAAACTACCCGTGCAAAGGTGATTGGCACGACAAAGGCGGAGATGTTTCTCACCTCTGATGAGGTGCTCCGCAGGGTCGAGTCGGTTGTCGCCGCTTATGAGCGGAAGCAGGAAGAAGCGGCGGTGGAGTCGCTCATCACACAGGCCTTGAGCGGCGCAAATGCAGTCCTTGGTTTGGCTGACGTGCTCACCATGTTGCAGGAACGACGGGTGATGAAACTGGTGATGCTGAAGGACCTTAAGGCATCCGGTTATCAATGCGGCTCATGCGGCTTACTCACTGCACAGCAAATTGAGCCCTGTCCTGTCTGCAGCGGCAAGATGGACCAGATCAGCGATATCACTGACTTGATCGGTGAGCTTGCAGTGCAGCAGGGGGCAATAGTTGAAATGATCGCCGATAATAAAAGGCTTGCCGAAAAAGGAGGTATCGGAGCGTTCCTGAGGTTTTGAGAAAAAGAAGCTCTTGAGTGATATGTATATTAAAAAGGCCGGGTGATCAGCCTGGCTTTTTATTGGAGCCCATTCAAAAAAAACTTGCCTATTTACCTTTCACTTTTTTACTCTAAGGTAACCAAAACTCTCTTTACAAGGTGACAGCCATGAAGGAACTCTTTATTGCTATCGAGCGCTGTACGGCGTGCAAGTCATGTGAAATTGCCTGTGCCATGGAGCATTCTCCCTTTAAAAATCTCTCCGAAGCCATTGCGCTCTCCTCACCGAAAAGAATGGTCCATGTTGAAAAGGCGCGCTCCTATGCCTATCCGGTCATGTGCATGCATTGCACGCATGCAAAGTGTATAGCATCCTGCCCGACGGGTGCGATGCGGAGGGATTCCGAGACCTACGCAGTCTTTGTCGACGAAGGCAGCTGTAACGGCTGCAAGGTCTGTACCATGGTCTGCCCTTTTGGCGCGGTGACATTTGATATGCGGAAGAGGGCCGTTGTAAAGTGCGACCGGTGCAGATCGCGCAGTAAAGAGGGCAAGGCCCCCGCGTGCGCCGAGGCTTGTCCCACCGGTGCCATCACGTTCGGGGAGCCGGATGAGTTCAGCAAGACAAAGCGGCAGATCACTGCCGAGCACATTGCCGATGCCGTGGGTGGTGCATCAGTTGAAACGTTGAATAGCAATCCATTAGATATACTGAGGAAGACAGGAGGACGATAGATGGGAGAAAGAAATCTCGACAATGCATCACGATTACTCATAAAAAGGGCGGCATTATCAGGGATAGAGACCGGATATGACCGGCTCGGGAAACAGGTGCCCCAATGCGCCTTCGGACAGCTCGGGAGCTGCTGTCGCATCTGCTACATGGGACCGTGCCGTATCGACCCCTTTGGCGAGGGGGCGACGAAAGGTGTATGCGGCGCTACCGCCGATACTATTGTATGCAGAAACCTGCTTCGCGAAGAAGTAGGAGGCGCCTCCTCACACGTGGGACATGCACGCCATGTTGCCCTTACTCTTAAAAAGGTGCTGGAAGGCAAGGCGTCGGGATACGGCATTGCGAGCAGGGAAAAACTCCTTGAGGTTGCGCAGGGCCTGGACATTACTGTTGAAGGGAAGTCTGATAGGGAAATTGCCCTGCAGGTTGTTGATAAAGCGCTCGAGGACCTGTCGAGACAGGATGATGCTCCTCTGAATTGGCTTAAATTGAGAGCTCCCCAGAAAGAGCAGGAGATGTGGAAGTCGCTCGGCATCCTCGTCTCCAATGCACATAATGAAATCGAAGAGGCGATGCACCGCTCCTCCATGGGCAACGATGCCGATCCGGTTAATCTGCTGCTCGCCTGCTTGAGGATGGGGCTTGTCGACGGGTACGCGGGGCTCCACATGGCCACTGACCTGCAGGATATCATGTTCGGTGTTCCGAAGGTGAAGAAGATCAAAGCGAACATAGGGGTTCTTGAGAAGAATGCGGTGAATATAGCGGTGCATGGTCACAATCCGCTGCTTTCGGAAAAGATCCTCGAGTGGGCAGGCAAGCTCGAAAAGGAGGCTTCGAATGCAGGGGCAAAAGGCATCAACGTCGTGGGAGTCTGCTGCACCGGCAATGAGCTCACCATGCGGCACGATGTCCCTATGGCAGCACATAATCTGCAGTCGGAGATGGTGCTCCTCACGGGCGCAGTAGATGCGATGGTCGTAGATGTCCAGTGTATCTGGCCGTCACTCGCTAAAGTTGCAGAGTGCTATGCCACCACGTTCATCACGACGGAACCGTTTGTTAAAATTCCCGGCGCTGTCCATGTCGCCTTCGAGCCTGAAAGCGCTGATGAAGAGGCAAAGAAAATCGTTTCGATGGCGATTGATGCTTTTACCGCGCGAAAGGGAAAAGAAGTTGCTATCCCTGAAGAGAAATCATCGGCCTTCGTCGGCTTTTCGGTTGAGACAATTATCGAGGTGCTCAAGAAAGTCAATGAGGCTGATCCTCTGAAGCCGGTGATCGATAACATCGTAAACGGAAACATCTACGGTGCAGTCGGTATTGCTGGGTGTTCGAATATCAAGTTGAGAGATACCTTCATGACCGAGAGAATGATGGAGGAATTGCTCAGGAACAATGTCTTGATTGTGACGACGGGATGTACCGCGCACATCGCAGCGCAGGCAGGTCTCCTTGACTCCGCTGCGACCAATGACTATTGCGGCGAAGGGTTGAAGGCCGTGCTCACCGCCCTTGGCGATGCTGCCGGCCTCGGTATGCCGCTCCCGCCGGTGTGGCACATGGGCGCCTGTGTCGATAATTCGCGTATTGCCACGTTGCTGGGTGCGCTGGCAGGGAGGCTCGGCGTGAAAGTCAGTCAGCTGCCTGTCGCCGGCTCTGCGCCGGAGCTGGTGCAGGAGAAGGCCGTGGTCATCGGCACATGGCTGCTCGCGCTCGGCCTTCTGGTGCATATCGCGCCGTCACCGAGGATCCTCGGCAGCCCTGTTGCGACAAAGGTCCTGACCAAAGACATCGAAAAACTGACCGGTGGCAAAGCCTATGTAGAGGTCGATCCGATAAAGGCAGCACAGGGCCTCATGGCGCATATTGCGGAAAAGAGAAAAGCACTCGGAATATAATCAAATACCAAGCCCCCAATCCCAAATATCAAATGTGTTTTTGTAATGTGGTATTTGGGATTTGGTGCTTATGATATAATTCACCATGATTTATTTTAAAAAGGCTTTTTTTGTTCTGATCCTCAGCCTTAACCTGTGCCTCTTTCTCACCACCTGCACCTCCTCGAACCGACTTGATGACCATGTCTACTATCGCATCAATGCTAACCCGTCCTCCCTCGATCCGGCATTGATTACTGATGTTATGAGCGCAACCATTGCTGCCAAGATCTTCAACGGGCTCGTCAGGCTGGATGATAATCTTGGTATTGCCCCTGATATTGCGGAACAGTGGGAAATATCGAAGGACGGGCGTACCTATCTCTTTTACCTCAAAAGGGGGGTTCGATTCTCCAATGGGCGCGAGGTGAGGGCAGAGGATTTTAAATATTCGTATGAGAGAGTGCTCGATCCCAAAACAAAGTCGCCCAATCTCTGGGTGCTCGACAAAGCCGAAGGGGCCAGGGAATTTCGTGAGGGAAAGGCAAAAGAGGTGACTGGCTTCAGAATTGTTGATGATTATACTTTTGAGATAAGGCTGGGCAAGCCTTTCTCTCCCTTCCTCGGCATGCTCACCATGACCGCCGCCTATGTCGTCCCCAGGGAGGAGGTTGAACGGCGGGGAGTCGATTTTTCGAGCCAGCCCTCGGGCACCGGGCCTTTTGTGCTGAAGCAGTGGCTGCCCAACAGGGAGGTGGTGCTCGAAAAGAATAGAAGCTATTTTGAAGGCGAGCCCTGCGTGAGGGGTATTATCTATAAGGTGATCCCCGAGGACCTGACAGCGGTCACCGAATTCGAGCTCGGCAATCTCGATGTGCTTTCGCTCCCTGCGTCGGCCTATGCAAAATTCAGAAATGACAAGAAGTGGAGTGAGCATCTCCTGTCGCTCCAGGGGCTCAATACGTATTATCTCGGATTCAATGCATCGAAGCCCCCCTTCAATAATGCTGCACTCAGGAGGGCCGTTGCTCATGCCATCGATAGGGAGAAAATTCTCAAAACCTTCTATGAGAAGAGAGGGAGATCGGCAATCGGCCCTGTACCCGATCTGCTCAGAAAATGGACCGTAAGCGAAGATGCAAAAGGAGTCTTCATATATGACCCGAAGAGGGCACGGGAGATTATCACGAAAGAGGGCTTCCGGGGAGTCTCGGTGAGCCTGTATGTTACTGCCGATCAAGAGGTGGTCGATCTGGCCGAGATCATACAATCATATCTGAAGGAAGTGGGGGTCAATGTCTCGATCAAACAGCTTGAGTGGAGCGCCTATAAGGATGCCATCAATAGAGGTGAACCCCATCTCTTCTGGCTCAGCTGGTGGGCCGACTATCCCGATGCGGAGAATTTCCTCTTTCCGTTATTCCACTCCTCCAATTTCGGTCCTGCGGGCAACAGGACACGGTACATCAACAAGGAAGTGGATGCATTGATCGAGAAGGGGCAGTATGCACTGGGCGAGGGAGAGCGGAATGATTATTACCGGAGCGCGGAGGAGATTATTATATCCGATGCGCCGTGGGTTCCCTTCTGGCACCGGACCGATTTTCTCGTCAAGCAGCCGTGGATAAAAGGATATAAGGTCTATCCAATCTACAGTATGGACAAGGGGACAGAGATAAAGATCAAAAAGTAGAAAATCACTTTCATTAATATAGATAAGAACCTCTGCTGGATAAAGTGTAGTTTTGGAGTTAAAGTAATAGTATGTTGGATTCTTTTTCGAAAAGAGAGATAGAGACGATCCTCGACTCCACCAATGACGGTATGATCGCTGTTGACCGTGAAGGTGTCATCACTATTTTCAACAAGGCTGCGGAACGCATTACCGGCCTGTGTGCCGGAGAGGTCATCGGACGTCCTGCCGCCGAGGTCATCCCCAATACCCGTCTTCCTCTGGTACTTGCAACAGGAGAGCCCGAGCTGGACCAGCAGCAGGCGATAGGGAGCACGGTCATCCTTACCAGCAGGGTTCCGCTCAGGGACGAGAGCGGGGCGGTGACCGGCGCGGTCGCGGTCTTCAGGGATAACACTGAGGTTAAACTGCTTTCAGAGCAGGTCTCCGATCTCTGGAAATCACGCAGCCTCCTCGAGGCGATTATCGAATCGACGAAGGATGCCATTTCCGTAGCCGATGAGAACGGCAACAATCTTATCGTGAACCACGCCTATACGAGAATAACCGGACTCTCCAAGGAGGCGGTCATCAATAAACCGGTTACGATTGACATCGCTGAAGGCGAGAGTATGCATATGAAAGTGCTGAGGACCGGAAAACCGGTGCACAACGTGCGGATGAAAGTCGGTCCTCTGAAAAGAGATGTGGTGGTCAACGTCGCGCCAGTAGTGATCGACGGAAAGATCAGGGGGAGCGTCGGCGTCATTCATGATATCTCCGAGATACTGGCGCTGACAAAGGAGCTTGACCGCGCTCAGCGGTTGATACGCCATCTCGAGGCGCGCTATACCTGGGACGATATCATCGGCACGAGCCCTGCCATGGTGAGCGCCAAGGAACAGGCGAAGCGCGCTGCCGAAACACCGGCAACAGTCCTCTTGAGAGGAGAGAGCGGCACCGGAAAAGAGCTCTTCGCCCATGCCATTCACAACGCAAGCCCCCGCGGAAGAGGGCAGTTCGTGAGAGTGAATTGCGCCGCCATTTCGGAGAGCCTTCTCGAGAGCGAGCTTTTCGGGTACGAGGCGGGCGCCTTTACCGGCGCGCTGCGCGGAGGACGCAAGGGGCTGTTCGAGGAGGCGAATGGCGGCACCATATTCCTCGATGAGATAGGGGAGGTCACTCCTTCGCTCCAGAGCAAGCTGCTCAGGGTGCTGCAGGAGCGTGAAATCGTGCGTGTCGGCGGCAGCCGTGCAGTTCCTGTCGATGTGCGGGTTATCGCTGCGACGAATGTGCATCTCGAAAAAAAGGTGCGTGCCGGCGCGTTCAGGGAGGACCTCTACTACCGCCTCAATGTCATCCCTCTCTCTATTCCTCCCTTGCGTGAGCACAAAGAGGACATTAAACCGATTGCCGAACATATCATCTATCAGCTCAATCAGGAATTCGGTCGCCAGGTGCAGCGGCTTTCCGACGATGCCATTACCTACCTCCTTACGTATGACTGGCCGGGTAATGTAAGAGAGCTCGAAAACATCCTCGGCAGGGCAATGATCAACATGCGGCCACAGGATGCGGAGATGCGGCTGGAGCATATTCCTTCTCTTGAGTGCGACAGGATACCTCAGGTCCCTGCACGTACACTATCATCAATTTTGCCTCTCGAAAAAACGCTCGAGGATGCGGAGCGTTCTGCCATTTCAAAGGCACTCAAAGAGTCGGGTGGCAACCGCACTAAAGCGGCTGAACTACTCGGCATCGCTATAAGAAGCCTCTATTATAAGCTCGAAAAGTATGGCATTAGTTGACCTGGTTTGCAAAAAATTGCATGCAAATTATTGCATTTAATGCAATGGATTGCAGTGTTTTACCCGTCCTGCACAGCCTTCGATTATTAAATGATCAATAAAAACAATATCTTCAAATTGCTGCTACGTTTTGTAATCTGTTGGTATATGAATTGATATATCCCCTCCTGTAGTAGTACGCCGCTAAAAATCGAGGAGGAGGACACATGAGAGCAGTAACGCCGCACATCTATGAAATCGACACCGAGGCATTCGGCCAGGAAAAGATCGTTGCATCATATTTAATAAAAGGAAAGGACAAGACGGCACTTGTCGATCCGGGCTTTCCGTCATCTGCTCCCATCATTAAAGAAAAGCTGAAGAACAACGGGTTCGATCCCGCAAATATCGATTATGTCCTCCTTACCCATTTTCACCTCGACCACAGCGGCGGTACTGGAGCGATTCTCAAGGATTCTCCAAAGGCAAAGGTAGTCATCCACAAGAGGGCTGCTTTCTATATACGCAACTTTGCGAAGGTCGTCGGCGGCGCACGCATGGTCTTCAGGCCTGAAATCATTAAGAAGTTCGGAATGGCCTACGATGTGCCGCACGACAGCGTAGTGCCGGTGACGGATGGAGAGACTATCGACCTGGGCGGCGGCGTTCGAGTACGGGTTATTCATACGCCAGGCCACTGCCCGGACGAGGTGTCGTTTTTTGAGGAATCCTCCGGAGCGATGATCACCGGAGATATGGCGTGCCTTCAATATCCGGCTTTCAATTATGTTCCGATCCCCGCAGGGAGCCCTCCGATCTTTGATCTCGCTGAAGAGGTTGCTTCTCTTGAGGCGCTCAGATCGATACAGGCAGGGAGGATATTGCTGCCCCACTACGGGGAATTACAAGGCAGTTGGAAAGACTTCATTGACAACTCCATAGAGGCAATAGAGAACACGCGCAATAAGATCAACGGCATGTTCAAGGAGAACATTGAGTTCCAGCAGATGGTCGAGCGGCTCAGGGCTGACCTCATTCGAGCGTCAGGCAAGAGGATAGAAGATGTCCCCGCGTTTCTCTCCGAGGTGTATATCCGGGAAATGCTCAAGACCGGACTGATGGGATTCTTCGCCTATCTGCTCGAGTATGCGCCGTACCCTCGATCTTTCTCGTATGAAGCATGCACCGTGGGAATTTCACAGGAGGAATAGATGATACAGCAGGTCAAGACATACTGCAACCAGTGTTACAACGGGCCCGATCCTTTTGTCATGAATGTCGAAGACGGTGTGGTGAAGAGTATCGAGCCTGATTTCGATTGCGAAAAGTTCAGCCCCGGGCAGGGAAGGGTATGTGTAAAAGCGTACGGGCTCGTCCAGAAAATGTACAACTCCAACAGGATCAAAAATCCGATGATACGCACCAACCCGAAAAAGGGAAAGGATGAAGATCCCGGATTCAAGGAGATCAGCTGGGATGAGGCGCTGGACATCGTTGCCGATAAATTGAAAGCGATCCGGCAAAAGGGGCTCACCGACGAAAGCGGATATCCGCGCCTCGCTGTCTCTATGGGAGAGGCGGGTGCGCCTGCAGCATACGGCGGGACCTTCCCTGCGTTTCTTTCGGCATGGGGTGCTGTCGATTTCACCCTCGGCGGCGGCGAGGGCTCGAAGTGCTATCATTCCGAACATCTCTATGGGGAGCTCTGGCACCGCGGCTTCATCGTTGTTTCCGATACTCCCCGGAACAAATGGACGCTCTCCTTCGGCCACAACACCAATGCCTCTGCGGGAGTGTCGGGCGTGATGCGCCACGCCGAGGCCCGCGAACGGGGATATAAAAGAATACAGGCCGAGCCGCACCTCTCGGTGAGCGCTGTGACCTCGGATGAATGGATACCGCTCAAGACAAAATCCGATGCGCCGTTCATGTATGCGATGATCTATTCGATCCTCTATGAGCTGGGCTGGAAAAAGGTCTGCGATCTCGATTTCATCAAGAAGCGGACGAACAGCCCCTACCTCATCGGCCCGAAGGGCTATTACCTGAAAGACGGGGAGAGCGAAAAAGTGCTGGTGTGGGATGCGGTCGACAACTGTGCTAAGGCCTATGATGATCCAACCATAAAAGACGCTGCCCTCACCGGAAGCTATAGAGTATCCAACACAATCGAAAAGGGGCCTGATGGTGAGCAGTGGGAATACAAAGAGGCGTCATGCAGACCTTCCTTTGATCTTTTCCTCGGGCATATGAAGCCCTACACTCCAGAATGGGCTGCGAAGATATGCGATCTCCCGGCCTCTACGATCCGGAGAATGGCAAGGGAGTATGTCGAGCATGCACACATAGGCGAAGAGATCGAGGTATGTGGAGAGAAGCTCCCCTACCGGCCTGTCGGCATAAGCCTCGGCAAGACGATCAACAACGGCCCTGGCGGTTACCAGGCATGCTGGGCAAGGACAATACTGGCGATGCTGGTTGGTGCGCTCGAGGTGCCCGGCGGCACGGTTGGTGCCTCGCAGCGGCTCAACCGCCCGCACCACGACCGCTGGTCGAGCGTGTGGCCGGGAGAAGACGGGTTCTTCCAGAACTTCCTGAACCCGACGGATACGGAGCGTAGGGGAAAGCTCCAGAAGACGCGCTCGCACTATACCGAGCTCGTGCCTCTCGTCGGCAACACCGGATGGTCGCCGTTTCTCTCCCCTGTCCCTCACGCATGGCTCTGGTACAACGAGACACCCGAGAACTGGAGCAAGCCGACCTTCCCCGATGTATGGATCATCTATAGAGTAAATCCGAACATGTCGATGTACTACACGGACATGATGCTCGAGACGACGAAGAAGTTCCCCTACATCGTCGCCTTCGGCTATACCATTGACGAGACGAACTGGTATGCGGACATCATCCTCCCCGAAAGCAGCGATCTTGAGAGTCTCCAGCTCTTCAGGCTGGGGCCGTCGACGCACTCAGAGGCGTATTGGGAAGAATACGGATTCGGTCTGCGGCAGCCCGGAGGAAATCTTCCTTACAATACCATGGACATGACCGATATCTGTACAGAACTCTCTGCACGGACCGGCATTCTGAAGGAATACAACGACGCCATTAACGCAGGCGTTATCCTCGGTATACGGCTTCAGGGAAAAGGCTACAACTATATGCTCGATCCCGGCAGGAAATATTCGAGGGAGGAGATATGGGACGGACTCTGCAGGTCATCGGTCAGACTGCTCACCGGCGGAAAAGAGGAGCACGACCTCGAGTGGTTCAAGAAGCACGGATATTTTACTGTTCCGTATCCTTTGATACGCCACTTCCTGCATCCCGTTATGGTGAAATGGGGACTGAGGTATGAGGTCCCCTACCAGGGAAGGTTGAAGGTCGTCGGCGAGGAGCTGAAGAAACGGCTTGAGGAAAAGGGCATCAGGTGGTGGGAGGAGCAGTTGAGCGAATACGAAGCGCTCCCGAAATGCGAGGACTACACGAAGAAATGGGACCATGTCCTGAAGAAGAAGGGACTGAACCCTGATGATTACCCGTTGTTCCTCATCAATACGAGGAGCATGCATTTCGCCTGGGGAAGCAATACCTGCCTGCCGGTGCTGGCTGAAATGGCTAAATATGTTACCGGCTTCGGCGGTCTGGTCATCAATACAAAGATTGCAGCGGAAAAAGGCATACAGGATGGTGACACTATTGTGATCGAGTCACCTCTCAAAAGAAAGAAATGCACGGCAATCGTCAGGGAAGGAATCAGGCCGGACACTGTGGTGCTCACCGGGCAATTCGGCAACTGGGCCATGCCCTTTGCAAAAGACCTGAACATCCCCAGCATCAATGAACTGATAGAGCCCGACCAGGAACTGTTCGATGCCGGCGGCAGCAGCTGTGACATCGTCAGAGTGAAAATATACAAGGAGCACTGATATGAAACGATGGGGAATGGTGATAGATATGAAGAAATGCACGGGATGTCAGACCTGCACGCTCTCCTGCAAGGTGTACCACGGCCTCGGTCCCGATGTGGTACGGTGCCGCGTTATTGAGCAGGAGACCGGAAGCTTTCCTGCAGTGGAGAGAATGCTCTTCTCGCTCAGGTGCATGCACTGCAATGAACCCGAGTGCATGAAGGCCTGTCCGACGGGAGCGACCCGCAGGCGCGCCGACGGTATCGTCACTGTTGATCAGGATAAATGCATGGGCTGCAGATATTGCGCTCTCGTGTGCCCCTACCAGGCGAGGACGTTTCTCGGTGTGGAGAAGCGGTATTTCCCTGAGAACGGCAACCTCTGGGAAAACATGCGATATAAAGAGCACCAGGTGGGGACGGTCGAAAAGTGCGATTTCTGCCAGAAACGGATCGATGAGGGCCTTGCAAAAGGGCTGGAGCCCGGTAAAGACCCTGCGGCAACCCCCATGTGCGTTATCTCATGCATCGGCAAAGCGCTCTACTTCGGAGACCTGAATGACCCGGCCAGTATGGTATCGAATCTCATCAGGGAGCGGAAAGGGTTTGCATTGAAGCAGGAGCTCGGAACAGAACCATCAGTGTACTATCTGCCAAGGAAGAGGTGAGCCATGATAACAGCGCAGCGACACAACATGTTCCAGCAGGAGTGGACAGGAAAAGGTGAGCGGGGAATACGGGACTTCCTCCTCATCCCGGCGATCTTCTTCGGGGCCGTATGCCCGGGGCTCTTTATCTCATCAGTGCTCACCGATTATGTTCCGGGTTATTGGGTAGCCCTGGCGCTCAATCTGATAGGCTACGGCGTAGCGCATCTCCTCTTCCTCGGAAGGATGGAGCGGTTCTGGAGAGCGGTCATCAACCTGAGGACCTCATGGATCAGCAGAGGGTTCCTCTTCAATGCGATGTTCAGCCTTTTCGGGCTGCTCTACGCACTTTCTGAAGCTGCGGACCTGCCAATTCTGAGCGGCCCGGCAGTGAACGCCCTACTCAAATTGATGAGCATCCTCTCCGCCGTCTTGTTTGCGGCCTATCCGGGCTTTATGATCTCGATCGTCAAGGCCATTCCCTTCTGGCGTTCTACGCTCGAGCCGGTGCTTTTCTTCCTCCAGGGCGTCATGGGCGGCATGGCGATTCAGGTGCTCCTTATGAGTATCATTGCTCTGCCGGGAGCCGCTGATAACGCATTGATAAAAATAAACACCATACTCGTTCTGATCGTACTACTCCTTTTCATGACGGCGCTGGTGATCAAGGCACTGCACGGAGGCGCAGAAAAGATATCGGTAACTTTTCTTACAACAGGAGCATTTTCTCCTGTATTCATTGGCGGGACTATTATCGTCGGTCTGGTGGTACCGCTTTTTCTCCTCATTGCAGGGCTTTTTCTGAATCTTGATTTCGGCGCCTACCGCTCTTTATATTACATAGCACTGCTTATGGAGCTGGTAGGTATCTATCTCGGCAAGTACAGCATTCTGAGAGCAGGCGCGTATGCACCGCTGAAGTAGCATGCTCGCAGGATTCAGCCGAGGCAACCGTTCAGGCAGGTGACACTGTTTGGACGGTTTTGCGTATTGAAGAGCTGACAGCTATCATACAAAATAACATGCTGTAATGGAGGAAACGATGGGCAGGTACGAGGAGATCTTCAGGAAGAGCATACAGGATCCTCACGGCTTTTGGGGAGAAGCGGCTGAGGCGTTATCCTGGTACAGGAAGTGGGACAAGGTGCTTGATAATACGAATCCGCCGTTTTACCGCTGGTTTGCAGGTGGTGAGATGAACACCTGCTATAACACGCTCGACCGTCATGTCGAAGGTGGCAGGGCGGACCAGGTTGCACTGATTTACGACAGCCCGGTAACCAACCAGGTTCAGAAATTTACCTACCGTGAGCTGCGGGACAGGGTGGCGCGTTTCGCAGGCGTCCTCAAGGGCCTCGGTGTCGAAAAGGGCGACCGGATCGTTATCTATATGCCGATGATCCCCGAGGCGGTCGTCGCCATGCTCGCCTGCGCGCGCCTCGGCGCCATCCATTCGGTGGTCTTTGGCGGCTTCGCATCCAATGAGCTCGCCATAAGGATCGATGACGCAAAACCGAAAGTGATCATCTCCGCATCTGGTGCCATTGAAGTGAAGCGGCTCATCGAGTACAAGCCCTTGCTCGACAGGGCCATTGAGCTTGCCTCCCATAAGCCTCAAACGTGCGTGATCTTCCAGAGGCCATTGATCAAGGCTGAAATGATATCGGGCAGGGACCTCGATTGGGAGGAATTGGCGGCAAGGGCAGAGCCGGCGGATTGTGTCCCTGTCAAGGCAACCGATCCCCTTTATATCCTCTACACCTCCGGCACGACCGGCATGCCGAAAGGCGTGGTGAGAGACAACGGCGGCCACGCTGTGGCTCTGCGATGGAGCATGGAACATGTATACGGCATGAAGCCCGGAGAGGTGTACTGGGCCGCATCCGACGTGGGCTGGGTTGTGGGGCATTCCTATATTGTTTATGGGCCGCTCCTGACCGGATGCACAACGATCCTCTATGAGGGCAAGTCCGTCGGCACGCCTGACCCCGGTGCCTTCTGGAGAGTCATCTCGCAACATGGCGTGAAAGCGCTCTTTACTGCACCGACCGCGTTTCGCGCCATAAAGAAAGAGGACCCGAATGGTGAGTATGTAAGGAAATACGATCTTTCGGGATTCAAATATCTCTTCCTCGCCGGAGAGCGGCTCGATCCGGACACCTACCACTGGGCGCATAATTTATTGCAGTGTCCTGTGATTGACCATTGGTGGCAGACGGAGACAGGATGGCCGATTACGGCCAATTGCATGGGCATAGAACAGTTCCCGATCAAGCCAGGCTCCTCGACCAAACCGGTGCCCGGATACGATGTCAGGGTCCTCGACGGCAACGGCAAGGAGCTCGGACCGAACCAGGAAGGCCTCGTCGCCATTAAGCTCCCCTTGCCGCCGGGAACGCTTCCCACGCTCTGGCAGGCCGATGAGCGGTTCATGACATCGTACATGAGCATGTTCCCGGGATACTATTTCACGAGCGACGGCGGGTACAGGGATGAAGAGGGATATACCTTCATCATGGGACGTGTCGATGACGTGATCAATGTCGCCGGACATCGGCTCTCGACGGGTGCCATGGAAGAGATCATTGCAAAGCACCCTGCAGTTGCCGAATGCGCGGTGATCGGTGCTGCTGATTCCCTCAAGGGACAGCTCCCGGTGGGATTCATTGTACTGAAGGCCGGTGCTAACGGCAACAGCGAAAAGATCAAAGAGGAGCTTGTCCAGATGGTACGCGGCCAGATCGGTCCGATCGCCTGCTATAGAGAAACCGCGGTTGTCGCGCGGCTTCCAAAGACGCGTTCGGGCAAAATCCTGCGGGGCATCATGCGGAAGATTGCGGACGGACAGGAATACCGCATGCCGTCCACCATCGATGATCCTGCGATCCTCGGCGAGATCGAGGAGGCGCTGAAGGGGATTGGATACGCTAAGAAGAAGTAGGCTATGGGCAAAGGGTGGCAAGAAAATTAAAATCTTAACACGAGTTGCGCTCGTTCGTCATTCCGGGCTTGACCCGGAATCCGGACGTCGTCCCCGTGAAAACGGGGCACCGGAACCTATTTACGAATGGGTTCATAAGTAAGAGAACCGTTGTTTGTCATTCCGGCTTGTCCGGAACCTTTCTTTCCTGAAGGATTCCCGACGCGCTCTGCTTGCGGGAATGACACCTTACTTATGTACTCCTTAGTTATTTATCGCTCCAAGCCCCTCACCGATTTCTCTTTTATCATGCTCCCTTCTTTTTTGACAGTAAAATTGACAGCAAGGGAATGGCGTCAATGTTGTGACCTGCTCCATTGACAAAAAAAGAGAGAACCTATAAAATTCCTACGCTCTCATGCTCTATGACCTTGTTCGAAAGGGCAAACCATCCGAAAGGACGGGACGCAAAGCCTACGACCTAAGGGCTGTTTAACAGTCAATGGTAGCCAGGCTGCCGAAGAGGGGATAGTTTCGTCACCGTAGTTTTCCCGTTCTTCGAACAACATTACATCGCTCTGCAGCGCAGGTCATTGATAGTGAAAGGTGGTGATAGGGGGACCTCTGCTGATTGACGTTTTGTTGTTGTGCAACAAAGGAGTTGTGATCTTACTAATGCAATAAGGAGGAAGACGTGACGAAGGCGGATTTGATTGAGAAGATCGCAGCATCGGCGCATCTCACGAAGGCGGATGCAGAAAGGGCGCTCAATGCTGCATTGGACACGGTAAAGGGCGCGCTGAGCAAGGGGAAGAAGGTTACCCTTGTCGGTTTCGGTACTTTCTCGGTTTCGAAGAGAAAGGCGCGAAAGGGACGCAATCCGAGGACTGGTGCGGTTATCAAGATTGCTGCTGCAAAGGTCCCGAAATTTACCGCCGGTAAGGCTTTTAAAGATGCGGTAAGATAGCGGGCTGTTGCCCGGCTGGGGTATTTTCCTTGGCAAGAAGGGATAGTTCTGCAAAGGGCTATCCCTTTTTTATTGATGCGCTCCCGCCCCTTCTGTTGTGCAGTAATTTTAAACGTAAATTGAGAGATTGAGGGATTTTGGTGAGAGGTCGGGATGATAGTTATGCTCGATGATCTCTTTTCTCACTCCGAGAGCTGCCGCCCGTTCTGCTTCTTTCAGCTCCTCCGGGGTGAGGATTTCTGTGATATCGACAAAGGCATCCTCGTCGCCTCGTATGATCACCCTCGAAGGATGATAAACGCCCGTCTCCTCAGTGGCCTCGGCTTGAGCGGAGCGGACCACCGTATCCGTTGCAACAGCTTCCGTGGTAAATGGGGCCTGAGTGCTCTTCCCCCTGCTCCTCGTTACGGGCAAGAGAGGTGGCGTATGCCCTATATTGTTTGTTTCCACAGGAGCCACAAAGGGCTCATTCTGTGCACTTATTGAAACGACCTGTCGGGGGTAGATAGTGCTTTCTATTCTCATGGCGGTACTCCCGGGTGGTATAGTACAAGCATATCACATTGCTCGTGTGCAGGCAATGTGTGGTACTGCCCAGAAATCTGGATAGCACCACCTCTCTCGTGATACTATAAGGACCAGAACGAAATCTGGCACGACGTTGAGGTGGCGCATCACAACATATATTTTCAAACGATTGCTTCTTCTCATTCCGCTGCTGCTGGGCATTACCCTCTTTGCCTTTCTGCTCCTCAAGACCCTTCCCGGCGATATTGTACTGAGTCTCGTTGGTGAGCGGGCGAGCCCCGAGGTGATCGAGAGCATCAGAAGGGAGCTTGGTGCGGACGAGGGTGTTCTTGCTCAGTATGTCGGATATCTGAAATTGCTGATGCAAGGAGATTTCGGGAGATCGTATCATACCAATAGAGAGGTGCTCGCGGATATCCTCATGAAGTTTCCCAACACCCTGCGACTTGCCCTTGCGGCGATGCTCATCTCTATTCCCGGCGGTATCCTCCTGGGCTTTATTGCGGCGTATCGCAGGGGAGGGCTTGTAGAACAGTGTATCAACGCGCTCTCTATCGGGGGACTGAGCATTCCTGTGTTCTGGAGCGCGATCATGATTATGATTCTCTTCAGCCTCACGTTGAAGCTTTTCCCTCCGTCGGGAACGGGAGGCTTCAAATTTCTTGTGCTCCCTGCCTTTGTGCTGTCCATCCCCGCCACTTCAACTCTGATACGGGTGACCAAAACAACGGTAGCGGATATCCTGGCGATGCCTTACATTACCACGGCCCGCGCGAAAGGAGTCTCGCTGCTGCGCATACGGGCGGTGCATGTATTTAAAAACGCGGTCATTCCGATCGTTACCATTATAGGACTTGATTTCGGCAGTTATCTGAACGGGGCGGTGGTGACCGAGACCATCTTCGGCTGGGACGGCATCGGGAGGTTTACCATGGAAGGCATTCTGAAGAGAGACTATCCTGTCATCATGGGATGCATCATCATAGGGACTATTGTGTTCGTTATGATCAACCTGATCACGGATATCGTGTATCATTATCTCGACCCGAGGATCCGGCTGCATGGGAAAGAGTGATCCGATGCCCTTGCAACGAGTTCTGAGCACGCCGAAACTGTCGGTCCCTCTCTTGATCATACTCCTCTTCTTTGCGCTTTCGCTCCTCGCTCCCCTGCTCCCACTCCACGATCCGGGCAGGATCGATCTCGAATTACTGAGAATGCCGCCGAGCTTTGAGCATCCCTTCGGAACGGACAACAAGGGAAGGGACCTCTTTTCGAGGGTCATTTACGGGGCGAAGATATCCATAGGGGTGGCGATGATTGCTGCATCGGTATCCGCAGCCATCGGATTTATCGTAGGATTGACATCGGGCTACTTTGGCGGAAAGTTCGATGCAGTGGTCATGTCGGTGGTCGATTTCATTCTCTCGTTCCCTTCCCTGCTCCTGGCTATCGCCATTTCAGTAGTCCTGCCGCCGGGACTTTATACGGTGATGATCGCATTGACGGTGGTGGGCTGGGCCTCCTTTGCACGATTGGTGAGAGGGCATGTGCTTACCCTAAAGAGTATGGCCTTTGTTGATGCAGCGAGAGCGGTGGGGTGCAGCACCGCACGCATACTCTTCATCCATATTGCGCCCCTCTGTATTCCTCTTGCGCTGGTGATGATGGGAATAAAGCTTGGCGGCTTTATGCTTACCGAGGCGACCCTGAGTTTCCTGGGGCTTGGAGCGCAACCGCCCGCGCCCACCTGGGGGGCAATGATCAGTGCGCACAGAACGTATATTCTTACTGCTCCGTGGATGGTGGTGTTTCCGGGACTTGCACTATCGGTGGTCGCCTTTTGCTTTAACTTGGCGGGTGAGGCATTGAAGCAGAAATACGAACTGAAGGAGCGTGGCCGGGGGGATGCCGCTTAGCGCTCCCTGAGCTTTTCCTCTTCCTCCTGCTCGGTCTTGCAATCGATGCACATGGTGGTGACCGGTCTGGCCTCGAGCCGCTTGATGCTGATCTCTTCGCCGCATATCTCGCAGATACCATACGTGCCGGCATCGATCTTTTCGATCGCCTCTTCGATTTTCTTGAGCAGTTTTCTCTCTCTCCCTCTCAACCGCAGCATGAAGTTCCGGTCGATTTCCGCCGAGGCCTGGTCGCCCATTTCGGGAAAGATGCTCTCGTCGGGAAGGGTGTTGAGCGCGGTTCCTGCTTCTGAAAGCAGGGCCTCTTTCTGCTCGACCAGTTTCTTCTTGATCTCCTGGAGCTTCCTCTCCCTTTCTGAGCTCTCTTTGTCCGCTTTTCCTTTATTGTTGTTCTTCATGTCCGCCTCTTGAATATGGGTTGAGATACAACGTATCTTCAAAGATACCAGAAAGCGTGTTGGATAGTCAAACAACGCCGCCACCGTATAAGATCATGGAAAACAAAGAAATGCTTGACAAGCGAACAAAACTGTATGAATCTTTATATAAGACAAATATGGTTGAAATACTTGACAATCGGGGAAGCGAGTAAGATACAATTAAAGGCCGATACAAAAACGGTCGGTCAGATGTGTTCACTGCAATGCATTTGAAGAACGTGAGGTGCTTATGACAAAAGCGGATATTGTGAATTTTGTGTTTGAGAAGGTGGGACTTCCGAGAAACGAGGCCCAGAACATTGTCGAGACGGTGTTCGACTCCATCAAGCAGACCCTGATAGAGGGGGAGTCCATTAAGGTTTCCGGCTTCGGCACCTTCAATGTCAGGAAAAAGAATGCGCGCGTCGGAAGGAATCCCAAGACAAAGGAAGAGGTGGAGATCACACCGCGCCGGGTGGTTACCTTCAAGGCGAGCGACCAGCTGAAAGAGGCTGTTGAAAAAGGGCTCTAAGATTCCCGCCATTTATTTTAAGGGAGTCTTTGGAATATACTGTTCATGATGCCTGGAGCATACAAGTCACCTCAGCCGTTGAGGTTGTTCCCCGAAAAGCTTTTCTATAAGATCGGGGAGGTCAGCAAGCTCGTCGGCGTTGAGTCCTATGTACTGCGATACTGGGAAACAGAATTCCCTTTTCTCAAGCCGAGAAAAAGCAAGTCAGGACAGCGCATCTATACCAAGGCGGATATTGATCTGATCCTGCAGATCAAAAAGCTCCTTTACGAAGAAAAGTATACGATTGACGGCGTACGGCGTAGATTCGGCGATCCAGCAGGAGAACCGGAAACGGTAACTCCCCCGGTGGAGGTGACCGAAAGAGAGCAGCAAACGGAAAGGCCAGTTGTCAGTGCCGATGCCGAGAAGATTCTTACCCTGGTGAAGTCAAGGCTCAGAGAGATACTTCACCTCCATTTCGGGGCGTAGCGCAGTCTGGTTAGCGCACTCGCTTGGGGTGCGAGAGGTCGGCCGTTCGAATCGGCTCGCCCCGATTATTTTCCCTCCCTGCATGCATCACGTAAATCCTGCAGTGGTTATGCTGTTCCGCTTATTGACGGAAACGAAGAACTGCTGATGCCGGAAGGTATCAGTGAGCGAGAGGGGCTGCCTCGAGAGCGCGGCCTGCCATTGCCTTTACTTCAGAGAGTTCAAAGGGTTTTGAGATAAAGCAAAAGGCGTTTTCTTTGATCACCCTCCTCACGGAATGGTCAAGGTAGCTCCCTGACATAATCGCGACTTTGGTATGGGGGGAGATATCCTTTATCCGCTGCATGATATTCACGCCGTTCAGGTCGGGAAGATATACATCGAGAAGACAGAGGTCGTAATGGTGCGCAGCGATTTCGCGCAGAGCATCTTTTCCGTTCGTGACTGTAGTGATCTCAGTGCCTTCGGCTGCTAAGAGTTTCGAGAGCACGAGAAGGATGAGCGACTCATCATCGACAATAAGAATTCTTTTTCTCATAATGATTGCCTTTATTGAATATTGCAAATGACGTGCCATAAAGCAATGCTTCCTCTCCTATAACGCAAACTGATCAATTCAGGAGGGTGTGAACGGTGAAAAGAAGCAGAAGAGGTCGAAGTCGTCCGGCGAAAATGTGTATTATTGAGCCATATTTCTGACGAAGCAATGACAATTTTCTGACGAAGATCCCCCGGACAAAGGAGCTTCCTTGCCCCATATACGAGGAACATTAAGGTGCATTTTTTATGCTGGAATGCCTTTGTTGCTTATTTTTGTGATTGCCGTAATCGCTCATCCTCTTCAGCCCTTTGAATGAGCCACTCGCCGACTGACCGGGCGACCTCGGGGCGCATCATGAGGCCTATCATGATTTCTCTGGTGATATACTGGCGGTTGGGGTGTTGTGAAATTTCTTTCCCCGCTTCATCGACGACAATCCTCTCAGGAAGCTCAAGTCTCTCAATGAAGAATTCACAGTTGACAAGGCCATGAGGGGTCAAACCGCCCCAAACCCCGGAAACAGGAATAATCTTATAGTCCTTATCCTTTCTCGAAAATATGTCGACAGGCATGATATTCTCCTTTTCAAATGGTATGTGTTCATTATACATCAACAAACCTTATTCCACTTCAATATTCATGCTTCGGAGGTGTTCGTCTTTCCCTCAGAAATAGCATTATGGTGATAGCAGTATGAAAGCTCTTGACGGCTTGTAACCTGATAGGTTACATGTAGGCATGATTAAGTCGTTTGCGCACAAGGGACTTGAGAGGTTTTACCGTACCGGAAGCACCTCTGGTATTCAGGCCATCCATGCAAAGCAGCTCAGGCTTATTCTCACGCTCCTTGACGCGGCGAGCTCGATCGAAGGCATGAACGTTCTCTCCCTGAGGTTACACAAACTGAAAGGCGAGAGAAAAGATATCTGGGCGGTAACGGTACAGTCCAACTGGCGCGTTACCTTCCGGTTTGAAAACGGCAATGTAGAAGTCGTGAACTACGAGGACTGCCATTAAGGAGGGTTGTACAAAATGGCTATGCATAATCCGGCTCACCCGGGAGAGGTTTTAAAAGGACTCAGGCTTGAGCCTATGGGGATGTTGTTAATCGGCATCGAATATTGACCCACCATCGGCGTCCAATTTTGACCCACCCCTAGCGGTCGTTTTTCTTTGCGTTTCTCGTCTTGATTCTCCAGCTATCGTTTCCGGTCTCAATGATATCACAGTGATGCGTCACCCTGTCCAGAAGGGCAGTGGTCATCTTGCTGTCGGCAAAGACCTGCGGCCATTCTCCAAACGTCAGGTTAGTGGTGATCAGCAGCGAGGTCCGCTCATAGAGCTTCGATATCAGGTGAAACAGAAGCTGTCCGCCGTTTTTTGAAAACGGCAGATATCCCAACTCATCCAGCACCACAAGGTCGAGCCGAGCAAGACTATCCGCCAGCTTGCCTCCTCGACCGGCCATCTTCTCCTGTTCAAGCTGGTTAACCAGATCCACTACATTGAAGTACCGTCCTCGGCTGCCCTCCTTGATCGCCTGACGTGCTATGGCTATAGCCAAATGGGTCTTACCAGTACCGGTGCCCCCGATGAAGATGATGTTACTGTGTGTGGAGAGGAAGCCTCCCTGATACAGAGAGCGGACCTGTGCCTCATTAACCCCGGAACTGCTGAAGTCGAATCGGTCAAGATCCTTGTCCACGGGGAAGCGTGCCAGTCCCAGGCGGTACCGGATGCCTCGGGCAGTACGCTCCCCCACTTCGGCCTCCAGAAGATCCATCAGCATTCGTTCCGGCGTGCGGCGCTGCTTTATGCCTCCTGCCAGCACTTCATCAAGAGCACTCCTCATACCATGCAGCTTCAGCTGTTCCATTGTCTCCATAAGCTTATCCCTGAGCACAGGTGCCTCCACAGAGCAGCTCGTCATAGCGGTTGCAGTTTGCCAGGGGCGGCTCCTTCAGGACTGGCAGATGCGAGGGAAGCTCACACTCTGCCATCTCCACAGAAGCATGAGGGCGTGACAGGATAGTGAACACCACGTCACGGCTATAGAGTCCTGAGGCAAGAGCCTCTGCGCATGCCTCCGTTACCGCTTTCAGTCCATACATGGCTATCGCTCCCAGAATGCCTACGAACTGCCGGTCCCCATCAGGTCTCCTGGAGAGAGCCTGCCTCACTTCAGCAAGTGGCGCAGGTAGCTCCCAATGCTTGAAAGGTGCTCCGTTACGCAGGGCTCCGGGTTTATGTTTGAGCACATCAACGTAGTGCCAGGGATCATAGACAACCTTATCGCGGCCAAACTGGCGGCTATGCTCACCCACTACCGTACCGTCATGAACAATGACAATACGGCCTGCATAAGCCCGCAGCATTACCGTCCTGCCGACGGCAGAGGCATTGACGCTGTAGCGGTTACGGTCATAGGCAACCAGTGCCGTGGTCGATACTCGGGCAGGTATCTCTTTATAGCCGTCGAAGGGTGAGCTTACTGCCATCAGATGCTCCTTCTCCAGGGCAAAGTACTCAGCCACAGTGCGGTCTTTGAACTCGGGATGCTTATGCCCGGCGGCAATGGTCCGGCATCGGTCCTGGAGCCACTGGTTAAGCTCCTCGATATCGGCAAACTTCAACCGGGGAACGAATAGGCGCTGACGAATGAATTTGACCTGATTCTCCACCTGTCCCTTCTCCCAGCCTGCTGCCGGAGTGCAGGCTACCGGCTCAAACAGATAGTGGGATGCCATGGTCTGAAACCGGCGGTTGAACTGCCGGTCCTTGCCCATCATGATCTTGGTCACGACGGTCTTGAGGTTATCGTAGATGCCCTTGCGGCAAACGCCGCCAAAGAACTCGAAGGCTCTCATATGGGCATCAAGCACCATCTCAAGGCTCTCGCGGTGATACGCCACACAGAACTGCATCCGGCTATAGCAGAGCCGGAAGTGGGCCACCTTCACTTTGAGGACAACCCCTCCGAGCTCAACCAGTTCATGGCTCCAGTCGAACTGAAACGCTTCTGCCGGATCAAAGGTCTGCGGGATGTATGCTATAGCCTTCTTGCCCTCTTCAGACTTCCGCCACTTCTGAACGTAGCGCCGCACGCTATCGTAGCCGCCTTCAAAGCCTTGGCGTTGCAGCTCTTCAAAGAGCACCACGGCAGTACGTTGCTGCCGGGAAGGCTTTGCGGCATCCGCTTCAAGATACCCCGACAGCATGGTCTGAAAGAGGGCAAGCTTCGGCATCGGTTGTGCCTTGCGATCATAGACGAACTCGGTGGCATTGCCTCGGAGGACCTTCTTTACGGTGTTACGGGACAGGTTGAACTCACGGGCTATCTGCCGGATCGACCTCTTGTCCCTCTGGTACGCGACACGAATCTTACGGATGGTTTCCACTATCAGCATCTCCTTTCATGTACTCCTCTCTGTTTCATTACAGAGAGCATGCAGTATCCGCTGAGGTGGGTCAATTTTGGACGCCGATTACGGCCTAAAGTGGGTCAATTTTGCACGCCGGTTAACACCTGCAGGAGAACTTCTGCCGACCGTCCTCTCAGAGACCACATCGAGCGCAGGGGGGGAAACAGCAGCAGATCGGTCTCATCCTCAAACAACAGCACACTGCGAGGGGGCAATCCTCTGATCTTACAGATGATTTTTCTTTTTTTTCTCCCGATCGGGATCGGGTGCAAGTACGTACCGAGGGCGTTTCCATATATAGCCTAAGCGCTGGAGTTCGCGCCGAACGGTCTCATCA
>JBFMCP010000008.1:0-30429 GCA_040754455.1 Nitrospirota bacterium
TAAGGATCATCCTTGGCGGAAGTTCAACATCAACCGCGACAAGCGAAAAGCCCCGCAGACGGCGGCGGCATAAACCGGACATTTCTATTTTGGTAAAAACAGGACATTTCTAAATTGGCTTGACAAACTATTCCTTGTAGTTGCTAATCAGCCGTAAAAATGATATGCTATCAAAAGAGTTTCGGAAGTTTTTATGTCCACACAAGGCCACAAAGACTTTTAGCTTTGTGGCCTTTTTGTTTCTCCTGCTTCTTCTGAGGCTCTAATTCATAAAAGGAGGTTATGAAATGGCAAACGGAACAGTAAAATGGTTCAATGAGTCAAAGGGGTTCGGCTTTATTACCAGTGAAGACGGCACCGATGTCTTCGTGCATTATTCCGCCATTCAGGGCAACGGCTTCAAGTCCCTCACCGAGGGCGACGCGGTCAGCTTTGATACCGAGAAGGGCCCCAAGGGCCCCAAGGCAGTGAATGTGGTACGGCAGTAAGAAATCATACTGAACTGAACGCCCCCTGCGCTCCGCAGGGGGATTTTTCTTTCGAGGGGGAACAATGATCAGCAAACAGAAGAGCGCCGAGCGCGCCGAACGGCGGCAGCAGAAGCTTGACGCAGGCACAATGTCCGGCCGCTATCCGGAGGTTGCGTCCGTCGTAATTACCATGAACTACTACCAGAAGGGCTCGGCTTCCGCGCTCATACAGCGGACAGTCAACTTCTTCCCCGGCAGTGCCGCTTATTTCCTTATGGAATGCCTGAAGCACGATTGTGTCGAAGGGGGGTTCGACCTCGAGCCGGTGATCACCACCATGGTGCGGGGCCGCCGGGAGTCGGACAGCGGCGAGATCGTCTGTCCCGGCAATAATGCCGCGGGCCATACGCGGGTCGATTACAAGATCGCCATTCAGTATAATTAAGACGGACGTAGTGCCCTTCCCCGCCCTCTTTTGCACACAGCGGTTCTGTAGTTCCCACGGAATGATAAACGTCTTTACTCTGTCCTTCGGATATCAAAGGTGCCCGTTGCTTTCATTGCTTTGTAAGCGGATAGTCAGCCCGCAACTGCGAGGTGTCTGAAGGAGGAGATGATGAAATAGGTGGCGAGGAGGAGGAGGAAGATGCTGAAGACAAAATTTATCTTCCGGATGGTCGGCGGAGAGATATATTTTTTTGCCCAGTTGATGAAGAGGGAGAGCGCTACAAGATAGGAGGCGAGTCCGAGGCTGCCTGCGATGATGAACGAGGCGGCGAAGTCGCTGGTAAGCACGGGGATCAGACCGATTTCCCTGAAAAGGTGCGCACTGGTGAGCCACCACAAGATCATTACGGGGTTCATGACCGAGAGCGATATTCCGCCCAGGAGCGACCAGCGCTTTTTTTTCAGGAGCAGCGAGCCGGCGTTGATCTCCTCCTCTTTTGCACTGTGCCGTATGCCGAGGATGCCGAGGATGATGAGGATAACGCCGCCGATGAGCCCGAACCATGCCATCACTTCTTTACGTTCGAGGAACGGCGCTATGCCGAAAAAGGCGATGGTACCGTAGAACACATCGACACAGAAGGCGCCGAAAATGAACATCAGCGCTGCCCGCACATGCCCGTGGATCGATCTTCGAATGACCTCTATCTGCACAGGACCGGCAGGTATCGCTGCAATGCAGCCCATGACAAAGGCTGCGGTGATGAAAAGAATAAAGCGCATGCCCGCGTACCTCGAACTATTATAAACGATCGGGAGTGCCGGAGCGCGGACGCTCCTTGTTATGTCTTCTCTTTGCGCTCCCGGTGCAGTATCCTCCGCAGCACCAGCTCGCCGCGGTCGAGCAGCGCCGCGACGACGCGGAACTGTGCTGCGATGAGCGCAAGCCCCGGTATGCCGAGGAAGATACCGGGTGCGCCGGGGAGAAAGCCGAGGAAAAAACCTGCCGCGATGAGCACTATCCCGGGAAGGATATAGAGCATACGCTTGAAGGGATGCCCCTTGCGTACCGCTCTCCTGCGCTTGTAATAATTGATGAAACGCTTTCCGGGCGTGTCATGAGCGACCTGGGAAAATTGGCGCTCCAATGTCTTGAACATCACCGTGCACCGCAACGGTCAGGGCTGGATGCCACTGTGGCAATTGTAGCAGGCGCCTCCTGTCCAGGCATTGCCGATATTGACGGGATGGCGGAACTGAAGGCCGGTCTCGAGGTCCAGCTCAACGGAGGGATCGCTCTTCCCCTGGGAGAGAATGATGTGGCAGTTCGTGCATTCGTTGGTGACCGCCTTTCCCACGGGGTCCTTGTGGTTGCCGTCATGGCACCGCATGCAGCCGGGGAAGATGAAGTGGCCGACGTTGTTCGGGTAGACAGACCAGCGCACTCTCATTTCAGGAAAGAAATTCTTCTGATACGCGAGTTGTACCGCTCTGATGGCGCTGTCGACCATTGCCGCATTCTGTGCATAAAAATCAGGGTACACGGTCCGGTAGGTATCGGTGAGGGACCGCGCAATGCCCTGCAGCGCTTCGGCCTCGCTGCGGTACTGCAGGGTCAGCGCATTGACGGCAAAGCGTTTGATATCAGGGATGGCCTGGTTGATCTGACCTGAAGCGAGCGCAGCATCAACCGCTGCATCAGGCGATTGATAATGGTGGCTGGGACGGTTGTGGCAATCGATGCAATCCATGACCCGCGGCCTTTGCGAAAGGAGCTGCGGTGAAGGAGGGTTGGTTGCGTCCTGATAGACGGTGCTTGTTCCCCTTATTCTGTCCGTTACCCGTATCCATGGGATATCCTGACGCTGCGTATCGCGGGCGATGTATTCGATCCGTATACTCTGGTCCGTGTGCCAGTGTATGCCGGTGGCACGCCGTATGCCTGCGTTGCCGCCGCCCACTTTAATGAGCATGGCGATCGGCCAGCGCGCATTGGTTTCGTTATAGCGGTAGTGGTCGAACCGTTTCTGCATGGCTCCGAAGAAATGGCTCGGCCAGTGGCACTCTTCGCAGGTCTCGCGTGCAGGTCGCAGGTTCTCGAGCGGCGTTGGAATAGGCCGGGGGTAGACATTCGCGAGCACTGCGTAGACCTGATAGAGGCCCGACAGCTTCGACCGGGCATACCAGCCTGCGCCGGGGCCGATATGGCACGCAACGCACTTTACCCGCGCGTGGGGCGAATTCTGGTATGCCGTGTATTCGGGCTTCATCACCTTGTGGCAGGTCAACCCGCAGAACGTTACCGAATCGGTGTAGTGGTATGCCTGGTAGGTGATTACCATGCTGATGAGGATAAAGAGCAGCGTGCCAAGGAAGAATATCAGCGCGGCATTGCGGTGCCGGTGGTTGTTCAGGTCGACGGAAGGCCATTTGAAGACCGGCATCTCGCCGGTCTTCTGCCAGGTGCGCCACTTGACGTACATCCCGAGAGGAATCAGCAGCAGCCCGCCGATAAGGAAAAAAGGCAGAAACATATAGAGCACGATGCCGAGATAGGGGGTGGTGATGGGGCGGAAATAATTTATGATGAGAAGAAAGATAATGGCAACTACCGAGACAACGGCGGCAAGCGCTCCGGTGGCGCTGATCCAGTTGTATGCCAGTTGCGGTAGTTTTTCTTTCCTCACGGTCACACCCTACTACATTTTACTATGGATTCGCATTCAGTGCACTGGCGATATCGGAATGCGTTGCCTTCTTCTTACAAAATATGGTAATCTTTTTGAAAGTTTCAGAAGTTTGTGCGTACATATCTGTGTCGTCAGAGGGCCACAAAGACTTTGAGCTTTGTGGTTTTTTTGTTGTTCTGAACTTTTAATTTTTTGTAAGGGAGGTACAGGGAATGGCTAACGGAACCGTGAAGTGGTTCAACGAGACAAAGGGCTTCGGCTTCATTACCGGTGAAGACGGCAGCGACGTATTTGTCCACTACTCATCTATTCAGGGCAACGGCTTCAAAGCCCTTGCAGAGGGCGACAAAGTCAGCTTCGATGTCGAAAAGAGCCCTAAAGGACCCAGGGCAATCAACGTTACAAAACTGTAATGTGCCGATCCCCCTGCCCCGCGCAGGGGGATCTTCCTTCTTTCTTTGAGTTTTGCCCCGCCTTTCTATAGAATTTAATAAGAGCGTCCACGTCTTCTGTAAATCATCAACGACTGCATCGTTTGATACCTGAGAACTTATAAATGTACTTCGCCGCAGGTGACGAGGCCCTGCCTCACCTATTTGTGCATGTATTCCTCAATCTGGTTTTATCACTTTCATCCTGAACAGCGCGGATAATCGAGAAAAAGTCCTGACACGGGAGCATCCAAGCACTTGAAAAATTTAAAGGAAGTGCTATTATGTAAATAAACGTTTCCGATCCGGTACGCGATGATTTCTGGAGAAGCAAGGGGGTAGGCACTCTGAAAGAACTCGTACAGGAAATACTGCATCCTGCAGGCATTGTCATTAACGGGACAAATTCATATGATCTCCAGATCAGGGATGAGCGCGTGTTCAGGAGAATCCTGCGGGAAGGGAGCCTCGGTTTTGGCGAGGCATACATGGACGGCTGGTGGGAATGCGAACGCCTCGATGAGTTCTTCTGCAGGATCATGCCCTGCGAGCCCGAGCAGCGGCTCAGGAAAAATCCGAAACTGATCGCCTATCTTTTGAAATCCCGCCTGCTGAACGCTGGCAGCAAGGCAAAGGCATTTACGGTCGGTGAGCGGCATTATGACCGAGGCAATGAGCTTTACCGGCATATGCTGGACCGCCGGATGGTCTACAGCTGCGCGTATTGGAAGGATGCACAGACGCTCGACGATGCGCAGGAGGCGAAGCTCGATCTGATCTGCCGGAAGATAGGTTTGCAGGAGGGCGACAGGGTGCTCGACATCGGCTGCGGCTGGGGGAGCTTTGCGAGGTATGCTGCAGAGAGGTACGGTGTGCATGTTGTCGGCATCACTGTCTCCCGCGAGCAGGCAGAGCTGGGCAGAGAACTCTGCAGCGGATTGCCGATCGAGATCAGGTTGCAGGATTATCGTGAGGTGAAGGAGGTCTTCGATCACATTGTCTCGGTCGGCATGTTCGAGCATGTGGGATACAAGAATTACCGTACCTATATGGAGGTAGTCCACCGCTGCCTTAAAGAGGAGGGTCTTTTCCTTCTGCATACGATAGGGAGGAATTCTTCGCAAGTTGCGACGGATCAGTGGATCGATAAATATATATTCCCGAACTCGCTTGTCCCGTCGATGAAGCAGATCAGTGCTGCGGCAGAGCGGCTCTTTGTCATTGAGGATTGGCATAATTTCGGCCACTATTACGACCCGACTCTGATGGCGTGGTTCGGAAATTTCGACAGTAACTGGGACAAACTGAAAAAACAGTATGATGAACGGTTCTATCGCATGTGGAAATACTATCTTCTGAGCTGTGCCGGCTCCTTCAGAGCACGCTACTTACAGGTCTGGCAGATCGTCTTCTCGAAGAAGGGAGTGCCCGGAGGGTACCAGCCGGTCCGCTAGAATATCCGCCCATCCTGCTTTGCTTGTTTTTTCCTGTCCTTTCGTTATAGGGTAAGAGTATGCAAGAGCTCGTAGAGCAGATACGGCGCAACTGTGCGATCTCCGATGCGAAATTCTGGGGATACTACTCGATCTGCGGCCTGCTCATGCGCTATCGTGAGCTCTACCGGAATGAGCAGGGGCTCAAACCGTGGGAGCGTATCGAGAAGGAGAGAATAACTGCATGGATAGAAGAACGGGAACGGTTGTGGAAGGGGCTTGAGCACGAAGATCTTCAGCAGTTGGTGATCGGAGGTGCTGCTATCCACGCCTTCGATGTCAACAGGGTGAACACGCTCCTCAACCCCTCAGGCCTCGTTTACGGAAGCGGCTACAGTCTGTTCGGCAAGCCGACTTTTTTCCTCGCCGAACTCATTCAGAGAAGAGAGATCTACGACTACCGCGTCTACTATGCAGGAAGAGAGCTCTGCAGGGATCTTGCGGCCTCGCCGGCCATGCTCCAGGGCAGGTGCATCTATATCAGGCTCGAGGTGATGGAGTCGCTTCTCTGGGATAAGTTTCAGGAACTGGGGCCTGGAAAGCAGGGCAGCGCACTTGAAGAGATCTTTTCATTGTACGGCATAACCAAAGAGAAGGGAGCTCCTGAGGAGGACCCCGCGGCTATCGGCGGCAAGATCGAGAGTATGGCCCGTGATATTGCCGACCTCTTTGTGCTCCATGAAATCGGCGAGGCCTATGAGGATGACCATAGCGATGCATGGCTCGGGTTTCTCTCTGTCTGCAACGACAAGCATTGCGAGACCTACACCCGCGGCATAAAAGACCTCATGGCAGACACCTCCGAGATGGGCCCCCTCAAGACGATCATTCGGAATAAGGATCTCTTTCTGTTGAAATGTTATATGGTATTCCTCGACGGGATAAGAAAAACATTGTTCCCCGAAATCGGTGCGGCGCTGCGCCGTTTCAGCGAAACCGGCGACTGGTCCACGCTTGAACACGCGCGGAACGAGGGATACCGAAAGGCCGGAGCGATGAAGAACACGCTGCTGCAGCTCCTTGCCAAAGAGAGCGGGGAGGGAGGACTCTCCGCTGCCAGGGATTATCTCAGGAACGTCTTCTCACGCGCATAAGGTATACTGAGCAGAGGATACTCACTTCTCCGGGACCTTCTCTTTTTCCTCCGTGGCTGTTTTTTCTTCTCGGGGTTCGGGTCTGCATACCGGGCAGTAAGGGTCTCCGAGGTCCAGGAGACAGACATGCCCTCATTCCGGACAGCAGACGCATTTCTCGATCGAGAACCCGCATACCGGACAGCGTTCCATACAGTCCTCCCATGAATAGTGCTTTTGTCAAGCATAAAATTTCATCAACATATTTTTCTGATCTTCGTTACCATTCTTCTTTGAGTCCCACAGAGAACCTTCCATTCATCAGGGAATCAGCCATCCTCCCCTTCGGGCTCGCACTCAATGCGGCCCACCTTACTGATGCTGTTGGCACGCCCATTCTCCTTGTCGGCCTCTCAGGACCAGGTCTGTTGTACGGGCTATGCCTAACCGTTGTTCCCTTCACAACAGGTTCATCATGTCCAGGACTGCTCCACACCTTTTTCCTGACCTAAGCTTTTTCCCCTGAAAGGAAAAAGCCGCCTCCCCTCATGGATGAGGGTCTTAGCCGTTCACCTCGTGCTCAGCAGCCGATAATCATACTGCCGTCTGTCACGAAGGACGTAAAACATGATCTGTATCAGCGCAAGCCCAACCAGGGCCGTCTTAAACCCCCGTCGCTTTGCTACCTGCTCATGCCACACCCTTAAAGGTCTGCTCTCTGCACTCTTGCTCCTAAGCACCGCATGCGCCCCCTGTTTGACCACCCCCCTGACCTCGCTACGCTCCTCCCTGGTGATATGCCCATACTCCGTCCGCTCTCTGCTGCTCCTCACAGAAGGCACCAATCCGCAGTAGCTGGTCAGTTTCTTTGCACTGCCAAACCTCTTTACGGTATCTATGGCCGCATAGATCGTCTTGGAGGCTACCTCTCCCACCCCAGGAACACTCTTCAGCAGCTCTATTTCGTTGTTCTTGTATTTGCCGATCACTTCATCCAACTGCCCACGCTCTCTGAGCAGTTCTTCGATGGATCTCCGGTAGCTCTCTATCACCGGCTTTAAGTGCAGAGGGATATCTTTGCTCTTCTTCAGCTCTTCAAATATCTCTCCATCACGGAAGGCCTCGGCTTTCAGCTTTACCCCCTCCTGCCTCAATAATCCCCTCAGTTGGTTCATCAGGCTCGTGGCGCTCTTTACCAACTGCTGCCGTGCCCTCAACAGGTCTCTTAGCTCTCTGATGTCGCCTTCTGCCATGTGTATCTTCTCCGGTAATCCCTCTATCCTCAGCAACTCCGCCAATACCTTCGCATCTACTTTATCGGTCTTCCGCTTCGTCTCGGCGATCAGCTTCACTTTGTTGGGATTCACTACATATACCCCTACCCCCATCTTCGTGAGTAGATCGTATATCCATCGACTGTGCCCTCCGGCCTCTAACGCTACTTCTATAACCTTGTCTTTCCATTTCCTGAGGTATCCCCGGTATCCTTCTTTGTCCGTCGGGATCTCTTTGCTCTCTACCTTCCTGCCCCTCCGGTCAACCACATACACATAACTGCTCTTGCTTGCTACATCCAATCCCGCATAGTACATTTCGGCTCCCCTCTCCTCATCGTATTTACTTGACTCAGGGTAGTACTATTCAGGGATGTTGTCAGCCTCTACTGCTATTCATAGTATCTCCTTACCAGGAAATCCGAAACTCCAAGCATGAAATTCCAGGCGCGCACCTCTAACGGATGAAAGAATTCCAATGCGTAACTAAACTTACTTAAATTGTAGTAGCAAATCGCATAAAAGAAAATATTCTGCAGTGCCCCCTCCCGCCTTTACTCACGTATGCATCTTTAAAAAGGCAAGTTCTGCGTAGGGCATAGACGGCTTAATGTATGACCCAATCGCTTTTTTGTATCAGTTCGGGAGTAGGGCCGGAGGTCAACTGGACGATGTAGCAGCCCTTTGCGGCATAGCGCTGTCCGGGGCCGAAGCTTACCCGTGGATAGACAGCAATGGAATAGGTTTGATCATTGGCCATATCAATCACATCGAGGAAGTAGTCGCGGTAGAAATCGCTCTGCATCATCATGAGCGCCTCGGAAATCATCCAGCCGACAAAATACATCCTGGATTGAATGGCGAAATTGGTGACCGGGATCTTTTTGATCCTGAGCCAGTTCTCTATGACGAGCCTGCTCCGGTGCTTGTCCCGCGGCAGACGGTAAGGGTAAGCGATATAGGTGAACGGGCGGATACGTTCCGGAACTGCGGAGAGCGCAGTGTCGAGCAGGCTTGCTGCCATGAAGACCATTTTCGGTTTATGGGGGCTCTTAGCAAGCGCTGCGATGGTATCGAGATCTTTCGGCGAGAGCCATACCACCAGAATCGCTGCAGGATATGTGTCAGCCAGCTTGCTCCAGAATTCCGTGGTGGCCGTCTCTCCGGGAGAGAGAGCTCTGTCTTCGGGCAGGGGGAGGCCGAGCTTTCTCCTCGTCTCTCTGAAGGCCCTTGAAAGAACCATGCCCTCACGGGTATTTCGAAATACCTGAATGACTGGAACATCTGCCGGCAGATCCGCTAAGGAGCGGAGATACCGCGCCACGGCTTCCCCTTCCTGATAAAGACCCTTGGAGAAATAGAGCGTATACCAATCCGTCTCCGTTATTACCGGGTAGTCGGTGATAGGAAAGATGCAGGGGATTTTCTGCTGTTCGCAGAACCGGTGTATGGGGTCCCACCCGAGTGTCGTGATGCCTCCAGCAAGGGCAAATACCGGCTCTTTTTTGTAATAGGCCTCAAGCTGGCTCTGCCAGGTTTCGGGTGCGCCTTTCAATTCCCATGTCGACAGTGCGATTTTGCGGTAGGAGCTGTACATCTCTTCAAGGAAGGGGCCTCCGTGCTTCGCCCGTTTTTCCTGATGTCTCGACTGGGATGTCCTGTCACGAAAGTATGCCGTGAGGGGAGCAAGCATCGCTTCACGGTCCTTTTGCGGCACCTCATCGGTAATGACAGTAGCGAAACGGAGTGTTGTGTCTGTTACACCGGGAGAAAACTCGGCGGAAAGATTTTTCAGGTAAAATACCATGATCTCCATGTCGCGTTCGGAGAGCATGTAACGCGGCATGATGTCGTTGAGCTTCCTGCCTTCCGGATCCACTCCTGCCAGGAGCGCCATCGCAAGCGATGTATCGGTGTAAGCCGGCCGTATATCGCCGCCCGAATATTCTTTGGGAAGCTGCTCTTTGGGGGCGCCGATCACTCCCTGTCCACGGGGCAGGGGCTTATAGAGTGCCGCGCCGTTCGTAGGCGGAGTAAAGACCGTACCTTCGTTCGATCCCAGGCCGCTCCTGAGATGGCAGCTCACACAGGTGAACATCGTCCCCTCAACCGGGATATCCCCTTCGACAACTGCCTGCATGGGTTCACCGGAAGGCAGGATCCCCTCACGGTACATTCTCTCGCCGAGCCTCAATGCCTCGTCCCTGGAGAACCCTGCAATGAGATCTCCTGCCTCTGCCGCAGTGGTCCATAGGGCGATCACTACCGGCAGGAGCATGATGCAACGCTGGAGAGAAGCGGGGATCCTGATCATTTGGAGAGTCCTTTCTGATATTCTTCCATGAGCTCTCCAGTGCCGATGAGTCCGTAGATGCGTACCCATGCGTCATTGCCCGGAAACCGCAGGAGCGTTAAAGGATAGTGCGCCATTTTGTTCGGGACATAGGCATCAAAGGCCCTCATGACGCGGTCGATATCCTCTCGTGTCCCTGTCAGGAAGTCCCATCCCGGTTTTGCACGGTACCGCTTGAGATATTCCCGCATGACTTCCGGCGTATCATGTTCGGGATCGATCGAGATGGAAACGAGCTGCACGTTCTGTGCAGCGGGGCCGAGCTTTTTCTGGAGATTCGAATAGCCTGCGGAAAGCACGGGGCAGATGGTGGTGCAGGTCCCGTAAATGAAATCGAGCATAACCGGCTTATCCAATTGAAGGAGCTTTTTGAGCTTCACCTTAGCGCCGTCCTGGTTGATCAGGACGACATCGGGAATTGCGTATTGCTCGACGGTCCTCTTGTAGCGCTGTTTCGTTTCAGCCTGCACGGAAGAGAGGGGAAGGAGAGAGAGAAAAGAAAGAAGACAAAAAACAGATAGAAAAATCCGGGACCGTCTCATTATATAAGCCTCCTGCAACAATAAATAATGTGCGAGCTCCTCTCACACTATATCACCCCGCAGCTGTCTTTACAACTGTAATTTTAGGTGCAGACATATCTCTTTTTTAACAAAAAGGACTTACATATTTGAGCCACGGGCAGGGAGGGACACTCAAAGGAGCATTCTCATCCGCACCCCTCCCTGTCTGCTGAGCGCAAGTTCTCAGGAGTTCGTTAGGTTGTCCGGAGGAGGGAAAGGTTACCGAAGAGTATGGGCCAGGATGCGATGGCGAGGAAGCAGAGCATAAAGATGATGCTCAGCGTGACCCATTGCTGCTCCGATTTCCTGATAACCTCCTTAAGCGATTCGATCTGTTTCAGAGGCTGGGCGATGCCGGGCAAAAGGCCGAAGAGTACGCCGCCGAACAGGCTTATATAGAGCGGATAGCCGATGAAATGATAGTTTTTCTGCAGGACATCGAAGGGACAGTGGTGGGAGGGCAGTTCATAAAAGTAGAGGGAAATAAATGAGACCATCGCAGCGAGAGATACGAAGAGCGCGGCTCCTGAGAGCAGCGTAAGGAGATAGCGTAAAATTCCCGTTTCGTGCTTCCGGCAGAGCAGTGCAACGGTCAGAAAGAGAGCCAGGGTCCCGTAAAAGATGAGCATCGTCTGTCCGGGAGGAAGTCCCGCGAGCTCGCCTGCCACGCTGCCGTCATTATCGCTGAAGAGGGAGCCGCAGCAGGAGGTGATGACCTCGGGCTCCAGGCCGAGGAAATACCCGAGCTGGAAGAAGAGGTCCAGCCCGACAAGCACGGTGAGCATGAGCAGTGCCACATATTTGGGCTTCACCAGCGGAAAATTGATTGCCTTTTGGTCGAGGGAGTTCAGCATGATCCAGAGAGAGGCGGCAAAGAAGATGATGATTTTTGCATACAGCGCATACCAGCCGATGGGATTTGCATTCAGAGAGCCGGTGGCGCACATGGCGCCGACAAATACTTTATGGAGATCATCGACGGTGTACAGGAAGAGCAGGCCCGAGAGCAGTTCGAATCCCAGCGCATACTTTATGATAGAGGCAATGAGATAGGTCTGCCGCTCAAGCGAGAGCTGTTCTTCCGAGCTGCTCTCGAAATCCCATCGTGCCAGCACCCTGATGCCAGCAGCACTTGCGTAGAGCAGCATGACGAAAACGACCGCAGTTCCCGTGATGAGCGCAAGAATGCCGGGGTGCAGGATCATCGCTGCACTACTCCCTCAATCCTGCCGTTTCTCATTCCGATGGTTTTTGTAATGAAGGGATGCTCGTGGACGAGCGGGTCATGGGTGGCGATAACGATAGTTTTGCCTTCCCTGTTCAACTGCTCCAGAATGGCGAGGAGGTCGGTGGCGAGCTGCCGGTCGAGGTGAGCGGTCGGCTCATCGGCGATGATGACCGTCGGCTTGTTGATAAGCGCCCTGGCGATCGCGACGCGCTGCTGTTCACCGCCCGAGAGCTGCTTTACTTTGAGATGCCTTTTCGCTCCGATGCCGAGCGTATCCAGAAGACGGTCAGCCCGTTGCTGCATAGCCGGCACGTCGATGTCGACGGGATAGAGGGGCAGAAGGACATTATCAATTACACTGACGTCGCGCAACAGGTTGAACTGCTGAAAAATGAAGCCGAAAGTACTGCGCCGTATCGCAGTGAGAAACCGCTCGGGAAGTTTCGCTACATCTCTGCCCTCCACCACAATGCGGCCTGACGTTGGTCGTCCCATGCATCCGATAAGGCTGAGCAGGGTTGTCTTTCCGGAGCCGCTGGGTCCTTTAAGGGCAACGACCTCTCCGCGGTTTATTTGTATGGAAACGCCTTCCAATGCCCGCATCTCATCCGGTTTGCGGGGATTGTAGATCTTTGTTATCTCTTCAGTATGGATGAGGTGTTCCATAGTACGGTTACGTCCTCATGACGCTCTCAGGGTCGGTAATCGCCGCCTTCCATGAGGGGACGATGGTGCTTGCAATGTAGGGGACAACGGTCAAAAATCCCATGACCGTTATCTGGTAGAAGTCGATCGACGGCGTGAGCCTGAACTCGGGGAACAGCACCGACCAGCCTTTGATCACCGGCGCCAGAAGAGAGGCGCTGAAGAAGAACACATGGACATAAGCGGCGATACTGCCGAGGAGGAACGAGGTGAGTGAAAGCGCAGCGCCTTCCCAGAACTTGAGCTCAAGGATATCCGAGGTATCCCACCCGATGGCCTTGAGAATGCCGATCTCGCGTTTTTCTTCGGCACTGATGCCTGTAGCCTTGTCCCAAGCGAGAATGCAGAAAGCGATCAGCGCAGAGGAGAAGATGACGAGCATCATGCCGCTCCGCCAATTGAAGACCGCATCGTAGGTCCTGATGATCTCATTCTTTGTGATCGGTCGAGTGTCGGGAAGGACCTGCCTGATCTTGGCGGCAATGGTCGGCACTTCGCGTTCATTATGCACCTCAACGGCGATATCAGTTGCCCTATCTGCAGGCAGGCCAAAAAAGCGCATGAGCTCACCCCTGGTCAGGACAACGAGATCGTAGGTGAGAAGATTCGATTGCGCACTGAAGGTGCCGGTGATCTCGTAGGCAGTGCCGGTATTGTGACTGTCCACAATAATCAGTTCATCGCCGACGCCGACAGATCGCACAGCTGCCACTCCTGTTCCGATCGCGCATTGTCCTTTGTCGGAAGGGAGGCTGCCCTCGACCAGATGCAGACCGGGCATGCCGGTATCAATGCCGAGCACCGTATAATTGGAGCGCGTCAGGGCATCGTAGTAATAGCCCCAGTGGCGAGGCGATGCCTTTTTCACCCCGCGGATTTTCTCGACGGCCCTGGCATACTGCACCGGAATGAGATCGTGCCTGCCGGCAGCCATTTTCTGCACCACGAGATCAGGGGCATCGAGGAGCAGGAACGAGGCCTCCTGCTTCAATGCATGGGTGAGGAAGAGAATCGAGGCAAGGAGCATTATGGTAAAGGTATAGACGAGAAGGATGGCAAGGTTCTTATACTTCCTCCGAACCAATGAAGAAAGGGCATACTCCAATATTTTGATGTGGCGTCTCATAGCCTCATCAATTATACCACCTACCGTAGCGGGAAGACGGGATCGACTGAAAAAGTGCGGGGCGCAATGAGCGAGCCTGCAGGGAAGTGCTCGAAGGATGCAGGGAAATCCTGGAAGGGAGTGAACCAATCCGCCTGCGACGGGTGCCGCGTATAGCGGGCCTCTGTCCAGAGTGAAAGATCGGTGAGCCTGAGTGATGCAACCAATTCCCGCAAGGCGGGGAGCTCGATCCTGTCCCGTTCCTTGGTTGCAAGGGTGCCGTAGAGGGAGAGCATGAGGAGAATGATTACTTCAGCGAATAGTATGCCTATGAATACTTTATGTTTATTCAAGATCCTTCATCACCTCCGGGGTAATATCCTTGAAGGTGAGGATTTTCTTCCCTTTATGGTCCCGCAGGAACTCTTTCGCGTCCTTCATATTCTGGAAAGGCACCAGTTCTTTGCCCATGGGGCCGTACATATCGCTTCCCATAACGTAAAAGGCCTTGGTCCCGTCAATAGGCTTCAGCGTGTAGTAATCGGTGACGAAGAGGGAGGCGATAGCGTTCCGCTCTTTCGAGGGCGTGTAGCGCTTTACGGCAAAAAGATACTTGAACAGATCTTTGGGACCGTCGAAGACCGCGTAGGACCCGTCGCTGAAAATAGCCTGGGCGATCCAGTCAGGATACTTTGCGACGAACATGCCGCATACGGGACATTTATCCTTCGTCGTAGGCATAACAGGAGCACGCTCTCCTCCAAACGACGGCGCGGTTGCCAATAAAATAATGAGAACTATTGTTCCTGCAGCTTTTTTATATGTATGCTTCATGAAGCCTCCCTCTTCGCCGGTACGACCTAATGCTGGTGCTCCTTGTTCTTCATTTTCATCATTTTTCTCTTCTCACGGATCATTCTGGTGTCCTGGTACATATCTTCGTAAGCTGCCTTCATCGCCTCATCGAAGGTGACGACCGTTCCCCCGTTTTCTTTGACAAACTGCTCCGCAGCACCCTTTTGCTCGAAAGCCCATTTCGCACGCTTCGTCATAACGCCGGGCTTGTTGCCGCCGAGCACCCAGAAGGCTTTCTCGGCATCGATAAGCTTTTTGGAGCCGTAATCGCCGACGCCGATCATCTTCGGTGTTTTATCAATATGCAGTGAGAGATCGATGGCGGCGCAATGAATGCTGCAGGTTCCGACTGACGCGCCGTCATCATAGTCGATGAGCATGCGACTGTGAGAGAATTTCTCCCTGTCCATCCCGCAATACGTGCAGGACCGAGCCTTCTTCACGTCTTCCTGTGCAAAAACGAGTGTTGCCAGTAACAGCAGAACTACGGTAAAAGCTCCCCTTTTCATACCCTGCTCCTCCTCATAAAAGGTTCTCAGAGCACCTCGTATCCCCACAAGAAAATGTATAACAAAAGCAGCGGTAATGCAAGGGGTGGTCGTATTTGACTAAAAACTTCTCCTGACGGTACAATTTCCGCATGCAGCACGCGGATTTTGTCCCCCTCCATTTGCATACTGAATACAGTCTCCTGGACGGTGCCATTAAAATCGATGAGCTTATCGACCAGGCGGTCGCCTTTAAACTGCCGGCGGTGGCGATCACCGACCACGGCAGCCTTTTCGGAGCCGTCGAATTTTATAAAAAGGCGACGAAGAAGGGCATAAAGCCGATCATCGGCTGTGAAGTCTATGTCGCCCCCCAGAGCCGCTTTGACCGGGCGAAGACGAACCTCGACAGCAATCTCTCCGAAGAGGCGGCCTTTCATCTTATTCTGCTAGCGCGGGACGCCGCAGGCTATAAAAACCTTACCACACTCGTATCCAAAGCATACCTTGAAGGGTTTTACTATAAGCCGAGGATCGACAAAGACCTTCTCGAGCAGTACAGCGGCGGGCTCATCGGCCTCAGCGCCTGCCTCAAGGGGGAGGTCCCCTATTTTCTCAGGCACGGCAACAGAGATAAGGCGCGCGAATTGGCGCTGCAGTACAAGCATATCCTCGGACCCGAAAATTTCTATTTCGAGATCCAGCACAACGGACTCCCCGAGCAGGAGGAGGTCAATAAGCTGCTTATCGAGCTCGCCGAGGAGTTGCATATCCCGCTCGTGGCGACCAACGACTGCCACTATCTGCGACGTGACGACGCAAAGGCGCACGATATCCTCCTCTGCATACAGACCGGCAAGACTGTTAAGGATGAAAAGCGGCTCAAGATGTCGACGGACGAGTTTTATTTCAAATCGCCTGAAGAGATGAAGGAGGCCTTCAGCGATACGCCCGAGGCGATCCGGAATACCGTCAAGATCGCCGGGCGGTGCAACTACGAGTTCGTCCTCGGCAGGAATCTCCTGCCCCGCTATGAACTGCCGAACGGCGTTTCTCCTGACCATTACCTTGCAGAGCTGGCGTCCGCAGGGCTTGCAAAGAAGTTCAAGGGCGATGCTCCTGCGCCGTACCGCGACCGTCTCACGATGGAGTTGAGGGTCATCAAGAAGATGGGGTACTCCTCATATTTTCTGATCGTCTGGGATTTTATCAACTACGCACGCACGCATGGCATCCCGGTCGGCCCCGGCAGAGGATCTGCCGCAGGCAGCCTTGTGGCATACTGCCTCGGCATAACAGAAATCGATCCCATCAGATATAACCTGCTCTTCGAGCGCTTTCTCAATCCCGAGCGGGTGAGCATGCCCGATATCGATGTGGATTTCTGCAAGGACCGGCGCGGCGAAGTGATCACCTATGTCGCAAAGAAATACGGCGACGACCATGTTGCCCAGATCATCACCTTCGGTACCATGGCGGCAAAGGCGGCCATCCGGGATGTGGGGAGGGTGCTCGATATCCCCTATGCCGAAGTGGACCGGATAGCGAAGCTCGTCCCGAATAACGCGAGTATCGACGAGGCCATCAGGCTGGAGCCGCAGCTGAAGGAGCTCTATGAGAGTAATGCAACGGTAAAAGAATTAATTGATATCGCGAAGAGGCTCGAAGGCCTTGCGCGGCATGCGTCGACGCACGCAGCGGGGGTGGTGATCGCACCCGAACCGCTGACCGACTTTACCGCGCTTTATAAGAACCCGGCTGAAGACGCGATCATCACGCAGTTCGATATGGGATCGATTGAGAGCGTGGGGCTTCTGAAGTTCGATTTCCTGGGGTTGAAGACCCTGACCGTCCTCCAGAAGACCGTCGAGTATATACGGCAGCAGGGCAAGGAGCTTGTCCTTTCGGAAATCCCCCTCGATGATGAGCCTACCTACAAGCTCCTCAGCGCTGGCGAGACGACCGGTATTTTCCAGCTCGAGAGCAGCGGCATGAGAGACATCCTTGTGAAGATGCAGCCGAACCGCTTTGAAGATCTCATCGCCCTCGTGGCGCTCTACCGTCCTGGGCCTATCGGCAGCGGCATGATCGACGATTTCATAAAGCGGAAAAAGGGAGAGACAGAAGTCGAATACGAGCTCGTGCAGCTGAAAGATATCCTCGATGAGACCTACGGCATTATCCTCTACCAGGAGCAGGTCATGAAGATCGCCAATGTGATCGCGAACTTCTCCCTCGGCCAGGCCGACCTTCTGAGGAGGGCGATGGGCAAGAAGAAGCCCGAGGAGATGGCGAAGCAGAAGGAGGTCTTCATCAGCGGAGCACTTGCCAACAATATCCCTGAGAAGAAGGCTGAACGCCTCTTCGAGCTCATGGCGTTCTTTGCAGAATATGGGTTCAACAAATCACATTCCGCAGCCTATGCCTATCTCGCGTACCAGACCGCCTACCTGAAGGCGCACTACCCCGTCGAGTTCATGACTGCGAACCTGAGCGCCGATATGGGCGATACCGACAAGATCGTGAAGCTCATCGGTGAATGCAGAAGCATGGCGATCGATATTCTGCCGCCTGATATCAATGTGAGCGAACGGGAGTTCAAAATTTTCGGCAATTCGGTGCGGTTCGGCCTCGAGGCAGTAAAAGGCGTCGGTACCGCCGCGATCGAGATCATTCTCAACGAGCGGCAGAACGGTCTTTTTACCTCCTTCGAAGAGTTCCTCTCCCGTGTGGACAATAAAAAGGTCAATAAGAAAGTCATCGAGAGTCTTATCAAGGCAGGCGCTTTTGATTCGCTGTATACTGAACCGCCCTATAACAGTAAATTCTGGGCGCGTTCGAAAGCAATGGATTCCCTCGCGGCTCCTGCAAAGCACAACTGCGGCCCCGGCCTTTTCGGCGATTTCGAGCCGGAGAGCTTGGTCGGGGCGTGGGACGAAAAAACCTTGTTGGGATACGAAAAGGAGGCACTCGGCTTCTATGTCTCGGGCCACCCCCTCTCGCGGTACCGGCGCACACTCGCGACCATGGAGGTGCACCAGATCGCCGTTGTGGATGAAAAAGAGGACAGGGAAGAGGTCTGCATTGCCGGCATCATCAGCGATATGAAGAGCAAGGCAAAGGAAAAGGGCGTCACTGCATTTCTCTCTCTCGAGGACGAAACTGGCGGCTGCGATGTGCTGGTATTCCCTGCCCTGTACAAGGAACATGCCGATACCCTGAAGAAGGGGAATGTGGTGATGGTGCGGGGGCAGGTCTTCAGGGCCGAGAAGGGCAGCAAAGTGATGGCGCGGGATATCCGCGATCTGTCCGACCTCGAGATTAGCCAGAAGTATGAGGTGACCCTGCGCTGCAGCGACACGGAGAGGGCGAGTGACGCGATCAGACGTATACGGGGTCTCCTGGGCATTGCCACCAATGGAAAGAACAGTGTATCATTATGCTTCAGGGTATGCCTCCCTGAGTATTGCGTCATCATTGCATCGCAACTGGTACCGGCGAACAACTTTCTTTCAGAGGTCGAGAAGATCACCGGTGAGACGGTCAAAATTTACTAAAATCAAAATGCAAAAGAAAAATTTGAAAATAAGGAATTCTCCCGCCCTATTTTTGAATTTTTCATTTTACATTTTTAATTGGAGCAACGCGACGTATGAGTTATTACCTAGAGTTTGAAAAGCCGTTGGAAGAGCTTGAGACCAAAATCGAGGAGCTGAAGAGGCTCTCCGACGATAAAGAGATCGATATCACCTCCGAGATCAAGCGCCTCGAGAAAAAGGCGAAGGAGCTGCGATCGGAAATATTCTCCAGCCTGACGCCCTGGCAGAAGACTCTGATTGCCCGCCATCCCGAACGGCCCTATACGCTTGATTACATCAACATGCTTGTCGAGGATTTCGTCGAGCTCCACGGAGACCGGCGCTTCGGTGATGACCGTGCGATTGTGGGCGGCATCGGCAGGATCAACGGCATACCGATGATGATCATCGGCCACCAGAAGGGGAGGGGAACGAAGGAGCGGATCGCCAGGAATTTCGGCCAGCCCAACCCCGAAGGGTACCGCAAGGCACTACGCCTGATGAAGCTGGCTGAACGGTTTAGAACGCCGATTGTGACGCTCATCGACACCCCCGGGGCGTTTCCCGGCATCGGTGCGGAAGAGCGGGGCCAGGCTGAAGCCATTGCCACCAATCTGATGGAGATGGCGCGGCTGAAGACGCCGATCGTCTCGATCGTCATCGGCGAGGGGGGCAGCGGCGGCGCCCTCGCCCTGAGTGTTGCGGACAGGCTCTACATGCTCGAGCTGTCGGTCTATTCGGTCATCTCACCCGAAGGGTGCGCTGCTATCCTGTGGAGAAAGAACGGCGACCTCTCGTCAGAAGATTTCTCGAGAGCGGCCGAGGCGCTGAAACTGACTGCTCAGGACCTCAAAGCCTTTAAAATTATCGACGATATCATTCCCGAACCGCTCGGCGGCGCGCATCGCGACCCTGAGGCGACGGCAAAACGGATCGCCGAGTATATCATCAAATCGGTGGAAACGCTTAAGACAAAGAATCCCGCAAAGCTGATCGAAGAGCGGTACAAAAAGATCCGCAAGATCGGCTGCCTTAATCAAACAGCGCCTTAACGAAATCGTCGGGATCGAAATCCTTCAGATCATCAACCCCCTCGCCGATACCGATGAGACGGACGGGGATGCCGAGCTCTTTCTTAATAGCGAAGATGATCCCGCCTTTTGCCGTCCCGTCGAGCTTGGTGAGTGCAATGCCGGTAATGCCGACCGCCTCGTTAAAGAGATGCGCCTGCCTGAGCGCATTCTGCCCGGTTGTGGCATCGACAACGAGAAGGATCTCCTGCGGTGCATCGGGCATGGCCCGTTTGATGACACGGTTGATCTTTTTCAGTTCGTCCATGAGAGGGCTCTTTGTGTGGAGCCTTCCCGCAGTATCGATGATGACGACGTCCGTTCCCCTCGCCTTCGCCGCTTCGACGGCGTCAAAGGCGACTGCCGCGGGATCGGAGCCGCTCTGGTGCTTGATAAGCTCTGCGCCGGTCCGGTCTGCCCATATCTCGAGCTGCTCGATTGCCGCTGCCCTGAAGGTATCGGCAGCGGCAATGATGACCGAATTGCCCTCCGCGATGAACCGTGCGGCGAGCTTGCCGATGGTCGTGGTCTTGCCGACGCCGTTGACGCCGACAGTGAGGATCACAAAGGGTTTTTCTCCGAAGGTGACGAGGGGCTGCGATCCGCCGAGGAGCGATGCCATTGAGGTACGCAGAAATTGCTTTACCTCATCGGACGTTCGTACGTCTCCCTTTCGTACTCCTTCCCTCAAACGGCCGGTTATCTCGGCAGCGGTCTCGGCGCCGATATCCGATGTGATCAGCACCTCTTCGATCTCGTCGACAGTGTTCTCGTCGATCCTCCTGCTCTGGAGGACCGCCTCGACCCGCTCGACGAGATTTTGCTTTGTCTTGGAAAGACCTGTTTTTAATCGATCGAGAAAACCCATTCCCTTATTTTAAAACAGAAGAAATACGTGGTCAAATAAAAAAGCCGTCAATCATGCGGTGTCTGCCGGCTGACGGCTCTTTCTGATTAGAAACGCTACTGGCGCAGCGTAATGGATATGGCGTTCTTCTCTTTCTCTACATGGTATTTGACCGGCTTGAGCAGCTCGATCCTGATCACCACCGTATCCTTGTCCTTTTCATCCTCTTCAACGGAAACATTGCCGACGAAGGTGGAGTCGAACTTGAGCGACTTTTCCACCTTGCTTGCGGGGGGATGGATTCTGAGCACGATCCATTTCTTCCCGTCTGCGGTTTCGGTAGCTACATCATACTTTACGGTAGCGTCAAGATTTGGTATGTGCACTGTTACGGTAGATTTTTTCTTTGATTCGACGAGAGAGATATTGGTAATTTCGAAGGTCTTCGTCTTTACCTTTGCTGTTTTTTTCTCAACCTTTTTCACTGCTCCCTCTTTGGCCTTTTTGGCCTTCTTGGCCGGCTGTTTTGCAGGAGGACATGCAGTTGGCGCCTTGGGCTGTGGTTTCTCTACTGCTGCCGGTGCTGGCTTTTTCACTGCAGGCGATGGCTGGGGAATTGAGGGCGTTGTGGTTTTTGCAGGTGAAGCGATGATTGAGAAGGCCTCTGATTTGTTGTACTGCACTTCGACAACGGTCGTGCCGTTGACGAATTCGGAAGCAGGAATCTTGTTCGGTATCAGTGTACCAGTGCCGGTGGTCGACAGGAGCACATCCGGGCCGACGAGGTTGTAATTCTTGATAACATGACCGAGCTGGTTATAAACCGTGATCTTGATCTTGAACTTCTGGCCCGCGACGGCGGATTCAGGCACCGTCACTTCATAACGCTCAGGTATCGGCGATACGACACGGATCGTGTCGGTCGTTCCCTTCGGCCCCTTGCCGGTTTCCGTGACCGTCAACGTAATATCTTCTGCGACATCGTAGCGCAGATCCACCTTTGCCTGACCGTTCACGAATTCGTATGCCGGAATGGTGGACGGAAAGGGTTTCAATTTCCCTGAGGTGGTGATGGTAACGCCGCTGCCGGTGGTTGCGTAGTTTGTCACTACATTATTAAAACGGTCGACGGCGACGATAGAGAGGTCAAAGGGTTCTCCTGCGATCACCTCTTTCGGGGCAAAAATTTTGAAGGCGCTCACCGGACCGCTGGTGATTTCGATCTTGTCGCTGATGCCGGTGCTTCCGGTGATCAGGTCTTTTACTTCAATTTGCGCAGTGCCTGCTTTCTGTGAGACGAGGGTGACAGTGCTGGCGCCGCCCTTGAGGTCGGGAATGGCAGGCATGTCGATCTTCGGCTCGGCGTTACCCTTGAAGATCAGGTTGAGATTCTTTCCGGGGATAGGCTCTGTAACGGTATTTCCGAAGGCGTCTTTGGCGATGATCTTTATGTCAAAGGGTTCTCCTGCCTGCGCTCTGCGGGGTTCTTTCACGGCAAAGGAGTTCAGCTTGTTGGGAAGGACGACAACCTCTTTCATCACGATAGGAATCGGGCTCCCGGCTTCGCGAATGGTGAGCGCAACTGTTTCTGCTGTTTTGTCGATGAGCGAGAGGGTCAACGATCCTTTTACAAAGGATGATGCCTTGAAAGCGGACGGTTTCACCACTGCCGAACCGGGGGCTGAGATCTGGAACTCCCGCTCCGTCTCCCCGAAGTTGGCGATGACGTTGTTGAAGGCATCCACTGCTTGCAGTTTTATCATCGCTTCTTCTCCCGCGATGATTCTGTCAGGCATCGAAACATTGAAGTGATCGAATTTTCCAGGCTTTATAACAATCTCTGCAGAGGAGACGAAAGAGGGGACTGCAAAGGCCAGGGTTATCAGTAATTGTACAAAGAACCACCGTCTGCGCTTTTTTTGCATCATACCAGAGAACCCCCTATAAATTTTAAATGTGTTATTTTTTGAGATGAGTATATCATAATAGCCCCTATAAATTGTATATAGTGTGCAGTATAGTAGCACAACAAATTAAAATTTACCACAAAAGAAAAAAATATGCGTATATTATTTTCGGCTGATATATCCGAGAGGTTTAATCCGCTTAGAAATGGCCTGCTTTTCTTGAAAAAACGAGGGGGTATTTGATAGTATTAAGGATGCCTGAGGAGAGAGGGAAGGCAAGCCTATTGCTGAGAGTCATCGCAAAAGTGGTAGATTTTCTCGTGATAGCTGCCGCGATGAAGACTGTCCCTCAGGTCGGATATTTTGCCGGGCTCGTGTACCTTCTCATCAGTGACGGGCTTTTTGACGGAAGGAGCTTGGGGAAGAAGCTCATAGGACTGAAAGTTGTTTCGCTGCCCGCAGGAAACCAGGGAAGCATTAAAGATTCGGTAGTGAGAAATATCACCTTTTTTCTGCCCCTCCTGTTGTATAATATACCCCTGTTGGGATGGCTTTTCGTAGCAGTGGTCCTCACCTTTGAGTTTCTCCTGATGCTGGGAAATACTGAAGGGATGAGGCTTGGCGATGACCTGGCGAATACGAAAGTGATCGAGGGATAAGCTGGTTCATAGTTCACCGTTCATAGTTCATGGCTCATACTGTAAGAGTGAGGCCGTTGTAAAACTGTGAACCGAAAACTGTGAATCCAAAACTGTGAATGGTGAACGAATCTATAGGAGGAAGTAAGTGTTTTTCCATAAGATACTGGGCATGTTTTCGAACGATTTGGCGATTGATCTCGGGACCGCAAACACACTGGTGTATGTGAAAGGAAAAGGTATTATCTGCAACGAGGCTTCGGTGGTCGTCATTAGGAGAGACAACAAGCGGCCGGTCGCCGTCGGCGTCGAAGCGAAAGAGATGCTCGGAAAGACGCCCTCGAACATACTCGCCATCAGACCGATGAAGGACGGTGTCATCGCCGATTTCGATGCTACCGAGGTAATGCTCAAATATTTTATCACCAAGGCGCACAACAGGAAGAGCTTCGTGTCTCCGCGCGTGATAATCGGCGTTCCTTCCGGCATTACTCAGGTCGAACAGCGCGCCGTCAAGGATGCAGCCCACGCGTCAGGCGCCCGTGAAGTGTATCTCATCGAAGAGCCGATGGCAGCGGCGGTGGGTGTCGGCCTGCCGGTCGGAGAGCCGTCGGGCAATCTGATCGTCGATATCGGCGGCGGCACGACGGATGTGGCCGTCATCTCCCTCGACGGCATCGTCTACAGCAAGGCGGTCCGCGTCGGCGGCGACAAGATGGACGAATCAATCATGGCGTACATAAAGCGCAAGTACAACCTCATGATAGGAGAGAGGACTGCAGAGCAGATCAAGATCGATCTCGGCTCGGCCTATCCGACAAACAACTCCGAACCCATGGAGATAAAGGGAAGGGATCTCGTTTCGGGTATTCCCAAGGCGATCAATGTCACCGAGGACGAGATACGGGAGGCGCTCCAGGAGAGCGTCGGGCTGATCCTCGACACCATCAAAGTGACGCTCGAAAATACACCCCCCGAACTCGCCGCCGATATTGTCGATAAGGGCATTGTGCTCGCCGGCGGTGGAGCGTTGCTGAGGGGGCTCGATATCCTGATTCGCGAGCAGACCGGTGTTCCGGTCATTCTCCCCGACGATCCTCTTACCGCTGTCGTCAGGGGATGCGGCACCATGCTGGATAAGCTGGATCTCCTGCAGAAGGTAGCGATCAACACCAATTAATGTCGAAGGGTAAAAAGAGACTCCTCATCCTTCTCGCTCTTTTCTCCGTAGCCCTGACATTGATGAGCTTTCAGCACGGCAGAAGGCCGGTATCTTTTACCGAGGTCGTGTCCTATCCCTATGACGTGCTCAACCGGTTTACCGCCCACCTTATGCTCTCATTCAAAAAGGCGCGTACGACTTTCGACGAGAATGAGCGCATGAAAAAGGAACTGACGCAGTTGCTTATCGAGCGGCAACGGTACAACGAGATCATCCAGGAGAACAAGCGGCTCAAGGAGCTACTGCAGCTGAAGGAGCACCAGCCGCGAGTGATTGCGGCGGCGAAGGTGATCGCGCGCGGCTATGACCGCCTGCTGAGTACTGTTATTATCGACAAGGGCAGAGCAGCCGGCATCGAGAAGGGCATGGCGGTGATTACCACCAGAGGGCTCGTGGGAAAGGTCTATACGGTGAGGGATGACTTCTCAGACGTGCTGCTTATGAAGGACTCCAATTTCTCCGTTGCCGTCCGCTTGCAGAACAGCAGGCAGGAGGGCGTCGTTTCGGGAACAGGACTCGACCGCTATCTTCTCAAATATGTGCCCCCTGAGGGATCGGTAACAAAAGGGGAAGTTGTGGTCACCTCGGGCCTTGATGGTGTGTTCCCCGAGGGAATTCCGGTCGGCGTGGTGGGCACGGTGAAGAGGGAGGGGGTTGAATTCTTCCAGCATATAGAAGTGGTGCCCTTTCAGTCGAGCGCGACGATTGAAGAGGTCATCGTCCTCAAGAAAGAGGGAGGCCGATAGCAGGGAAGGGATCTGCCCTTTCCGCGCCTATGGTCGGGAGCCGGTCATGAAAATGCTAAAGTGGATGCTGCTTGTCGCTCTGATCTTCCTGATACAAACGCAGTTTTCTTCATTAAAGAACTTTTTCAACGGTGCAGTTATCCTGGTCTATCTCTTCGGATTGAAGAGCCGCCAGGACATCTCCCTGCACGGCTATTTCAGCAGCAAGACCGAGATCAAGAGTACGCTCTTCGGCGCTTTCCTCGGGCTCGCGGAGGATATCCTTTCCGGGTCTATCATCGGTCCTGGCCTGTTGAGCAAGGGGCTGCTCGGGCTCATAGCGCCGGTGATTTTCACCGATATGGTATTCAGATGGACTCCTCTGTGGGGAGGCATCGTCATGGCACTCTTTACGCTTATTGACGGCGGCATCATCATAGGCTCGAGGGTTCTTTTTACCGGAATAGAGATCAGCGGCTTCACCGCTTTTCAGGTGATGGTAGTCCAGGCGGTGATGAGTATCCCTTTTGGTATAATAGTAAAGCCGCAGACCGCTTAGCAGATGCTGTCCTGTGCTCTCTGAGAGGATTATTTTGCGCAAGGAGGATCGGAATCACGGAATCCTTTGATCTACAGAACAAGATGCTTTTGAAGAGACTGAAGTTAAGCTCCTACCTCGTCGCCGTCATCTTTGTTTTCCTCTGTTTCAAACTTTTTCAATTGCAGATATTGGAAGGGAACCGGTACCGCCAGTTGTCCGAGAGCAATCGGCTGCGCATCGTAAAGACCCCTGCACCCCGGGGCATCATCTATGACCGGAATGGCAAGGCGCTGGTGAAAAACGTGCCCTTCTTCAGCGTCTCTGTACATCCCGATGATCTCAAGCGCCTCGATCTGGACGCCCTTTCCGCGTTTCTTGGCATCGATAAGAAAGAGATTGAAGATAAGATGAACAAAAAGGACAACAGCCCTTTTATTCCGCTGAAGCTCAAACAGGGATTGAACTTTGATGAGATCGCCCGGATCGAAGCGGGAAAATCGGATTTCCCCGGCCTCTTTGTCGAAACCGAGGTCGGCAGGGAATATCTCTACGGCAAGACCGGCGGCCACGTTATCGGCTATCTTGGCAAAATGACGCCCGCCCAATTCGAGACGCCCGAGCTCAGGGACTTTCCTCCCGACGGCCTCATTGGACAGTGGGGAGTCGAGGGACTGTATGATAATGTGCTCAGGGGGACGCCGGGAGAAAAGCTGATCGAGGTGGATGCCCTCGGCCGTGAGCTGCGCATGGTACAGCAGAAGTCAGCAATCAAAGGACAGGATATTTCCCTGAGCATTGATATTGATATCCAGAAAGCGGTGGAAGACGCCTTTGGTGAAAAGGCCGGAGCCCTCATTGCTATAAAGCCTGATACCGGTGAGATCCTTGCCCTCGAGAGCCTCCCTTCCTTTGACCCCAATATTTTTTCGAGAGGCATCAAATATCAGGATTGGGTGGCGCTCATGGAAGACAAGAGAAAGCCGATGCTGAACAGGGCGCTCCAGAGCCAGTATCCGCCCGGCTCCACCTTTAAGATCATCACCGGGGCCGCTGCCCTTGAAGAGGGTGTGATCGAGACGAGCCAGAAGATCAGCTGCACCGGCGGCATAGGATACGGACGCTGGACCTTCGGCTGCTGGAAAAAGAAAGGCCACGGCATGGTCGATTTCCATAAAGCGCTCGTCGAGTCCTGCGATACCTATTTTTACGAGGTCGGCAGGAGGCTCGGGATCGACAAGATCCATTACTATGCGACGGTGCTTGGCCTTGGAAAAGAGACAGGATTTAACCTGCTGGTCAAGGAGCGGAAGGGATTGATCCCCAGCACGCAATGGAAACAAGAAAAGAGAGGGCAACCCTGGTATCTCGGCGAGACGTACAATTCCGCAATAGGACAGGGGTATGTGACGGTTACACCGATCCAGATGGCAAGAATGCTCGCAACCTTTGTCAACGGCGGGACGATATACCCCCTCACCTTGGAAAAGGGCGGAAGCAAGCCGATCGGCCGGGTAGAACTGAAACCGGAAACCATAAGCATTATCAAGGATGCCCTCGCCGGAGTGGTGAATGAGCCCGGCGGCACTGCCCACGGCTCGATGTCGACCCACGTCGTTATCGGAGGGAAGACCGGAACCGCACAGGTAGTGGGCAAGCAGAAGGGGTTTAAAGGCGAAAAGTTTGAAGACCACGCATGGTTTGTCGCCTTCGCCCCTGTGGAAAAACCCGAAATAGCACTCACCGTTTTTGTCGAGCACGGCGGACATGGAGGATCGGCTGCCGCCCCGGTCGCCAAGAAAGCTATTGAGGCATATCTGATAAAGCAGAAGCCGGAGCAGCAGCCCCCTGCGGAGAAACAAAAGACCGATGCTGTGCCTCCGGCTGAAAACAAGTCTGCCCCCGAAAAGAAGCAGAATCCCGCGGCAGTTCAGGCAACGACAGGAGTACAGGGATGATCAAGATAGACCGGCGCCTGAGCAAGAGCTTTGATTGGATAACGTTCGGCCTCATCGTAAGTCTTTCCCTTATCGGCATTATGACCATTTACAGCGCCACAAGGCCTGCGCTCGATGTCGGAAAGCATTCGGACTTTTATATACGTCAGATTATCTGGCTGCTGATCAGTGTCGGCGCCTTATTCACGATAGTGTTTTTCGACTACAAATGGCTCCAGCGGATCGCCTATCCGCTCTACGGGGTAGGGTTGCTTCTTCTCATGGCGGTGCTTGCTGCGGGGAGATCGAGTCTGGGAGCTCAACGGTGGCTCGATCTGGGCTTTTTCTCTTTTCAGCCTTCGGAGTTCTTCAGGATGATGTTCATCATCGCCTTCTCAACCTATCTGTCCACGAGCGAACAGCATGGGCATGAGAAGATGTCGGCAAAGAGCATCGTCATTTTCGCCCTGCTCCCTCTTGCCCTGCTCATCAAACAGCCTGACCTGGGGACGGCGATCCTTCTGTCGTCAATCTTTGTGACGCTCTCCGTCGCCAAAGGCGTCAGCCGGAAGATTATTACTATTGTTCTTGTTATCGGTCTCATCTCCGTTCCTTTTTTGGGACATATCTTCTGGGACGGGCTGAAGGACTATCAAAGGAACCGCCTCATCGCCTTTATGGATCCCGATGTTGATCCCGCGGGAATCGGCTACCACATCAACCAATCGAAAATATCGATCGGCTCCGGCGGGGTTTTTGGCAAAGGATATATGCAGGGGACCCAGGGACCATTGCGGTTTCTCCCAGAAAAGCATACGGACTTCATTTTTGCGGTCTTTGCCGAGGAGTGGGGGTTTGTCGGGAGCGTTATCCTCCTCGTCATTTATTTTATCCTCTTTATAAGGGGCATCGACACCGCTTATAAAGCAAAGGATGAGTTTGGAAAACTTATGGCGACCGGTATCACGGCGATGTTTTTCGTCTATTTTTGCGTTAACATCGGTATGACGATGGGCATGATGCCGGTGGTAGGGGTGCCGTTGCCCTTTGTGAGTTACGGAGGCACGGCGCTGCTCAGCAATTTCATCGCTGCAGGCGTTCTGATTAATGTCAGGACGAGGCGATTCGAGTTGTTCTATCCCTCATGAATACAAGCAAGAAGTAACAGCAGAATCCAGAAGTCAGGGGTCAGGAGAAAAAGGAAGCAAGATTTTATTCTGAATTCTGGCTCCTGAATTCTTATTTTATGATAATATATCAAGTACATTATGTGAGGAGGAGTGGTATGAAGATCATAGAAGGTGAGCTTCAGGCAAAAGGATTAAAATTCGGTGTTGTGGTGAGCAGGTTCAACGATTTTATTACCTCCCGCCTTCTCGATGGGTCTGTTGATGCACTGGTAAGGCACGGAGCTAAGGAAGAGGATATCGAAGTTGTGAAAGTCCCCGGTGCCTTTGAAATCCCTCTTGTGGCAAAAAAGATGGCGGCAAAGGGTTCCTATAACGCCGTAATCTGCCTCGGTACCGTGATCAGGGGAGCGACCCCGCACTTCGACTACGTTGCCGCCGAGGTCTCGAAAGGCATTGCCGCTGCCTCGATGGAAACAGGGGTGCCGATTGCCTTCGGTGTCATTACCTCTGATACGATCGAGCAGGCGGTTGAGCGTGCAGGTACAAAGTCCGGCAACAAGGGATGGGACGCTGCAATTACGGCTATTGAAATGGCACAGGTGGTAAAAAGGCTGTAATCAGTGATCGGTTATCCACGATTGGTGAGAAAAGAAGAAAATTTCTTTTACTAATTACTCATTACGATGATATGAAGCGAAGAACAGCCCGAGAATACGCGCTGCAGTTTCTCTACCGCATTGACTTCGTCAATGTGCCTGAGGGATCTGCGCGAACCTTTGACCTGGAGACTGATTCAGCGGCTTTGAGAGAGGATATCAATGCATTTTGGGAAGAGGTTGAAGACAAAGACCCGGAGATAAAGGCCTTTGCCGAAGGCATCATCCTGGGGACCATTGGCAATCTCGCGGTGATCGATGCCCTTCTCCAAAAAGTGGCTGAGAAGTGGAAACTCTCCCGGATGGCGACCATTGACCGGAACATCCTCCGCTTCGCAACCTACGAATTGCTTTTTCGAAAGGACATCCCGAGTGCGGTGACGATCAACGAGGCGCTGGAGATTGCCAAAAAGTATTCCACTGCTGAATCGGCCGCTTTTATCAACGGACTGCTTGACAGGATCGCCCGAGAGCATGGAACCAAGAGTGATAAAGACTGATCACTCGTGGGGCACACCTTCCCCGCACCGAGCAGGACGACATGCCGCTGCGCTCACCTGCCTGCTTATGACTATACTTCGTGAGGAGATGTCGCTCTGAATACACCCCGACTATACTACGCCGCACTCATTCTTGAAAGAAGATTCTGTCGGGTGAGAGCACTGAAGCGCTGTCGTACTCGCTCATAACCAGGTCCTTCAGATAACTGATGCTTTCGACCGCCTTGTGTTTCTGTCCGGCAACGAGCTGTGCGACACCGAGATTGAGCAGGGCTTTCGCATAATCAGGCTTGATCAGAATCGCCTGGTCGAAGGCCTCGATGGCCGCATCATACCTGCCGGTCTTGAGGTAAGTCACTCCGAGATTGTTGTGCGCCTCTGCGTAGTCGGGACGGATGGCGATGGCCTGCCTGAGGGCGTCGATCGCCTCGGAGTATCTGCGGAGCTTGCCGTAGGCGACGCCGAGACTGAAGTAGGCCTTTGCGTAGTCGGGACGGATGGCGATG
>JBFMCP010000008.1:30529-33382 GCA_040754455.1 Nitrospirota bacterium
TGCGTAGTCGGGACGGATGGCGATGGCCTGCCTGAGGGCGTCGATCGCCTCGGAGTATCTGCGGAGCTTGCCGTAGGCGACGCCGAGACTGAAGTAGGCCTTTGCGTAGTCGGGACGGATGGCGATGGCCTGCCTGAGGGCGTCGATCGCCTCGGAGTATCTGCGGAGCTTGCCGTAGGCGACGCCGAGACTGAAGTAGGCCTTTGCGTAGTCGGGACGGATGGCGATGGCCTGCCTGAGGGCGTCGATCGCTTCGGAGTATCTGCGGAGCTTGCCGTAGGCGACGCCGAGACTGAAGTAGGCCTTTGCGTAGTCGGGACGGATGGCGATGGCCTGCCTGAGGGCGTCGATCGCCTCGGAGTATCTGCGGAGCTTGCCGTAGGCGACGCCGAGACTGAAGTAGGCCTTTGCGTAGTCGGGACGGATGGCAATGGCCTGCCTGAACGCCCTGATCGCCTCGAAGTACCGATCAAGACCATTGTAGGCAATGCCGAGATTATAGTACGCTTTGGCATAGTCAGGCTTGATGATGAGTGCCTGCTCAAAGGCATCGATTGCCTCCTTGTATCTGCCGAGCGCACAAAAAACATAGCCGAGATTGTAGTAGGTCTCATACGAGCCCGGACTGATGAGGGATGCCTGCCGGTACAGCTCCGCAGCCTTGTCGTGTTCACCGATCTCTTCATACATATTGCCGAGATTGAAGCAGGCGCTTGCAGAATCGGGATCGAGGGTGATTACCTTTGTGTATGCCTCAATCGCTTCGTCATACCTCTTGAGTTTATCGAAGATAACGCCGAGACAGTAATACGCCTCTGAAGAGCGGTCGTCGATTGCGATGGATTTTTGCAGCGCCTCGATCGCCTCCTCGAAACGCTCGAGTTTCAGAGAACTGCTGCCGATACAGTAGTAGACCCTCGCATAGTCGATGCGGGAGTGGATCGTGTGCCTGAGGGCCGCGAGCATCCTGCGATAGTCGCTCTTCCTGCGGTCGGGTATTCCCGGAGGCCGGGAACCAGAGGGATCATGGTCAGGATGGCGCTGGATGATTTTTCTGAAGGTATGCAGTGCCTGCTCGTACTCAGCCAGGTCGTGATAGGCTGAGCCCAGGTTAAAGAGTGTATCGGGGTCCTCTGCCGCGACCTTTGCATTGACCGCCTCTGTGCCAGTACTGATGAGGAGCCCCTCCTCCACCGATAGAAACAACTCGGAGAGATCGGCGACTTTGACGACAAAGGCGTCTGCTTCGGCGCACTCCTCTGCAAAGTGCTCCATTGTCGAGTTTATGATAAACGGCAGCGAGGGATAGAGCGTTTTGCATGCCTTTAAGAGGGATGTCCCGCGCAGGTCATCGGGGAACAAGACGCAGGAGATGACGAGGTGCACCTGGTGTGAGAGGAGGTAGTCAAAGGCACGCTTCGGTGCGTAGCAGTGCACGAGCTGTACGGCATCACCGAAGACCGAGGTAAATTCTTCCGCATAGAGCTGGTGGATATATTCATCATCGTCGACGAGAAGAACGGTCTTTTTGAGCGGTTCATCATGCAGTGACGCCGGCATCACCTCCGGAAGCATTTCCGACGCCGGAGCCTCCTGATGCAAAAATCCAGTTTCCTCCCCTCTATATTCTCTGGCTGCTTTTTTCATACACAATATCCTTTCCTGTAGCAAATTCAAAACCTGCTCTTTCGCGCTGCTTCGCCTTAAGCTCGCGCTCGTTGGTTCCCTCACGGGACTCTTTTTTGACCGGCTCCTCACGTTGCGGAAGCGCCTGCTTGCCTCTCTTTCCTCTCGGATGCACCCGGTGACGCAAATGCCCGTGCTCGAAGAGTCGCTTTATCGACTTATGGCGGAAGCCTATAATCGTAAGACGCTTGTTCAGGCTCGCTGAGATACGATGCGCCATGCACAGCAGCTGATAACAGACCGTGTCCATTGCGGTCACTTTTTCGAGATTGAACACCAAGTGGTCGGCTCTGTCCAGTGCTTTCATCAAAGCGGTTTTCATTTCGCTGCTGTGCTGCTTGGTAAGCTCTCCTGAAAAGGTGAGTAATGCTATATCTCCTGACTGCTCAAATCCAAAACGCATTGCTGGTAATCCTCTCCCGACAGGGTTGTTCCTTTCAGGCTGCAGGTACGAGCACTTCATGTGTAAAGAACTGTGACAGATACACCTTGCAGGTATCCCATCGCGTGCTGTAGCAGCAGCATTCATCAATACAATCGAGCCGCTCCGGCTCGATACCGGCGATCTCGCACGACCACTCTTGCAATTCAGGACACATCGAAGAATCCTCCCAAGGGTATGTAAAAGAAATGCACTATCACGCATGGCACCGTACAGGTGCTTACGCGATTTTCAAGGCATAACGACACTATGAGATATGTCAATGTCCTCTTCCGGTGCTGCCGTGCTGACGACCGTACGGCAGCGCAGAAGCTTACGAGATTCAGCCAATCCACCGTGTCCGATAATGCAATCCCTGCTTCTCCGTGGTGATCAGGACCACCGTTGGTAAACGGCGCATTCGCTGAAATGTGAACCGCAATAATACATCGCACTCTCTATAGATTGACTGAGCATGTTGGCACAGAACGAATTGTCATAGGGCTCCTGGATGAAAGGACAGGGTTTTTTCAGGGACCGCATACTCTTCCTTCCATTGTCCTTCTTTCTCAGGTCTTTTTTGCTGGTGGGGTACATGATCATGGTCTTTAGCATTTGTCGTAGCTCCATTGGGTTTTATTTTTCGCACAGGTAGTAATATCAAAGTATATGCCAGGGCGAAAAGGGAGAAAGGTGTCAATTTTCTAACGAACAAAATGAGGCAGTTATGAAAAAAAATGAGGAGC
>JBFMCP010000008.1:33482-90330 GCA_040754455.1 Nitrospirota bacterium
CGTAGCTCCATTGGGTTTTATTTTTCGCACAGGTAGTAATATCAAAGTATATGCCAGGGCGAAAAGGGAGAAAGGTGTCAATTTTCTAACGAACAAAATGAGGCAGTTATGAAAAAAAATGAGGAGCGCCAGGCAGGAAGGAAGAGTGACGCCGCGATCCATGGCACAGAAGTGTGACAGCACATATGTGTGTCATGACACATGATGACACCAGAGGAAAATGCCCCGGGGAAAAGAAGTATAATTAATTCCTGGCGAGGTTGTACTCTTTAATTTTGCGGTAAATGGTTCTTCTGCTTATGCCGAGCAGGCGGGCGGCCCCTGCCTTGTTCCATGCCGCTCTCTCGAGGGCCTGGAGAATTAACGAGGGCTCATTCACATTCCTCTCTGTCGAGAGGAGCGCCTTTTGCTCGAGAGATTCCTTGAAGTCGGGAGGGAGGTCGTTCACGGTGATGGTAGCTCCCCGGCAAAGAATAAAGGCGTGCTCAAGTGTATGTTCCAGCTCCCGCACATTCCCCGGCCAGTCGTGATCAACGAGCATCCTGAGCACGTCGCTCGATACTGCTCCGATGTCCTTGTTGAGCTTTTTGCTGAACTTCTTCATAAAATAGTTCACCAGGAGCGGTATATCGTCACGCCGCTCTCTGAGCGGCGGCAATGAGAGCTCGACTACCTTGAGGCGGTAATAGAGGTCCTCTCTGAACTCCCCCCGCTTCACTTTTTCGCGAAGATTCCTGTTGGTTGCTGCAACGACCCTGACGTCGACCTTGAAGGGCGTCGAATCACCGACCCGTTCAAATTCTCTCTCCTGCAGAACACGCAGCAGGCGCAGCTGCATGCGGGGGGAGATATCGCCGATCTCATCGAGGAAGATGGTGCCGCCGTCCGCCCTCTGGAACCTGCCGACCTTATCTTTCACTGCACCGGTGAAGGCGCCCTTGACATGTCCGAAGAGCTCGCTTTCGAGCAGGCTCTCGGTGAGCGCCGAGCAATTTACCGTAACGAAGGGTTTGCTGCTCCTGCTTCCCCGGTAGTGAAGGGCCTCGGCAACGAGCTCTTTTCCTGTTCCGCTCTCACCGGTAATCAGTACCGTTGTCTGTACGTCGGCGAGCTCTTCAATAAGCGAATAGAGCTCCTGCATTTTTTCGGATTTGCCGATGATATTGTAATACTGCTGCCGCTTCCTGAGGTCACGCTCGAGGCCGGCGAGACGGGTCTCGTCTCTGATGACCATGACGGCACCGGAGAATGCCCCCTGACCGTCCAGGAGCGGATACGTGGAGATATCGAAGACCTGCACCGGGCCGTCTCCGTGTATGCACTCGACGCGTGACAGTTCAACAGGCTGCCGCTTGGCTATGGTCGTCTGGAGGGCTTTGCTGCAGGTCGCGGTGAGCACCTCGGATCTGAGCTTCACGACCTTTCCTATATCATTGGACGATAGACCGCAGAGCTTCTTTGCTGCTTCATTGAGGTGGGTGACCTGCAGTTCCTGGTCAACGGTGACGATGGCATCTTTGACGCTCCTGAAGATCGCCTCGAGATGCGCACGGTACCGTTCCTTTTCATCATTCAGCATCTTATGCTGTAGGGCGAGACGGGTGACGCTCAACAGCCGGTCCTGTTTCACCGGCTTGGGGATGTAATCAAAGGCGCCGAGGCGCACCGCCTCGGAGGCGGTCTCTATGTTGGGGTATCCGGTGATGATGACGACGGCGCAGTTCAGGTTGCGCTGCTTGATCTCCCAGAGGAGATCGATGCCGTTTTTATCTCCAAGGAGAATATCGACGAAGACCAGATCAAAGGAAGCGCTGTCGATCTTCTCGATGGCTCCCTCAAAGTGTTCGGCGGTAATGACTTCGAACCCTTCTTCCGAGAGAAAGCTCTCAAAGGTGAAACGGATGCTTTCTTCGTCGTCGATGACAAGAATCCTAGTGGTCATACTTAACCTTTCTTGCAGGCAGCTCGATAATGATCATTGTGCTTACCTGCTCAGTGCTCCTGATGAGCAATCTACCTCCGTGATCACTGATAATGCCATGACTGATGCTCAGACCCAGTCCGGTGCCGGTCGGCTTTGTCGAGAAGAAGGGGTCTTTCACCTTATCGAGAATGTCGGCGGGAATGCCGGTCCCCCTGTCGTGAAAGGTGATGCGTACCGACGGCACCTCATTTCCTACGACCTGTTCCCCGGAAATTTCCAATATCTTTTCCTCATGCCGACCGGGGTATTTCTGGTTGAGCGCGTATCGTGCATTATTGATGATATTGAAAAAGACCTGCTGGATCTGTTGTGCATTTACCACGACCTCAGGCAACATGTCGGGAATATGCACCGTGAGTTTGATCCCTTCTTTCCTCAATTGCGCCTCGGTGAGGAAGAGCGTATCGGCAATCAGGTCTTTTATCTGTACCGGGCTCTTGAGCCCCTTGCGATCGCGGGCAAAGGAGAGGAGGCTCTTCACGATGGTCGCGATGCGGTCTCCCTCCTTGATGATCCTGCAGGCGATATCATGCTCTTTGCTTCCTCCCTCACTCCTGTTGGCAATGATCTGTGCATAGTTGATGATGCCGTTTATGGGATTGTTGATTTCATGGGCAACCCCCGCGGCCATCTTCCCGAGCGATGCGAGATGGTCGGCCCTCATCACCTCTGCCTGCAGCTCCATCTTCTCGGTAATATCGGTTGCGGTGACAATGACATTGGTAACGACGCCTCCTTCATCTATGATGGGGAATGCACGCGTACTTAAAAACGTATCACCCACTTTCGTTGTGGCATTTTCTTCCCTGCCTGAGTTGAAGCACCGCTTGACATGGCAGTTTTCGCAGGGATCATCGCGGTGGTGCCACAGGGTATAGCAGTATTGTCCGGTAAGATCGGAGATACTCTTCCCCAAAAAGTTGGCGGCCCCCTTATTTGCCCAGAGGATCTTCAAATCAGGGGAGAGGAGCAGCAGAGTGTCGGGAATAGCATCCAGAAGGGCATTGAATTCCTGGGAGAGCCGCCTGAATTTTTTCTCGCTCTCGCGCAGTGCCGCCTCTGCCCGGCGCCGGTTGGTGATATTAACGAGATTCAGGATCACTCCCGATACGGTCCCGTCCTCTTCCTTTACCGGATTGAGGTTCCAGTCCCAGTACTCGTTTTTGCGTCGGTAACTTCTGAAGTATTTAAATGATTGGCCATAGGCGGTATACGGCTCGCCAGTAGCTACAACTCTCCTGAAGAGCTCCTGGCTTGCCATGTGGGGAAAGAGATCGAAGTGGTTTTTCCCTGCAAAGGATTCCGGATCGAGTCCCTCGGCCTCTGCATAGGAGCGGTTGACGCGGATGAAGCGGAAATCCGTGTCTAGATAGGCAATGGCGACATTGATATTGGAGAAGACCTTTTCTAGGAGGTCATTCGCCTCCTTGAGGTCTTTATCCCTCTTGACGCGCTCGAGGATCTCATGGCCGAGATAGGTGCTGGCAGTGCGTAACTCGCGCGTACGTTCTTCAACGGCCTCTTTGAGCTGGTCGCGGTGGCTGATTAGCTCCTGCATGAGCCGCTCGAGCTCGGTCTTCTGCATTTTGAGCTGGCGGTTTGCTTCCTGCAGCTCTGAAAGAGAGGCGTTTCGCTCTTCTTCTGCCCTCTTGAGAATGGTAATATCACTCACGACCGACCAGCAGCCCGCCTCTCCCTCCGAGCTCTCAATAGGGGTGCTCTGGAGCTGGACATAGAGCGGAGCCATGTCTTCACCGCGCACCAGCCTGATCTCGCAGGTCCGGCTCTTCCGTTTCTTGATGACCTCCCGGAGATGTGTCCGGAACACCGCACGTGATTCTGTATCGATGTGTGCAGAAAAAGGCTTGTTCAATAAAAAGCGCTTGTTGGCTCCCAGCAATCGGGCACCGGTAAGGTTCACCTCTTTGATACGGCCTGAAGCGTCAAAGGTAAAATAGCCGACGGGGGCGAAGTTGTATAAATTTAAATATTTTCTCCGTGCCGCATCAAGCTCCTCTCTTGCAGCACGGAGCTGTTCGTTCTGTCGTTCCAGATTTGTCTGGTAGTTCCTGAGGTTATTAAGGGAATGCGATGCAGGATGGTCTGTCTGCTCGATCAGGCCGGTGGGGCGGTGCGTCAGTTTTCCGAGCGTCGGCGCAGATGGATCGGCACTATTGTTCAGGTCGATTTTAGATTTTCCCATGATCCTGTCTCTGGCCGCTGCGTCGGCATACCGGTTTCAGGCATGCGGTAGTAATCTATAATAAACGTCTGCAGGATAGTGTAAGTATACGCCCCCATTCCTCTATTATAGCAAAGGAGTCTCCTGAATGGCTTGTAGCTTTTCCGGTAGCGCTTACACGGAAGCGGAAGTGAGCTCGTCGAAAAGCGCTTTTACCGAAACAATTCTGTCCACCCGTGCTGCGTTGGTGCCGACGGTATAGAGAGGCTCTTCCTTGTCGGGATTGTATCCGGCGGAGCTCAGGAGTCCGTTACAAATACAGAAATGGTGTTCATTGCTCTCTTTTGCAGGGCATACGGTGAAGTGCCCTTCTTTGTCCTTCAACAGCACGTAGCCTTTGTCGCATTTGGGAGCCCGCGCTCTTTTTACTGCAGAAACATACATGGGAGATTGCTTGATGATCCTGAAAGGCAGCCCGCAGGGCGAGCCGGGGTCGTGTGCGACGAGGATGTCATCCTGTGTAGCACCGAGCACTGCCTGTTTGTATGCCTCTGATGCGCTGCTTTCTTCGGTTGCGAGAAAGCGTGTGCCCATCTGGACGCCGTCTGCTCCCAGCTTCAGGAATTTGACGATGTCCTCATGAGTATAAATGCCGCCTGCGACAATGACGGGGAAGTCGCCGTACTTCTGTGCCATGTCCTTAACAGGAGGGAGGAGGTTTTCGAGCCTGTTTGAATCGAGATCGATCTGGTCCATCTTAAAGCCGAGATGCCCGCCTGCGAGCGGACCCTCAAGGACGACCGCATCAGGCCGGTACCCTAATTTCTCCCATTTCTTGCAGATGATATCGAGTGCCCGGGCTGACGAAACGATGGGAATGAGCGCGGTATCCTTTGGCGGCTGAATTGCGGGCAACGAAACCGGCAGGCCTGCCCCAGATATGATCACATCGGCCCCTGCGTCAAGGGCCCCCCGCACCGAATCGGCGTAGTCCCGCACCAAGGCGACCATGATGTTAATACCAGCAAGACCCCCTTCTGCTTTGGCACGGGAGACTTCTTCATAGGCTGCTTCATAGGTGGTGACCTTTTTTCCGGTCCTCTTTGATACGAGTCTGTCCAGGCATGCGCTTGAGACAATGCCGAGCCCTCCCTCTTTTGCAACAGCGCTGGCAAGGGGGTACAGCGAGACGCCGACGCCCATGCCGCCCTGGACGATGGGGATTCTTATATTTTTACCTTTAATAACAAGCGACGGTAACGAAAAATTTGATTCCAAAAGCAGCTCCTTACTCAAGTGCAGTACCGGAATTATTTTTGCTGCCATTCCTGGATAGATGCACGGGATATCGAAAAACAGATAAGATTTATAATCGCCTATTAGGGGTATTTTAATCAAGAGAAACAATTAAGACGAGACCCGAGAGTGCTTGAGCTACTGATCTCCTCAACAAAGATGTTCCGAACCTGGGGCTCGTTTGTTGACCGGCACGTGGGAATTCCCTACAATTTAAGTAAGTTTATCAGGAATATCGATGAAAAGCAGAGGATTGTCTTGCAGGAGTTCAGCATAATGTCCGACTACAGCAACCCCCTTTGTCCTCCACTGAGCTGAGTACGGCCACTCATAGCACCTTCGTCTTCTTCCGCTCAAATGAATGACTGCATAAAGAAATTTGCCACTGATAGAGAGCGACGTGCCCTCTGCGGTATCTGTCCCGCAGGATGAAGGACTGGTGGTGAAGCGATGGTTTACTGATCCGAAGAACTGGGTTTCTCTTATTGAGTTGCAAAAAGGATGAGTGCGTATGCGGTATCGTGCTCTTGCCTGTGACTATGACGGAACGCTCGCTACCGAAGGCAGGGTAGAGCAGGAATGCATCGCTGCTCTTGAGCGACTGAAGGTATCGGGACGAAAGCTTGTCCTGGTTACCGGGCGGCAGTTGGAGGACCTCTCCGAGATTTTTCCTGAGAGAAATCTCTTCGACCGGATTGTCGCAGAAAACGGCGCACTGATCTATTGTCCCGAAACAGCTCAAGAGCAGTTGATCGGTAAGCCGCCGCCGCCAGAATTTGTCGAGGAGCTCGAAAAACGGGGCGTTTTTCCTTCTGTCGGCCGTATCATCGTGGCGACGAGGGAGCCTCATGGCGCCACGGTGGGGCACATAATCCACGATCTGGACCTGGATGTGCAAATAATCCTTAACAAAGGCGCAGTAATGGTGCTCCCGGCGGGGGTGAACAAGGCCACAGGACTGCAACACGCGCTCTCTGATCTTGGACTATCGCCACACGATGCCGTCGGCATCGGCGATGCCGAGAACGACCTCGACTTTCTCAGCGTTTGCGCGTACGCTGTCGCTGTGGCGAATGCGCTGCCCTTCCTCAAAGAGCGCGTCGATTACGTGACCAGGGGGGAGCGCGGCGCGGGTGTTATCGAACTGATCGATAAGATAATCGCAGGCGGTCTTCAGGAGCGCGGTTCACGTCCGATAAAAAGTTGACTGCTAATCAAGTTTGGAAAACCCTTTGGTGATCATATAGCTTTTGATTTTCTCCATGTGAGACTCTTCGCCGGCAATGATGCTCTTCAAGTTAAGGACAACCGGATTGACGGTTTCGGGCACTTCAAAGATAAAGCCCTCTGTTACCGACTGCTCCAACAGCAATGCTAAATGCAGCGCTTCTTTTAACGTGACCATGCGTGTCCTGATTATCGTCTTGACGTGATCGGTAAATTCCAGGGTCTTCTCAATGAAAGCGGCCGGAGGGAGTTTTATCTGGTCAGGGTCCTCTTCGATCAGTTTCAGGATCTCCGCGGAAAGATAAAAGGCGGCATGGAACTCCTCGTCGACCACCAGCTCTCCCCAGAAGTCCCGGTCTTCAGGAAACATATTCATGAATGCTTTATAAATCTCCGCGCAGGCAAACTCCACATCGACGCAATGCAGGAGCTTTTTTTTGTCTTCGGAAAACGAACGGTGATGGAAAAGTTCTTTCATGCGACAATTATACTAAAAATGAAGATAACCGGGTAGGGCTCAAAGGTGTTCTGCAAAGGCGGTTCTGGAAGATGAATAGCACGTAAGGAATTGATCGTAAAAAAGGAAAAAACTGGTGAGCCGTGGAGGATTCGAACCTCCGACCCGCTGATTAAGAGTAGTTTTTGGTAGACACTCACAAGAGCTTGAAAATGCTATTAAACTATTTGCTTTTTAAAGATAATAAGGCTTTCCGAATTTGCTTTTACCCAAATCCAGCGATAAGCGCTGAATCTGGGTTTTATTTATATACTTTTCCCTTCTTCTTTTCTTGCTTTTTTCACAATTTTGTCACATCCCCTCAGAGCTATACCGGCCGCACATCTGATTACCCCGAAATATTCATTGTTGTTGGCGCAGACGTTAGCAGTTCGTTTATGATAGATGTATCATGACCGCTGGCGAGCTCCGGATGCCCGATGCGATAGATGTATCACTCCTGGAGCTGCTGCAGATCCTTCTGGACCGATAGATGTATCTTTTGGGGCTGATCCTCTACCGGGCCGGTCCACCGGCTTCGCTCCTTTCCTAAATCTCCCCCCTGTGCTATAATACTTGTATCGCAATTTCAAAAGGAGGGCAATATGCCTCTTTCGATAAGATTACCGGAGAAAATAGAAAAGAGACTTAATCGACTGGCCGCGAAGACTGGACGGAGTAAGACCTATTACGTTACCGAGGCTATCATTGAACACTTGGGAGATATTGAAGACAGCTATTTAGCTGCAAAGCGCCTCGAAGACGTAATGAAAGGCAAGAGCCGGACCTATACCCTGGACGAAGCGAGGGAAAAGCTTGGCCTGGACGATTAAAATTGAGGACTCTGCATTAAAGGATCTTAAAAAAATTGATAGGACACACGCCAGGCGCATACTCGATTTTTTAGGTCAGCGCGTGGCAAAGCTCGAAGATCCCCGCAGCATCGGACAGGCTTTAAAAGGTGCCGAGCTCGGTGATTTTTGGAAGTATCGTGTAGGAGACTATCGCATTATTTGTGATATCCAGGATAACGCTTTAGTGGTCCTCGTTTTACGCATCGGCAACCGGCGCGACATATACCGTTGAGCTGATCGGAGAGAGCAAATGAAAGCTATCATGACTTATAAAGGCTATACCGGGTCAGCACATTTCAGCGCAGAAGATAAGGTATTTCACGGCAAGGTAGAAGGGATAAAAGATTTAATCCGCTTTGAGGGCAGGGACGTTGAAAATCTTAAAGACGCTTTCCATGAGGCCGTAGACGATTACATAGAGCATTCTAGGGCAAAAGGGAGGGAGCCCAAGAGCCCCTATAGTCTTTCAATATTTCATCCGGCAGCGGCTCAAAGAAGCTCTTATCGATCGCTATCCGTGGATTTCACCAAAATCAGCACTATAGGGTATTTCGTTGCTCCAACATTTTTGGGGGGAATTGGGACGACTACTTTACCGAAGAAGCGGCGTAATGCAGACAGAAAAAGGAGCAGAAGAGATTTTATTACTTCTGGGCAGGATCGAGCACGGAGTATTCTCATAGCAGAATATCCCATCCTTACATCGTGAGAGAATCATCAAAAATAGAATATGAAACAAAAATCAGAAGCAGATCTTGATCTGAGTAAAACAAAGCTAATCAACCAAAGCCCTCCGCGATGCAAACAGTGCTGGTTTCCCGATCAGGACGATCCGAAGCGATTTATGGTCAGCTTCATAAATCCTGAAAATGGGAAACTGGCCTTCGCAATCAAATGTCCCAACATTCTGACCCAGTTCGGGAAAGGATGCTCATCTACTTGGGAGCCTGAAACTACCGAAGAAATAAATCTGAAGAATGGCAGTTAAAAACGGCTGAGTTGAAAGAGCCCAGAAGAGCTGATTTGTCCGCCCGGACGGACAAATGCATTTTGCGATGGTAAAACAACAGGGTGCGACCGATTATGCGCACTTTTTATGAAGCAAGAATAGCTCTACAGTAACCAGAACAACTCTGCGGTAGGGAAGGGGGAGCCGGATACAGCCTCTTTGTTCGGATTCCGAACAGATGATAATATTACAAATGATGAAAATAAAATAATGTGTTCGGTCCCCGAACATTCTGGCCAGTGACCGCCACCCCGATCCAGCTTCAGCGTGCTGAAAAAAACTTAATAGAAGCTTTTCAAAACAATCAAGCGCGACCGATTATGCGCACTTCTCTCATGAATATACAAAATAACAAGTGAGGAAACGACTCTCCGGAATCCATGATGGACCGTTCCGGTACATCGAGGAAAGGGAAAATTGAATGTGCGATCCACTCCGCGCAGCTCCGCTCCTCACACATACAATTTTCCCCACTATGAGACCTCGCAGGGAACACCGTTCAGGCGCTCCGGCCTTAACCGTGTTTCCCTGCTCTATCCCCCTTCCCTACGCTTCCCCTGAGTGAATGCATCCAGGGGACCAATCCCCTGCCCCCCTCCTTAAAAAGGCAAAGACAAAGGCGCGGCGCGGTACTAAAGGAGGGCGACTATCACAGGTCGCGCCAGGTCCTTCGGCCCTGTCACGCCCTGTGCTGGCCGCCATTTTGATTTGATAAACCCTCTCGCTACGCTCAAGGCCGACACTTTCGCCGTACATGGAAGTTAAATCCCCCGTCACCGCCCCCTCTGTTTTTGTGAAGGGGGCGGCGCCGGGGGGAACGGTTTTAGAGGGGAAGAAGACATTAGAACGACAATCTCAAAGGAGAAATATTGCAGGCACCCCTCCCCCCCTATTAATTAAGTAGATACATATCGAAATCCCCGGCGGGCAAGGTTAGCGGCCCGGTCCCGCCGGGGGAAGGAGGACACCATGAAACAGGCAGTACCCCTCGAAAGTATTATAGCACAGGGGGGAGAGAGAGAAGAGATGTACCCAGTCATCCGGGCGGCAGCAAGAAAAAGGTATGGACGCCTAGGACCAATCTGGGAGGACGTAGCGCACGAGGCGTGGATCATTGTGAACGACCCGGAGCGGCGGCGGGTGGCGGGAACAAGGCGCAAGTGGAGCGTCAAGATCCTAGACGAAGCGGCCCGAAATCTTGGGATATACCGAATGAAATATACCGATGACAAAGTAATTCTTGCTCCGCCGCGCGAGGGCATACCTATGCCTTGCAGCTTGGGGGGGCGGAAGGATGAGCGGATCGACATATTGGGGGCGGCGAGAGATCCGCGTCTGCTCGGCGTGATCCGGGAGGTCCTCGCGGCGGCGGAACAGGGCGAAGACGTAAGGATCGTGGAGCTGGCCCGGCGGCACGGACTAAGCTACCGGCAGCTGAGGCGCGTAGGGCTGGCGGCGTGGGCTCAACGCGGACAGCTCGGTCTGTTGGAGGTGGGGGATGAGTGACCTGATACCCTGTCGCATTGAGCGCAGACAGAAGTACCGATCTATTAGTCTGATTGCGGCGGAAGATCCTCGCCTGAGCTGGGCCGCGAAAGGCGTTCACACATATCTCATTACCCGTCCAGAGGACTGGAAGTTGTACTACAGTGATCTGTTGGCGCGATCATCAAACTCCCGGACTGCACTCAAGAGCGCCATTCGGAATCTCAAACAGGCCGGTTATCTTGTCTTGGAGCCCATCCAGGGCGAGGATGGTAAGTTTAAGGGGTGGCGCTGGGTTGTGTATGAGGAGCCGCAAAATTTTGGCGAAGAGAGCCAATCCTCACCGAAAGCACGAAAACCGACTTTCGGAAAAACCGTCAGTCGGAAAAACCGACCGACGGAAAACATACAGGGCAATAATAATCATAATAATAATAATAATCATAGTAAGTATAAATCATCTCTCTCCGCTTCGCACGAGAGACTCCTTGCGGAAGCCCAAAAACTATTCCCTGATAAACCGCTATCAATAGAGTTGCCTACTCGTAATCTTGATTACTTTCTTCAGCTTTATGAGGAGGGCAGAGCAAAACTCGCAACTATTGACACCCCGATTGCGTATATCAAGGGCCTCATTGTAGCGGATGACTACATCCCATACAGGGAGCGGCAGCGGCGGCGGGTGGCGCAGGTGCGAGAGGAGATAGCGAAAAAGAGACAGCAGCGGGAGTTGGAGCAGCAGATCGAGCGGGAGCGGATGGAGGGTATACCAGCGGAGGCGCGGGAGGCCTTAGATGTTTTATTGGGGAGGGTATAGTCGCCGCAAAAATATTTTGGCTTAGTGCACATATATGTAGGGATGTTGATTTTCACTATATCAAAAAAGGAGGTAGTTGTATGAGTGAAAAATTGTTGAGGGTCGAGGAGCTGGCAGAGATGCTTAACCTTAAGCCTTCAAGTATTTACCAGCTCGTTTTTAAGCGGAAGATACCTTGTATCAAGATTAGCCGCCGAGCGGTCCGGTTCGAGCTTAACCAGATATTGAAGTGGCTGGAGTCAAAGGCACAGCAGCCAGGAGCAGAGCCGGTGCCGGTGCCCAAGCCTGTCCGCCGAAGTACTAGGCGGAAAAGGTCCGGCCGAGTAACGGAGGAAAGCATCCGTTCAATGATTGAAAACATAAAAAAGGAGGTATTGTCACATGAGTAGTCTTGTTAAAATTCTGCTTTTCACCAGCCCGATATTAGCCATTGTGTTTTACTGGAATGTAAGCCAGCAACGTGCATTGGACGTTCAAATGCAGCGTGAGGATGCAGCTTTCGATCGAAGCTGGAATGAGCTCGCGGGGGAATTATCGAGTAGCAAAGCATTAAAGAAGAAGTACGCCGAACGAGCAAGGGAGGCGGATACCCAGCTAAAGGAGCTTGAGGCGAAAGAAAAGGTGAGCGAGAAAAGACCGGATGATTTTCTGAAAGAATTCGATAACGCTTTAGAAGACAAGGACGTGCAGAAAGAGCTCGAAAGGAGGCTTCAATGAGCATGAAAAAAAGACTGTCTGAAATATATAAGAAGTACGTTAACGATTCCAGCAAAATATTCAGTCAGAGGAGGAATCAGATCATGGCTTTCATTTTCCTGTTACTGATAGCTGCATTTGTTGTACGGTTTGTGGATTTTGGAGATATCCATTCTCTCATTTGGCTAATCTGTAACACCTCTATCTCATCTGTTTTTATAGTCCGAAAGATAAAAGTAGGGAAGTGGAATCCTTATGATTTCCTTGGGCTGCTCGATGTGCAAGGGCCAAAAGCAGGAGGATAGAGTAGTGGTCACAATCGGAAAAATTTATGAGAAGTTGAAGGAATATGAAAAGGATAATTACTATCTCTCAGATGAGCAGGGTAACACCCTTGCCCCTGAAAAAATTGGGGAGGGATGGGAAAAGCTCGGGTTCAAGGGAGAAATTAACGAGACCGTCTATAAGGCGCTCAAAGAGGGTAAAGACCCGTCCACAGGTGAGCAGCTTGTCCAATCAGGCGTTAATGGCGATAGGCGCAGCGGCTACAACTTTACCCTTTCTCCAGATAAGAGCTGGACTGTGTATGCTCACTCTTCTCCTTCGGCGGCAAAGATCGTGTTGGACATACACAGCAAATCTGTTGCCGATGCAATGCGCTATCTGGAAAGCGACCTTGCACAGGTCCGCCAGGGCGCAGGCGTTCAGGGTAAGTCTGAGCCGGTGAAGACCGGTAATATTCTCGCCATGCGAGTAGATCACCAGGTCAACCGCGAGGGGGATATTCAGCTTCACTCGCATATAGTCGCCTTCAATCAAACCTACAACCCTGAAACTGGCAAATGGCAGGCCCTTCATAGTGATGCTTTCCACTCTGACGTTTTAACTAAGCTGTACGAAAATCAGCTTGCCTACTATGCGCAAGAGGCCGGGCTTGCTGTCGAGTGGAAATTAAGCGATAGCGGCAGGACTCAATATGCCGCGCTTGCAGGGGTCCCGGACAAGGCTGTTGAAGTGACCAGTGAGCGGGCACGCCAGGTGGATGAGTACGTCAAAGAGCATTATGCCGAGCTCAAAGCGAAATATCCCCATGCCTCAGACGGCGAGCTAAAACAAATAGCCGCCCTGGAGACCCGTAAAGATAAGGTCAGCATGACTCCGGAGCAGATCGACAAACAGTTCACCGATAAGCTGGGCTCGGTAGGATTAACCAGGGAGGATATAGTTTCAGGCGTAGAGGCAAAGGCGAAGGAATACCAGGAACAGCGCCTTGATACCATCAGGATGAACGAATACGAGGTGCTACAGCAGGCAGCTAAATCGCTTACTGATTATTCCTCTACTTTTTCCAAGCAAGAGCTCCTTAAAGCAGCGACCGATATTAGCAAGGGCGATGTCTCCATAACCCAGCTACAGGATAGCATCAAGGACCTGGATAAAGAGATCGTTAAGCTCAGCAGTAGTCACACCATCTCCGACCGAGGCAGAGCCTACAATGATGCTGTTTATACCTCTCCTGAAGTCCTACAGGCCGAAAAACAGGCTTTCCGGATGGTGGAGCAGGGCAAAGGTCAAATCCAGGCAATTATGAGCCAGGAAGAGGCTCAGAAAGCGATAGCTGCATGGGAGCAGAAAAATAGCTTTAACATGACTGAGAGCCAGCGCAACGCCGTCCAGTTCTTCCTTACCAGTACCGATCGGTATACCGCTGTGCAAGGGTATGCAGGGACCGGAAAGACCACCGTGATGAAATCTATCTCAGAGCTTGCAAAGGAGAAAGGGTACAGGATAGTGGGTATCTCAGAGACAAATGTTGCAGTCCAGGAGATGAAAGCCGCCGGCATGGAGGCCATGACAGCGACAAAATTCCTGCATGACCATAAGCTGCACCAAAGCATGGACGATAAGACTATCGTTATTTCCGATGAGAGCAGTTTCATGGGTGCAAAGAATTTCAAAGCTGTCCAGAGCGTGATTGAGAAGTCCGGGGCGCGGACTTCTTTCTGGGGAGATAAAGAGCAGTTGCCGCCGATCAGCGCCGGGTACCCCTTTAAGGAGTTGATCGACAGAGGCGTAATCAACCATGTCGAGGTGAAAGATATCATTCGTCAAAAAGATGAGGCGTACTTGCAGGCCGTTAAAGATGTCGTAAGCAAAAAAATTGATTCGGCCTTCTCAAAGCTACACGTGGTTGAGGATAAGTATGGCGACCTCCACCAGCGAGCAGCGGAGATTTATAAAGAGCGGGGTGGTTATAAAGATTATATTATTTCCACCTATACCAATTCAGATAAAGATAGGCTTAATACTATGATCCGAGCGGATCTCCAGACTGAAAGCAAGGTAAGCAAGGAAGGACAGACGCTCCAGGTCTGGGAGAACAAAAATCTCTCCGGTACGGACCGGTTTAACACTCATAACTACCAGTCAGGGGACAAACTTGTTGTCATGCAGGCCGGGAGCGGAGCCGGAAAGGTAGGGGCGGAGTTAACTGTTAAAAGTATCGACCCGCTCACTCACACCGTTATAGCCGAGGGTGTGGACCGCAAGGGGCAGGCATTTACCAGAGAGATCGACATCAGGAGACACGGCGACAAGTTCAATACGTATTCACCCGTGGAGAGGGAGTTTGCCAAAGGTGACAAAATCATCTTCAGCAAGACTGATAAAGAGACAGGTATTGCAAACTCCGAAGTCGCTTATATAAAAAGCATCAACCAGGACGGCAGCATAACCTTTGATATGGGTGGCAAAGAGGTTACGACCCACAGCAGGTATTTCGAGTACGGCTATGCATCTACAACACATAAATCCCAGGGCAAGACTTCTCAGGGAACAATATATTTTGCGCCGGTACAGGTCCGCACAGGCAAGGATGGCAACACACTTGAACGGGGGCAAGCCGACCGCTTCCAGGACTTTTACGTAGGAATAAGCCGGGGAAGGGCGGCGGGGATTGTCATAACCAACGAACAGGGCATTCTCAAAGAACAGGTTTCTCGGCTCGCTGAAAAGGATAGCACCTTTAATTACAGTGGCTCTTTAAAACGCGAAATCGCCAAGGCCGAAAAAGAGATTGCCGGTGACCACAATCCCGACTCCCGGAAACTGGAAAAGCTGAATGCTTTGCGCGACGATTTCAACCGGCTCAAGGCGGCGGAAAGGGAAAGACAGCCAGTAGAAAACAGGGGCTCTCAAACCGGTAATCAGTTTATCCGGCACTACGAGGGAGGAAGGAACGGCTCAGGCAAAGGGCCGACATGGGAGCTCGCAAAGATCGGAAGAGCGAAGCTCACTTACAGTGCAGACCACGGCCTTGAGTTTTCAACCGTCAAGAGGGGCATATGGACGCACCAGAAAAAGGGAAAAGTCCTTGCGGGGGCGGATAAGGGAGAGAGATCCTTTAGCTCCACTAAGAAGAAAATGAGCTTGCACGGAGGCCGCTACTCCGGGGTAACTGTCAGGTCAAAAAACGGCGTTGTGTCTATTACGAAATGGGAAGGTCGCCAAACCATAGGCTTATTTAAACCTGGCCTCAAGATCGACAATTCCCATACAACCCAGATTGATGTTAAGGGAATGGTCAAACACTTAAATACTCAAAAAGAGGCTTTGTCGAAGGGCAGTAAAGCAGTCAAACATATCGACAACGCGATCAAGCATTTGGAGAAGCTTGAGCGCACCTGTAAGCCCGAGAGATACGAAAAGGGCATGCAGGAAATATCCAGATTTGAGCGCGAGCTTTCCACAATGAGGATGCAGGAGAGGCAGGCGGCTAAGAATGAGAAAATGATGAGATCCGAACGCGGAGGGAAACGCGAACAAGGCAAAGCCTCTACGTTCGGGTTCGACAAAACCAGACAGCCGGAAACCTACAAATCGCAGGGTGGCGGACAGAACAAAACTCACGATTCCGGGGCCGGGGTATCTCATAAAACCGGCAATCGGGACAACGGGAAGTCCAAAGCCGACAACTCGAAATCTAAGGATTCCGGGAAATCAAAATCCGATAATTCACGGAGCATGGAAAAGTCGAGATAGAAGAGGGAAGAAGGCACAGACGTCGAAGTTGAATAATTTTACACATCAGGGCGGTAACTTTTTATAGGTTACCGCCTTTCTTTTTCACGCTTTTGCTGAAAGAAAAGGCATGCTTACGCTGAGGATGGGGGTATCCCCCATAGCCCCCACTTTTTTTAAGACACCCAACGCAACTTGCCGTTGCAATAAATTCCAAAAAACATCCATAAATCAATCTGTCACATGTGGGACATTTGTGCAATCGTAGCAACAAGTATCCCGCTCAAAGCCTTATCGCTCTAGTGATTCCTTCTATTTTTAGTTGTGGTACATGATTGTGCCCACATGTCCCACAGCAAAAAAAGCAATCCTCGATGCATATATATAGCAGGATCGGAGCGTTCTTAATTAATGAGACAAGGAGGTAAAAGAGTGAAAAGTACAGTCCTGAAAGTGAGGATTTCGGAGCAGATGTCGAAGCAGATCAAGAGCGCTGCTAGTGGTGGTAACGTCAGCGATTATGTGCGGGAGGCCATCAAAAAAAGTCTCGATGACGGGAAGGAGGAAGCCGCTCAATTTCTCGAACTGGTGCAGAAGCTGGATGCATCGAGCTTGCCCGAAATCTCTGAAAAGGTGGACATGATTTTGCACGAGATCAATGAATTGAGGGAGGCTCAACAGGAACGGATTTCTCCGCAGCGCCAAACAAAGGTGGAGCCCTCTGCCAAGGAAGAGAAGTTAAAGGCCGAGGTGCTGAAAATCGCCAAGATCATGGCGATTAATGCCAAGATGTTACCCGCTGAAAATAGTGTTTTCGGGCCGCTCATCAACGATAACTTCGAGGTGGAACGACCCTTAAAATTCATCTATGATTACCTGCGTCATATGAGCAAGGACAGGTTAGCGGTCAAGCAGAAAATAAGCGAGCTCTTCCCTGATTTCCTCAAATAGTCTGGGCTGAGGAGAGAGCTGCTAAACAGCAAAATGCTTGAAGGGAGGAGGGCGGCTTACCGCTGCTCTCTTCCTGTCGGAATTCAGATTTTAGCTTCTTGGATTTTTAATTTTCCTCATTTCCCATATCCAGACACCTGTAATCCTACCGTCTTTCTTATTAGGTGCCTCATAATGCCCCTCACAAGACACCTGCTTTACCTCTGACTACTTATTTTCTACAAAACAGGTGTCTCATAAGCAACTTTCCTGCATATCGCAAAGAAAATTTATCGCTGCATGACACTTTTCTGCATATTTTCGGAAAAAAGTTCCGTTCTGATGCATATAGGTAATGGAAAGGAGGGCGTCACATGATGACAAAACGGAATCTTAAATGCAAAAGGTGCTATCAAAGCGCAGCGTGCCTAATGACGGAAAGGATGCGCGAAAAGTGCAACGGACCATATCAGTCCCGTGCAGAACACATCAAATCCCTTAAGGGTTTGTTGGGCAGAAAGGAGGTGATTTCCGATGCCGAAGGACCCGAAAAAATTGCGGGAGCAGGCAAAAAAACTGCTGGCCGAAGCTGACAAGATCGAGCAGGCCAAGTACGTAGAAATCGGGAAGGCAGTACTCAAGTTTCTCGAACAGGAAGCACCCGGCAGCCTCGATGATTTGAAGGCTGTCATTGAAAAAATCAACGGCTAAAGGAGGATCGTAATGCAGCACAAAGTAGTAGGAATCGATGTTGGCTACGGCTATACCAAAATCATCACGGAAGCGGGTAACGGAATGGTTATCCCGCTGTCTTTCCCAAGTATAGTTGCCACCTATCAGGGTGGTGAAATCGAGATCGATGGGCTCAGGCAGAGCGACCGCCAAGTGGTGCGCGTTGATGGGCAGATGCTCCTCGTAGGAGAGGCGGCTTTGAAGCATGGCGGGCGCGTGCTGAACGGCAGGGAAAAGGGCTGGATCAGCACAACAGCGTACAAAGCGCTGATGCTTCGTGCTCTTTCCATGGCCGAGGCAAATAGCCTCAGCCTGACCATCGTTACGGGGCTCCCGGTGAACTTTTACCGGTCAGACAAGGACAAGCTCGTAAATATCGTAAGGGAGCTTATAAAGGACTACTGCCTTAACCTCACTGTCAAGGTTATCCCCCAGCCTTTGGGGAGCTTCTTTTCCCTCTTATTCGATGATAGCGGGAATGTCAAAGAGCCTCACATGGCGGATCAGAAGATCGGCGTCCTGGACATCGGATTCTATACGACAGACCTGCTCACTATCGACGCCCTGGAGGTTGCCGAAAAGCAGATCGGAAGCTTCGAAAACGGTGTCTCTACGGCTCTGGAGGCGATTGCTAAAGATATCGCGAATATCTATGAGATAAGACCTGACCTCCACAAAACAGAAGAAGCAGTCAAGAAAGGATTCATCAAGGTGTTCGGCAGCGAGAAAAGCATAAAGGAAATTGCCGAACAGAGATTGCAGGAGCTTGAGCAGGAGATCGAGGCTCAGGCAAAGACCATCTGGAAGTCCGGCGTGGACCTTGACAGGCTGTTATTGACAGGAGGAGGAGCGGAGCTGCTGAAGCCTTACCTGAACCTGTACCAGCACGCCACGGTGATCCCCGAAGCACAGAGCGCCAATGCCCTAGGATATTACCGCTACGGACGGAGGGCCGCACAGTGAGGACGGCGATAAAGATCACCCTTAATAGTAGTGTCCCGTTTGATGCGGTGATTCTCGATTATCTGAAAGGCAAAAAGAACAAAGCAGGCCAGCTCAAAATGCTGGCCTACAATCAGATCGTATTGACAAAGGTGCAGGCAATTGAGTCGTCTCTTACAAACCCCGACCGTCTCTCTACAGTTCAGGGCTCTGTCGTGGCAGGGAAAAGCACTGTGCAAACTGAGGAAGTAAACACACCATCGAAGGATGCAGTACAGCCATCTGAAAAAATGCCCTCAGAGAGAGCGGAAATAACAGCCAAACTGAACAAGCTACTCAACTTTTAAAGGAGAACTACAATATGAAAAACGATTTAAAGGACCTTCATGAGGTAACCCGCAAGGACCAGGCGTACAAGGGGTTCGAAAGCGCTAAGATTGCCGGAAAAATGGCGGCAAAAATGCACCTGTACCTCGGCCTTTTCTTTTTCTTTGTGCAGATGTTTATTGCCTTCATTCTCAGTGTGATCAGCTACGGCAGGGCGTGGAGCGCTGTTTTCCGGTACGTATATAGTGCCATTGTGAGCCTCTCATGGCCGGACGCGCTGAGCATTGGTATGAAATGGCTGGCATGGCGCTCAATCGGCCTCTTTCTCGTGTCCTCTCTCATTTGGCTCCTCTATCCATCCGCACTGCGGTATTTCCGCAAGAGAGCGGCCAAACAGAGCGAGCCTCAGTACGTGCGAGGTGCGAAATTAATCACTATTGAGGAGCTGAGCAGGGAAATTACCAAATCCGGCGAGCAGGCGGATCTTCCTCTCGGGGAAATTAGAATGCCCGTGAGCGCAGAACCGAAGCATGGTTTCATCGTGGGTAGGCCGGGAGTAGGCAAGACCGTGGCCCTGTCTCAGATTATCGGCAGATTGTCCGAGCGGAGGGCAAAGGGCGTGATCTATGATTTCAAGGGTGATTTTGTCAGCAAGTTCTACAACCCGGACCGGGATATTCTTTTTAATCCCCTCGATACCAGGTGCCAGGGCTGGACACTTTTCAACGAGCTATCTAATTTTATGGATGTGGATGCCGTTGCACATTCGCTGATTCCGCCGGCTTATCAGGCCGACCCTTTCTTCAATGATGCGGCCAGAGATGTGTTCAGCGGCATTCTCCACTATCTCTATCAGCAGGGAGCAAGAAGTAACGCTGATATCTGGCGTGCAGTAACGGCAGACAAAGAGGATATTGCCAAGTGGCTGTCCCAAACCAAGGGCGGGGAGCGGGGCCATAGCTATATCTCCGATGCAAGCTCCAAGCAGGCATTAGGAGTAATAGCAACTATGATGCAGTACACCAAGGCATTCGAGTATATGAGTAAAAGCGATGGTGACTTCTCGGTCAAGCGCTGGCTTGATAACCCGGAGCCTGGCTTTATCTTTGTCACCAATTATTCGGATGTGAAGGATACCCTGAAGCCCATCTTATCCTTGTTTATCGACCTTATGGGCAGAAAGCTTCTTTCTATGAAAGACGACCATAACCGGCGTGTCTTTTTCATGCTCGATGAGTTCGGTACCTTACAGCGGTTGTCGACCATTGTGCAACTCCTTACCTTATCGCGCTCGAAGGGAGGGTCCGTCTGGATCGGCATCCAGGACATCGGACAGATCGACAAGATATACACGCCGCAGCTCCGTCAGTCGATTGTAAATGCATGCGGGAGCAATCTCATTTTTTCTGTGGCCGATCCTGATACCGCAAAATTCCTGAGCGACAAAATCGGCGATACGGAATATATCGATGTAGAAGAGACCCAGACCATGGGACCAGAGGAGAACAGGGACGGTATCTCCCTGGTTCGCAGAAAGCGGACGGAGAAACTTGTTCTTCCCAGCGATATTGCCGGCTTGCCGGACCTGACGGCTTACTTGAAGATACCGAACTATCACATTGCGCAAACCCGCTTCGAGTACCGCTCCTTCACGGACCGCCATGAGCCTTTCATTATGCGCCCGGACCTCTCCCTCGATGCAATCATGGCAGAACAGGCCGCAATCATAGCACAGGCGGCGGCGTTCACTGACGGAGGGAAACAGCAGTCAGGGCAGGTAAAGGCTGACAGGAACGTAGAGAGAGAGGAAGAACGCGATGAAGGCCGCGAGGCGGAAGATGACCTGTTTTTCGGGAGCGGGAGCTAAAAAAGTTTTCTCTCTCCTCCCTGAAAAGGAAAAAAAAGGTCGTTGCCAGTGCAAATAAGAAATAGGAAATAGAAAGGAGGCTGTATGGACATAATGACGAAATTGGGGAAAGAGCTTTTGGACAAGGGGGCGACGGCATGCCTCCCGAGAAACTTAACGGACTACTGGCTTGATGTGCTGCTGAGGGATGCTGAGGCCATGGACGCCGGAGAAGTGGGGGAATTGATATTGGCCGTCGTTATAAGGATTTGCGAGGCGAAGTTTGCGGTAGAAAAAGAGGTGATGATCCCTTACGACGATCTTTTCGAGTACTGCGACTCCTACAAGATAGAGCTCGCTCTCGAAAAAATCAGCCGGGCCACCGACATCAAATACGAGAAAGCGTCTCTCAATACAATCCTCACCAAGCGTGATGTCAGGGTTTGGAAAGAGAATGAATAACGGAGAATACAAGGAGAGCTTGCGTTGCCCGCGCTGCGAGGGGTTCCTGTTCGACGCATGGTATGCAGCCTTCGGCAGAGACATGGAATTTTATAAGAATCTGCGTATGAAGAAGTGCATCAACTGTAGTCGCATCTGGCGTATGGTGAAGGATGAAATTCAGGAGTTTCCTGACCGGGAATTCGACGAAAGAATAAAGCTGCTGCAAGCAGGAAGGAGGTGAACAGTAAGGCATGGGAAAGTGCAGGAGCGCAGGACACAGCCCCCGCCAGGGCAGACCTCTTGGAGGTCTGATAAGCCGCGCCCTGCACATTTAACATTAACCACTTTATTTAAAAGGAGAATAAACATGAAAGCAGTAAGCCATATTTTTGAAAGCAACAAAAGTAAAGGATGGACCGTAAGAAAGCTCGTACTAGCCCTAATTCTCGCACTGGCTGTGGTCATCGGTGCTCTTACAGCGGCAAATGCAGCAACGGAAGCTGCAACGGAACCGGACCAAAAAGAAATAAAGTATGCTGCACAGCTGTTACTGCCCGCGAACGTTCCCCCGGCAAAAGCTGCCCGGACTGACTGCGATCTTACCATCGGCTACAAGGGAAAGAACCTTCTGGGCCTCGGCAAGGAAAGAGTGGTCAGTGGTAAGGCAATCATATATGCCAATTTGAAAAGCATATCAATTTCCGAAATCGGGGAAGTCCGGAAAGAGCTCGACAATGCAAGGTACGAGGTAGAAGGCGTTGATCCCGATAGTAATGAAAATTTCCGGTCAATCACAATTTCCTGCCCGCTTAAGGATGGGCGCCTTTACATGACCGTTGTCAAAAACTAAGAGAAAGGGGAGCTTAGGCTCCCCCCCCAACTAAAACTTACAGGAGATCAAAAATGAAAACAAATACTAAATGTGAGAGAAAGGACCGGAGCGGGGCTTTGATAGCAACGGTAGCGTTAGGAGTAATGCTCTTTGTGATGCTGATTGCATTCAGGACATTTGCCGTTTCAGTCGGGAAGGTGATTTCCTGGTCAACACCGAAGGGCAAAGTTTTTTTCGAAGGCAGTACGCATGACCGGAAAAAGGGTCTTCAATGTCGTGACTGCCACTCAAACGTTTTCACGATGAAGAAAGGTATGAATAAAATGACAATGCAAGACATTAACGACGGTAAATTTTGCGGGGCGTGTCACAATGGCAGCAGAGCCTTTAAAGCAAGTGATCCTGCCAACTGTAGCAGGTGCCATGCTTAAGGCCGGAAAGGAGGAATGCAGGATAATGAGAAAGTTCACTGTATTATTGTTCATAGCTATTTTGCCCTTAATTGTCTCTTGCGCCGGCGTGCCCACCGCGAGAGAGGTCTACGATAGAGTCAATGTAATACAGCCTCTCGTGCATACAAATAGTGAAGCGAGGAAAATCATAGGAGGCAGAGAGAAGCTGGAATATGTAAGAAGCCCATATAACTCTGCTGACGACTACCTTCCCAACCACATGAAAATGCTTAAGATGGATTTCAAATGCGTAAAAACAGGCTCCAGGGAGGGGTGGGAAAGAGAATGGGCCATGAAAAGGGAATGGGCAGAAAAAGGATACAGTCCTACCCGCTTATATTCCAGCTTGGACTTAAAGCACGAAATGTTTGTCGAACGTCTCAGCCCTCGTAACTGCTACGCGGACACTTTCGTAAAAAAGGAAACTTACTACTTTGGCCCGGACTATACGCCACCCGTAATACAGGTAGAATATATTTTTGATAAACCGGATGACACTAAAAACAGAAAACTGGTGGTGCTCAGGATATCAAACTTCATGGGGGAGGCTGTCGATATAAAAGAATCAGAGGAAAAGCTGAAGGCTATGGAGGGGAAGGTCCCCAATGATTTATATGAGAGAGCCTTAAAGCTTTTATATTTGCCCGATGGCACCTCTACCGCCTACTAAACATCGGCACCCTCTCCTTGAGAGGGTAACAATCTGCTGACAGAGGAGAATGATGAATATTCTTGTTTTCATTCTAATCATATTCGGCTTTACGAGTACTGCTTGTGCTGATGGCTATGACGAAACCATTGCCCAGATAAAGTATATTATCACCGAAAAGAAAAGCGTTGAAGCTTATGTATCGCAAAGATGCGCATTCGTCAAAGGGGGCCCGCTCTATAATAAGCAAGAAGTCGAGTGGCAAGAGGCTTTCAGCCGCTCAACGAACTCAAACTTCTCATGTTTCATTGGGAATGGGACCTTCATGGCAGAGGGGAATAAGAGGCTTGATTTCAACAACTGGAAAATTTACAAGTATACTTATAATCTTCCGATAGGGCTTGTCCATGAGATTTTCTTTTATGGAGATGAACCCTCAACGTGGAGAATTTCAGACCTGTCAGGTAACTATATAACTCTTTCCGTCAACAGTCTCATACCCCAAGCATTGTTATTTATTGATGCTAAGTTGCCCATAGTCGCTCAGACAGCACTGAGCCTACTGGGACAAAGAGCTGTCCAGTTTCAAGGCAACGAACTGATACAGCTCCTCAATGACACCTATAAATTGAGATTTGCCGAGGGGGGAGACTCCATGTTTGCTATCGCTAATTCCCTTTTGCTTGACCTTAGAGTAAGGGAGATTTTTGTTGAAACAGCTGTAGAAATAATTACAGCTAAAGCAAAACGCTAGCTGCGTGACAGATGCAGCTCGATTGAGAAAAGGAGGTAGTGAATGAGCAGGAAATTCCTTATCGCTCTCATCGTGACTTTATTGTTTCCCCATACTATTCCTGTTTACGCCCTGGACACGAGCTTTGAAACGGGAAAGTCTTCAAAGGAGGACAAGGAAAACAGCCTTTCGATAAAAGGCAATTACGAGAAGAAAGGCAGTAAAGGGAAAAAGACGGGCGAGACCACAAGCAAGGGTATAGATAAACAGGATCAGGAGGCGATCAAGTCTATCGGCCAGGCTATGAGTCAGAGCGGAGCAGATGTGACATTGCCGCTTGAGGCTGTGTTTATGAGCAAAATTGCCGAGCTTGAACGAAATACCGAGCCCTTCTTATCGTGCAGGATCGCTACGAATCCAAAGCTAGGCAGAGACTTTGGCCTATCGGCAGAGATTCAGCCAGGAGTAATAGAACCCTATAAAGCGGATTACTTGACTAAGGCCGCTCAGAGCAATAACTATATCCGCGACATAGCCGATGAGCAGGCAATCCGCGCTTACCGCAATTGTCTCGCAAGTTACGGCGCCGTTATCGCTCAATCCTACCTTTACCTTGCCCAGGACCTGGACGATTTAAAGGCCAGTGTTGGCAGGGATAAGGAGGGCGCTATTACCGTTAACGGCATAGGGTATGATGATTTTATCATCCTTGCCGATGCCGCCCTGAAAAGGGCGTTGAGGGGCCTCACGAATGCGACGGTCAAAGGTACTTATGAAAGGGTTATCAATGATAATGCTCCTTGCCAGTTCGACCGCTCTTTGGAAAACATAAAGTGTGGATCGTCTCTCGTTACATTAGGCTCAATCCCGCAGCTTACTGCATCAGGCGTCAAGATTTATGGTGGTAGTTTCATGGGCTTTCAGGGGAGTTATAAGCTCTCTAAAAGCTGGTCCTATCAAGATGCCATTGAGAAGCTGAAAACGACCTCTAAATATGCCAAGTTTGCTCAGGAGGTTGCGAAATACACTGAGGCATTAGAGAGTAAGGGCTTAGCTGCAGATGCAACCTTTGTCAGAAAAAAAGCCTGGGAGATTGCGAAGAGCGGCAAACAGACACTATCACCGGCCAAGCTGATGCCAGGGACGCATTGAGACGACGAAACATGATCGATTGTGTAGACATGCTTACAAAGGCACGCATGAAACGGGCCCTTATCAGCGATTATCTCGCCCAAGACCGGGAAAATTGCTGCACGCAGGGCATGTTTCTGATCGTCGAGGAGGTTGTGCAAGAGCTGTACGACGTTGAGCGTGTAATAAAAGAAAGATCTTAATTCAATCTGTGCTAAATTAAAGAGGCCCTGTGTAGGCCGTAGTCCAATCTGTGGACTCGGTTTCTTGCACAGGGCTTTTGTATAAAGGGCGATATAGGCTATTATAACCCGATCTGATCTTGAGCAATCATATATAATCTATACATGACCACGACTAATTGGATAATTGTACTCTTTCCGGTTTTCGCGGCCCCGCTGGTGGTATCGATCCCGTACCTCTGGCAAATATCTTGTTAAGGTCTCTTCTAAAGCTGCCCTTTTGGACTCTTTACGAGTGGGCAGCCAGGCCGGAGGAGGGCTGCTTGGTCTCGGTGTAGTGGCCGGAGGCTTTGATAGGCTCTTTGTGGATCCTTCTGTTAAAGCGTTAGCCATTCTGTTTTCTCCCTGAATTGTTTGCTGTTTTTATTATAGCAAATAGCGGTCGACGGTAAACAATTTTATTGCAGGCACCCCCACCTCCCTATTACATATATAGGGAGCGAGGCTTGTGTGCTAATATGAAAATAGCATTTTCAAGCCTTGTGGGTCCCAGGAAAGGAGGTTAATTGAAGATGGGACAAAGCAAGGTTGGAAGAAAAGAGAAATACGATGGCCTATTTCAGCGAGGCAAAATTTGGTGGATGTCCGTCTCAGAAAATGGAAAGGCCTACAGGATAAGCACCGGGACAGAAAATAGGAAGCAGGCTGAAGCAATTCTGGCGAAAACGAGAACCGAAATCATTGAGGGCAGATGGTTTGAGTTTTATGAAGCTCGGAAGCGCACTTTCGACGAAATGATGGTTCGATTCATGAGAGAGCATGCACCAACAGTAAGCGTAAAAATGCAGAAGAGTTACAAGAACTCTCTTGCTCATCTCGAGGAGTTTTTCTCGGGGCTGACACTGAATAAGATCAACCCGGATTTGATTATGCAGTATGTTGTGCACCGGAGGGAGCAGACTTGTACCCCTCATTCGGAAGACTGCCAGAAATGCAAGCAGAAGCCCGAAACGGATGACTGCCAAGCTCTCAGGGAGAAGAGAAAGTGCAGGCCGGGGACTCGCAACCGTGAGCTTGCCATGCTGTCGAAGGCTTTTAACCTGGCCCGGCTCTGGAAGTGGACCAAGGAAAATCCCTGTGAGCTTGTAAAACGCGAAAACGAGGACAACGAACATATCGGCCAGTGTCTACCGGAGGACAAGGAAAAGGCCCTCCTGGAGCTTTGTAGACCTCTCTGTAACGGGCAGCTCATTGAGATGGTTATTGTTGCCGTGCATACCGGCTTGCGGGGAAGCGAGGTGCTTGGCATGCGATGGGAAAAGGTCGATTTCAAGGCGAGATCCATTACTGTCATTCAGAAGGGTAATCGCGTTAAGGTCTGCGCTATGAATGATACTGTCCACAATCTCTTGTCGGAAAAGTCGAAGGTACAGAGCATATCAGGGTATGTATTTGTGACCTCGAATGGTACGCCCTATATTGCCCGCAACATGTACAGGGAGTTTAAGAAGGTGTGCCGCAAAATTGGAATGCCCAATTTCCGCTTCCACGATCTCAGGCATACGGTCGGGACAAGGCTGGCACAGGCCGGACACGATCTCTACGCGATAGCCAGCGTGCTTGGTCATAGTCAGCTTTCGACTGCCAAAAGGTATGCTAAGCATAACGTGGAGAGCCTTCATAGGGTCGTTAAGACGCTTGACAAGAAGGATGGTACTAATGGGTGATCTCAGGTTGATTTGTCACGATTTTGTCACAATGCGTTTTTTAAGAGGGTATGAAGTGGAATCTTACGGTTACAACTTGTTGAAAAAACTGGTGAGCCGTGGAGGATTCGAACCTCCGACCCGCTGATTAAGAGTCAGCTGCTCTACCAACTGAGCTAACGGCCCACACCAGAGTGATAAACTGAATATTTACAATACAAAAAAAGTCTCTTCAGCGTCAAGTTCTTTTGCCTTCATCACCTACACAGGGCTTTACTCAAGCAGACTGAAGGGAATAGAGCGCAGCAACTTTTTTTCGGGTTGCCAAAAAGCTATACTTGAATTATCATATAAAATTCCCTTTGTCCAAAGGAGCTTTGCTATGCAAAAGATCATTACGCCGCTCATTCAGAAGAACGATACGAAAATAGCGCTCATTGTCCTCGACGGAGTCGGCGGACTCCCGGTCAATGGTACTACCGAGCTTGAGGCTGCCAAAACGCCGAACCTCGACGCCCTGGCGCGTGAGTCGGCTTGTGGTCTGCATATTCCGGTTGCGCCTGGCATTACTCCCGGCAGCGGGCCGGGGCACCTCGGTCTCTTCGGCTACGACCCTCTCGAGTGCCAGATCGGCAGGGGTATTCTGGAGGCGCTTGGTCTTGACATGGAAGTGAGGAAGACGGATGTGGCGGTCAGGTGCAATTACGCAACCATAAAGGACGGCATTATCATCGACCGGCGGGCAGGGAGGATTCCTACTGACCAGAGCAGGAAGCTTACTGAGAAGCTGCAGAAGAATATAACCAGGATCGGCGATGTAGAGGTCACTTTTGCTGCCGGCATGGAACATAGGTTTGCGGTGGTGCTGCGCTTCCCCGAACCGCTTGCGCCTGATGCGGCGATGATTCCTGATACGGACCCGCAGAAAGAGGGCAAAACTCCGTTAAAACCGGTTGGAAAGACAAAGAATGCCGAGAAGGTGGCAGCGATAGCTGACACGCTGATAAGCATGGCGCACGAATTGTTGAAGAGCGAGGAAAGGGCTAACTTCATTCTTACCAGAGGTTTTTCTGGCTTGCCGCAAATTCCGAACTTCGACGAGGCCTTCGGCCTTAATGCGCTGGCTATCGCTACCTATCCCATGTACCGCGGCCTGGCAAAGCTTGTAGGTATGCACGCGCCGGCGCTTGAAGGGAGCGTGGAGGATGAAATCCGATTCCTTAAAGAGAACTATAACAAGTACGACTTTTTCTTCCTGCATGTCAAGAAGATCGACTCCTATGGCGAAGACGGCAATTTCGAAGGTAAGGCAGCGCGGATCGAGGAGTTTGATAAGCTGCTGCCGGAGATCCTCGCTATGAAATTCGATGTCATCATGATTACCGGCGACCATTCGACGCCTGCGGTAATGAAAGGCCACAGCTGGCATCCGGTGCCGGTGCTCTTGAAATCACCCTACGTGCTCGGTGGTATTTGCGCGGCCTTTTCGGAACGTGAGTGCGTCAAAGGTGAACTCGGCATATTCCCTACGGTAAATCTCATGTCTCTCGCGCTCGCCAACGCACTGAGGCTGAAGAAGTTCGGAGCATGATCGATACCCATTGTCATCTTGAGATGGATGCTTTTGACCATGACCGCGAAGAGGTCATTAAAAAGGCGAAGGAAGCAGGATTAGAGGCGCTTATCACCATCGGTTCTGATTTCGAGGGCTGCAAAGGCGCGGTCGAGCTGGCAGAGAAGCATGACTTCATCTATGCTGCGGTCGGCATGCACCCCCACGATGCAAAGGATTTCAACGAGGACATCTTCAATCAGATAAAGACATGGACCAAGCGCAATAAGGTCGTCGCCGTTGGCGAGATAGGCCTCGATTACCACTATGATCATTCACCGCGGGAGGTCCAGCGGGAAGTTTTTATCAAGCAGCTCCAGTATGCGAAAGAAGCAGATCTGCCAGTCGTTGTTCATAGCAGGGAGGCGAAGGAAGATACGCTCAGAATCATCGAAGCATCAGGGATCAGAAAGGGGGTCATGCACTGCTTCTCGGGAGACCGGGAGATGGCTGAGCGGGTGCTGATGATGGGCCTGCACATCTCCATTGCCGGACCGGTGACCTTCAAGAAGGCGATGCAGCTTCAGGAAATTGCAAAGATCATTCCGGATGAATACCTGCTCCTCGAGACCGATGCCCCCTATCTTGCCCCTGAGCCGCACCGCGGCAAAAGGAACGAGCCCGCCTTTGTGATCGATACGGCGCGCTTCATTGCGCAACTGCGAGGCGTCTCTTCCGAAGACATTGACCGGATCACCACGGTGAACGCAAAGCGGCTCTTCGGTATCGGCGATTTGCGCAGGGGCGAGATCGCTTATAAAATACGGGACAGCCTTTATTTGAATGTGACGAACCGTTGCACGAGCAAATGTGTCTTCTGCGTCCGGTTCAGTTCCGACTTCGTCAAAGGCCATAACCTGCGGCTTGAGAAAGAGCCGACGGAAGAAGAACTGAAGCAGGCCATCGGTGATCCCCGCCGGTACAAAGAGGTCGTCTTCTGCGGCTACGGCGAGCCCCTGCTCAGGCTCGATCTGATTAAATCACTTGCTTCATGGATCAAGGAAAAGGGTGGCCGGGTGAGAATCAACACTAATGGCCATGGCAACATTATTCACAAGAGAAATGTTCTTCCCGAATTGCAGGGCCTCGTCGATTCCTTATCAGTGAGCCTCGATGCACAGGATGAGGGGACGTACAACAAGGTCTGCAAACCGGTCTTTGCAAACGCCTTTACGGAGGTTGTCAATTTTATCCGCGAAGCAACGAAGTATATCCCTGATGTCCAGGCAACAGTGGTGGCAATGGACGGCGTTGATATTGAGAAGTGCAGGGCATTGACTGACGAGCTCGGGGTGAAGCTGCGGGTGAGAAAGCTGGATATTGTCGGCTAGCTGAGAATTGATGCTGCTTTGCTGATCTCGACCTCCCCCTGCTCTTTCGTCTTGAGGTTCTTCCATTGCACCTTTCCTGCTTTCAGTTCATTTTCACCGATGATCAGCGCGAATTCGGCACCTAGTCGGTCCGCCTTTCGCAGCTGGCTTTTGAGCGATGCTCCTCCATAATTCGGCTCGACCCAGAATCCCTTGTTCCGTATCTCCTCGGCAACTTTGAGCCCTTCGATCTCCGCCTCTTTGCCGAGGGTGGCGATGAAGACCTCGGGCGTTGGAATTTTCACTTCGGTACGCTCTTTCAAGAGCGTTGCAAGTCGCTCCATGCCTATGGCGAATCCAATGGCAGGGGTCGGGGAGCCGCCGAATTCTTCAACGAGTTTGTCATACCTTCCTCCTGCGGCAACCGCCTTTTGCGCACCGAGGTGCTCGCTGGTTACTTCGAAGGTCGTCCTCGTGTAGTAGTCCAGGCCGCGCACAAGATTGGGATTCAGCGTATAGCGGACTCCCAGCATGTTCAGCAATGAGATAAGTTCGTTGAAGTGCTCTCTGCATGCACTGCAGAGATAATCGGTCACTACCGGCGCGCCTTTTCGTGCCTCGATGCAGCGGTCAACCTTGCAGTCGAGGATGCGAAGCGGATTGGTCTGGTATCTCCGCTGGCAATCAGGGCAGAGGTCATTAAGCTTGCCTTCAAAGAATTTCAGGAGCGCGTTGCGGTAGTCGGGCCGGCAGGCCTCGCAGCCGATGGAGTTCAGCTCGAAATTGAGCTCCTGCAGGCCGATCTCCTGAAGAAAGTTTCTCAGCATGACGACGATCTCTGCATCGAGCGAGGGCTGCGCACCGCCGAATGCCTCGGCGCCGATCTGGTGGAACTGTCTGAACCTCCCCTTCTGCGGACGCTCGTACCGGAACATCGGGCCCGCGTAGTAGAATTTCTGGGGGGCGGGCAGTTGGGAGAGGTTGTTCTCTACATAGCACCGCACTGCCGGCGCCGTCCCTTCGGGCCTTAGGGTAATGCTCCGGTTCCCCTTGTCGGTGAACGTATACATCTCCTTTTCGACGATGTCCGTTGTCTCGCCGATGCTTCTGATGAAGATATCGGTAGACTCGAAAATGGGGAGGCGGATTTCCTGGAAACCGTAGCGATGAAAGATCAACCGTGCGGTGGCTTCGATGTGCTGCCAGATGTGGCTGTCAGGCGGCAGGATGTCCTGGACGCCTTTCGGAGCGCTATACTTCACCAGAATCTTCTCCCTCGCGCTCCTTGTCGAATTCGAGCATCCTCATGTGACTCTCGATGAGTCTCTTGATCTCTTCTTTGAAATGGCGCCTGATACCCTTGAGGTCGACGATGTCTTCGTGGATCTTCACGACCTTCTCCTGGGCCTCTTTCGTCATGTTTTCGGCCTTCAGCTCGGCCTCCTTGATGATGAGCTCGGCTTCCTTCCGCGCGTTGCTCTTGTACTCTTCCACCATCTGCTGCGCGGTCATCAGGGTCTCGCGGAGAGTGGTTTCCATATTCTTGAATTCCTGGAGCTGCTCATCGGCCCTGCTCAGCTGCTCCTTGACCGAGGCGTTCTCCCTGAGGAGCTCCTCCAGCTCCTCCCGCACCAGCTCAAGGAATGAATAGACCTCATCGACATCGAATCCCCTGAACCGCATGGGGAACTGCTTCTGCTGAATATCGAGCGGCGTAAGTCTCATGATTTAGCCTCCTCCTAATTTATAGCCGATCTTAATAAGTGTCGTGATCAAAAAGCTCTGCACGAACATAATAGCAAGAAACACAATGATAGGGGAAATATCTATCGGCCCCAGCCGGTAGCCGATCACCCGACGTATAGGTCTGAGTACCGGCTCGGTGACCGCGTAGAGGAACCGGACGATCGGGTTATAGGGGTCGGGGTTCACCCAGCTCAGCAGCACGGCGATCAGGAGAACGATTTTATAGATATCCAGAACGTAATCGAGCACTTTGGCAATCGCCACAATGAAGTCGCCCAGAACAAACATTGCTCCCCTCCTTTATTCCACGAGAGATTCGGGTGATATACCCTAAAGAGCTACACCACAACAAGGTTTTATTTTATCTTATTTCAGCTGCCTAATTCCTCCGCCCTTTGCTTGGCAGCGAGCAGCGCTTCGGCAATGATCGCTTTGAGATCGTGCCGTTCGAACTCTTTGAGTCCTGCGGCGGTCGTCCCTCCCGGGGAAGTCACCATTACCCTGAGCTTCTCGGGAGACATGCCGGTGTCGAGGAGCCGGGCAGTGCCGAGGAGCGTCTGCTGGGCAAGCTCCGCAGCATCCTCTCGGTTCAATCCCATCTTCACCCCGGCATCGATCATCCCTTCAACGAAGAGGGCTATGAATGCAGGACCGCTGCCGGAGAGGGCAGTTACCGCATTGATATGCCGCTCGGGCAGGGTGAGCACTTTGCCGACGGACATGAAGATATCCCGTACCGCGGCGACCTCTTTATCGGAAAAGCACTCGCATAGGGACAAGACCGACATTCCTTCCTGGACGATTGCAGGCGTATTGGGCATGACCCGGACGAGTCTTTTCGTCTTCAGTTTTGATTGTAGAAAGGCAATGGAGATGCCCGCGGCGATCGATACAACGGTCTTGTCATCGGTAACCGCTCCTGCGATTTCATCAAGAACAGCCGCCATGTTCTGGGGCTTGACCGCAAGGACGATGATAGCGGCTGCGGCGGCAACCTCCTTGTTCGAAGGGGTTGTTGCTACGCCGTAGGTCTGCTGCAGGTACGTTCTTCTCTCTTCTCTCGGCTCAGATACGATGATGCCTTTTTTCCCCTGCGTGGCCATCCCTTTGATGAGCGCCTCTGCCATATTGCCGCCGCCGATGAACCCTATCATTGTTGCTCCTTTCTCAATGGACGGGCCGTTTTCCAAAAATCCTTGTGCCGATTCGTACCATGGTCGCTCCCTCTCCAATAGCAACTTCGAAATCATCGGACATCCCCATGGAGAGTTCGGGAAGACGAAAGCCCTTTTGCTCCGCTGCATCTCTCAGTTCGCGCAATCTCCTGAAATAGGGGCGTGCCCTCTCAGGATCATCGAAAAAGGGAGGCATGGTCATCAGACCCCGGACATCGAGATTGCGCAGCGCCGCTGTCCTCTCCAGAAGAGGGAGGAGTTCCTGTTCCGCTGCTCCGTGTTTGGTTGTTTCGGCGGAAAGCTTTACCTGAACGAGGATGCGCTGGAGCTTCCCGGTCCGTTCCGCCTGCCTGTTGAGCTCCTCTGCCAGTTCGATTGAATCAACGGAATGGATCAGATCAAAGAGCTGTACCGCGTATTTTGCCTTGTTCTTCTGCAAGTGTCCGATGAGGTGCCACTCTATGTTTAGAGCGTGTTCTCCGAGAAGACCCTTCAATTGCCCTATTTTCTCCCGCGCTTCCTGGACTTTGTTCTCGCCAAACACCCTGAGGCCGATATCGACTGCCTCGCGGAGCACTTCGACCTCGACGGTCTTGGTCACTGCGATGAGCCTTATTTCTTCGGGACTCCTCCCGGCGCGCATTGCTGCATGGCTTATCTTTTTGAAGGTGTCCGACACACTAACTATAAGCATTTGTAGTTTATAGTAGTATCTATTTGTAATAAAAGCAAGACGCTCCGGAAAGGGAGAGCGTGCCTCCGCAACGGCCATTTACCAGGGGGTCTTATGGTATTATTTAAGTATGTTTGGTGATGCTTCGTTTAATTTTTCCCTGCACAAGAAGCTTATCGTTATCATGCTGTTCCTGAGCTTTATCCTCATCTCGATCCTGCTCTTTTTCTACTCCCGTTCCGAACAGGCCCTGTTCCGCGAAATCGAGCGACAGACCATGGAGCTCACCAAGGCGATCCAGATCGGCGTTGAAGAGGTCACCGGCTCGGGGAGCACCGATGAAGCACGGCTGTCCAAATACCTCAAGAGCCAGAACGCCAAAGGGGTCAAGGAAATCTCCATTATCAGCAATGCCGATGAAATTGTGGCGAGCACCAATCTGTCGAAGATCGGCCAGCCGATGACGCACAAGAGAAAGGAACTCATTATTAAAGCCGAATTGGGCGAGCCTGTCTCCGAGGAGGGACAGACCTATAATGTCATTGTGCCGGTCGTCGCGGGCAACACCCAATACGGCTATATTCACCTGAAGGTCAACAAGGACGATTTCTCCGAAATCCTCAAGGCGAACGCCATCCAGAGAATCCTCGCCACGATCTTTGTCTTCGGCATCGGTATTATCATGACCGTCGTCCTCGCGCGAAGGTATACACAGCCCATACAGCAAGTGGTGGATGCCTCGATGAGGGTCGCTGCCGGCGACTTTAATCAGAGCATTCCGGTCAAGGGCAGAGACGAGATCGGACAGCTTTCAGAGACCTTCAATTTCATGGTGGCGAAATTGAGAGAGAACCGGGTGCTGGAAGAGCGCTTGCGGGAGGCTGAACATCTCTCGGGGGTGGGACAGCTCTCGAGGAACATGGCGCATGAAATAAGGAATCCCCTCAATTTCATCAATTTGAGCATCGATCACATCAGCGAGAAGTACAAGCCCGAAGAGGCGGAGAAGCTGGAAAAGTTTGAGCATCTCATCAGCGGCATCAAACAGGAGATCCAGCGGCTCAATAAGCTGGTGAACGACTACCTTGATTACAGCAGGCCCCTCAAGCTCAATATCCAGAAGATACGGATAGATACGCTCCTCGAAGATGTGATGGCGTTGGTCTGGGCAAAAGCAGAGGCTGACGGGATTTCAATAGTACGGGAAAAATCGACGGCTACCGAGCTCAGCGTTGATCCCGATCTCTTTAAATCCTGCATACTGAACATTGTCACCAATGCCTTCCATGCCATGGGGGCTCGAGGAAGAAAAGGAGTGCTGACCATCAAGGAAGAGGTCAGTGAGAGAGAGTTCATTCTTACTATTGCCGATAACGGTGCAGGGGTTTCGGAGGAACATATGGAGCGTATCTTCGAGCCCTTCTTTTCGACGAGACAGAACGGGCTGGGCCTCGGCCTTCCTATGACAAAGAGGGTCATGGAGGAGCACGGCGGGAGAGTGGCGTTCTCCAGCGTTCAGGGCGAGGGCAGCGAGGTCAGGCTGATCCTCCCCATAAAGGACAAGTAAGAAGCGAGAGGTAAAGACCAACTTAATCTTCCTCTATACTTCCTACTTTGTTTTTACTTCTTACTTATTTTAGTGAGGTGTTATGGCAGTTATAATCGTTATCGATGATGAGTACCGTCAGAGGGATATCCTCAAGACTATCCTGGAGGATGAGGGCTATGAGGTGCACACAGCATCCTCTGCAGAAGAGGGCCTGAAGCATATAGAGACGCTGCGTCCTGATGTGGTCATTACCGACCTCAAGATGGGCGGCATGAGCGGCGTACAGCTTCTGGAGGCGTTGCCTGAGGATGCGGTCAAACCGGCGGTAATCATCATGACGGCGTATGGTACCATCTTCTCTGCGGTTGAGGCGATGAAGAAGGGGGCTTTCGATTATCTTACCAAGCCTCTTGAGAAAGACAGCATTGTCCTCATTGTAAAAAAAGCAGTGGAGCGGATGCAGCTCGTCAAGGAAAACATCCGTCTCCAGGATGCCCTCTACCAGAAATTCAAAATGGAGGGCATTGTCGGCGGCTCAAAGCGGATGCAAGAGGTGGTCGAGCTCGCCAAAAAGGTGACGCCTGCTTCAGTGACTGTCCTGATCTACGGTGAGAGCGGCACGGGAAAAGAGCTCATTGCACGGGCAATTCACTACAACAGCCCCCGGAAGACCGCACCCTTCGTCGCCATCAACTGCGCTGCGATCCCGGACAACCTGATCGAGAGCGAGCTCTTCGGCTACGAGCCCGGCGCCTTTACCGGAGCGACCCACAGGAAGCCAGGACTCTTTGAGTCGAGCGACAAGGGAACGATATTCCTTGATGAGATCGGTGATCTTCCCCAGCTTACCCAGACGAAGATATTGAGGGTTCTGCAGGACAAAGAGGTCCGGAGGCTCGGCGGTAAAGGCAGCATCAAAGTGGATGTGCGGATCATTGCTGCGACGAATAAAGATCTCGAAAAGGAAGTGGCAGCAGGGCGATTCAGGGAGGACCTCTACTACCGCCTCAAGGTGGTGACCCTCGAGATCCCTCCCCTGCGGGAGAGAAAAGAGGACATCCCCGGCCTGGTCAACTTCTTCATCGAGAAATATAACAAGGAATTCGGAAAGAGGATCAGGGGAGCCAGCGACAGTGTCCTGAAAGCACTTCTTGAATATCATTGGCCGGGCAATATCAGGCAGCTCGAATCGATCATCGAAAGGGCGGTACTGATAAGCGATACTCCGGTTATCGCGCTGAACGACATCAGGAGCGAACTGAGGCTGTCTCAGGACAAGGGCGTTCTTGATCTCGAAATCCCTGACGAGGGAATAAACTTTGAAGAGCTTGAGAAGGAATTGATCAAAAAGGCGATGCACAAAGCCAATAATGTGGCGGCAAAGGCTGCACGCCTTTTAGGGATGACCTACAAGACCTTCTGGTACCGCCTGGAGAAGTTCGGTTTGCAGAATATATCCTCAAAAGAGGATATCGCCCCCGAAAAGAGGAGCTGAGAGGCTCCGGGATCCAATGAATTTTCTTTAAGCCGCTATTAGTTTTTCAAATATTAGCCTCTTGACCGGCCTTCCTTTGAAAAAAACTTCAAAATGGCATGAAAGTTGCTTTATGGAAGGTGCCAAAAATTGGGGAAAACACAAAGGAGGTGATTCATAATGAAGAAATTCATGGCATTGTTGGTAGCACTTCTTTTTGCATTCGCAATGACCACCGTTGCTTTTGCAGCTGACAAGGCAGCTGATAAGGCCGCTGCTCCGAAGATGGAGGAGAAGAAGGACGCAAAGGCTGACGAAAAGAAAGCTGACGAAAAGAAAGCTGAGAAGAAGAAGGCTAAAAAGAAGGCTAAGAAAGACGAGAAGAAGGCTGACGAGGCTGCAGCTCCGAAGGCTGAAGAGAAGAAGGCTGAGAAGAAATAATTATTCTTCTTACTATCAAGGGCAGGTGGTTCTCTCACCTGCCCTTATTTATGCGCAGCTCATACTGTGAAGGGGGTATCATGAGAAAGGTATTTTACATTATCATGGCAATGTTCCTCGTTGTTGCCGTTGCAGGGATTGCCGGCGCTGCCGAGAAGGTGAAGATAAAGCAGTATACGGGAGAGGTGGTTACCATTGATGCGACGGCCAAGTCACTTACGGTGAAAGGCAAAAAGGCGGAGATCGTCTTTACGGCCGATGAGAAGACAACAGTGAAAGTAGGCAAAGAAAAGAAATCTCTCACCGATGTAAAGATCGGCGATAAGGTGGTCGTAAAATATTCCGAAGTTGACGGCAAAAATCTCGTACGCAGCATAGAGGTAAAGCCAGAAAAGACCGAAAAGAAAGGCCCGGAGTCTGCTAAACCCGCAGAACCTGCAAAGCCTGCAGCAAAGCCGGCTGAGCCTGCAAAACCTGTAGCAAAGCCGAAAACCGGCGGTTACTAAAAGGGATCAATACAGTAGGGAAGAGAGGCCTCCTGAAAAGGCGTGCCTCTCTTTTTTTGACCTTTCCTGCGATGCTGCGATAAAATAACACCTCTTTCGTTAGCACGATATTCATACATATATAAGAATAATATACCTATATTCGGAGGCTTGTTGATGATTACCATCCAGATGGCAGACCGCGTCAAGAGTTTACCACCCTACCTCTTCGCATCGATCGACAAAATGAAGCAGGAGGCGCTTGCAAAAGGAGTTGATCTGATCGATTTGAGTATCGGCGACCCCGATCTCCCCACGCCGGCACACATTGTTGAAGCCATGAAAGAGGCTGTTGAAAAGCCGGTGCACCATCGCTATCCCTCGTATGAGGGCATGCTCTCCTATCGTGAAGCAGTCGCTCAATGGTATACGCAGCGGTTCAATGTATCCCTCGACCCCAGAACTGAAGTGCTCTCGCTCATCGGCTCAAAAGAAGGCATCGGACATATACCGCTCGCCTTTGTGAATCCCGGAGATGTGGTGCTCGTTCCCTCCCCCGGGTACCCGGTCTATCCTGTCGGGACGCTCTTTGCAGGCGGTGAATCGCACATCATGCCCCTCAGGGAGGAGAACGGATTTCTTCCTGACTTCAAGGCGATCCCCGAGGATATCCTGAAAAGGGCCAAGCTGATGTTCCTTAATTATCCTAATAATCCTACTGCGGCGATTGCAGGCGAGAAATTCTTCAGGGAAGCCATAGCCCTTGCTGTAAAGTACAACATCATTATCTGCCACGACGCAGCGTATTCCGAAGTGTACTATGATGGTGAACGGCCTATGAGCTTTCTGCAGGTCGATGGTGCAAAAGAGGTCGGCATCGAGTTTCACTCACTCTCCAAAACCTATAATATGACCGGCTGGAGGATCGGATTCGCCGTAGGAAATAAGGACGTTATTGCCGGGCTCGGAAAGATCAAGTCAAATCTTGACTCGGGAGTCTTCCAGGCGATTCAGGAGGCAAGCATTGTCGCCCTCCAGACCGAGGAGCCGGTCCTCTCGGAGATCAGGAATGTATATCAGAAACGCAGAGATACCCTTTACGAGGGGCTTACCGGGCTCGGCATCAAGGTGAACAGGCCAAAGGCAACATTCTATCTCTGGGCGCATGTGCCGTCGGGCTTTGATTCGACGACATTCGTGAGCCATCTCCTGAACAAGGCGGGGGTCCTCGGTACGCCGGGGGTCGGCTTCGGTGCACCCGGTGAGGGATATATACGTTTTGCCCTGACCCAGTCTGCGGAGCGCATTCAGGAGGCAGTGGAGAGGATAAAGAAAACGCTATAACACTGCACGCATCTATGGCAATTGTCCATATCGGCATCGGTTCGAACCTCGGGAATCGGGAAGCTCACTGCATGAGCGCTGTAGAGCGGCTCAAGGAAAAAGGCTTCGCGGTTAAGAGGGTTTCCTCCTTCTATGAGACAAAGCCGTGGGGCGTAGTGGACCAGCCCGATTTTATCAATATGGCAGTGGAGGCGGAGACATCACTGCTGGCTGATGAGGTGCTGACCGCACTGAAAGGTATCGAACGGGAGATGGGCAGGGAGGCGACGGTCAAATGGGGCCCCCGCCTCATCGATCTTGACATCCTCTTTTATAATGACGAAGTTATTAATAGGGAACATCTCCGTGTACCCCATCCTTTAATGCAGGAAAGAGATTTCGTGTTGCTTCCACTCGCAGAGATTGCTCCGGATAAGGTGCACCCGGTGCTGAAGAAAACCGTCAAACAGCTCAAGGAGGAGTTGCAGAATGGTTAAGACGCTGAACATTAAGAGCAGGTCCAAGACCGAATTTATCGATATCACGGATGAGGTGCGCGAGCTCATCACCGAGGCAGGGGTGAGGAGCGGCATCTGCTATGTGTATGTGCCCCACACTACTGCAGGAGTAACCATCAACGAGGGAGCGGACCCCTCGGTAAAAAGGGACATCCTTACCACGCTGAACAGATTGATCCCCTTTGAAGGCGACTACCAGCATATGGAGGGAAATTCTGCTGCCCATATCAAATCCACGCTGGTCGGTGTCACCCAATCCGTGCTGATCGAGGAGGGCAAGCCCCTGCTCGGCACCTGGCAATCCATCTATTTCTGCGAATTCGATGGCCCGAGACACCGGAGAGTCCTAGTCAAAATCATCTGATCCCTCATTTTGGATTTCAAATATCATTTTTTCTCTTTTCTGGACATAGGCGACGCAGACAGGAAGGGGCGCTCCGAGGAGCTTTCTCATGCGCATTGATTCTATAATAATAGATATGCCTCTCTTGTCTGTAGAACAGGTGGTATCAAGGATGTGAGATATTAGTGGAAGTATAAGGAATCGCGAGAAAACTCTTTTCCGTCCCCTTCCCCGCCAGCTAAACATGTCCAAGCGTATAGCCATGACCTCTCTGCGATTGTCAAAGGAAAGATAAAGATATAAGATAGAGAAATGACAGCAGAGGATACCCGGGAGATCGAATTTCTGCGGTCGGAGGTCAAACGGCTCAGGGCTGCTTTGAATGAGCTGACCCCCTCCTTGCCGTCACTGCTCAAGCGGAGAGGATTCAGGATCTACAAAAAGGAGCCGCAGGATGATCTCCTGCTGCCCGAAAGTACATTTATCGACAGTTACTATGCGATGCTCAAAAAATATTCCTTCAGGCTCTTTCTCAGGGATGTCATAAAGCACCAACCGGTGTTCACCCTCGCACAGGTGACACGGTATGCTACAAAAGAAGTCACCGAAGAGTATATCGCGTATCTCGCAACAATCCGCCTCGTTGCCCGTGATAATAACTCATATATATTGGAGAGAGGGCCTATTAAGAGCTTCGGAGCAACGCTCGAGTGGTTTGTGGCCGAGATCTTCAAGCGGGAGTTTGCCGCCGAGGCGGTATGGGGAGTGAAGATGAAGCGGCCGCTGGTGGGCGGGGATTACGATCTGCTCGCAAAGCTCGACGGATCAATTCTCTATATGGAGGTCAAATCCTCGCCGCCGAAGCAGATTTTTCAAAAAGAAATCAGCTCATTTTTCGGAAGGGTCCAGGATCTCATGCCGGGTCTCGCGGTATTTTTTATCGATACCGAGCTGAGGATGAAAGACAAGATGGTCCCTATGTTCGAGGATGAGTTGAGGGCCCGGTTCATTACCCCTTCGGCGGTGAAGCGGATGGAAAAAGAGCTGTTTGAGATAAAGGGTAGTGGGATAAATATGCCCGATCTGTTTATAATAAATGCTAAGGACAGCATCGAGAGCAATATCGAAAAGGTGCTGGCGAGGTATTACAGGAGGAACCAATGAGTGATAAGAAGGAATTATGCATTGTGTGCGCATGGAGGGCTACCTGCCAGAAGCAGTTTGCCATGAAGGCAGGCCAGCGCTGCCCTGACTATGCAAAAGATCTCACCATAAAAGAAGAGAAGGAAGCGACGGAGAAAAAGTCGTAGGCATATCAAAAGAGACGTTTCTCACCAGTAGTAATCCACTTTGAAGAGCTCACCAGGAAGGTTTTTTTGTGAAAAAAGCAATAATCAGAACAATAGTTTTTCTTGCAGGAATCGTAAGCGCCCTTTTTATTCTGAGAGGGCAGGGTTTGGCAATAGTGAAATCAGATACGCCACAGCCGGTTACCTATTCCGGGCCCACGGAGATCAACGCATCAAAAAATTACTTTATTATCATCGGCGATATCAAACAGAAAAGCACTCTGGAGTTCTTGCGTGAGGGCAATAAGAGAGGGCGAAAGCTCGTTCTTGCTGAAATCGTCAAACGCGGGCCTGCCTTCGTTGTCAATCTCGGTGATCTGGTCAGCAGGGGGAGCTCGGACAAGCGCTGGAGGAGGTTCGACGAGCTGCATAAGGAGTTTCGCGAGAGGCGTATCCCCTATTTCCCGATACTGGGCAACCATGAACTGTACGGGAACGATAATAAGGCGCTTGGAAACTTTTTCATGCGCTTCCCCTATCTCAATCAGCAGCGCTGGTACAGCTTTACCTGGGAGGGCACGGCGTTTATCATGCTCGATTCCAATTTCTCTACATTGACGGCGGAACAGAACACCCAGCAACTCAGGTGGTATATCGAGGAACTGGAGCGGTTTGAAAGGGATGAGCAGGTGCGGCATGTTATTGTTGTTTCTCATCAGCCTCCGTTTACCAATAACTGGTCAGGCGGACCCAGCCGTAGCGTTCAAAAGTATTTTGCCGAACCGTTCCTCCGGTTCAGGAAGACGGCGCTTTTTCTGAGCGGCCATGTGCATACCTATGAGCGGTTCGAAAAGGGAGGGAAGCATTTCGTCGTCTCCGGCGGCGGTGGTGCGCCGCGGAGCAGCGTGATTACTGATCTTGCTCTGCAGCGCTACGAGGACCTGTTCTCAGGGCCCGAGCGCCGGGCCCTTCATTTCTGTCAGATAGAAAGACGGGACAAGGCCCTTTTATTCAGTATGCTGCGGCTTGAACCGGATGGAAGCTTTTCTTTAGCGGATGCGTTGACTATTCAATAACAGGCAGGGCTTATGTTAAGCGGGAAGGGGCCTACCAGCCGTCGATGCTTTTTACCGATTGCTCCACCGATTGTTTGTCGGAGGTCATTCCGAGATTATCGTATGCTTTGATGGCGACAGAATATGCTTTTTTAGCTTTGGCGATATTCTCTTTGCGATTATGCAGCCTCGAGAGGACGACGTACAGATCACCTACAATCGAGTGGACCAGTGCAAAATCGAGCGAGGCTTCGGCAGTATGGCCGAGCGCTTTCTGATAGAGGGCTATCCCCTCTTCCAGGAGCGTATCTTCATATTTTAAATAGTAAAGCTTTGTCTTAATACTGCCAAGGCGCTTATAGATAGATGCCACTTCGTTGTTCGTCAGGAAGAGATCCTTTTCATGGTAGAGCTGGAGCATGCGTTCGTAGTGCCCTGCTGCATCGAGCAGCATGGCATAGAGCGCCTCTTTGTCCTGATCGCCCTCTGACGCAGTGTCGAGATGTTCGATAATGAGCATGGTGGAATCCCCCAAGTCCTGGAGCACCGCGAAAAGCTCGAGGGGCTGGCCGCTTTTCCCGACGTGGTCAGCAAGGGTTTTGAGTACATTGAGCGCACTATCCATATAGGGGATCTCTTTTGTGAGGTAGAAAAGCTTCTTAAGGGCAGCGGTTTTGGCTTTAAGGATGGTTGTGTGCTCAAGGGGATATTCTTCGATGGTGTAGGTTTGCAGCGCTGCATCATAGATGTCCACTGCCTTTGTCAGAGACCGCACGGCATTCGAACGGGTTTCGGTATCTGCAAGTTCTACGTATACCGTACCCAGCGCCTGCTGCACTGCAGCATAGCCCGCAGCAGAAAAAAGCTCTCGATACGCGGACCCTTTAAGAGGACTCCCCTGTGTCTTGACAACATCTATGTCGGTAAGGGCTGAAGAGAGCAGCGTTTCCGCTCTCTTCAGATAAGCTGCCTGGTCCTTTGTTTTTACCTCCTTGGCAAAGGCAGTGTAGAGTGTGCCGAGACTGCAGTACGTCTCGATCTTTTTCAACCTTTTTTCCATGTCGCCGTCTGCAGGAGGCAGGCAGCGCAAGAACTCTTCATAGTTCTGAATTGCCCTGTTATAGAACTCAGCGTTTTCGATGGATTTTCTCTGGAAGCATTTCCCTTTCCCGTACTTGCAGAGGGCGTAGATATCCCGGAAGGAGTCTTGCCTGCTGTTCCTCGTTATCGTTGCCGCAATTTCTTCATAGATCTTCAGGGCGTCATCGTACATACTATTTTGTTGCAAGGCCAGAGCGTTATCAATGCGGGACAAAAACTTCTGCCGGGTCTTTTTCAAGGACTGTTCGACGGCATAGCTGTACAGATAGAATGCCGATGACAGTGTGAAGAACCCTATTATGCTACCTAAAACGATACCTGTCATCGCAGCATTTCACCAATGCCCGGAGTAATGAAAAGAGGCATTCTTATCATACGAAGGGAATTGTATGCTCTTCGCAGCACGAAACGGCTCCCCGTGTGAGTAAATTTTCATACATATGCGGTATGCCTATACTGATTAATCGTGTAATTTGCTGCTTTCTTAAGTACTTTTCCGGGAGAAATTCTTTGAGCAGGACGGGACAGGACGAAAATGATCGGACTCTTTTATTTTCTGCGTTTACGGGGCTTAAGGTGTTGCAGTAATTTTGCGGCATCCCGTGTATTCACTATATCATCCTTTTCCAGCCATCCTCTCCGCGCAATGGATACCCCGTAGCTCATATATTCGAACTGATTGGTGACATGGGTATCGGTGTTTATGGCGATGAGGATGCCCATTCCTTTCGCCTTTTTCACATACATATCGGTGAGGTCGAGGCGGAACGGTGATGCGTTGATTTCGATGGCGGTGCCGGTCTCTTTTGCGACACTGAAGATTTCATCAATATCAAGCTCATAGGCATCGCGTTCCCCGATAAGTCTGCCGGTGGGATGGGCGATAATGCTTACGTAGGGGTTTTTCATTGCAGAAACGATGCGATAGGTGAGCTGCTCCTTGGACTGATTGAATCCCGAATGGATCGAGGCGACGACGATATCGAGATCTTTCAGCGCCTCATCCGGGAGGTCCAGGCTTCCGTTGCTCCTGATGTCCACTTCCGTGCCTTTGAGTATCTTGAAGCCCCTCATTTTCTTATTGAGTGCATCGAGTTCTTTCCCCTGCTCACGAAGCCTCTCGACGGTTAAGCCATGCGCGACGCCGAGCCCTTTGGAGTGGTCGGTAATGGCGATATAAGCATACCCCCGCTTCCGCGCCGCCTCCGCCACTTGCTCGAATGTGTGGGCCCCGTCGCTCCACTTCGAATGCACATGGAGGTCGCCCCGTATATCCTTGAGGGTAACAAGATTCGGAAGCTTTCCTTTCATCGCAGCTTCTACTTCCCCCTGATCCTCTCTCAACTCAGGCGGGATATAGGGAAGACCGAGAACGCGGTAAACATCTTCTTCTCTCTCCCCCCCCACTTTTTTATTATCCTTCTCCCGAAAGATGCCGTATTCGTTCAGCTTGAGTCCCTTTCTGATCGCTATCTCTCTGAGCTTTATATTGTGCTCCTTGCTTCCGGTGAAATAGGCGAGCGCTGCACCATAGGCCTCTTTCTCGACCACCCGCAGATCAACCTGAAGCCCCTCGTTAATAATAACGCTGGACTTCGTCGGTCCATGTGCCAGCACCTCTTTTACGCGAGGGAGATTAACGAAGATATTCATCACTTCATCCGGATTATTCGAGGTCGCAAGGAGATCGATGTCCTTGATGGTGTCTTTCCATCTCCTGATACTTCCCGCGATGTCAAGATTGGCAACAGGGGCCTTCTTTTTGAGCTGTTCGTAAATATCATTGGCAATCGGCAGGACTTTTCCAATGGGCTGACGCTCCTTGCCCCGTTTGATCATCTGGATGCCTTTCAGAATATTTTCTTCTGTTTTTGCCCGTATGTTCGGCAGCTCTCTGAGCTTATGCTCCACCGCAAGCCTCTCCAGCTCATCAAGGCTCTTCACATGTAATTGCTCATAGAGCTGCTTCGCGGTCTTCGGCCCGAGGCTCGGCACGGTGAGGAGGGTCAGCAGTCCGGCAGGGAGCTCGGCCTTCAGGTCCTCATAGGCCTTTATCTTTCCGGTGGTGAGATACTCTTCGATCTTGTCCGCTAGGTCCTTGCCAATGCCGGGTATTTCCATAAGCTCTTTTTTGGGAATATCCTCAACACGTTTCGAAAGGCTTTCAATATTCAGCGCAGCCCTGCGATAGGCACGGATGCGAAAGGGATTTTCGTCCTTGAGCTCGAGACGGTCGGCGATTTCGTTGAATATTCGTGCGATCTCCTGGTTTTTCATGTCACCGGCTCCATCTGCATAATCTCCATAAGCAGCCGGGCATTTTTGGGCGCATAGCCATAGGCATCGTTATTGAAGTATATGAAAACATCTTTGCCCTTTCTCATGTATTCGTTTATCCTCTCGGCATCGCTCTCCAGAAACTTTTTTGTGTAGTCACCGTTGATCCCTTTTGCACCGTGTCTTCTGATATAGACAAAATCGGCAGTGACCGGAAGATCATAGACAAACTCCGGGGCATCGGCCATGCAAAGGCTTACCTTGTTCTTTTTGCAGAGATTGACGATGTCATCGGTGATCCAGCTTTCATGCCGGAATTCAAAGGTGTGTCGGACAGGATAGCTCTTGAGGAGCTTAATAAACTTGTACAATCTCTCGATATCAACATGAAAGTTCGGCGGGAGCTGCCAGAGAACGACCTTCAATTTTTCTTTGAGCAGCTCTGCACGCTCGAAAAAGAGCTCTAACGGTTCTTTGGGGTCCAGGAGTCTCTTTATATGGGTAATGTACCTGCTCCCTTTGATGGAGAACACGAAATCAGCGGGAGTCTCGTGGTACCAGCGGTTAAACGAGCTGGCAAGGGGGAGGCGGTAGAAGGTGACATTCAATTCTACAGTGGAAAAGATGGAGCGATAATGTTCAAGCCAGCGCTTCTGAGGAAGGCCGTGAGGGTAGAAGGTATCCTTCCAGTGAGGGTAATTGAATCCGCTGCAACCGATAAAGAGCTTTGGCATAACTAAATTGTATCACAGCGGAAAACGGCTGAAAAATTGTGGGTGTTCGGCGGTATGTGGGATACGGAGCAGATGGACTGATGCGGGGAATGGTTTTGTTCATTTTCATGATAGAGGGATTGCTTCCTTTATCTTCTGAAATATTTCATGAGCATCATGAATGCCGGTGACATCGATCCAGGCAATCCCTTCCTCTTTCCGAAACCACGTAAACTGCCGCTTTGCATAATTTCTCGATCGCTTTTTTATCAATGTGACTGCTTCTTCAAGGCTGATTTCACCAGCTAAATGCAGGGCTAACTCTTTATATCCTATCGCTTGCATGGAGCTAAACCGAAGAACCGGTGAATCGGTGTCGCTTTCACCCCATCCCTGTTTCACTGCGTCGTTCAATAACGATATGATATTTTTTACCTCTTCGAGCAATCCCTGCTCCATCATTGTATCAACTCGTTGATCAATCATCTTGTAAAGCTCTTTCCGGTCTCTGGTAAGCCCTATCTTGAGAAAGTCGTAGGGCAGGGGTCTGGTAAATTCCTGGTGCAGTTCCGATATCTTCCTGCTGCTCTTGAGACATACCTCCAACGCTCTGATGATCCGTCTTGTATCGGCTGGCATTATCCCGGAGGCAGCATCGGCATCGAACTCTCTCAAATAGCTATAGAGGAACCCAGGTTCTTCACTCTCTTTCCGGAGCAATTCCCCCCTCAGCTCCCAATCTGCAGAAGGGCCGGTGAAGATGCCCCGCGTCATCGCTTTGATATACAGGCCTGTACCACCGACGAAGAGAGGTGTTTTGCGCTGCGCAAAGAGGGTTTCGATGATCGGCTGGACGGTTTTGACGTATTCGCCCGTGCTGTATGACTCCCAGGGCTCGACAATGTCGATCATGTGGTGCTTCACCTCCCGCTGCTCTTCGGGGGTCGGCTTGGCGGTTCCGATGTCCATATGCCGGTAGATCTGCATGGAATCGGCGCTTATGATCTCCGTATTCAGCGCTTTGGCAAGGAGAAGGGAGGCCGCGGTCTTGCCAACGCCGGTAGGGCCGAGGAGGATGATTGTTTTTCCCATAGAAATTTGCTGTATATCAATGTATAATAGAAAGTTTATTATAATAGATTTACTATAGCTATTTCCTAGGAGGGTCACGATGCTGCTAAAGGGCAAAGTCTGGAGATTCGGCGATGATATCGACACCGACGCCATCATTCCCGCACGTTATCTTAATACGTCTGATCCGAAAGAGCTTGCGCGCCATGTCATGGAAGACGCGGACAAGGATTTCCCGGGCAAGGTTAAGGCGGGCGATCTTATTGTTGCAGGAAAGAACTTCGGCTGCGGCTCATCCCGCGAGCATGCGCCGATCGCCATAAAAGCCGCCGGTATCCAGGCGGTCGTTGCGAAGAGTTTCGCACGGATTTTCTACCGGAACGCCTTCAATATCGGGCTCCCCATCTTTGAGTCTGAAGAGGCCTCGGAAAAGATCAAAGAGGGAGATACTATCGAGGTCGATGCTGACAGGGGAATCATAAAGAACATTACCACCGGCGAGCGGTATACCGCGAAGCCGATTCCTCCCTTCATGCAGGAGCTGATCGCTTCCGGAGGCTTGATCGAGTGGACAAAGAAGAGACTGAAGGGAGCGGCGGCATGAGCAAAACATACAACATTGCGGTAATCCCCGGTGACGGAACGGGACCGGAAGTCGTAGCAGAGGGCATTAAAGTCCTCAACGCCGCTTCGACAAAGTTCGGGTTTAAGCTCGAGTACACAAAGTTCGACTTCGGCGGCGAGCGCTACTTAAAGACTGGTGAGACGCTCCCCGACAGTGCGATCGAAGAATTCAGGAAGTTCGATTCGATCTTCCTTGGCGCCATTGGCCACCCTGACGTAAAACCCGGCATTCTCGAAACAGGAATTCTTCTCAAGATACGTTTTGCCCTCGACCAGTACATCAATCTCAGGCCGGTGAAGCTCTACCCCAATGTGGAGACCCCGCTCAAGGACAAGGGCCCGGAGCATATTGATTTCGTTGTCATTCGCGAGAATACGGGCGGCATCTATACGGGTCACGGCGGGGCGACGCGCGTGGGCACTCCTGATGAAATCGCCACGCAGTTGATGATTTACGACCGCCGCACTGTAGACCGCTGCCTGAAATATGCATTTGAACTGAAGAAAAAACGCAACGCAAAGGACAAAAAGTACGCTGAAAAGCCGATTACGCTCATCCACAAACGGAATGTCCTTACCCATGCCGGCGACCTCTGGTACCGCGCGTTTGAAGAAATGGGCTCGAAGCAGTATCCTGATCTCAAGCGTGACTACAACCACGTCGACGCGGCGAATATGTGGTTTGTGAAGAACCCCGAATGGTTCGACGTAACGGTTACGGAAAACCTCTTCGGCGATATTATTACCGACCTCGGGGCTATGATCCAGGGCGGGCTTGGTGTAGCAGCCGGCGGGAATATCAACCCCGAAGGGGTTTCGATGTTCGAGCCGATGGGCGGCAGCGCGCCGAAGTATACCGGCCAGAACATCATTAACCCCATGGCAGCGATCGGCGCTGCGATGATGATGCTCGACACCCTTGGCGAGGCAAAGGCCGCACAGGCGATCGAGACAGCCATGATGGAAGTAATGAAGAAGATGAAAAGCCAGGCTGCCGGGAAGATGGGCTATTCGACCACCGAAATCGGAGACCTGGTGGCAGGTTTGGTTTAATGTCATTCCCGCGAAAGCGGGAATCCAGAAAGCCTCTGGATTCCGGACCAAGTCCGGAATGACAGGTTCAGATCAAATAAAATTATTGGACGAACAGAATCTTTTCCAAAGGTAGGGAGTAGAATAATGATGCGAGTAGGTTTTGTAGGATGGCGCGGCATGGTGGGCTCAGTGCTCATGGGCCGCATGCGCGAGGAAAAGGATTTCGATTTCGTCGAGCCGGTGTTTTTTACGACCTCGAATGTGGGCGGAAAGGCTCCGGAGGTCGGCAAAAGCGCTCCGGCGCTCAAGGATGCGAAGAGCATCGACGAGCTCAAAGCAATGGACGCTGTTGTTTCCTGCCAGGGCGGCGACTACACGAACGATGTATATCCCAAGCTGCGTGCCGCGGGATGGAAAGGCTACTGGATCGATGCTGCCTCGACCCTTCGCATGGAAAAAGATGCCATTATTGTCCTTGACCCGGTTAACCTGAAGGTCATTAAAGATGGCTTGGCAAAAGGCATCAGGAACTACATCGGCGGCAATTGCACCGTGTCCCTGATGCTCATGGCACTGGGTGGTCTGTATGAGCGGGGACTTGTTGAATGGATGAGCGCCATGACCTATCAGGCTGCTTCGGGAGCAGGCGCGAACAACATGCGCGAGCTGCTCAAGCAGATGGGCTCTGCTCACAACTCGGTGAAAAGCCTTCTTGAAGACCCATCAAGCGCTATTCTCGAGATTGACCGCACGGTAGCCGAACATGTCCGCTCCGATGCATATCCAAAGGAGTTCTTCGGCGTGCCGCTGGCCTGCTCGATTATTCCCTGGATCGACAAGCAGCTTGAAAACGGCCAGAGCAGAGAGGAGTGGAAAGGCCAGGCCGAGACGAATAAAATTCTGGGCCGTGAGGGCAATCCTATTCCCATTGACGGCACCTGCGTCCGCGTCGGTGCAATGCGCTGCCATAGCCAGGCACTCACGATTAAGCTCACGCAGGACGTACCGCTGGATGAAATTACCGACATTATTTCTCAACACAATAAATGGGTGAAAGTAGTTCCGAATCAGCGCGAGGTTACGATCAGAGAACTGACGCCGGCGGCTATTACTGGAACGCTTACTGTGCCTGTCGGCCGCTTGCGCAAGATGAACATGGGGCCGACATTCCTCAATGCATTCACCTGCGGCGACCAGCTCCTGTGGGGTGCTGCGGAGCCACTCAGGCGCATGCTCCGCATTCTGGTAGAACAATAAGGAATGCTCAAAAAGAAAGACACATATGTCATTGCTGTAGTAGGTGCTACCGGAGCAGTCGGGAACGAAATAATCTCGATCCTCGAAGAGCGGGAGTTCCCGGTCGAAAAACTGAGGCTCTTTGCATCCGAGCGGTCCGAGGGGAAGACGCTCGAGTTCGAGGGCAGCGAGATACCGGTGGAAACCCTTCAGGAGGACTCTTTTCGAGGAATTGATATTGCGCTGTTCTCAGCCGGTGCGGAGCGGTCGAGGATATGGTCGCCTGTTGCGGCACAATCTGGCTGTGTTGTCGTGGACAATTCGAGCCAGTGGAGAATGGACCCCGAGGTCCCTCTCGTTGTCCCCGAGGTGAACCCCGATGACCTGAGATGGCATAAAGGAATCATCGCCAATCCCAACTGCTCGACGATTCAGATGGTGGTGGCACTGAAGCCGATCCATGATGCGGCAAAGATAAAGAGAGTTGTGGTGACCACATTCCAGGCGGTATCCGGCACCGGGAAAAGGGCGATGGATGAGCTCCTGCAGCAGACAACTGACCTTCTGAACTTCAAAGAGATCAAATGCAACGTCTACCCCCATCAGATCGCTTTCAATGTGCTGCCGCACATTGATAAATTCCTCGAGAACGGCTACACCAAAGAAGAGATGAAGATGGTGCACGAGACAAAAAAGATCATGGGCGATACTACCATAAAGGTCACTGCCACGGCGGTCAGGGTGCCCGTATTCAGGGGACATTCGGAATCGGTTAATATAGAGACCGGGAAGAAACTTACGTCCAATGAAGTGCGAGAGCTCCTTTCGAAAGCTCCCGGCATTACCATCTACGATGCGCCGGAGAAGAATGCCTATCCTCTCCCTGTTGATGTCGCGGGCAAAGACGATATCTACGTGGGGAGGATCAGGGAGGACGAATCCATTGAAAATGGCATCACTATGTGGATTGTCGCTGATAATCTGCGGAAAGGCGCAGCACTGAATGCGGTGCAGATCGCCGAAGAATTGATAAAACAGGCAATATAATTTAAGCTTTAAAGATGTGAGTACATAGATTAATTTTCCTAAAAGAGGACAGCGGAGGGAAGTCATGGCAAATGGAAGAAACAACAGGAATTATTTATTTACATCTGAATCGGTGACCGAAGGGCATCCTGACAAGATCGCCGACCAGATATCGGACGCCGTACTTGACGCAATCATCGGGCAGGACCCTATGGCACGGGTTGCCTGTGAATGTCTTGTGACTACAGGAATGGCGTTTGTTGCGGGAGAGATTACCACAAACTGCTATGTCCATATCCCCGACATCGTACGGGAGACCATCAAGGACATCGGATATACACGGGCGAAATACGGCTTCGACTATGAAACGTGTGCAGTCATTACGTCCATTGATAAACAATCTGCGGATATTGCAATGGGTGTTGATGTCGGCGGCGCCGGAGACCAGGGGTTGATGTTCGGCTTTGCCTGCGATGAAACCCCCGAGATGATGCCCATGACCATCATGCTTGCGCACAAGCTCACCAGGAAGCTGACCGAGGTGAGGAAGAAAGATGTACTCGGCTATCTCCGTCCTGACGGGAAGTCGCAGGTCTCCATCGAATACAAGGACGGTAAGCCGCATAAGGTTAGGACCGTTGTCATTTCCTCCCAGCACAGCCCTGACGTCACTCTTAAAGAGCTGAGGGAGGATATCATTGAGAAGGTCATCAAGCCGATCATTCCCAAAGAACTGCTCGATGAGGAGGCCGTTACGTATCATATCAACCCTACCGGCAGATTCGTTATCGGCGGCCCTCAGGGAGACACCGGACTGACCGGAAGAAAGATCATCGTCGACACCTATGGCGGCGTCGGCAGTCACGGCGGAGGAGCTTTTTCCGGCAAGGACCCCTCAAAGGTCGACCGGTCCGCTTCATATATGGCGCGGTATATTGCAAAGAACATCGTTGCAGCAGGCATTGCAGCGCGCTGTGAAATCCAGCTTGCCTACGCAATCGGCGTGCCCGAGCCGGTTTCGGTCTTTGTCGACACCTTCGGCACCGGCAAGATAGACGAAAATGAAATATCAAAGATCATCGTAAAGAACTTCGATATGACCCCGAAAGGCATTATTGAAAAACTCCAGTTGAGGAGACCGATCTACAAAAAGACCGCCGCATACGGTCACTTCGGAAGGAACGAAGAAGGATTCACCTGGGAAGCGACCGATATGGCAGCATCACTGAAGAAGGCAGCAGGACTATAATAAAATTCTAAATCCTAATATCTAAACTCTAAACAATATGGTTTAAGATTTCGGATTTAGCATTATAATCGGAGGATGAATGGTAAAGCACGACGTTAAGGATATGAGCCTCGCGAAGAAAGGAAAGCTGAGAATAGAGTGGGCTGCCCAGGAAATGCCGGTGCTCAGGAGTGTTGCCGAGCGGTTTGCCAAAGAAAAGCCACTGAGGGGAATAAAGGTCGTTGCTTGTCTTCACGTAACGACGGAGACCGCCAGCCTCATGGAAACCCTCAAGGCCGGCGGCGCGCAGATCGCTCTCTGTGCTTCGAACCCCCTGAGCACGCAGGATGACGTTGCTGCATCGCTTGTCAAGAATTCGGATATTTCGGTTTTTGCGATCAAAGGCGAGGATACCAAAACCTACTACCGGCATATCAAGGACTCCCTCTTGATCGGACCACACATCACTATGGACGACGGCGCGGATGTGGTCTCCGTGCTCCACAAGGAAGAGAAAGGCTTGCTCAAGAACGTCATCGGCGGTACCGAGGAGACGACCACCGGCGTCATCAGACTGAAGGCAATGGCTGCCGATGGCGCGCTCCAGTACCCCATCATCGCCGTCAACGATGCCTACACGAAGCATCTCTTCGATAACCGCTACGGTACGGGCCAGAGCACCATGGATGGCGTCATCAGAGCAACTAACAGGCTGATCGCAGGCTCTGTCTTTGTCGTAGCCGGCTATGGCTGGTGCGGCAGGGGCGTTGCCATGAGAGCGCGGGGTATGGGCGCAAGGGTTATTGTCACCGAGATCGATCCGCTCAAGGCGCTCGAGGCGACCATGGACGGTTTTGAATTGATGCCGATCAAGGCAGCGGCAAGGATCGGCGATATCTTCGTCACCGCCACCGGCGATATCAACGTCATCTCCAAAGAGTGCTTCCCTCTGATGAAGGATGGAGCGATTATCAGCAATACCGGCCACTTTAACGTGGAGATCGATATCGAGAGCCTTACAAGGATGTCAAAATCCAGAAGAGAGATAAGAGACTTTGTCGAGGAATTCACGCTTAAGAGCGGCAAGAGAATCTATCTCCTCGGCGAAGGAAGGCTCATCAACCTCGCTGCTGCAGAGGGACACCCTTCAGCCGTTATGGACATGAGCTTTGCCAATCAGGCTCTGTGCGCGGAGTATATGGTCAAGAATGCAAAGAAGCTCCAGAAGACCGTCTACAGCGTTCCCGAGAAGATCGACAAGGAGATCGCCCGTCTCAAACTGAAGGCAATGGGCATCAAGATCGACACTCTTACTCCCGAGCAGAAGAAGTATCTTCAGAGCTGGGAGATGGGGACATAATACAGAGGAAGAACAGATTGCCGCGGAAAAGGGGAGCGTGTGCTCCCCTTTTTTAACCTCACTCTACTATCAACAGGAATCACCGCAGTCACTTCGTGGCAACTTTCAGGGGTACCGCCTTGCGAATCGGTTCTTTTTATTCGCTCAAGTATAGCAAATTTCTCCTCTGGTATAATAATCAGATAGAGCGATGCATTCATGAAAAAGACCAATCTCAAGGCCCTTACCAAACAGGAACTGGAATCTTTTGTCAATGGATCCGGCCTGCCTGCCTACCGGACGAAACAGATCCTACACTGGATCTATGAGAAATATGCCCGATCGGTTCAGGATATTACCGAACTCTCGAAAGACCTGAGAGAGGGCCTTTCAGCGCACGCATATATAAGCAATCTCGAGCTGATCAACAGACAGATATCGGACGACGGCACTGAGAAGTTCCTCTTCGGCCTCGAAGACGGAGAGAGCATCGAAAGCGTGCTCATCCCCGATGAGGCCCGCCTGACGCTCTGCATCTCGTCACAGGTAGGCTGTGCGATGTGCTGCCGGTTCTGCCTGACCGGCACCATGGGGTTGAAGCGGAACCTCGAGGCCCATGAAATCGTTGATCAGGTTATATCGGTAAACAGAACCATCGCGCCGAGGAGAGTCACCAATATCGTTCTGATGGGCATGGGAGAGCCGCTTGCCAACTTTGATAACGTTGTCGAGGCCCTCTGGAGAATCTCGGAGCTGGTGAAGATCTCTTCGAAGAGGATTACCCTCTCCACCTCGGGTCTTGCGCCGAAGATTCTCGAACTTGCAAAGAAAGGGCCGAAGGTGAAGCTTGCCGTATCGCTTAACGCCACAACCGATGAGGTGCGGAACTATATAATGCCGGTAAACCGGACCCATCCGCTCGAGGTGCTGCTCGATGCCTGTCGCAAGTTCCCGCTTCCGGCAGGGAGAAGAATCACGTTCGAATACGTTCTTCTCAAAGGAGTAAACGACTCATTGGAGGATGCGAGAAGGCTCATACAGCTTTTGAAAGGGATACCCTCGAAGATAAACCTCATACCCTTCAACCCTTATCCCGGCTCTGAATTCCAGCGGCCGGACGAGCGACGTGTCCTCGAATTCCAGAAGGTCCTCATCAATGCTCATATGACTGCTATTATTCGCAAGAGCAAAGGTCAGGACATCCTTGCCGCCTGCGGACAGCTGAAAGCGAAATACAGCGCCGAAGACAGGAACGGTCCGGCGACCGGCGCTCCTCGATAAAGAGTTGCCCCTTTCAGTAAAAAGTTGCTAATATATTAGTTGCTATGAGAACACTCGACCAGTCTACAGATATTTTAGTTAAAGATGTGATGACGGCGAATGTCGTCTGTGTCCGGAAATACGATGCAATAAGCCAGGTCATTCAAACGCTCTCGGAACTCAACATAGGCGGATTGCCTGTTGTTGATAACGAGAACCGTGTTGTCGGCATTATCTCCGAAGCCGATATCCTCTCCGCAATGGGTATCGAGAAAGAACCTACCTTCAGGAATATCCTGAAACATATGTTCGGAGAGAAGTTGCCGGAGCGGAAACTCGGGGATATCGTCGGAGATATCATGACCTCTCCTGCAGTGACGGTGCGGGCCGATGCCGACCTGAGCGTGGCAGCACAGGCGATGCACGAGAAACGGATCAGAAGGCTTCCCGTGGTTGATGCAGAGAACAGGTTGGTCGGTATTGTTTCGAGGAGAGACATCATAAGGGCGATCAGCAGGAAGCAGATCGACCTTTGGAAAAGGCACTAAGAGGGCTGTTTCAGCTCTCACCCTCTCTCGGGAACGGTCGTTATACCATCGGTTACAGTCGGCCGCGTAGGGACAGGGGAGTTGTCAGATCAAGTCTTGACAAGTACAAATTATATCATAGCCTGAAATGTTCTATAAAAAAGCCTGCGAGATGGCCGCAGGCTTTTGAATTCTTTGCTTCCGCACTCCTGATCTTTCGGTTTGCTCAGCTGAGAGCCTTGGTGTTGCCGTTCTTTTTTCCTTTGCTCCTATTTACACATTCACCGATTTACCTGATGCCTGTTCCGTGTTATTTCGCTTCTTTACGCTTCAGTGTCTGCTCCATCATAAGAATGAATTTGGCGTAATCGAAGCCGAATTTCATCATTTCGGTATCGTCCTTTTTCATCTTCTCCAGGCGTTCGGGTTCGATATCGAAATGCTCGAGGAACGTGCTCTCGAAGACAAAGTCCCTTAAACGGTCGACATCGTAGCAGGCCATATAGAACGCCTTCTGCTTCTTCTCATCGAGCGAGTGGCCGGGGAGGTTTCTCCTGAAGAGGATATCCTTCCATCCCCTGTTCATGTCGTCATAGATATCGACACCCTGATCGTCTCTCCAACTCCTGATGGTCCATTCCTGATCTTCGTTGAAGCCAAGGCAGTGTTCCTCTTTAACGAGGAAGTAGAACTCCTCGGTGATCGGCTGATTGAGCTTCTCGTCCATCTTCTTCAACGATGCCTGGCCTACCGGATAGTACCTGCAGTTCGCCGGACGGTCAGTGTAAATGGTGCATCCTTCGGAAGTGACAAAGGGACACTTCTTCTCGGCATCCTCATTCATTTTAAGAAATACGAACGGGTGGGAGGTCTTCTCATCGATATCAATGTACGTATAGTTGAGCAGGAACTGACCCGATAGGATGCCCAACCTGTTTTTCAACCTGACGATATCATAGGGGGTGAGCATGATCGCAATGCTGCTGCAGCATTTAGTGAAGCAGCCGATTCCTTTATGACATCTGAATTTGAACCGCGAATCTGGCGAGAGCCGCACCGGTTCTACATTCTTCATGCTTAACATAGTTGCCTCCAAAAGAAATAATTTCATTATTGTACCATGCGGAAAGCGCAAAGAGGGCATCCGAAAGATTTATACGAGTATAAGATATTGATTTCAAAAAGTACGACGATCACCCTTGACACGCTTTCGTGGATATGTTAAGTTAATACTCGTCGTTTGACGAAGTGTTCTTTGATAACTGCTAAATACGTGCGAGCGAGCCAACGTACATTCAGAAAAGTTTCGATTTGAAAGCTTCAGGAAAAGACATTTGAGAGTTTGATCCTGGCTCAGAACGAACGCTGGCGGCGTGCTTAACACATGCAAGTCGGACGGAGTTAGACGGCAGCACTCAGCAGTTAGCATTCAGCGATCAGCAAAGA
>JBFMCP010000009.1:0-86336 GCA_040754455.1 Nitrospirota bacterium
TGCACGAAGTGGTCACCTGCATGACCGCATCGAAAATGCTGGTCCCCTCATCGACAATCATATAGACTGCATCATTAAAGCGGAAGAGTTCCTGATGTGCCTGCCGTGAAAGCGCGCTGTCGCAGATAACCACTTCGTGGCTGTTTCTCAGGTCATCTATAGGACACAACAGCGACATAAAATGATTGTACCATAGATGTTGGAGAGAGGGAGAGGGGGAAAGAGTCTCCCTTCTAAAAATCGAATATTCTTTTTCCGGCATCCATCTGGAAAGCCCGCTATAATTTTTCACGTTTTTGCCGATAATAATGTATGGGATGAGGGATTAGGCAGCGTGAAAAGAGAGAAGCGGGGAAACGGGGAGGATATCACCATGGGTTTAAGAAGAAAGCGGGGGTCGCTGTTTACGTGGTTTTACGATATGGGGCTACGGAAAAAATTTTACCTGATATTCGGCTCCCTCATCTTTGCCGTAGTTGCGGGGGTCGCAATAGGTCAATGGTCGTTTCTCAAGGTCCAGGTAGGTGGAAAAGAGTACAAAGGAATTGATACCAAAAGAGAGATCATTGACGAAATTTCAAGGATAATGATAAACATCAACCTCCTGCGCGGCACAGCATATGCGAATCTCGAAAGCGCTCGTGGTGAGGTGAAGAGCGCAATGTTGCAAAGGATAGAGGCGACCGACTCCCTTTTTCTGTCGGTGAAAGGCAAGTTTGCCTCAACACACGAAAATCATGGCATACATTGCGGCTCCTGTCATTCGGCACAGGCGTCCATAACCGCTACGATCGACGACGCGTATAAGACATGGGATAGCTACAAGGCCCTTTTAAAAGAAAAGATTCTTCCGGGACTGAGTACCGTTCATTCAGGAGCTATAAAAGACGTTATGGAGCTTGAATTCGAACAACAGCACGCTGAACTGATGGTAACCCTGACGTCCACACTGGATATCCTGCGCGGCGTCTTTCCGATAGTCCTCGAAAAAATGACAAAGCAGGCTCACTATATCAGGCTGGGATTCCTTGCCGGCGGCGTGATTACGGTAGGATTTCTTATTGCACTGACATTATTCCTGTCTTCACTGATAATCACCCCCGTAGTGGCCATTTCGGAGAGAGCAATGCGGATGGCGGAGGGTGATTTCACCATAGGGACGGAGATAAAATGCAAAGGTATGGACGAAATAGGCAGGATGACTAATTCCTTCGAGCAGATGGCCGATAAAGTTAAGGGCTTTGTGGTAACTGCAAAGAACGGCATCTTAACCCTCTCCTCCACCTCGGAGGAGCTCTCAGCCACAACACGTGACCTCTCTTCGAAGATGGAGGAAGAGCGTCATCAGATGGATCAGATAGCGGCCTCTACCACTGAAATGTCTCAGAGCATCGTTGAGATAGCAAAAAGCTCATCGCGAGTGGCTGAGCTGTCTGATGAATCATCTGCATTGGCAAACGGGGGTAAGGACATAGCGAGCAACGCCTTCGAGAAGATCAGCTCCCTCGCGGATATCATCAAAGATACGGCTGCCACAATAGAAGAGCTCGGCGGCAGCTCACAAGAGATCGGCGAGATCGTGTCGGTCATTACGGACATCGCCGACCAGACCAATCTCCTTGCATTGAATGCGGCAATCGAAGCTGCGCGGGCCGGGGAGCAGGGAAGGGGCTTTGCCGTCGTCGCTGACGAAGTGAGAAAGCTGGCTGAAAAGACCTCTCAGGCAACAAAGGAAATCGCCGGCAAAATCCAGCTTATACAGGCAGAGGCCCAAAAGTCCGTCGACACCGTGAGAAAAAGCAAGACAGAGGTCGAAAGCAGCATAGCCATCCTGCAGGGAGTGGCACAATCTTTCGGCTCCATATATGCTGCATCCAAAAACGTTACCGATGTGGCACAGCAAATGGCAACGGCAACAGAGCAGCAATCGGCGGCTTCCGAGGATATAGCTATGCACACGAGCAATATATCCCAATCGATAAATCAGACGTATATCGCTGTAGAGCAAATAAAGAACGTATCGACAGAGCTTGCACAAATGACAGAGGAGCTTAAAACCCAGACGGATAAATTCAGAACGTAATGTCGGCACCCGCCTGAAAACCGGGCCACTATGCGGGTGTGCGGGGCAGTGCTAAAGAGGTGAAGCTCTCACCTCTCAATGAGTCCCCTGAATACTTCCCGCACCTCGTTTATTATGAGTGGATGAATCGCCGGATTGCCAGCAACGATATTGCCGGTCGATAAGTAGTCTCCTCCTCCTCCGAAGTCGGTGACGATGCCGCCTGCCTCCTCGATGAGCAGGCTCCCGGCAGCAATATCCCAGGTACTGAGGCCGATTTCGAAGAAGGCTTCGCATCTCCCCGCAGCAAGATAGGCGAGGTCGAGGGCTGCAGCACCTGCTCGCCGAAGATCGCTCACTTTGAAAAGAACTTTTTTAAACAGCTCCAGGTACTTATCAATGATATCCTTATTTTTAAACGGGAACCCCGTCGTGATGAGGCTGTTGTTAGGATCAGTAATTCCCGATACCCTGAGGGGATGGCCGTTGAGAAATGCACCCTTTCCTCGCTCTGCAGTGTACATATCATTTCGTAACGGGTCGAATACGATACCGGCAATGATCTCTTTCTTGTATTCAAGCGCTATTGAGACTGCAAAGACAGGAAACTGGTGGATGAAATTGGTGGTGCCGTCGAGGGGGTCGATGATCCACCGGTAATCAGCGGTTTCTGCCTCATGAAGGGATTCTTCCGCAAGGAAATGATGATCGGGAAAGCGCTCTTTGATGGTCCTGATAATGAGCGCTTCGGATTCCTTATCGACATAGGTCACAAAATCAGATGCCTGCTTTATGCCGATGTCGTCTTTCGTGACCTTGCCGAGATTGCTGAGAATAACATCACCTGCCAGCCGCGCAGCTGTGATCGCAACTTCCAGAAATTCGCCCGTCTCGATTTTTGACATAAGATAATGATAACAATTTTATCTGAGGAGAAAAAGATTATAAAAGTGAGAGGAGGCAGGATACAGTGCTGGAGCGACTTCGGCAGCCCAAGCGGAACCAGGGAGGGTGAAGCGGGCTGGCGTAGCCTCGGAGCAAGGCGGGATGCCTTGCGAGAATGAAGTGGAAGCACTGTATCCTGCCTCCTCTCCGAGTGAAACACATAAATACGAGAGGGCAACCAACGCTATGAGCAAAATGATCATTATCTTATTCTCAAAAACGTCAACGACTCGATGTGATAGGTCTGGGGAAAAAAGTCGATCATGTGTACTGATTCGATCTCGTACTTCATGATCAGCTTTTTCAGGTCGCGGGCGAGGGTAGTCGGATTGCAGGAGATATAGACGATCTTTTCGGGCTGCGTCGCGAGGACCTTTTCGATTGCTCTATTCGAGAGACCCAGGCGCGGCGGATCGGTAATGAGGATATCGACAGGATCTTTGACCTGCAGGTGCTCGGCTGTGGATTTAACAAAACGGCAATTTCTGATATCGTTCATTTCGAGATTCCTCCTGCCGTCTTTTATCGCAGAGGGATTTTCCTCGACGGCGACGATCTCGCCCGCCTCCCGTGCAAGGGGAAGCGAGAAGTTTCCTGCGCCTGAATAGAGGTCAAGTATCCTCTTGCCCGCAAGCGGCTGCAATGTATCCTTTACGAATCTTACGACCACTCTATTCAGCTCCCAATGACTCTGGAAAAAGCTCATCGGCGATACGAAGTAATGAAGACCGTCGAGATCGAGCATGATATGATCTGATCCGGAGTGCAGGAGCTTCCTCTTATCCATCTCGACAGCGACGCCGGAAAACCCCGCATCTCTAAGACGTGCAGCAATGGCATTCCAATCGTTTCTCGAAGCTGGGACTTTCAGCAACGCCACGGCGCCATTGCCAAATGAAATATGGAGCTCTTTGATATCATCGTTCCGCAGCAGGACCTTTGCCCTCCGGAAATATTCATTAACCTCTTCCCGCATCAAAGGGCATGCTTCGATATCGATGACATCCATTGTCTTCTCTTTGTAGAACCCGATCTCCCCCCGGGCAGCTTTGAACTGACCCCTGAACCGGTAATGCCAGGGAGTATCATGGACGAGCGGAGAAGAGAGTCGCAGGTCTATTTTCGCCAGACGTTTGAGCGATTCCCGGAGGATCTCCTCTTTTATCGCACCCTGCCTCTGATAGGTAATATATTGAAGCTGGCAGCCGCCGCAGGTGCCGAAATAGGGGCAGGACGGCTCAACCCTGTCCGGAGAGGGAGCTATGACCTTGACCACCGAGGCCCTGCAGTAATCCTTCTTCTCTTCATCGATTGCCGCCTCTACGGTCTCGCCGGGGACCGCTCCTTTGAGCATCACGATCTTGCCGTCGAGCTTGGCGATTGAGAAGCCCCCATAGGCAGGGGCCTCAGATTTAAGCAAAACTAAAGACATATTATTCATTCTATCATACTCAATTCCACCCCGGCAAAAGCTACAAAGCCTTGATTTAAAAAGCAATGCCATACCTGTAAAATCAATGTATTGCATGTCGACGGAATTCCTTCCATAATTTGGACAACGAGTACTCCCTAATAATACTTGACAAGAATCGACTAAAGTAATATGATTGGAATTATAAGAGGTGAAAACGATGGCAACTTCAGTGAAGGACTACTACAAAATACTTGGTGTCGGTAAAGATGCCTCTCAGGATGATATTAAAAAGGCGTTCCGCAAGCTCGCCCGGAAGTACCATCCTGACCTGAACCCCGGAGATAAAACCGCTGAGGAAAAATTCAAAGAGGTGAACGAAGCCTACGCAGTCCTCAGCGATCCGGAGAAACGTAAACAGTACGACACCGGCGGCACCACCTTTGAGCAGTTCGGCGGCTTCGGAGGATTCGGCGGAGAGGGATTTAGGGGATTCGAGGCCAGAGAAGGGTTTGATTTCAGTGATCTTTTCGGCGATATCTTCGGCGGAGCGAGATCTGCCGGCCGTCCCCGCTATGCAAAGGGTGAAGACCTTATCATGGGCATCGAGCTCACCCTTGAGGAGGCATTCAAGGGAATAACGAGGCCAATAACGCTTACACGGAATGTGACGTGTGATGCCTGCGGCGGAACAGGCGCAGAGTCCTCCCAGACCTGCCCTACCTGTAAAGGCGCCGGACAGACCCAGACGTCGAGAGGTTTTTTCAGGATGGCGCAGACCTGCCCGGAGTGCGGCGGCACCGGACGAAAGGTCACTGCTGTCTGCAAAAAATGCGGTGGCAGGGGCGCCACTGCACACTCGGAGACGATAAGAGTGAAGATCCCTGCAGGGGTAGACAATGGCTCAATTGTTCGGTTACGGGGAAAGGGGAACAGCGGCATCGGTGGAGGCCCTGCCGGTGATCTGCTCATTGAAATTTCTATCAGGCCCCATCCTTTCTTTAAGAGAAAAGGTGACGACATTTATATCCAGCTCCCGGTGACGTTCGGCGAAGCTGCCCTCGGCGCAAAAGTAGAGGTACCGACCATTGACGGCTCAGCCATTATGAAGCTCCCGCCTGGAACGCAGGGAGGGCAACGGTTCAAGCTTTCGGGGAAGGGGTTCGTCTCTCCCAATAAAAAAATGCGGGGAGATGAATTTGTAGATATAAAAATCGTGGTTCCGAAGGATATACCCGACAAAGCAAAAGAAGCGATTCATATCATAGAGTCGCTCTACAAAAAGGACCCGCGAAAGGGGATGGTGACCCATGAGGAATAAGAGACATCAGGACAAGCGCAGTCCTGTGTATATGATAAGCGTGGTATCGCGGATACTCGAAGTGCATCCTCAGACCTTGCGGATGTATGAGCGCGAGGGGTTTGTCTGCCCGCGCCGGGTGAACCGTCAGCGGCTCTATTCCGACGAGGACATCGAGCGGCTCGATCTGGTGATCAAACTTACCAAGGAGCTCGGCGTCAACAAGGCCGGTGTGGACATCATCCTGCGTATGCGGCACCGCATCAACGCGCTTCAGAATGTGGTACAGGACATGATGCGTTTTTTGGATGACGATATGCGAAGCACTTTTGAACAAAGGATTCAGGAAATATTTAGAGAGGAGTAATAACACAGCATAGCGTTTATAGAGTTATGGCGTCGAGCGTACGAAAAGCGTGTTATGACGCTCTGATGCTGAACGCGATAAAACGCTTGACGTCATCGGAGGTATACCATGAGATTGGATAAATTAACCGTCAAAAGTCAGGAGGCGATTCAGGAGGCGCAGGGCCTTGCCGAGCGCAAGGGCAATCAGCAGCTCGATGTCGAGCACCTGCTCGCTGCGCTTTTGCAAGATGAGGAAGGCATCGTCTATCAGATCCTCCAGCGTCTTGGAGCGGATATTAATGCTCTGAAATCCGATATCAATAAAGAGATTGAGAAATTTCCCAAGGTATCGGGAGCGACGCCGCTGGGGCAGATTTATTTGTCACCGCGGCTTAAGACCGTGCTCGAACAGGCCTTTGAGGAAGCGACCCGTTTGACTGACGAGTACATCAGTGTCGAGCACCTGCTGCTGGCTATTGCGAACACACCCGGCCCCGCTGCCGATATCCTGAAAAAGAACGGTGCATCAGCTGATGCGATCATGACCGCAATGCAGGATATCCGCGGCGTTCACCGGGTGACCGACCCCAATCCCGAGGAGAAGTATCAGGCACTCAAGCGCTATGGTAAGGACCTGACCGAGCTCGCAAAAAAGGGAAAGCTCGATCCGGTCATCGGCAGGGACGAAGAAATACGAAGGGTCATCCAGGTGCTTTCGAGAAGGACCAAGAACAACCCGGTGCTCATCGGCGACCCCGGCGTGGGCAAGACGGCCATTGCAGAAGGTCTTGCACAGAGAATCGTGGCGGGCGATGTTCCGGAAACTCTTAAAGATAAGCGATTGGTGACCATCGATATCGGCAGCCTCGTTGCAGGCTCGAAATTCAGGGGTGAGTTCGAAGAGCGCTTGAAAGCGGTGCTGAAAGAAATCGAGCAGTCGGAAGGAAAGATCATCACCTTCATCGATGAGCTCCACACCCTTGTCGGCGCCGGATCGGCAGAAGGTTCGGTCGATGCTTCGAACATGCTGAAGCCTGCGCTCGCGAGAGGCGAACTGCGCTGTGTCGGGGCGACGACTATTAACGAATACCGTAAATATATCGAGAAAGATCCGGCACTTGAGCGTAGATTCCAGCCGGTGTTGGTGAAAGAGCCCTCGGTCGAAGATACCATATCCATTCTCAGGGGACTCAAGGAGCGCTACGAAGTCCACCACGGCGTGAAGATAAAGGATTCGGCCCTTATCGCCGCTGCAGTGCTCTCGCATCGGTACATAACGGATCGCTTCCTTCCGGATAAGGCGATCGACCTGATCGATGAGTCAGCCGCAAGGCTGAGAATGGAGATCGACAGCATGCCCGTTGAATTGGACGAGATCGAGCGGAAGCTCCGTCAGCTCGAGATCGAAAAGCAGGCGGTCATGCGCGACGACGGATCGCAGGATGCACGCGAAAAGCTGGAGAAGCTTTCAAAAGAGATGGCCGAGCTCCAGTCCAGGCGGGACGTGCTCAAGGCGCAATGGATGGGTGAGAAAGAGGTCATCCAGAAGATCAGGGACATAAAAGAGCAGATCGAAAAGACAAAGATCGAATCCGATATGGCCGAGCGGGAAGGCAACCTCGGCAAAGCTGCGGAACTGCGTTACGGCAGACTCCTCGATCTGCAGAAGCAGCTCGACGAATGGAACAAAAAGCTCTCAGAAACCCAGGCGAAGAGAAGGATGCTCAAAGAGGAGGTCGATGAAGAAGATATTGCCGAGGTCGTTTCTAAGTGGACCGGCATACCGGTTTCGAGAATGCTCGAGAGCGAGGTGCAAAAACTCATCAAGATGGAAGATAATCTGAGAAAGCGGGTCGTCGGCCAGGACGAAGCGATCGTCGCTGTTTCGAATGCGATCAGGAGGGCGCGGGCAGGCATTCAGGATCCCAACCGGCCTATCGGTTCGTTCCTGTTTCTCGGCCCGACCGGTGTTGGCAAGACCGAGCTGGCGAAAGCGCTTGCAGAGTTCCTCTTCGACGATGAGACAGCGGTGGTCAGGATCGACATGTCCGAATACCAGGAGCGGCATACGGTCTCACGTCTAATCGGCGCCCCTCCGGGCTATGTGGGATATGAAGAGGGCGGCCAGCTCACCGAGGCCGTGCGGAGAAAGCCCTATTCGGTCGTGCTCTTTGATGAAGTCGAAAAGGCGCATCCCGAGGTGTTCAATGTGCTGCTCCAGCTTCTCGATGACGGTCGCTTGACCGATGGCCACGGGAGGACCGTGGATTTCCGTAACACTGTGGTCATCATGACCTCGAACATCGGCAGCACTCACATCCAGGAGCTCCTTGAGGAGAGGGCCAAGAAACCCGCTGCATACTGGGTCGGCGAGGAGGATGATTTGAGAGCACGGGTCATGGAGGACCTCAAGGCCTTTTTCAGGCCGGAGTTCCTCAACAGGGTTGACGATATCCTCATCTTCAATCCGCTCAGCGAGGAACTGCTGAAGAACATTGTGGAAATCCAGGTCAACAGGATGAAGAGGTATCTGCAGGAGAAAAAGATCGATATCACCCTGACCGATGCGGCAAAGGAGTACATTGCGAAGGTGGGCTATGACCCAATCTACGGAGCCCGTCCGCTGAAAAGGGCGATACAGAAAGAGATCCTCAACCCCTTGGCAATGAAGATCCTTGACGGTACTTTTAAGGAAGGGGATTTGGTGGAGGTCGATTATACGGACAATCACCTGGTGTTCAATAGCGTTGCGGTTGGCGAAGTGGTGAAGTAAGGAAAAAACAAGTCAGGCCTATTCGCGAAAGGAGGATGGCTATGTCGATCGTAAAGTGGAGTCCGCTGAAAGAGCTCGAAGACATGAGAAGGGATATGGACAGACTCTTTGATGAATTCTTTGCGCCCGGCGCGAGGAGGAGAAGGGTCTGGAGAGCAGAACCCGGCATCATTGTGCCGAGTATCGAGATGTATGACAGGAAAACCGAGATCGTTGTGAAGGTGGAACTTCCGGGAGTGAGCAAAGAGGATATAGACCTCTCGATCACCAAGGATACCCTTACCGTCAAAGGCGAGGTAAAGAGAGAGGAAGAGGTAAAAGAGGAAGATTACTATACCAATGAACGGACGTACGGCAGCTTTGCACGAACCATCTCGTTGCCGGTAGAGGTCGACAGTGAAAAGGCAAAGGCGACCTTCAAAAACGGCATCCTCGAGCTCGTTATCCCTAAAAGAGAGGAAGCGAAACCCAAGGAAATAAAGATCGAGGTATCGTAAAAGGCTTTGAGCGTTATAGCGTTTATCGCGTTATACACACATGAAACTGCTCTTTTCACTGTGCTCTTAACGCTCTACGCTAGAACGCTCTGTATTTGACTTCCCTTCGCGTTTTCTGATATAAAAATCAGATGCCCTTTAGATTTCCCGGGTAGCTCAGTCGGCAGAGCAGGTGGCTGTTAACCACCCTGTCGGGGGTTCGAGTCCCTCCCCGGGAGCCAATCTTGACACCCAGACAAACCCTTGTCCGGGTTTGTTAATACCCCGCCTTCAAAGGTGGGGCGTTTTTGCTTTCCATTCCCGCCGCTTATAGCCATTGTGCCGGCCATTGTGTCTTCCCAAGACCTGCTTACATGCATCCTTGTAACCTCTCACAATATCCTATCCTTCAAAGCGGCATTTTTCTTATCATCATCTGACCCGATTCGGGAAAGTAACAGAATCAACTGACCTGGAAGAGAAAGGGCAGCCGGGATGTTTAATGAGATAAAAAATATAGAAAGGAAATAGGGTAGGCCACTCTGTAAAATTTCTTGTATTTTTGCATTTTAAATGCAAAAATACAAAGGAATAAATACGGGCAGTACCTTTCACGGGTTCGCAAAACCTGCTCCTTGTGGAGCGCGTCACAGAGTCTCTTGCCGGGCGCGCGGCAATGCTAAGGCTCCTTCCGCTAACCCGGCGCGAGGCCGAGGGGCATCCGCTGAAAAAGCTCCCGTGGGAAGTGAAAGGGCAGGCATAAGGCCGAAGAGAGGAAGGTCTCACCCAAAAAAACTATGGCAGGAGTTTTTGCGTGGTGGCTACCCCGAACTTGCGGCACATCCCAAGCGTGATGCCGGGCTTTGGCATTCTGCGTACATTCAAACCTATCTGGAGCGGGATGTCCGCACCTTAAGACAGGCCAACGACTTGACCCAATTCCAGAATTTCCTCAGGGCGCTGGCCGCAAGGAGCGCCGGGCTTCTGCATCTTTCAGACCTCTCGCGCGACCTTGGCATCGCGGTGAACACGGCAAAGGCATGGCTATCGGTGCTTGAGGCGACGTATCAGGTAATCGTGCTTCGCCCCTATTTTGCCAATGTAGGAAAGCGGCTTGTAAAGACGCCGAAGGTTTATTTCACAGATGTTGGGACGCTTTGCTACCTCGCCGGACTTAAAGACCCGGATCATGCGGCATCAGGCCCCATGGGCGGAGCCATACTTGAAACGGCGGCGGTCACCGAGATTTTTAAAACCCTCATACACAGAGGCGTTGATCCCCAAGTGTATTTCTGGAGGACTTCGACGGGCACGGAGGTGGATATCGTTGTGGAATCGGACCGCAAACTGGTTCCGGTCGAAGTCAAGCTTTCCTCAACCCCTAGGCCTGCTATGGCGGGCGGAATTACGACTTTCCAAGAAGACTGCAAAGACAGGGCATTGCCCGGATACGTGCTTCATACCGGGAATATTCGCCTTCCGACAGAACTTGGTTGTCCCGCCAAAATGATAATGTCCTAAATAACCAAAGTAGAAATGTCCTATTGAGGGGCTATAATTTCTCCCATTTGAAGGAAGGTAATTATGGCCGGGAAGGACATTATCGAAATGAGCTTTTGTCTTGACAGCAACTGTGAACAACGACTAATATCTTTGTGCCTACAACCAAACTCCCTATAGGAACAATCAGATGGTGAAAAAACAGGACAACGTCCTTACGATAGAAGAGCTTGCCGCATATCTGAAAATCTCGAAGTCAACGCTCTATAAGCTGGCTCAGGAAGGCAAGCTCCCAGGCCAGAAGGTGGGGCGGCATTGGCGGTTTCACAAGGATGCCATCGACTTGTGGCTTAAGAAAACAGGAAACTCCGGTGATAGAGGTAAAAAAGCTTGATTAACTTTAATGAAAAAGTCGGCTTCATATGGTCTGTAGCAGACTTGCTCCGCGGGCCTTATCGTCCCAACCAGTATAAGGATGTCATGCTGCCCATGACCGTCCTCAGGCGGCTTGATTGCGTGCTGGAGCCAACCAAAGATAAAGTTCTCGAAAAACTTAAGAGTCTCCAAGGGGGCAAGGTCAAAAATGTCGAGCCAATTCTTTGCCGGGTCTCAGGCGTTCCTTTCTATAACACCAGCCGTTTTACATTTGAAAAGCTTAAGGGCGACCCCAACAACATAGCCGCGAACCTGACCAACTACATGAAGGGTTTTTCTTCCCGCGCCCGAGAGATTATCGAGCACTTCGGCTTTGAGGAGCACATCGCCAAACTCGATAAAGCAGACCGTCTGTATCTTCTTGTCTCCAAGTTCTGCGAAATCGATTTGCACCCGGATAAGGTATCCAATATCGAAATGGGTTATGTCTTCGAGGAACTCATAAGGCGCTTCAATGAGGCCTCCAACGAGGAAGCCGGTGACCACTTCACCCCGCGCGAGGTCATCCGCCTTATGGTGAACCTTCTCTTCCTTCCGGACAATGACATCTTGACCACCAAGGGAATCGTCAAGACCCTGTACGATCCGGCCTGTGGGACGGGTGGCATGCTTTCCGTTTCCGAAGAGTACGTTCGAGAACTCAACCCCAATGCCCGTCTGGAGGTCTTTGGTCAGGACTATAACGACCAATCCTATGCAATCTGCGGCTCCGACATGATGATCAAGGGCCAGAACATAGACCATATCGCCTTTGGAGACAGCTTCACTCACGATCACTTCTCCGGTAAGAAATTCGATTACATGCTTGCCAATCCACCCTTCGGCGTGGAATGGAAGCCGGAAGAGGCAGCCATCCGCAAGGAGCACGAGGAGCAGGGTTTTGGCGGCCGCTTCGGAGCCGGCCTGCCGCGCATAAACGATGGTTCTCTTCTATTCCTTCAGCACATGATCAGCAAGAGGAAGGACCCAAAGGATGGCGGCACACGCCTTGGGATTGTCTTCAACGGTTCGCCGCTGTTCACTGGTGGAGCGGGTTCCGGCGAAAGCGAAATACGCCGCTGGATAATAGAGAACGACTGGCTTGAAGGCATCGTGGCCCTGCCCGACCAACTCTTCTACAACACGGGCATCTACACCTACCTCTGGATCGTGACGAACCGCAAGGAGAAGAGCCGCCGAGGCAAGATTCAACTGGTGGACGCAACGAGCTTCTTCAAGAAGATGCGCAAATCCCTCGGCAACAAGCGCAACGAAATCTGCGACGACCAGCGCGACGAGATCACCCGGCTTTATGGGAATTTCAGGGAGACCGAGCATGTCCGCATTTTCGATAACGAGGACTTCGGCTACCGCCGCATTACCGTAGAGCGTCCTCTGCGCCTCAACTTTACGGTGGACGAGGCACGAATCGCCCGTCTCATGGAAACGACGGCTTTCGCCAGCCTTGCCGCCAGCAAGAAACGCAAGGATACCAAAGCCGCTCAGGCCGAGATCGAAGAAGGCCGCAAACTTCAGGAACGCATCCTGTCCGCCCTGCGGCCCATTGCCGCCAAAGGCATCGTCAAGAACCGCGAACAGTTCTCGGAGATGATGCAGGCGGCGTTTAAAAAGGCGAACCTTAAGGTCCCGGCCGCCCTCTTCAAGGCGATTCTGACAGCCCTTTCCGAGCGTGACGAGACGGCGGACATCTGCACCGATTCCAAGGGGAATCCCGAGCCAGACCCAGAACTGCGCGACTACGAAAACGTGCCGCTCAAAGAAGATGTGGGCGAGTATATGAAGCGCGAGGTTCTGCCGCACGTTCCCGATGCCTGGGTGGACGAGTCCAAGACCAAGATCGGCTACGAGATCAATTTCAACCGCTACTTCTACAAGTACACGCCTCCTCGCCCGCTTGAGGAGATAGAGGCCGACATCAAGAAGATCGAGAAGGAAATTGCGGACATGCTGGCGGAGGTAACGGAATGAACGGCGTCCCGCTTGACAACCTACCGGCAGGCTGGCGATCCCTTCGGCTCAAGTGGGTGCTTGAGGCTCTCGAAAGTGGCCGACGCGAGGTCAGTACAACGGACGGCTTTGAGGGTGGCGTGCTCAGCGTCGGCGGCGAGCATATTGGCTGGCAGGGACAGTGGCTCTTGGATAAGCCGCGCTTCGTCTCCCGGGAGTTTTTTGATGCGATGACGGCGGGACGAATCAGAGAGAACGATATTCTACTGGTAAAGGACGGGGCGACGATAGGGAAGGTAGCGATAGCACAGCCCTTGCCTGCGCAAGACTGCGCAGTAAACGAGCACGTATTCCTTCTCCGTATCAACGCGGGGAATCATGCCAAGTACTATTTCTACGTCGTCCAATCGACCCTGATTCAGGATCAAATCCAATTGGAGGTGCGGGGCTCGGCACAACCCGGATTGAATTCAGAGTTCCGCAATGTCGTGGTTCTGCCTGAACCACCGGAGCTGGCACAGCGGTCTATCGCTCGATATTTGGACCGTGAGACTGCGCGGATTGATGCGCTTGTTGGAAAGAAGCAGAAGCAGATTGAGCTTCTTCAAGAAAAGCGCTCTGCCCTTATCAGCCATGCCGTAACCAAAGGCCTCGACCCGAATGTAAAAATGAAAGACTCAGGTATCGAGTGGCTGGGAGAGATTCCGGAGAGTTGGCAAGCGAAACGACTGCGTTTCCTCGTTTCCGAACCGCTCAAGTACGGGGCCAATGAATCCGCCGAACTGGACGATCCAGATCTTCCGCGTTACATCCGGATTACCGATGTCGACGAGAACGGCCGCTTGCGAGAGGACACCTTCAAGTCTCTGCCTGAAGATGTCGCTCGTCCGTACCTCCTTAAAGAAGGCGATCTCCTGCTTGCCCGTAGCGGTGCCACAGTCGGAAAGAGCTTCTACTACGAGCCATCCTGGGGCCTCGCTGCATACGCCGGTTACCTGATTCGGGCCAGGTTCAACCCTGCCCGCATGATGCCGAGCTTCGTCAACTACTTCACCAATTCCCAACAGTACTGGCAGTGGCTCGGTTCATCGTTCATTCAAGCCACGATCCAGAACGTGAGCGCCGAGAAGTACGCCAACCTTACCGTGCCTGTCCCGCCCCTCCCTGAGCAGCGCGCCATTGCCGCCTTCCTCGACTGTGAGACTGCGCGGATTGATGCGCTCATCGAGAAGGTGGAGAAATCCATTGAATTGTTACGCGAATATCGTACCGCCCTGATCTCCGCCGCCGTGACGGGCAAGATCGACGTGAGCAAGGAGGCAGGCATATGAGTTGGTTACTTTTTCTGGATGAAAGCGGTCATGATCATCGCAACATGCCCTATGAGGTTCGGGGTGGGATAGCGCTCCACGCCGGGAAACTTTGGTCATTCGTCCAGGACTTGCAGAGGCTTGAAGTAAGCGCATTCGGCACGCCGTTACTACAATTCCGAAAGGAACTAAAAGGGGCGAAACTTTTAGACAAAGACCGCTTCAAATGGGCATCGCAGAGTCCTGCTATGGCTGATGAGGCAAGAAGAAAACACTGCAGAGGGTTCTTGACCAAGGGGCTTGAGAAAAAGATACCAAAGCGTGATGAATTTACCGCCTACGGCCAGGGATGTCTGGAGATGGCGCGCGGGATATTTGAACTGCTGAGAGAGCATGACGCTAAGCTCCTTGCTTCTATAATACCCCGGAATGTAGTAAGGCCTCCGACGTATGAAGCCACCGAGTTTCTCCGAAAGGATCAGGTTTTTCTTTTAGAACGCTTTTATTATTTCCTTGAGGAAAAGCAGGAACACGGATTGCTTGTCATGGATGAAGTCGATAAAGCGGAAGACCGTCGGTTCGTGCGGCGGCTTGAGAACTATTTCAGGAAAACACATACAGGGCGTTACAGAACTCGGTGGATCGTGCCGACGCCGTTTTTCGTTTCGTCAGATCTGGCTTATCCCGTCCAAGCGGCGGACATGTGTATTTATTGTGTGAACTGGGGATTTAGACTGCCCGGAACTGGAATGGATGCCAATGTTCGGAAAGAGATTGCTGATGAGTTCGGCCCTTGGCTTAGGCAACTACAGTATACAGGGGAAATAAACAGGGAGGGGCAGACATTCAAGACTTATGGGATTGTGTTTGTGCCAGACCCTTATACGGCAAGGTAACAATAAAAAAGGAGGTAATGCCTTTGGAGCCACCCGAAAGCAGCCCTTGGGCCGAACCTCCAATTACATTTTGGCATGTGCGTAGTACGGATGTCAAGCGAAATCTGCAAAGTCTAACATGCAAGGGAAAAGCGCGTTAATGACATGCTGTAACATAATTACCATGACAATCTATGACACGAAACCGCGACAAGAATGCGGCACGGAGGTGGCTTGATGTCGGGCCAACATACAGAACGCGCTTTTGAAGCCGCTATCGAATATCACCTGACCACATTTGGCGGATATGTAAAGTGCGACCCGGAGACATTTGATCAAGTGAGAGGTATTTTTCCGCAGGATGTCATTGCCTTTATCAAGGAGACCCAGCCCAAGGAATGGGACTATCTCAAGAACCTTCAGAAGGATAAGGCCGAGGAGATACTTCTTGACGACCTCTGCCGGGCGCTAAACTCCGAACATGAGGGATGCCTATCCGTTCTGCGCCACGGCTTCAAGTGCTTCGGAAAGCTCTTCCATATTGCCTACTTCGCTCCGGCAAGCGGCCTGAACCCCGAAATAAAGAAACTCTATGACGCCAATCGCCTAACAATCACATGTCAACTCCGCTATTCGAGCAGGCATGGAAATACATTAGATGTGGCCCTTTCCCTGAACGGCATTCCGGTTGCAACTGCGGAGATTAAAAACCCCATGACCGGTCAGACCTGGCGGAACGCCATCCACCAGTATAAGAATGACCGCGACCCGGCGGACCTGATTTTCCAGTTCAAGAAGCGGGCGCTTGTCCATTTTGCCGTAGACACGGACGAGGTCTATATGACCACACGCCTTTCAGGAAGGAATACGCATTTCCTGCCCTTCAACATGGGCTGTGCCGGAGGCGCTGGCAATCCCGATAATCCCGGTGGCTACAAGACGGCCTATCTGTGGGAAGAGGTCCTTGAGCGGCATAGCTTCTTAGACATTTTGGTCCGGTTTGTCAATCTTCAGATAGAGGAAAAGAAACTCGGTGGGAAAAAGATAAAGCGGGAGACGATGATATTTCCGCGCTATCATCAGCTTGACTGTGTGCGCAAGCTGGTGGCTGATGCAGAGCGGCAAGGTGCCGGGGCCAACTATTTAGTCCAGCATTCGGCCGGAAGCGGCAAGTCTAATTCCATAGCGTGGTTGGCTCACCGACTCTCAAGCCTGCACGATGAAAAAGACGAGAAGGTCTTTGATTCAGTCATAGTGGTCACTGACAGAATCGTCCTCGACCAGCAGTTACAAAACACCATTTATCAGTTCGAGCATAAGCAGGGTGTAGTCCAGAAGATTGATATAGATTCCGCCCAGCTTGCAAATGCGCTTTCTGCCGGGGTTCCAATTATTATAACGACTCTCCAGAAATTTCCTTTTGTTACCGAAAAGATTGGCGACCTTCCCAAACGGAAATATGCCGTCATAATCGACGAGGCTCATAGTTCGCAGGGTGGAGAGACGGCAACCGAACTTAAAGGCGTGCTCGGAGGCGCGGCCATCAAAGAGGAAGTCAAGGCCAAAGTCGAGGAAGAAGGGTTGCCGGATTATGAAGAGGAGATACTCCGCACGATGGCCAAGAGAGGCCGTCAGCCAAATATCAGCTTCTTTGCCTTTACGGCCACGCCGAAATACAAGACTTTAGAGGTATTCGGAAGGCCCGGCCCGGACGGCAAGCCTAGTCCGTTCCATCTTTACAGCATGCGGCAGGCCATAGAGGAAGACTTTATCCTCGACGTGCTCCAGAATTACACGACCTACAAGACGTATTACCGCCTGATCAAATCCATCGAAGACGATCCCAAGGTGGACAAGCGCAAGGCGGCAAGGGCGCTCGCCCGTTTCATGAGCCTCCATCCACACAACATCGCACAGAAGACCGAGGTCATGGTCGAGCATTTCCGCCATTTCACCATGCACAAGATCGGCGGAAAGGCCAAGGCGATGGTCGTTACCTCCAGCCGATTGCACGCGGTGAAGTACAAACAGGCATTCGACAAGTACATCGCCGAGAAAGGGTACACGGAAATCAAGACGCTGGTTGCCTTCTCCGGCACGGTGATCGATCCGGATGCTCCCGGCGTCGAATATACGGAAGTCGGAATGAACAAAGGCATTCGGGAAAAGGAACTCCCGGAACGCTTCGGGACAGAAGAGTACCAGGTGCTTTTGGTTGCGGAGAAGTATCAGACAGGCTTTGACCAGCCGCTTTTGCACACCATGTATGTGGACAAGCGGCTTGCCGGTATACAGGCCGTGCAGACGCTTTCGCGTTTGAACCGCACACACCCGGGCAAGGAGGATACGTTTGTACTGGATTTCGTGAACGAGACAGAGGATATTCTTGCGGCGTTCCAACCCTATTATGAGCAGACTTTAATCGGAGAGAGGGCCGAACCTAAGCAGCTTTACGAACTTCAAGCCAAGCTCGAAGGGCACCATGTCTACTACAAGGCCGAGGTTGAAGAATTCTGCAAAGTATTCTATAAACCTGCGAGGAACCAGACCACGGCCGACCACGCCCGGATGAACGCATGCATTGATCCGGCTGTTCATCGTTACAATGGACTTGAGGAAGAGGTCCGGGAGGAATTCCGGAAGACGCTGGTCGCTTTCAGAAACCTTTATTCTTTCATGTCGCAGGTGATCCCCTTCCAGGACTCTGATTTGGAAAAGCTGTACTCATACGTCCGGTTTCTGCTTCCCAAACTGCCGAGAGATAACCGGGGGCCGATCTACAACTTTGATGATGACGTGGCGCTCAAATTCTACCGGTTGCAGAAGATCGGCGAGGGCTCCATCGTCATGGAGCCGGGAGCCCGATACGAGGTATCGGGGCCGACGTCTGTGGGCACCGGCGTCGCTCGAGGTGATGAGATAGAACTTTCCAAGCTGATCGAAATTCTGAATGAACGCTTCGGCACGGAGTTCAAACCCGGCGACCAGCTTTTCTTTGACTCGATTCGGGAAGACGCGGTCGCCGACAGCGGCCTCCGTCAAGCCGCGCTCGCCAACACGATGGAGAACTTCGGCTACGTCTTCCGCAAAACCCTTGAAAATCTCTTCATCGACCGCATGGAGCAGAATGAAGAGATAACGGCGAAATTCATGAACGAGAAAGGCTTTCAGGAAACCGTCGCCCAACATCTTTTAAGGCAGGTCTATGAACAGATTAGGACGGAGAAGACAGAACAATGAGCATACGAAAAGCCGCTATACAGGTTTTACGTGAGGCCGGCGAACCTATGAAGGTGGAGGAGCTTGTAAAGCGCATCCTCGATAAAAAGCTCTGGCACCCGGGTGGAAAGACACCTGCCGCATCCATTGAGGCGGCGCTTATTATAGACATGAAGAAGAAAGGCGATAAATCCACTTTTGTGCGTGTGGCCCCTCGAACCTATGGCCTACGCGATTCGAGTGCAGTATCACCGGCAAAAGCGCCTTCTATCAGTCCTGCACTTAAAAAAAGCCCGGAAACCTACTCCTTTACAAACGCGGCCGAGAAGGTGCTTGAGCAATTCGGAGATAAGAAGCCTATCCATTATCGGGACATCACGAAAAAGGCCCTTGAACTGGGCTGGCTGAATACCGAGGGCAAAACGCCCGAGGCTACGATGTATGCCCAGATACTTACCGAAATCAGGCGGTATAAAAAGCGTGGGGAGCAATCCCGCTTTGTTCAGCATGGAAGGGGATACATTGGGCTGTCCCGCTGGATGGGCAAAGGGCTGGCGTTTGAGATAGAACAGCACAATAAACGAGTCCGCCAGGCATTACATAAGCAGTTATTGGAGATGGACCCAACCGCCTTTGAGGAGCTTATCGCCCGCCTGCTTGTGGAAATCGGCTTTGAAGATGTCGTCGTGACCAAGCGTAGCGGCGACGGCGGCATAGACGTGCGCGGTACCCTTGTCATAGGCGATGTTATCCGCACCCGCATGGCAGTGCAGGTGAAGCGTTGGAAGCCCAAGAACCGGGTTCAGGCGACTGTCGTCCAGAACGTGCGGGGCAGTTTGGGCGCTCACGAGCAGGGCCTTATTGTCACCACCAGCGACTTCAGCAAGGGGGCGAGAGACGAGGCCGCGCGACCCGATGCCGTGCCAGTAGGCTTGATGAACGGAGAACAGCTTGTCGCTCTTCTTGTAGAGCATGACATCGGCGTAACCCGCTACTCCCATGACTTAATCGAACTAGGAGAGGGCGAAGGGATTGAGGTTGTTGAGAGAAAAGGCTAAAGGGGATTCATAACCTATATAATTATCAGGGAACTATCTATGGCAAATATGGTCATTAATTGTACTTGTCCTCCGCATGGTTTTCTATACGCGAGATCGCGGTCTTTTGAGTGTGAAGCCTCTTGGCAAGCTCTTCCTGTGTCAGTCCGGCTGTTTCGCGTCTCTGGCGAAGCCTCATGCCCACTTTGAACTGCTCGTATCCCTCGCCGTAGCCCTCGGCAAACAACTTGTCCCTCTTTTTCCTTTGGACTATGTATCTCTTCAGGTCACTCATGCTTTTACTTCAAATCTTTCCGCATCCGTATCATCTCCCTTTTCAAATCGGGGATATCCTTTGCAAGCACCTCCCAGGTCATTTTAATGTCCACGCCGAAATATTCGTGGATGAGGATATCACGCATGCCGGCTATCTTCTTCCATGGAATATCCTGATATCTTCCCTTCACCTCTTCAGGGATGTTCTTGACAGCCTCACCGATAATCTAGATGCGGCGAATTACAGCATCCTGCAGTTGGACAGAGGCGAGGAAGTCATCCTCGGTCTTGCCTCTGGTATAATCCTCAATAAGCCCTATACACTCGAGGATATGGTCTATGAATATCGCAGGGTCTTTTTTCACAAGATTGGCACCTGTTCCTTCAATATCCTGTCCCTTAAGAGCGGATGGAGCGAGCCGTAAGTAAGAACATCAGCCTTCCTTCCGAGCACGTCCTCCACCTCAAGCTTCAGGCCCGAAAGGTCAAGCAGGCTTTTTCTCCCCTCGAATTCGACAAGGATGTCGATATCGCTCTCCTCAGTGGCTTCGCCCCTTACGATGGAACCGAAGAGGGCGGCCCTCTTCACGCCGTTCCTCTCCAATACAATTGCGAGACGTTCCCTTATTTCTGCAACCTGATAGTTATTCATAGATTTCACCTTTTACACCTTCCGATATCCATAAGTTTAATAGATAAGCCGGATTTATACAAGAGAAAGAGAATATCTCTATTTGCTACACTTCCTAAACAGCACATCCGACACAATCGCATCATGCTGGGCGCGGATAAAAGTTCCCTCGAACTCGACCCGCCCGGTATAGAAGCGGTTGCCGAGGATGCCTCGGATGGTGGAGACCTGCCATTTTCCACTTTCCACCCCGCTTGGTCTTAATGCCATCTCCATTGAGCCTATCGCATATCCACTGGAGGGCCTTGCCCTCGGCCTTCCACCGGAATATCTGCTCGATGACCTCGGTGTAATTTCACACGCATAATCGTGCTATAGCCGCAGCAGTATTCCAGAATCATCCGTCGTTATCTTATAATCTCTCATTAAATCAGCGTAGAAAAGGACGAAGGGGACAACCCAGGCGATCATCTCGCCAAAGGCTCCATTACCGCTGCAGCTATGGAAAAAACATCGGTCGTCTCTGCTGAACATGTCAAAATAGCTGCCACCGAAATCATATAATCACTTCCCAGGGAGAGAACGGCTCTCTCCCCCACACCTTCATGGCGAAACAATGCGGAGTCAAACGATTGTGGAATCCGAATTAGTCAGATACAAAATGGCGGATTAGCATGGCGCGTTACAACTCATCCCTCTCTTGATGTTCTTATGATTTCTGCTACAATTGAATCAGATACTTCAAAGACCCGCTGCTAAGAGCATGTAGTAACCCGAACCATCGTTGTACGTGTCAGGCTCGCTTTGTGTTCCGCAGATACATCTCATTCTGAGCAGTACGAGAAGGAGGCCCTCATGGAACGCTATATCTGCATTCATGGTCACTTCTATCAGCCGCCGCGTGAAAACCCCTGGCTCGAAGAGGTGGAAGTGCAGGATTCCGCCTATCCGTACCACGACTGGAACGAGCGGGTCACCGCTGAATGCTATGCGCCGAATGCAGCTTCGCGCCTTCTTGACGGCGAGGGAAGAATTCTCGGCATCGTCAACAACTATGCAAGCATGAGCTTCAACTTCGGCCCCACGCTCCTGTCATGGATGGAAAAAAGCCAGCCTGAAGTATATCAGAGCATCATCGAGTCGGATAAGCTCAGCCGGGAGCGGTTCTCCGGACACGGATCAGCGCTCGCTCAATGCTATAACCATATGATCATGCCCCTCGCCAACACGCGGGATAAACGGACACAGGTCATCTGGGGCATCAGAGATTTTCAGAAGAGGTTCGGAAGAGACCCCGAGGGAATGTGGCTGCCGGAATGTGCTGTTGACTCAGAGACCCTCGATATCCTTGCAGAGCACGGCATTAAATTCACCATCCTCGCGCCGCGCCAGGCAAAGGAGGTGCGGCAGCTGGAGGATGGTGCCGTATGGCAGAGCGTCGAGGGAGGGCGCATTGATCCCACCACCGTCTACCTCTGTCATTTACCATCAGGGAGAACGATACATCTCTTTTTCTATGACGGTCCCATCTCCCAAGGCATTGCGTTTGAAGGGATACTTTCGAGCGGTGAGGTCTTTGCCGACAGACTGATAAGCGCCTTCGTCGACAAGAACGGGAGGGACTGGCCCCAGCTCGTCCATATAGCAACAGACGGTGAAACCTACGGCCATCATCACCGTTTCGGCGATATGGCACTGGCATTCTGCATCCATCACATCGAGTCGAACAACCTGGCAAAGATTACCACATACGGCGAATACCTTGAGAAGCATCAGCCGACCCACGAAGTACGGATATTCGAGAATTCATCCTGGAGCTGCATCCACGGTGTGGAGCGGTGGCGCACCGATTGCGGCTGCAATTCGGGCATGCACCCGGCATGGCACCAGAAGTGGCGGAAACCGCTACGCGAAGCGTTCGACAAACTGCGGGATGTGCTCATCCCCGCCTATCAGCATGAGGCATCCAGGTATCTCAAAGACCCATGGGCTGCCCGAGATGAGTATATTGAGGTAATGCTCGACCGGTCAGTGGAAAATGTCGAGCGTTTTCTCAGTCGGCACGCATCGAGAGATCTCTCACAGGAGGAGAAGGAGCGGGTACTCAAGCTCCTCGAAGTTCAGCGCCATGCCATGCTGATGTATACGAGCTGCGGCTGGTTTTTCGATGAAATCTCGGGCATCGAGACCATCCAGGTCATCGAATACGCAGCAAAGGCCATCCAGCGTGCAGAGGAGGTGCTCAACCTCTCCCTGGAACGTCAGTTCATCGAGGATCTGCAGCTGGCGCCGAGCAATGTCCTCTCGACCGGTGCGGAGGCATATAAAAAATACGTTATTCCGACCCGGATCGACTTTACCAGGATTGCGGCTCACTATGCCATATCCTCTCTCTTCGAGGAGTATCCCGAATCCATGAATATTTTCAATTATACGGTGACCAGTGATAACTACGAGAAGGTCAAGGCAGGTAAATTCACCCTTGCTACAGGCAAGGCGAGGATACATTCTGATTTTACCTGGGATGAGCAGGTGAAGACCTTTGCGGTGCTCCACCTCGGCGATCATAACGCAAACGGCGGCATCAGGGATTTCATCAGCGATGAAGTGTTTTCCACGATGCAGAGAGAGCTCCGAGAGGCCTTCGACCGCGGTGATGCCACCGAGATGATCCTGCTCATCGATAAACACTTCGGGACCAACACCTATTCGCTCTGGCACCTGTTCCGAGACGAGCAGCGGAAGATCATTAACAAGATACTCGAATCAACGCATGCAGGCATTGAGACATCGTACCGTCAGATCTACGAGCTCAATAATCCGGTCATGAGCTTTCTCAGCTCGATCAATATTCCCCTTCCCACATCTATTGTCCTCGCTTCGGAATACATTGTAAATCTCGATCTGAGAAGGCTTTTCGAAACAGAAGAGATCGACATGGAAAAGCTCGAGCGATTGATCCTCGAGACACAGCGTTGGTCGCTCGATATCGATAAACCGATGCTGGAGTATGTTATTTCCTCCTGGGCAAGCGCATTCATGGACAGGATAGTCCGGGACCCGCATAACCTGAAGCTCTTGGAGGAAATGACGAACGTCCTCAAGCTCATCCTTCCCCTGTCACTCGACCTCAAATTGTGGAAGGCGCAGAACACCTTCTATTCTCTGAGAGAGCGCCTCTTTGAGGATATGATGGAGCGAGCGCGGAACGGCGATGAGTCTGCACAGCGCTGGGGGAAGGCATTCTGCGAGTTGAGTGATCACCTGCGCATCAAATGTACGTTTGAAATGGCAGAGCCGTCGCCCACCCCGGCGATAGCATGATCCCGGAGCGCGTATGGTGAGGTACGTGTGCATTCACGGGCATTTCTATCAGCCGCCGAGGGAGAACCCCTGGCTCGAAGAGGTGGAAGTGCAGGATTCCGCCTATCCGTACCACGATTGGAACGAGCGCATCACCGCTGAATGCTACCTGCCCAATGCAGCCTCGCGGCTCCTCGGCCCCGGCGGGAAGATCATCGGTATCTTCAATAATTACGCTCATATGAGCTTCGACTTCGGGCCTCCCCTCCTGTCCTGGATGGAAAAGAACAAACCCGATGCGTACCGCCGCATCATCGAATCAGACCGCCTCAGTGCGGAAAGGTTCTCCGGACACGGCTCAGCGCTCGCTCAATGCTATAACCATATGATCATGCCCCTCGCCAACACGCGGGATAAACGGACACAGGTCATCTGGGGCATCAGAGATTTTCAGAAGAGGTTCGGCAGAGACCCCGAGGGAATGTGGCTGCCGGAATGTGCTGTTGACTCAGAGACCCTCGATATCCTTGCAGAGCACGGCATTAAATTCACCATCCTCGCGCCCTGGCAGGTGACCCATATCAGAAAGATGGAAGAGAGGGCTGTATGGCAGGAGCTCGAATGGGGCGCTATCGATACGACGATGGCATACCGCTGCAATCTGCCCTCAGGCAGATCGATCAATCTCTTTTTTTACGAGGGCGCCACTGCCTACGCCATTGCATCGGCAGGATTGCTTAAAAGCGGCGACGTCTTTGTCCGGAGATTGCTGGACATTTTCAGAGATAAGGACGGCCATCCTCAGCTTGCGCATATAGCGAATGACGGCGAGTCTTACGGGCACCACCACAGACACGGCGATATGGCCCTCGCCTACTGCCTTCATACCATAGCCTCACAAGGGCTTGCAACGCTCACCAATTACGGAGAATTCCTTGAACGGCATCCTCCAACCCATGAAATAAAAATACGGGAGAACTCATCATGGAGCTGCATCCACGGCGTCGAGCGGTGGCGGAGCGACTGCGGCTGCAATTCCGGGCAGTTCCCGCACTGGAACCAGAAATGGCGGAAACCGCTGCGCGATGCCCTTGACGAACTGCGCGACGAGTTGGCCCCCGCCTATGAGCACGATATGCGCGACTATGTAAAAGACCCGTGGGCGATGCGGGATGGCCTGATCACCTGTATCCTCGACCGCTCCTCTGAAAATATGGAGCGGTTCCTGAAGCAGCATGCCCTGCGGGAACTGTCTCCTGAGGAGAAGACCAGAGTCCTGAAGCTGCTCGAATCGCAGCGGCATGCCATGGCAATGTATACCAGCTGCGGCTGGTTCTATGATGAGATCTCGGGCATCGAGACCGTGCAGGTGATGAAGTATGCAGCCCGTGCCATTCAGCAGGCATATGAGGTTTTCGGCTATTCGCTGGAGCAGAACCTTCTCGCTGACCTTGAAAAAGCACCCAGCAACTACGATGCCCATGGGGCGGAGACCTATAAACGGCTGGTCATTCCCTCCAAGATAGATCTAACCCGTGTTGCAGCACACTACGCCATAGCATCTCTTTTCAGAGATGATCCATCGCATATGAACATCTATAATTTCAACGTCGAAAGCAGCCCCTACCAGAGGGTAAAGACCGGCAAGTTCACATTCGCCGCCGGCGTTGCCCGAGCCGCTGACGATTTTACCTGGGAGCAAACGGTGAAATGCTTTGCCGTGCTGCATCTCGGTGACCATAATTTCAAGGCCGGTGTGCGAGATTTCACGACAGAAGAGGACTTTGCTCGGATGAGCAGCGCCCTGCTATCCGCCTTCGAGACAGGGGCCGCGACCGAGGTCATGCGCCTTATCGAGAAGCACTTCGGTCCCGCCCGTTACTCCCTTGTGGACCTTTTCAGGGACGAACAGCGGAAGGTCATCGATAGCGTTCTCGCATCGACGCACGCGGGCATAGAGGCGGAATTCAGAGAAATCTACGAGCGCTACAATCCCATTATGAATTTTCTCAGCTCCCTCGGCATCTCCCTCCCCCAGACCGTGCGCATTGCAGCGGAGCATGTTATCAATCTCGATTTAAAAAGGATTTTTGATGAAGAAATGGTTGATACCGCCGAGCTCGATCGATTGATAAAGGAGGTTTTGAAGTGGAACATTCCTCTCGACAAAGCGGGAATCGCCTATATAATACCCCGATGGCTGTTTTCAGCAATGAACCATATAGGACACAATGCCCGCCGTGATACAGTGCTTCTCGAAAACATCACTGCAGTGATCGCCCTGCTCGAACCGCTCGCCCTTGATATGAACCTCTGGATGCCACAAAATAAATACATCTCTCTCAAAGAGTCCTTCTATTCCGAAGTAGGGGAGAGCGCAGGTGCGTTCCGAACACTGGGTGACTATTTGAACATAGAAGTGCTGTAAAAAAGGCCGAGGTTGAGGATATAACGATGAAAAGAGCAAAAATAAAAATCAAGGACTCCTATTTTTTCATTTTGCACTTTGCATTTTGATTTTTATTTTATGACCAGTACCTCGATATCGCCGGTTTTTCTCACGATCTCGACGCTGACGTTAAAGCGGTGGCGGCGGAGCACAAAATCGATCTCTCCCTCTTTGATCTTGAGCTTGGCCAGATGCACTTCCTTGAGAAAGTCGGGAAGTACCGGGTGCCTGAAAACGACACGGTTGGGTTGCTCGAGCGTGAGCCCGAGGCAGGCCTGCAACAGCATAAATACGGTGCCCGATGCCCAGGCTTGGGGCATGCACGCAACAGGATAGAGTGTCGGCCCGTCGCCGGCGCGGCGGTGAAAGCCGCAGAACAGCTCGGGAAGACGGTACTGATCGAAATATTTCGATGCATCAAAAATGCCGGTGAATACCTTGAGCAGGGCATCCATTAAACCGTATTTGGCAAATCCCAGTGCAATAAGGGCGTTATCATGAGGCCATATCGATCCGTTATGATATGACATGGGGTTGTACTTGGCCTCGGAGCTCGCAACGGTGCGGATGCCCCATCCTGAAAAGAATTCGTCGGAGATGAGCGTCTCTGTAAGGCGATAGACCCGCTCTTCAGAGGCGATGCCGGTGAAGATGCAGTGCCCTGCATTCGATGTTCTGACCCTGCAGGGCTGTTTCTTGCCGTCGAGAGCGATAGCGTAAAAACCGAGGTCATCGACCCAGAAGGTCGTTTCGAACCGATCCCTCAATATCTCGGCTGCCTGCTTTAAATGGCGCGAAAGTTCGCGCTCGCCAAGCAGATCGGCGAGCATGGCCGCTTCGGTCTTGGCTGCATAGACATAGCCCTGGACCTCGCAGAGGGCAATGGGGCCTTCGGCCAGCCTTCCATCCGAATGGAATACCGAGTCTTTGGAGTCCTTCCAGCCTTGGTTGATGAGCCCTCTTTCCGATCGACGGCCATACTCGATGAAGCCGTCACCGTCGATATCCCCGTACTCATCGATCCATTGCAGCGCCCTTTTCAGATGAGGCCAGATCGTCTTTATGAACTCCAGGTCGCCGCTCCTCCGATAGTAGGCGCCGGCGAGATAAATAAAGAGCGGAGTGGAGTCCACGCTGCCGTAATATTTTCCGAAAGGGATCTCTCCCAGGGCCGCCATTTCACCGAACCGCACCTCATGGATGATCTTGCCCGGTTCGGCATCGCTCTCCGGATTGAGGGTCTCGGCCTGCGTTGCCGAGAGATACGAGAGCACATCACGCGCGATCTGCGGTTCGAACCACAGGCACTCAAGGGCAGTGATGATGCCGTCACGGCCGAAGGCGGCATTGAACCAGGGGACGCCCGCATAGGGATAACTGCCATGGCGGGTATCGGTAAGCATCATATGGATATCGGAAAGAGATGTGGAGAACCATGCATTGAACTGCTCGTTGGTCGTGCAGATCTGGCAGGCACTGTCCCTCATGGTCTTATACTTCTCGTCAGCGAGGACCAGGGCGTGCTTCCAGTAGACATCCTCTCTCCTGTCGAACTGCATGGTAATGCGGAACGCCTCGCGGCATTTCGGGATCAATTTGAATTCGAATATCGCCGCTTCGTTATCAAGGGAAACGGGAGGCACGGAAAAGACGAGCCTCGTGGTGCGCTTTTGATTGTCGAGACCCTGGTACCCGAGCGTAATGTCCTGTTTGCCGATCTCGGGAGGAAGATACTCGCCGCGCCGCTCCCTTTTAATCCCTCTTACTTCAAAAACGTCTTCGAAATCGGCTTCGAAGAAAAGATGGAGCCTGATCACGACCGGATCGATGCCGAAATTGATGAGATAAATGCTCTCGAAGCAGTTCCCCTCCCAAATGAATTTGGAGCGATGGCAGTGAATGGTGTCCCGGGGGATGAAGGTGCCGTTGCCGTCGATGAGGATATCGGGATTGGTAAGGTCTGCTGAAAGGATATTGCTCTCCCTTTTCATGCCTGAGCTCAGAAAGAGCGGCCGTTTCCCTTCGAGCCGGAGTTCCCACTTGCTCAGATGGCGGGTGCCCTGATGGTAGATACCCTGCTCCTCCATACCCAGCTTGAGGATATCACCCATGCGGGCAAAGACACCGAAGGTCTCATTGTGTTTGAGGGTCAGCGTCTTGAGATCGACACGGCCCGAGGTCGCGAGGATATAGTATTCGTCCTTCACATGAGAAGTAGTGTCCATCATAGCTTATGCAATGCGTCGTGAGCTGGATGTTTGTACTTTTTTTAAAAGGTTCTCGTAGACCGCGCTGTAATCCAACGCCATTCTTTCTGCGGAAAAGCGCCGTTTGAATTCTTTGCGGATATTGAGTCTGCTCAATGTTCCTGCTGCCTTTACCGCCGCTACCGCTCCGGGAATGTCATCAAAGATGAATCCCGTTACGCCGTCCTCAACGATTTCAGGAATGCTGCCGCGCCGCCGTGCGATGACCGGCGTGCCGCAGGCCATTGCTTCGATCATCGCGAGCCCGAAGGGTTCCGGCCAGTCGACGGGGAAGATGAACGCATAGGCATTGCCGAGCAGCTCCTGTTTGTCCTTTTCCCCCACCTCGCCGATGAACTCTATGAGCGGATGCTTCAGGAGCGGCTTTATGACTGCGGAAAAATACGCCTCTTCCGTCTTATCGACTTTCGCCGCTATCTTGAGCGGAATATCGGTCCGCTTCGCAATTTCTATGGCGTCGATGACCCGCTTTTCCGGTGAGACGCGGCCGATGAATACAAGGTATTCTCCGGGAGACTTGCTGAGTTGATACAGGTTGCGCGGCAGGCCGTGATACACGGTCGCCTGCCAGTTGGCCCAGAATATCGGCGCCCTCTGCGCATCGGAAATCGAGACCAACGGGATATCGTCGAACTCTTTATAGAGGGGCGCCAGCTCCGGCAGATCGAGGCGGCCGTGCAGCGTCGTCACAAAGGGCTTGCCGAGTCTTCGTAACAGAGAGAAATGCAGGTAGTCGGTATGAAAATGAATGATGTCGAATTCTGCGGCACTCTGTGCAACCCGCTCGATCATCAGCATGTGATAGGCGATCGGGTCCAGACACCGCCTGTCCGAACGCAACGAGGAAGGACATATCGGCACCAGCTTCGCTTTTGTCGAGGAGTCGCCGCTTGCAAACAGGGTTACCTTATGCCCGAGGCCCACAAGCTCCTCGGTGAGATATGAAACCACACGCTCGGTCCCGCCATACCCTGCAGGGGGGACCGATTCATAAAGAGGAGAGACCTGTGCGATTCTCATAATGGTATCCTTGAATAGATTTGAGGGGTTTATAAGAGGGAGTGCTTACTTTAAAAATAGCATACAAACAGAGAGCTGTCAACGAAATGACACGTTCGGTTGCGCATCGTGTTTAGGTGCCAACTGCTTATTGAGCGACTTTGGACGAGGGGGTGAGTAATTTATTCTTGATGAGCAATGTCCTCAGCTTCTGAAAATCACGGATAAATTCCTCTTTTGTTTCAGGAAAACGGAGTGCGGCAGCGGGATGAAAGGTGATGAAGTACAATCTCCCTTCCTGATCGATGACTGTTCCGTGCTCTTTGGTGATCGGCACCGTGCGGCCGAGGACCGCAAAGCAGGCGATGCTCCCCAGGAGAACAAGCAACCGTGGGTTAATAATATCGAGTTGTTTCAAAAAATGGGTACGGCTGTGGGCGATGTTGCCCTTTGAAGGGGTGCCCTTTTTCGGAAGATACTTTACGGTGTTGGTGATATATACATTTTCCTCTCTGAGTCCGATATCGCGTATCATTGTACGCAGGATGCTGCCCGATCTGCCGACAAAAGGCCGCCCGGTCTTCGACTCTTCTATCCCCGGAGCTTCACCGATAAACATAATCTTCGCATCGGGATTCCCCTCACCGGGCACCGCCTTCCCCAAACCCCACTCCTTACAAAGTGAGCAAGCTTCGATCTCCCTGGCTATCTTCAAAAGCTCTTTGCCCTTGTCCATTCCATCGTCTCTCTATCGAAGATACGACAGTCCTATGAACGCAGCTTACGTTGCTCTTCTTTAATGGTAAGGTATTGGGTAGGCATGTCAAGACAAATCCGAAATTCGAAGCCCGAAATCCTAAACAAACTTCCGATTTCGAATAATCCGAATTTGTTTAGGATTGAGATAGTGAACCTCCCCGCGGCAAGCCGACGGGGAACTCTGCAAAGCTTTCGTCAGAATTTCGAATTTGGGATTTTAGTGATCAGACTTTATCGTCTTCGCTGCCGTCTTTCTCCTGCTCTTCGATAAATCTGAAGAGTTTTTCCATGGCATCGATCTGCTGCAGCCGCTTGTTTCTACCGGAAAGCTTGACCAGGTCTTCGATAAAATCAGGGGATTCGGGCAGCTCCGCATTATAAACACCGCGTTTGGTCACCTTGTAGGCTTCAATCTCCGTGGTGAGGCTGTTCGCTGATGCGAGGACCTTCCGCACAGCGATATACCCGTTCTTCACATTCAGCAGGCCGATCGCCGAGCGCAGGTAGGTGATCGCCTCATTCCAGCTCTCGAGGGAGAACTCGATCTCGGAGTGGATCAATACTTCGCTTTCCCTGTTGATATCGATGGCGCTGACCGCAATATCTCTTGAGAGGTTCCAAAGACCGTCGATGATATCCTGACTGACTTTTCGATACGGGTACGGCAGCTTTATATAGAATGCTCTTATTTCTCGGTACAACTCCATTGCTCATTATAGCACTATCATCTCGTGAAAAGGCAATCGCAAATCATAACTCTATAAAATTAAAATGCTAAATCGATCACACATGAAATAAAGATTCTAAAGCGACCTAATGTTTCGAAGTTTAGCAACGAACAAACCTTGACTAAAGCTACTTACATATTATAAAGTTACTCTCAAAAATCTTTTCACAGGGGGTAGTATTTATGAGAAAGTTTGTTGTAGCACTCCTTTCCCTCGCTCTTCTGCTCCCTCTCTCCGCATTCGCTGCCGACCAGGGCGACCTTCTCCAGAAGATCGAAGCGCTCTCCAGAGAGCTCGAGTCCCTGAAGGCACAGATGCACGAGATGCAGAAGAAAGAGACCGTAAAGGAAGAAAGAATCACGATGGTGGAGAAGAAGGCCGAGGCAGCAGAAGCGCCTTCCTGGTTCAAGATCGGCGGCGACTACCGGGCCAGGTTCGACTCCCTGAGAGGCGAAAGCAAAGCAGCATTCGTACTGTTTGCTCCCACCCCGCAGGATGTCTTCGCCAAGCAAACGGTCGATAATGAAACGCTTCTGACCAACCGTTTCGGGCTGAACATGGAAGCAAAGGCAATGGAAGACATCACGGTCAAGGCAAGACTCCTCATGTACAAGGTTTGGGGACATGAGACAGAGGAGCCTATCGGTGGCTCAAGCAATGGCTTCTTTGCCGATCGCTTCTTCCTTTTTGATGGCAATGTCGGCCATGTCCCATCAGATAATACGCTGAGAGTCGACCAGGCTTATGCGACCTGGAGCAATGTGTTCAACCAGCCTGTCTGGTTCTCTGTAGGTAGGAGGCCTTCCACCGGCGGCGTTCCGACCAATATCAGGCAGAACGTCGAGAAGGTCGGCAACGCGGGTGTTCCTGGTTTGTTGATCGACTATGCCTTTGACGGTCTGACCCTCGGATATGCACCTGATATCGATGCCCTCCCCGGCGCCTATGCGAAGTTCTGCTACGGCAGGGGCTTCGACAGCGGCTATAAGACAGCAGCAAATGGCATGGATGATGTCGATTTCATCGGGATCAACGTCGTTCCTTACGACACCGATACGCTCCATCTCGAATTCCAGTACAGCAGGGCATTCAATATCTTTGCTTTCCCTGAGTCAAACGGAATGCTCGCCGGTTTTATGGTCGATCCTGCAGATCCAACAGGGACCAATGTTATTCCTGTTACCGTTGCTAATACCAACGTTGGAGATATCGACCAGTATGGCATGGTAGCGATGGGCAAGATCGAGAAGGTCGGCCCGGGCGACCTGAATCTCTTCCTCTCTGCGGCTTTGAGCGTAACACATCCTAACGAAAACACCTTAAACCTCGGTCCCGGCGTGAGTTTCGGACTGCTTGGAAACGCGAATCCTTCGAGCAAGACCGGCTGGTCGGCCTATGTCGGCGGCAGATACGATATCGCTAAGACAGGGACGAAGATCGGCTTGGAATACAATTACGGCTCTAAGAACTGGATTACGTTTACGCCTGCTGCCGACGATATCTGGACCGGAAAGCTCGGCACAAGAGGCAGCGTTTATGAAGCATACATAATCCAGGAGCTCAACAAGAAGCCTATCGCGAAGAGAGGAAAGGCGTTCTTCAGGCTCGGCTATCAGTACTACGACTTCGATTACACCGGCAGCAACAACTGGATGGGCGCTCCGGTAGATATGGACGATGTAATAGCCAACACGCCGCTGTTCTTCGCTCCGCTCAAGAACGCTCACGACATCTACTTAACTTTCGACGTAATGTTCTAACACCCTAAGGGAAGGGGCAACAGCCCCTTCCCTTTTTACTCCTTCCTTGTGCTGCGGTCTCCTTTAATTTCCTCTTTCCAGCGTGTTGAATTATGTTGATAGAAGACAGGCAAATGGGGTTAGACTTGACTATTGACATTTCCTTATGGGGACGTAAATAGGGACGAAAGATGGGTATCCCTCATCATGTAACACGGAGAGGGAATTACCGTCAAGCAGTGTAAGGAGTAGAGAGCTTATCTTGATGGGAACATTGGAAGCGATGAGGGCGAAGGTCAGTCGAAAATTATGCTGGAAGATCAAGGCAGTGTGGACTGGTATGAGGCCTTTGCGATGGAGTCGGGCAACGATCTGTCTTTCTAGAAATAAGTCTTGACATCTTGACAATACACCTCCCTCTGCATATACTTTATGATGCAAAAGGAGGTGTTGTATTATGAAGAAGAAAATCGGGACTATTCTTGAGGAAGACCTCATCTTCAAGGCCAAGCGCATTGCGCTCTCTCAAAAAAAGTCGCTGAACTCCCTCTTTGAGGACGCACTCGTTACCTATTTTAAGGTTCTCGAAGAAAGCGGAAAAAGAAAGGAGAAAAATATAGTCCGGAGTACGCGCGGAGTAATGAAAATCCAGAAGTCCACCCTTGGAAAAATCCTGGAGGAAGAGGAGTTCTATGAGTCTTGACCGCATTGCGCCGGGCTCGCGCGTATTTATCGACGCCAATGTCTTCATTTATCATTTTACCGGCGCATCGGACGAATGCAGCGCCCTTCTCGAACGATGTGAGCAGGGAGACCTCCTGGGCATAACATCGGCTAACGTGATCCTTGAGGTGCTCCATAAGCTGATGATGGTCGAAGCGGTCAACAAGGGACTTGTTTCCCCGCCTAACATTGTAGGAAAACTCCAAAAGCAACCACAAACAATTAAGCAACTCAGTGAATATTTCACCAATGCCCAAAAGATAGAACAGATGGGCATCGATATCAAACCGATTTCCGCGCTCACGATCCTTAAGAGCCAGCCTTTCAGATTGCGTTACGGCCTGATGACCAATAACTCCCTCATCGCCACCATAATGGAAGAGGAAGGGATTACGGTTCTGGCAACAAACGACGGCGCTTTTTCAGTTATCGAGGGAATAGATGTGGTTAGTCCTGAAGATGTCGCATAGGTGCTCGCAGATTAACAGGTTATTTTGATTTCTCTTTGCTCAATAGGGGACAGCCTGGTCTTCCTTTAATTTCCTCTTTCCAGCGTGTTAGAATTATTCAGAAGCTTTTTCGTGTAGAGGAAAGTAATGAATGAAATTATCTTTGTTTTAGAAGAGGACCCTGAAGGAGAGTTTAATTATGAAGCAGTTTCGTTTATTGGCAGCAAGTCTTTTCTTCGCAGCATTCATTTTGTGTAGTGCCTCCTTTGTATCTGCAGCCAATCCCGGCTCGCCTGCTCCTGCTTTCACGCTCACCGATATAAGCGGCAAGAAAATTTCCCTTTCAGAGCTTAAAGGAAAAGTTGTCCTCCTCAACTTCTGGGCCACCTGGTGCGGCCCCTGCAAAGCCGAGATGCCCGCGCTGAATAGGCTGTATATCGAGCTCAAGGACAAAGGATTCGTTATTCTCGCGGTCTCGCTGGATACTGCGGAGAAACCGGTGAAATCTTTCATCGCTGAAAAGAAGCTCGCCTTTCCCGTGCTCATGGACAGCGACAAGGAGCTGTCCTTTGATCTTTATGCTGTTATGGGATTGCCGACGACTTTTATCATAGATAAAAAAGGAATCATTGTCGAGCGGATTCTGGGCGACAGAGAGTGGGATGCGCCACAAATGAAAGATAAGATACTGAAACTCTTGTCGGGGAGGTAACAACATGAAGATACGGGGGACTTTAAAGGCGCTGTTCATTATGGTGGGAATACTTACCCTTCTTGGTGGCTGTGCTTCGAATACTTTTGTCGTCACCAAAGACGGGAAGAGCTATTTCTTCGGAAGCAAGCAGGAGGGGTTTTACAAGCTGCTCTGCGAAACAGGAGATTTACAGAAGATACTCGCTGACACGCACCTCGCTCAGGAATCAAAGGATAAATTGTATACGTATAATTGTGTCGATCGTTCAAAGGATGCAAAGGAGAAAGTACGGGAAGCGTATGTAGCGCTCACCCCCGAGCAGCGGCGGGAGCTGCGGCTCACGTTCCAGCTGCACGGGTATGATATCAACTATATGGAATGTTGAGGGGACAAGATTCCCGTATCCGGTCGGATACAATAACAAGCTTACGAGCAGGGATAACGATAGGCAGGAACGGGTACTACAAGGAGCTTTCTCATGCGCAATTTATTAGAACTGATCTGCAACACTTCTCCAATAAAAGAATTGTTATTAAAGAGTTTGAAGCCTTATGGAAGTATAAGGAAGCGCGATTAAGCTCCTTTCCGCACCCGTTCCTGCCGGAGCCACGTTACTCTTGAATAGATGAGATATTGGATCCCGACTTTTGGAAACGGTTCATTACCTTTTTTCTGACTGCTTGGTATATAATAGTCAAACTTTTCATATTGTAGAGGAAACCATCTATGACGACATTGACGCAAACCCGCGATATCGAATCTCTGGTCCGGCAGGCCCGGAAGGTCAGGATCGAGATTCTGAAAATGCTCACCGAATCAGGGTCCGGACACACCGGAGGCTCGCTCTCGGCAGCAGACCTGGTGACCGCACTCTACTTTTATAAAATGAAACACCGGCCTCAGGAGCCGAACTGGCCAGGCCGTGACCGGTTTATTCTCTCAAAAGGCCATGCAGCGCCGCTTCTCTATACAGCGCTTGCCCTGTCGGGTTATTTTGATCCAGCCCTTCTGAAGGATTTAAGAAAAATAGGCTGTCCGCTCCAGGGGCACCCCTCATCAAAGCTCCTCCAGGGCGTCGAGGTATCCACCGGCTCCCTCGGGCAGGGCCTTTCCATTGCCAACGGCATTGCACTGGGACTGCGCCTCGACAGGAATCCGGCCCGCGTCTATTGCCTCCTCGGCGACGGCGAGATCCAGGAAGGGCAGGTGTGGGAGGCTGCCATGTCGGCAGGCCACTATATGCTCGATAACCTCTGCGCCATTGTCGATGTCAACGAACTCCAGATCGACGGCAGGTGCGAGGATGTGATGAAGGTCGAACCGATTGCAGGAAAGTGGAAGGCCTTTAACTGGCATATCTTTGAGATAAACGGCCATAGTATGGAAGAGATCGTGCAGTCCCTCGATGAGGCGGAAAAGATCAAGGGCAAGCCCTCGGTTATCCTTGCCCGGACAGTAAAAAGCAAGGGGGTGTCCTTCTTTGAGGGCAAGGCCGAATACCACGGCGTCACCCCGACGCGGGAAGAGCTCGAAAAAGCACTGAAGGAGTTGAGCGACAATGGGAAGTAGAGAAGAGCAGTCAGCGGTCAGCGGTCAGCAGTCAGCAGCGCAAACCTTCGCGGGGCAGGCGGTCGCCACACGCGATGCCTATGGCGCCGCACTGCTGGAGTTGGGAAAAAGAAACAGTAAGGTCGTCGTCCTCGATGCCGACCTCTCGGGCTCGACGAAGACAGTGAAGTTTGCGAAAGCCTTTCCCGAGCGTTTCTTCAACATGGGCATTGCCGAACAGGACCTCGTTGGCACCGCAGCCGGCCTGTCGCTGACCGGAAAGATCCCTTATGCTTCTACCTTCGCCGTATTCGAGACAGGAAGGGCCTGGGAGCAGGTGCGGCAGACCCTCTGCTACTCCCATCTCAACGTAAAGCTCGTCGCGACCCATGCCGGCATCACCGTCGGTGAGGACGGCGCCTCCCATCAGGCGCTTGAGGATATTGCATTGATGCGGGTCATTCCGCAGATGACCGTGATCGTGCCTGCCGACGGCTTCGAGACACAACAGGTCATCGATGCGGTTGCCGAGTACGAACATCCCGTGTATGTGCGGTTGGGGAGGGCAAAGGTCCCAGCTGTCATGCCCGCGGATTATAAATTCACCATCGGGAAAGCATACACCTTTGCTCTCGGCAAGGATGTAAATATAATTGCTACGGGCATCATGGTCGCCAAGGCACTGGAAGCACGGGAGATACTCTCGAAGAAGGGCATCGATGCCGGCGTGATCAACATGTCGACCGTCAAACCCCTCGATACTGCCGCGATCCTCGAGGCGGCAAAGAGATCGAAGCGCATCATCACTGCTGAGGAGCATTCCGTTATTGGCGGCCTCGGTGGAGCGGTTGCCGAAGTGCTGTCAGAGCAGTATCCGGTTCCTCTGAGAAGGATCGGGACAAAGGACACCTTCGGCTGCTCCGGATCTCCCGACGAGCTGTTGAAACTCTTCGGCCTCACCGCCGAAGCAATCGCTGCTGCTGCAACAGAGCTGATGAACGCCGGTTAATGGCAATGGCGTAAAGAAGCAGATGCTGTAATGATAACGTTTCAGAACGTCTCGAAATATTACGACCACGACACCGCGCTCAGGGGGCTCTCCTTTACCATAGAGAAAGGCGAGATGGCCTTTATCACCGGGCCGAGCGGCGCCGGCAAATCGACCCTTCTCAAGCTCATGTATCTATCCGAGTGGCCTGATGAGGGAGAAATTACCATAGGCGACTTCACGCTTGCCTCACTGAAGCGCCACGATATCCCGCTCCTGAGGAGAGACATCGGCGTCGTCTTTCAGGATTTCAAGCTCATCAACAATCTTACCATCCACGACAATGTAGCCCTTGCGCTGAGAATCAGGGGCGTCGGCGAAAAGGACATCAAGACCCGCGTTTCCGAAGCATTGAAAAAGGTCTATCTCCGGCATAAAGCAGACAGTTACCCGCGGAAGCTCTCCGGAGGAGAACAGCAGCGGGTCGTTATCGCCCGCGCTATCGTCGCAGAGCCGTCGCTCATCCTCGCCGATGAACCGACCGGGAACCTTGATCCGAACACGGCGCTGGATATTATCCACCTGTTCCGTGATATCAACATCCACGGCACCACTGTGCTGATCGCGACGCATAACAGAGAGCTTTTCAGGCACACCGGCGCGCGCGTACTCAAGCTCGACAACGGCGCCATCGTAGGAGAGGAGCGGGGCTGATGGCACTGCACTATTCATTCAAATCGGCACTGCAGAGTCTCTGGAGAGAGAAGTGGATCAATATACTTTCCATGCTCACCGTCGCCTCGAGCCTCCTGATCGCGACGCTCACCGTTTTTACGCTCTACAATGTCGAACTGGTGACCAATCACCTCCCCGAACGGTTTTCGATGCTGGTGTATCTGAAAGACCAGCTCTCCCCGGAGGAGACCCAGAACGTGGTCGCTGCGATCCGGAAGAGAGCGGAAGTGGCGCAGGCAACGTACATATCCAAAGAGCAGGCGCTCAACGAGCTGAAGCAGACCTTCAAGGATACCCATTCCCTCCTCGAGGGGCTGGAGGAAAATCCCCTCGCCTCTTCGGTCGAAGTCAGGCTCCGCAAGGATTTCGTCGCAGCTGCAGCGACCTCGAAGATCGCTGAAGAAATTAAAAAGATCCCCGGCGTCGACAATGTCTACTACGGGGAAAAAGTCGCCGAAGCGATCTACCTGATGAAGAAATCCGTGCAGAATATCAGTGTCATCATTTTCCTGACGGTCTCGCTGGGGGTCATTTTCGTTACCTACAGCACGGTAAAAATCCTCTTCTACCGCAGGAACGAGGAGATCGATATCCTGAAGCTCCTCGGTGCGACCAGGGGCTTTATCCGGGCGCCCTTCCTGATCGAGGGCAGCATCATTGGGTTGAGCGGCGGGATTCTGGGAATCATCGGCGCTTTCATTTTTTATATTGCCGTTACCTATCGGTTGAGTGCAATCATCCCCATATTGAAAACGCTGGTCTTCCCAGCAGGCATTATCGTCGCTCTCCCCTTTGTCGGCATTGTGCTGGGACTCATCGGCTCCGCAATCGCCCTGGGGAGACTAAAACTCTAACAGTGAAGAGTAAAAAGTGAAAAGTGAAAAGTTGAGGAGCTTTACATCTTTCACCGTTTTCATCTTCTTTCTACTGTTCTTTTTTCACTTTTCTCTTTTTACTCTTCACTCTTCACTTCCTGAATCCTTCGCCGGGCATCCCCAGGAAGAATACCGGCGCCTGCAGAAAGACCTGAAGACACAGAAGAAGAAGCTCGAATCGGTGAGGAGGATAGAGCAGACGGTCCTGGAGGAGCTGAGGAAGACAACCAATGAGCTCCATGATATCGAGAAGCAGCTCGGCAATCAGAGGGAAAAGATCAGGACGATCCAGCACAATATCGCCGACCTCCAGGAAGAGATCAGGGCCGACAGCGCCGCGCTCCAGGCCCATAAGAGCCGCTTGAGAAAACGGCTGAGGGCACTCCTTTCCCTCAACTTCGACCGGGATGCCATGCTCGCTCTCATAAGCGGAGAAGATATCTCCCAAACCTTGCGCATCATGCGGTATCTCAAGGATGTCTCTGCCTATGACTATCGTCTCATACAGAAATACCGGGACGATCTTCGCATTCTGGCTGAAAAGGAAACGGGATTGAAACGGCTCCATGCCTCGCTCAAGACCGAAGAGAAGAAACTGGCAGGACTGGAGTCATCCCTCAAAGGCAAGAAAAAAGAGCGTGAAACCCTTCTCGCCAGTGTCAGAAAAGAGAAGGGTATCTACGAGAACATGATCAGGGAGCTGAAAGAGTCATCCAACAGACTCCTGCGGATCATACAGGAATCGGAGCGGCAGGAGCGCGAGGCGAAGAAGAAGCGGAGTGCAAAGGGACGATCCGGGGCAAAGGATGAAGAGCCTGATGAAGACAGCGGGTTCCTCAGACACAAGGGAAAGCTTCCCTGGCCGGCACAGGGAGAGCTTGCAGTGCAGTATGGGTCGCAGGTCGACCCCCTGTTCAACCTTCCGGTCTTCAGGAGCGGCATCCATATAAAGACCGATAATGGCTCGCCGGTACGGGCGGTCTACGGCGGCAAGGTCGTTTTCGCCGACGAGTTCAAAGGATACGGCCAGCTGGTCATCGTCAGCCACGGGAGCGGATACCACACCCTCTACGGGAATCTGGCAAAGATTTTTTCAAAAAATGGCGCTATAATAAAAGAGCATCAAACTATTGGAGAAGTTGGGGAATCGAGCACTCTGGGAGCTCCCGGTCTCTACTTCGAGATACGGTACAAGGGCAAACCCCTTGACCCGCAGCAGTGGCTGAGAAGATAACGCGTTATAGTGTTTATTGCGTTCAGCGTTATAACGTTAAAAAATCCTACGCTATAATTCTATAAACGCGTAGCGCGATAAACGCTGATGTTGGAGGAGAAGATGCTTTCAAAGAGGATGTGGCTGCTGGTGCCCCTGTTCCTGATCATCGCTGTTATCGGTATTATTGTGGGGAGATGGTCGGTCGACACGGTGAGCGCAGAGAGCAGTTATGAAGAGCTGAGGACCTTTGTCGAGGTCCTTACCCTGGTGAAGAAAAACTATGTCGACGACGTCACAACAAAGGAGCTGGTTACCGGTGCCATTAAAGGGATGGTGGCGTCTCTTGACCCTCATTCAGGGTACATGACGCCCGAATCCTTCAAAGAGCTTCAGGTAGAGACAAAAGGAGAATTCGGCGGATTGGGCATACAGATAGGAGTGAAAGACGCGGTCCTCACCGTCATCGCCCCTATAGAGGATACGCCGGCCTTCAAAGCGGGCATCAAGGCGGGAGACAAGATCATCAAGATCGCGGGAGAATCGACAAAGAACATGGCGATCACCGATGCCGTCACCAAGATGAGGGGCGCGAAGGGGACTTCCATTGTCTTGACCATCATCAGGGAGGGATGGAAAGAGCCGAAGGACTTCACCCTCGTCAGAGATGTGATCAAGATAAAGAGCGTCAAGGCAAAGATGCTGGAGCCTGCCATCGGATATATAAAGATCACCCAATTCCAGGAGACAACGGCCTCCGACCTGTCGAGTGCATTAAAGAGACTGAAAAAAGAGGGTATGACCTCGCTCATCCTCGACCTCAGGAACGACCCGGGCGGGCTGCTCAACAGCGCCGTCGAAGTGGTTGACCAATTCCTCCCTGCCAAAAAACTCGTGGTCTATATAAAAGGAAGGGACGGCGAGAAGATCGAGTACCATACCGAAGGCCGTGAGGTGATATATCCCGACATGCCGATGGTGGTCCTCGTCAATCAGGGCAGTGCGAGTGCGGCCGAGATTGTAGCAGGAGCTCTAAAAGATTGGAACAGGGCAATTATCATCGGGGTACAGACCTTCGGCAAGGGCTCGGTGCAGAGTCTGGTGCCACTCAGCGACGGTTCCGGACTCCGGCTTACGACAGCGAAATACTATACCCCAAAGGGAACGAGCATACAGGGAGTCGGCATTACGCCCGATATCGTCGTCAAGCTCGAGGTAAAGGACGGAAAGGCAAGCCATGAGATCATCAGGGAGCGCGATCTGGAACGTCACCTCAAAAACGACGACCAGCAGGAGCTCCCGGAGGAAAAAGAGATGGCTCCCCTCGAGGTTGACGAGAAAGACGATCTCCAGCTGCAGCGGGGAATCGATACGCTCAAGACCTGGTCTGTTTTCGAAAAGATGCTCAAGAAGGCAGCGTAGGCGCTATAGCGCAAAAGGCATGGTAAAAAGCCCTGGTTGTTTTTTTTCGCTATAACGCCGTACGCTTAACTCTATAGCCCTCGTATGAGTCGCGTTATCTTCGATATAGAGACGGTAGGAATGGATTTCGATTCCCTCGATCCCTCCACGCAGGAATACCTGCTCAAATGGACGGAAACCGAAGAAGAGAGGGCGCGCGTTAAAGAGAGCCTCTCTTTTTATCCGCTCACCGGTGAGGTCATTACCATTGGGATGCTCAATCCCGATTCGAACAAAGGCGCTGTCTTTTTCCAGACACCGGGAGAGCCGGTCCCCCCCTTTGAGGAGGACGGCATCAAATATGAGGGAGGTACGGAGAAAGATATCCTCGAAAAATTCTGGAACACCGTCAAAGCCTACGACCAATTCATCACCTTCAACGGCAGGGTCTTCGATTGCCCCTTCCTCATCATCCGCTCAGCAGCCCACAGGATTAAGCCCCTCCGCGACCTGATGCCGAACAGATACAACGGCGCCCATATCGACCTCCTCGATCAACTCTCTTTCTACGGCGCCTCGAAGCGGCGGTTCAGCCTCGATATGTGGTGCAAAACCTTTAACATCAAAAGCCCGAAGGCAGACGGCATTACGGGATATCAGGTCAAAGATCTTTTCACCGCAGGCCGGCATGTCGATATCGCGAAATACTGTGCCGGCGACCTGAGGGCCACGCGGGAGCTGCTTTTCATCTGGGAAAATTATATCAGGTTTTACGGAGAGCGCTGCTGATCTGCGTAATTCATGGATCAGAGGGGCTCGGGAGTGCCAAGCTCCGGTGCCGGCCTATCTATAAGTAATCATTAACCTTCCGTACTTCGAACCTGTCCGACAGCAGAACGTTGTTCACAAAATTGAAGATTTTCTTCCGGGCATCTCCGCTCACATCAGGGTAGAAGACAGGATTCGCCACCACCGCCCCCCTGAAGGCAAAGAAGGGTGCAAGGACCTCGTAGATCTCTGTATCGCCCGACAATCTCACATACTCATTGAAGAAAAGCTCCAATGCCTCATAGTAGGGTCCCGTTACCTGTCCGTGAGCAATGAGTGAAAAGAAAATGTAGTTGATCGTCAGCGCCGTAACATCATCCGCAGGGTCTCCCCAGGGCCCGCGGCTCCGATCAAGGAGAATAAAATCATTCGTTGTGAACCATATATTCCCCGGGTGAAAATCGCCGTGGATCTGTGCAAGGCGGTGTATCTTCGGCTTCAGCCGTACGCGCCAATCAATACACCGCTTCTCTATCTCGGCCATCTCCTCGTAGCTCAAGGTCCCGTCCGGATAGAGATCGAACACCCCCATCAGGCACTCTCCATGCCCTATGGTATCCCGTATCTTTCTCCAGTAGAGAGAACGGGATTCCTTTTTCTTCGCATGGATATCGGCGAGATATGAGGTCATCTGCCGTATCTTTTCAATATCATCTCTATCCAGTCTGTCTTTTCGGGAGAAATCCTTCAGATCGGTAAAGTAATCCCTTCCCTCTCCCCGCTCCATCAGAAGATAGTATTCTTTGCCGCCGCCGATCGATTTCACGGTACCGTCCTCCAGCTCTGCGAGCACATCGATCGCTTTGACGTGCTGGGGGAGATTCTTGTACTCATCGAGATCAAGGAGAAACACCGCTGCCCTGTCCGAAGGATAGTCATGGCCCAGGCCTTCGGGAATGAGCGTCTTTACAACATACGACCTCGTCCCTTCCGGCATCGCCATTTCAATAAGAAAGCCCGCCCCTTGGACCCCGGAGCCGAGCTTCCTGATAGTGATAGCTCCGCTACTGCTGAATTCTTTTCTAAGATAGGCCTTCAGAGCATCTTCATTGAGCATGGGAACCTCTCTTACTTTAAGAATACAGGAGCCAGGAGCCAGAATCCAGAACAAGATATCAAGAGTCAGAATCCAGAATACAGGAGCCAGGAGAAAAGCATGCAACAAGGGTTTTATTTTTTATTGTTTTTATTCTGGGTTCTGGCTCCTGTATTCTGTTTTTAGAGCTCCCCGAAATTGCTTTTATAGCGCTCTAGAAATTCCTCATAGGTATAGCTGTGCTCCTGGGTGCCGTAATGTTCGACGGCATAGGCTGCGGCAACGGCCCCCAACTTCGCGGCGGTCTCGATATCTTTGCCGAGGGCAAGCCCTTTGAGCAGGCCCGACCGGTAGGCATCTCCTGCGCCCGTCGGGTCGACAATAGAGGTAATGGCTGCTGCCGGCACCTTGCTTTCTCCTTCAGAGGTGCTGATAAGCGAGCCTTTCTCGCCGAGGGTCGTTATAATGGTCCGGGTCATTCCGAGAAGCTCTTTCTTATTTTTACCCGTCATTTTCATGATTAACTCGAGTTCGTAATCATTGGAGATCAGGATGGACGAGCCGGTAATCCATTCGATCAGGTCATCTCTGTTCCAGGCAGTCAGTGACTGTCCCGGGTCGCAGATGTAGCGCACGTTCCTGCTTTTGTAGATCTTCGCATACTCTTTCATGTCCGTGAGATTCCCCGGGCCGATCAAGCCGATGGCGGTCGATGCGTCGAGGCTTTTGAAACGGTATTCGGAGGGGTGCTTCATTGCCCCGGGATTGAATCCCGTTATCTGGTTGTCCGATTTGTCGGTGGTGATGTAAGCCCCTGCCGTAAATTCCTCGTTGATCACTTTTATTCCCTCAACAGAGAGCTTATTTTTGTTCAGCCAATCGAAATAGCTCCGGTAGTCCTTGCCTATGGTCGCCAGAATCACCGGCCGCTCTTTCAGGAGGCTTAATGAATAAGCAATATTGCCGGCAGTGCCGCCGAATTTTTCTATCATGCCGTTGACCGTAAAGCAGACGTTCAGGATGTGGATCTTGTCGGGTAGAATATGATCTGAAAACTTTCCCGGAAAGTCCATGATCCGGTCATACGCCAGAGAGCCCGAAATATAAATGTTCATGCCAGCCCCTTTGAGGTAAAATTAAAAATTGTGGAATTCATTCTTTTTTTCAATTTTGCTCTTTATTGAGCTCCTCGAGCAGCTTTTCGGCTGTCTTTCTATTGAAGCCCTTTATCTTCATGATCTCATCGACAGAGGACTTCCTCATCTCTTCTATGCTGCCGAAATGGCGCAAGAGATCGAGCCTGCGCTTTTTGCCGATGCCGGGAATGCGGGTGAGGGGCGACTCCAATGACCTCTTGTCCCGCAGCTTCCGGTGAAAGCTGATGGCAAACCGATGGACTTCGTCCCTGATTCTCTTCAGGAGTAATGATGTCTTATTCCCGTCCTCAAGGTCAATGAATTCGCCGCTCAGCAGCACCGCCCTGTCCGGGTTCTTGGCAACACCGATGATGTCCGTCAAGACGCCGGCCTCTGCCATTGCTTCACGCGCCACCTCGAGCTGCCCTTTGCCGCCGTCGATGATAATGAGATCAGGGAGTGCCTCATCTATTTTGCTCAGCGTCCTTTTGACAATTTCCTTCATCATGGCGTAGTCGTCCATGCCCTGCACCTCTTTGATCTTGAGGTGGCGATAATGGTGCTTTCTGAATTCGCCCTTCTCCCAGTAGATAAAGGCACCGACCGATTCGCTCCCCTGGATAGTCGAGACATCGAAGGCGCCGATCGAGACCGGCGGCTTGCTCAGATGCAACCGCTCTCTGAGTGCTTCGAGGATCTCGCTTTCCGATGGCTTTCTCCTCGCTTTGAAGTGGAGCCGTGCGTTCTCAACCGCCATTCTGAGAAGCTCACGTTTTTTCTCACGCCTGGGCACCGTGATCTCAACGTTCCCTCCTCTCTTTTCTTTGAGCCAGGCGGTCAGCTCATCGAGGTCGTCAGGCAGGGCATTAACCAGGACGGTTGCAGGAGGAATAATCTCTTTTGCATAGAAGAGCTCAAGGAAGCTGCGCATGATCTCCGACCCCTCGGAAGTAATCGACCGTTCTACGAGAAAATCCCGTGACCCGATCAGAATGCCGTTTCTCACAAAGAGCACATTCACCGCGATGTCCTCGCCCTCACGGTAGTAGCCGATCACATCGAGGTCACCAAGTTCCGGTGCAAGCACCTTCTGCGATTCGAATGCCCGCTGGAGTCTGAAAATACTGTCCCTCACCTGCGCCGCTTCCTCGTAGCGTAGCTGATCCGAGAGCACCTGCATCTTATGCTCAAGGGTTTCGAGCAGCTCCTGCTTTTTCCCTGACAGGAAGAGTCTGACGTCCTCGACGATCTCCCGGTATTCCTCTTTCGTCGTCAGGCCTGCACAGGGCGCCGGACACTTCTTCATCTGGTGCTGAATGCAGGGGCGCATCGGCTTGTCCAGTGTATAGTTGCAGGGCCTGACAGGAAAGTTCCTCCGGATAAAGGCGATCGCCTCCCACATGGCCTGGGCAGGAATATAGGGGCCGAAGTAGAGATCGCCGTCCCGCTTAATGCCCCGCACCACTTCGACGCGCGGCCATTCCTCGGTGATCGTCAGTTTGATGTAAGGGTAATTCTTATCATCTCTCAGGATGATATTGAAGTTCGGCTTGTACTGCTTGATGAGGTTCGCCTCCAGGATAAGGGCCTCCAGCTCGTTGTCCGTAACGATATAGGAGAAGTCCCTGATCATCCTGACCATGGCGATCTTTCGGGGCTCCAGATTCGCGGATTCCTGGAAATAGCTCCTCAGCCGGTTTCTCAGGACCTTGGCTTTTCCCACATAGAGCACTTTGTCCTTGTGATTTTTAAAGATATAGACGCCGGGACGCTTCGGGACTTCGGAGATCTTTTCTGTCAGCGCTTTTTGCGACGAATCGGGAGATGCTTTCGTTGATGCATTTGAAATCATAGAGATACTATATCACATTCATTGACAGCGCAAGAAGGAGTGCAACAGCTACTTAACACCTGCAGCAGCTTACTGCTATAATAGGCCCAAAGTATGTTGTCGTTTAACTGGAAAAAGCTGCTCATCCTTCCTTTTTTCGCGATCTGCTCCGGCGCGCTCATCGGCCTCCTGTACTGGAGCCTTTCGGACCTCCCTGAAGTGAAAACCCTCGAAGGCTACACACCGCTCGAATCTTCCTTTGTCTATTCTTCCGACGGCGCCGTGCTTGCAGAGCTCTATATGGAGCGGAGGAGCTACATTCCCCATCACCAGATCCCCGACCACATAAAGAAGGCCTTTATCGCCATCGAAGACCAACGCTTCTATTCCCACCCGGGAGTGGACCTGATCGGCATTCTTCGCGCCCTTTACAAGGACATCATGGCCCACAGTATTGTCGAAGGCGGGAGCACGATAACGCAGCAGCTGACGAAGATGCTCTTCCTCAAGCCTGAAAAAAGTCTTTCCCGGAAGATCAAGGAAGCGATCATCTCGATTCAGATAGAAAAACGGTATACAAAAGACGAGATATTGGGCATGTACCTGAACAAATCCTACTTCGGCACAAGGGCATACGGCATCGCGGCAGCCGCCCAGACTTACTTCGGCAAATCGGTAGAAGAATTATCGGTAGCGGAGGCAGCCATGCTGGCCGGCCTGCAGAAAGCACCCACAATGTATTCACCCTTTAAGAATCCCGACAGGACGCTGGCCCGGCGGCAGCTGGTGCTCAAGAAGATGCTCAAGAGCGGATTCATAACTGCCGAAGAATATGAGCGCGCCAATGCCGAGCCTCTCCCCTCTGCTCCCCACTACCGGCGCTACGAGGCGCCTTATTTTGTCGAGTTCCTGAGACAGCAGCTCGAGGCCCGCTACAGTGACAAGATATACACCTCCGGGCTCAGGGTCTATTCGACGATTGATTATACGATGCAGAAGATTGCCGAGGAGGCGGTCAGAAACGGTATCGCTGCACTCGAACGAAGAGTAAAGCCCGGCGTCCAGGCAGCGCTGGTCGCCGTTGATCCCAGGACAGGACATATAAAGGCAATGGTCGGCGGCACCGACTTCTGGGAGACCCAGTTCAACAGGGCGACACAGGCATTGCGCCAGCCCGGCTCGGCCTTTAAACCCTTCGTCTATGCGGCAGCTGTTGAAAGCGGCATGTCCGCAGATGATGAAGTGCTCGACGAGCCCGTATCCTTTGCAGGGGCAAAGCCGAACAGTACATGGTCCCCGAAGAACTACGATGGCAAGTACCATGGTCATATCTCTTTGAAGAAAGCCCTTGCCCTTTCATTAAATACCGCAACGGTCCGGCTTGCCAATGATGTCGGGCTCAAGGAGGTCATCGCCCTCGCGAAGAAGAGCGGCATAAGGAGCGAGCTGCAGCCCTACCTTCCCATTGCCCTGGGCGCATCGGATGTGACATTGCTCGAAATCACCTCTGCCTACGGCGTGTTTGCGACAGGCAGACGCGTCGACCCCGTTGCCTATGAGCGTATACTCAACCGGGATGGAGTGCCCCTTGAAGAGATCATCGCATCGACCGAGGAGGTGCTCTCACAGGAAGCAACAGAGAAGATGAAAGAACTCCTCCGGGGGGTTGTTGAGAGCGGCACGGCAGTGAAGGCGAAAGAGTTGCACGACGTCGTCTACGGCAAGACCGGAACGACCAACGACTACTCCGATGCCTGGTTTATCGGCTTCAATGACCGGCTGGTGGTCGGCGTCTGGGTGGGAAGGGACAGCCACAAGCCCCTCGGCCCGAAAGAGACCGGAGCGCAGGCCGCCCTGCCGATCTGGATGGAGTTCATGAAGAATATACAGCAGTAGAAACCACAAGAAAAGACCGAGGCTTACACGTTTGCGCTACAGCAGGGAGGGGCACTACAAGGAAGCGCTATAAACCTCCTTTCTGCACCCCTCCCTGCCTTCTCCTTCGTATATGCTTGTTTGATGCGTTTGCATTGACAACGAATAGTAATAACGTTTCTGAAAATGATACAATGAGTACTTATGGGAAAAACGATAGTTGTTGCAAATCAGAAGGGCGGCGTCGGAAAAACGACGACCGCAGTGAACCTTTCCGCCTCCCTTGCCCTTGCTGAAAAAGATATCCTGGTCATCGATACCGACCCGCAGGGCAACCTGACCAGCGGCCTCGGCATAAGCAGGGAGAATGTGGAGCGGAGCCTCTATGATGTCTATACGGGAAGGTTTCCGCTCGAAGAGGTCATTGCCGGGACAGCAATCCCTCACCTGTTTATCGTTCCCTCGACGATTGATCTCCTTGGTGTCGAAGTGGAACTCGTCCAGAGGGAGGGAAGAGAGCGGATCCTCCTCAAAGAGATCGCCACGATCAAGGACAACTACCGCTATATCTTCATTGATTGTCCTCCTTCACTCGGCTTGCTTACCCTGAACGGACTCGTTGCCGCGGATTCCGTTCTCATTCCGGTGCAGTGCGAATACTATTCGCTCGAGGGGCTCAGTCTTCTGTCGAGGACGCTCACGCTGGTGCGGGGCTCCTTCAATCCCGATCTCGATATCGAGGGAATTCTCCTCACCATGTACGATGCCCGGAACAGCCTGTCCCATCAGGTCGAAGCAGAGGTCAGAAAGTTCTTCAAAGAGAAGGTGTACCAGACCATGATCCCGAGGAATGTGACGCTGGGAGAGGCTCCGAGCCACGGAAAACCGGCCATCCTCTATGATGCCCGTTCAAAAGGGGCGCAGAGTTATTTATCCCTTGCAAAGGAGATGCTACATGAAAACGGCACTAGGCAAAGGGCTTGAGGCATTACTCCCCGAAAAAGGGGATGAGGTTATCAAGATCGATATCGGGAAGATCCTTCCCAACGAATACCAGCCGCGAAAGGTATTCAGGGATGAAGCGCTGAAAGACCTTGCCGATTCGATAAAGGAGAAGGGCGTACTCCAGCCGGTGATCGTATCGCGGGCAGGGGACGGCACCTTCAGGCTTATTGCCGGCGAGCGGAGATGGAGGGCCTCACATCTCGCGGGGCTCACCAAGATCCCCGCGCTCATCAAGGATGTCTCCTCCCAGGATGCCATCGAAATCGCGCTCATCGAAAATATCCAGCGTGAAGAGCTGAATCCCTTAGAAACCGCCGAGGCGCTGCAGCGGCTCCTCAAGGAATTCAACCTTACTCAGGAGGCGCTGTCACAGAGAGTAAGCAAAGATAGGGCGACGATCGCAAACTACCTACGCATCCTCAAATTGCCCGACGAGATCAAGACGATGGTGAACAATATGACGCTCTCCCTCGGCCACGCAAAGGCGCTCCTCTCCATCGAGACCAAGCAGAAGCAGATCGAGGCGGCACGGGAGATCATAAAACAGGGGCTGAGCGTCAGGGCTGCAGAGGCATTATGCAAGCGGCTGAGCGAGACTTCTCCGGCAAAGACAAAAAAGAAAAAAGAGAAGCTCCCCGAGGTGGCCGATCTCGAAGCCAAGCTCTCGCGCTCGCTGGGGACAAAGGTAAAGATCCACCACAAGGATAAGCGGGGAAAAATAGAGATCGAGTACTATTCGCTCGATGAGCTCGACCGCCTGCTCGAAGTCCTGCTCCAGGAATAGTTCTTCATCGTTATCAGGTTATTGATAGTTATTCGTAGTTATTGATGGTTATAAGGTAAGCTCTTTCAACTTATCTCTTCGCCATAAATAACCTGATAACAACAAATAACTATGAATAACTAAGGAACTCATCCACCGCTTTTGACCATACTTCATAGCCCCGGTCGCTCAGGTGGACGCCGTCATCGAGGAGGCAGGAGGCATCGGGATTGCCGTTCTCATCCACAAAGAGCTGGTACACATCGAGATACACACCGCCGGAGGCTTCCGCGATCTTTTTGAGATCGCTGTTGATGCCCTTGATCACGCCATTATCGATCCACGGCAAGAGCACCGGCAGGATGCTCTGCACCACGATCACCGATCCCTTCAGCCATTCGGACAATCTTTTAACAATCTCTCTGTACGTATCCGCAATATCATAATCATCCATGGCGATATTGTTGATACCGGTCATGACGAAGACGACATCAGGGTTTTGCATGCGGGAGAGCTCCCAGTTCAGACGGTTCAGGAGACCCTCGGCAGGCTCTCCTGCGATACCGAGATTTTTTACCCGGTGCTCAGGAAATCGCTGCTGCCAATCGTAGTACTCGGTGAGGGAATCGCCTATGAAGACAAGCGAACGAGGGGTGTTCATGAAGATTATCTTATATAAAATCGAATGAAAGGGCAAACGTATCACAATGGGTAAAGGCAGGGAGGGGCACTACAAGAAGCTTTATAATGCGCGATTTAGTGAACCTCCCCGCGGCAAGCCGACGGGGAACTCTGCAAAGCTTTCGTTAGAATAGATCTGCATCACTTCTCTGTTTAAACACAGGTAATATCAGAGTTTGTTTCGCTTGTGGAAACTAAGGAAGCGCTATGAACCTCTTTTCCTCACCCCTCCCTGCCTCAATTATGCATGCCCTTTTGATGGCAATCTCCATTGCATCGTCCTTTCAAAAGGGTATAATTATGGTAAGGAGAAAGTCGCTTCTGCGTTTAAATACTGGTATAAACAGGAGATCATCATGGCTACTTTCAAAGATCGTATGGTCAGTGCCGCCAAGCTGAATGTGAATCTCTACGAGGAGGTCGAGGCGGATACCTCTGCGATGAACCAGGCACTTCTCGTGGTCGTGCTCTCCAGTTTTGCCGCAGGGATCGGCGCCTTTGAGCGGGGCGGCATCACGGGCATCATTCTGGGGACCGGCACCGCCCTTGCAGGGTGGTTCATCTGGGCCTATCTCACCTATATTATCGGCACAAAACTGTTGCCCGAACCACAGACCTCGGCAACGCTCGGCGAATTGCTGCGCACGATCGGCTTCTCAAGCTCGCCCGGGCTCATTCGTATCGCAGGCATCATACCAGGTCTGACCGGCATCGTCTTTTTCATCGCCTCTGTCTGGATGTTCGTCGCCATGGTCATCGGCGTGCGGCAGGCGCTCGACTATACGAGCACGCTCCGTGCGGTAGGCGTCTGTCTCATCGGCTGGATCGTCCAGATACTCCTCATCGCCCTTCTCTTATTCCTTATCGGCACCCCGCTGAGAGATATATGATGCTTTCTCTCTATGGACAGATGCGCGCTCTTGCACAAAATGCTGCGTAAAGGTACTGTAACCATACATCCTCGTTCCCCTACTGCCTACGATGCTATGGTGAGGAAATGAAGGTCCTGATCATAAATACCAATCGTCATACCCTTCCGGTGCCGGTCATGCCGGTCGGCGCCTGCATGGTCGCCGATGCTGCCGCGCATGCAGGGCATGAGGTGAGCTTTCTCGACCTTGCCTTTGAAAAAGATCACCTTAGCGCGCTCGCGCAGGAGCTCCGGAGGAGCAGCCCTGATGTGGTCGGGCTTTCGATACGGAACATCGACAACAACGACATGCACAATCCCGTCTGCTTTATCAAAGGGCTGCGCTCTCTGATCATTACCATCAGGGATATGACAAAGGCGCGCATCGTGCTCGGCGGCGCTGCGGTTTCGGTAATGCCGGATGAAATTATGCGCTACACCGGCGTGCACCTTGCCGTGATCGGAGACGGCGAGGTCGTTTTTCCGAAGCTGCTGAGCGCCCTCGACACCCCCTCGGAGCTGTACCGCCTCCCCGGCATTGCCTGGATAGAAAAGAGCCGCTTTAGAAAAAATCCCCGCCTCTCCCCATTTCCTTCAGAGAGCTGTTCCGCCCCCGACTTTCATCGATGGATAAAGATAAAGAACTACATCTCTCACCTGGCCACCGTGCCGCTCCAGACAAAACTCGGCTGCCAGTTCAACTGCATCTATTGCACCTACAATAAGATCGAGGGATCTTCGTATCGCCTCTTCAGTCCCGAGAGCGTCGTGGATGCGGTCCGCAAGTTTGCTTCCCTCGGCTTCCGCGATATTGAATTCGTCGACAATGTTTTCAACGCTCCCTACACGCATGCCCTCTCGGTCTGTGAGGCCCTCTCCCGCTCCCGGCACCGCATGCGGCTCCAGAGCCTGGAGCTGAACCCTCTCTTCATTGATGACGCGCTCATCACCGGTCTGGAGCGTGCCGGTTTTACCGGCGCCGGCATCACGGTCGAAAGTGCATCAGACACCGTACTCGCCGGCCTCGGAAAAAATTTCACTACGCAGCATGTCTATCATGCAGCAGAAGTAATGCGCCGCCACCGTCTGCCCTGCCTCTGGATATTCATGCTCGGAGGTCCGGGCGAAACAGCGGCGACCGTACGCGAGACGATCCGTTTTGCCGAAACCGCCATCCGGCCTCAGGACAGCGCCTTTTTCAATATAGGTATCCGCATCTATCCCGGCACCGACCTTGAGTCGCTGGCGCGAAAACAGGGACTCCTCTCCCTCTCTCCCCTGGATATGCTCGAGTCGGTCTTTTACACGTCTCCTGACGTGCCGTATCACCAGATTGTGACCCAGGTCCAGCACTCCATGAATACCCATATGAACTTCATCTGCTCTGATTCGATCGGCATGCCTCTCCTCTCCTCGCTTCATCGCTGGGGCTACCGTTTGGGAATACGGCCCCCGCTCTGGCGGTACACACCCCTTATCCGGAGAGGGCTTCGCTCGATGGGGATGCGTGTATGACCCGGCCATCGTCCGGCGCTGCGTCCGCTGCTCATCCGGCCGCCGCAGCGCACATTGCAGCGGTCGAGACCGCTGTACCCGAATACACGGCAACGCAGGAGCAGGCGAGGGACTTCCTCATCAACCATTACGGCAGCAGGCTTAGCCCGCGCTCGCGTTCCATAGTGCACAAGCTCTTCTCTCATCCGGGCATCCGGAAGCGGCACTTTGCCTTTGATGCTCCCGACTGCCTCATCAATGAGGACCCGGATCAAAGGATCAGGCGGTTCACCAATAAAGCGGTAGAGCTCTCCTCCCGCGCCATTATGCATGCCCTCTCGCGTGCAGGCATTTCACCTGCTGAAGTAAACGGGCTCATCGTGAACACCTGTACCGGCTATATCTGTCCTGGGATATCGACCTATCTCATCGAGATGCTGAATCTGCCCCGCACTGTCCAGGCCTATGATCTGGTCGGGAGCGGCTGTGGCGGAGCGCTTCCCAACCTCAGGGTCGCCGAATCGCTCTTGAAGGGAGAGGCTTCAGGGGTCGTGGTGAGCGCTTCGGTAGAGATCTGCAGCGCCACCTTTCAGATGGAAGACGACCTGAGCCTGATCGTCTCAAATGCGCTCTTTGCCGACGGTGCTGCAGCTGCGGTGCTCTGGAACAGGCCCGAAGGGTTCGAATTGGTAGCTTCAGCGAGCTACTATGTCCCGGAGCATCGGGACGACATTCGTTATGTGCACCGGAACGGACAGCTCTTTAATCAAATCTCGAGCACGCTTTCCCATGCGGTTAAAAAAGCGGCTGCCCGTGTCGTGGACGATCTTTTGAAACCGAGAGGTCTTTCGATAGGCAATATCAGGCACTGGGCGCTCCATAACGGCGGAGAAAAGATCATCGCTGCCATAAAATCAGAGATAGGTCTCTCCGAAGAACAACTCAGGGCAACACGCGCCATCCTCGCCGGCTACGGAAACATGTCATCACCGACGGTCTGGTTTGTGCTCCGGAATATTATTGAGAACGGAATCGAGCCGGGCGAATGGTGTGTCATGCTCGCCTTCGGCGCAGGTCTTTCGGCGCACGGCTATCTGTTGAGGAAAAAGTAATTTACTGAGCGTATCAGACAAACTTATCGATCGTTCGCCGGACTTCGGACGTCCCCTCTTTCTTCTGGACCTCAACCACGTGTCTTACCGATGCATCGCCGTTGTCTTTTTCTTTGGCGGCAGGATGTGACGCTCCTGCGGATGCCGCCCTCCTCACGTTGTCATCTTGATCGCCATTGTTGTACGTCTTTTTCAGTCTCTCCTGCGCTACCTCAGATGATGCAGTGTTCTGTATCGGAATAATGGGCATCGTCTCCTCCTCGCGTCGCGGGCTGCCTTTCTTTACCTATCGGGTGTCTGCGGATGATCTTAATGCCCGTTCGCGCATTTTTCGGCCAAACTGCACCCTTTGTGACATCAATCACATCGAGCGCCCATTCTGGAGGAAAATATACGCTTATCTCTCGTATCTCTTCACCCTGTCTTTCAGACTGCTGAAGGACTCCTTTGCCCTTTCAGCCTGTCCCTTTGTCTTCTCCATCTCCTCGGTATCCCTCCGCCACTTGCACCAGCCGGCATGTCCCTCGAGCCTCCCGCCGATTTCCTCCTCCGTCTTTCTACAGTAGACACATACATATTTTTCATTCACCTTCTCTTTGAGGTACTCGGTATATTTTTCCTGCTCGGACATGATTATCTCCTTATTACATAGTATTGTTGAAGCAGCGACGAATCGATTCTGTACAGCGGTACTTAATAAGGACGGTAAAAACCTTTTATAAATGATAGCACCTTTTTGTGAGGAAGCAACTCACATACTATCTTTCAGGATAAAAGAGTACGCTTTACGAAAGATGAAAAGATATTACAGGCGCTATCGTATCACTGCAAACTAGGGAAACAGCGCCCGCCGCTCTTTGATCGATGCCTCGATGAAGCCCTTGAAGAGCGGATGCGGTTCGATCGGTTTTGATTTGAATTCAGGATGGAACTGGCAGCCGACGAACCAGGGATGGTCTTTCAGTTCGATGATCTCCACCAGTTCTCCGTCAGGCGATGTGCCGCTGATCACCAATCCACTGTTGCAGAGGATATCCCGGTAGAGGTTGTTGAACTCATAGCGGTGGCGGTGGCGTTCGGATATCTCAATCGTGCCGTATGCCTTGTGTGCCTTCGTCCCCTCCTTGAGCGTGCAGGGATAGGCGCCGAGCCGCATGGTGCCGCCCATCTGCGAGTCTTTTGTCCGCTCCTCTATCTTGCCGGACCTGTGGTTGTACCACCGCTCCATGAGATAGATAACCGGATCTTTTGCTGCGGTGTCGAACTCGGTGCTGTTGGCTGCAAGCTTGCAGACATTGCGGCTGTACTCGATCACCGCGGTCTGCATGCCGAGGCAGATGCCGAAGTAGGGGATCTTTTTCTCGCGGGCATACCTGATCGACATGATCTTTCCCTCAATCCCCCTCGATCCGAAGCCGCCGGGCACGAGGACACCATCGACTTCAGAGAGGAAATTATCCGCTCCTTTTGCCTCCACCTCTTCGGAGTCGACCCACTGGAAGTTCACCCGCGCATTGTTCGCTATGCCGCCGTGGATTAATGCCTCCATAAGGCTCTTGTAGGCATCTTTGAGCCCTACATATTTTCCTACAATAGCGATCGTCGTCTCATGCTTCGGCTCCTTTATCCTGGTCACCACTTCTCTCCAGACCGAGAGATCGGGCTCGGGCGCATTGATGAGGTTGAATTTCTTTTCGAGTATCTTATCGAGGCCTTCGCACTTGAAGCAGAGCGGAACTTCATACACCGTCTCGACATCGATAGCGGCGATGACCGCGTCGGGGTCGACATTGCAGTGCAGCGCGATCTTCCTCTTCACATCAGAGGAAATCTCCCTGTCCGCCCTGCAGATGAGGATATCGGGCTGTATACCGATCTCCCTGAGCTCCTTGACGCTGTGCTGCGTCGGCTTGCTCTTCAGCTCGCCTGCTGCCGAGATATAGGGGACGAGGGTGAGATGGACATAGGCGACATTCTCCCTGCCCACATCGTACCTGAACTGACGTATTGCTTCGAGGAACGGCAGGCTCTCGATATCGCCGACCGTGCCGCCGATCTCGACAATGACGACATCGTACTCAGGAGTTGCCGCAGAGAGGATGGCCCTCTTGATCTCGTCAGTGATATGTGGCACCACTTGTACCGTATCGCCAAGGTAATCTCCCCTGCGCTCTTTGGTGATGACATTGTTGTAGATCTTGCCAGTGGTGTAGTTGTTCGGAACGCCGGTTCTGGCATGGGTAAAACGCTCGTAGTGGCCGAGATCGAGGTCGGTCTCGCAGCCGTCGTCGGTAACATAGACCTCTCCGTGCTCAAAAGGACTGAGCGTCCCGGGGTCGACATTGATATAGGGGTCGAGCTTTTGCAGCGTGACCCTGAGACCCTTTGCTTCAAGGAGCGCGCCCATTGACGCTGCAGCGATCCCCTTTCCTAATGCCGACACCACTCCACCGGTTACAAAGATAAACTTAGGCATTGTTCGACCCTCTCCAAATCTTTCGGCGTATCTACTCCTATCGTTTCAAAAACCGTTTCTTTCACCTTTATCGTAAATCCGTATTCCAATGCGCGTAACTGCTCCAGCTTCTCGATCTGCTCAAGCCGTGAAGGAGGAAGTTTTGCAAATTCCATCAGCACATCCCTCCGGTAGGCATAGATGCCGATGTGCTTAAAATAGCAATGCGTGCTGTGAGAGGCATTACCGTCTCTATGATATGGTATCGGAGAACGTGAGAAGTAGAGCGCATATCCTCTGTCGTTGAAAACAACTTTTACCACATTCGGATCATCGATCTCTTCCGCATGGTCGATCCTCCGCGCGAGCGTCCCCATCGATGCCCGTCCATCTTCCATCACCCCTATGACATCGTCCACCATATCGGGCATGATCAGCGGCTCGTCTCCCTGTACATTCACGATCACCGCGTCTCCGGGAATTCCTTTCTTTGTCACTGCCTCGGCAATCCTGTCGGTACCTGACTGGTGATCCTCCGAAGTCATCACCGCTGTGCCGCCGAAACCCTCCACCGTGTCGTAGATCCGCCGATCATCCGTTGCAACAAAGACCTCCTGCACCCGCTTCGCCTTGCGAACGCGTTCATACACGTGCTGGATCATCGGTTTTCCTAAGAGGGGGCAGAGAGGTTTTCCCGGCAAGCGGGTAGAGGCATAGCGGGACGGTATAATTACAATAGCAGGCATAACTTTTTTTATGATAACATACTAAGGCTCTTCGCCGGAAAAAGCAAAGAATGTACGTTGCAGTGTTACAGTTCCAAAAGCGCTGCTAGAATTATGCATAAACTGAAAACAAAATTCAATCAATGGTACGGCCCTGCTCTGATATCGGGGTTTTTACTGTATTGCTCTTTTCCCGAGATCGATCTCTTTCCGCTCGCCTGGATCGCCCTCGTCCCGTTATTCACCTTTTTGTATGATAAAAATGAGATCGAGGCGTTCAAGGCAGGGTTCCTGACCGGCCTTGTCTATTTCTTCGGCACCACCTACTGGGTCTACCACTCGATCAACAAATATGGCGGTATTCCGCTTGTCCCGAGTCTTCTTCTGGTGCTCATCATGTGCATGTACCTGAGCCTGTACCCCGCCGTTTTCTCCTGCATCTATTCGTCCTATGTTCGAAGGACCGATCTCCCCTCGCTCTTTGTCGCTCCCGTATTCTGGACAACATTGGAGTTTTTGCGTTCCTATGCGTTGAGCGGTTTTCCCTGGTCAAGCCTCGGCTACAGCCAGTACCGTTTTTTGCCGGCGATACAGATCGCGGATATCACCGGCGTCTACGGCATCTCTTTCCTGATCGTCGCGGTGAACGGAGCGATCACCGATATACTTCTCAACAAGCGGCGGCGCATCGAGCGGCCGCTTGCCTCGATCTTTCCCCTCGTGAGTGGTTTCGCTGCCCTAGCCCTCGCCATCGTCCTTACCTTCTCCTACGGCTTTTACCGCATGTACCAGACCCCGAGCGGCCATACAGTCAATGTTGCCGTTGTCCAGGGGAACATAGAGCAGGACGTAAAGTGGGATCCTGCCTACCAGCAGGCAGTGCTCGCCACGTATAAAAACCTCTCTTTCAGCGCTGCACAGAAGTCGCCAGACCTGATTGTCTGGCCCGAGACTTCGCTGCCTTTTTACTTCAGGACCGACAAGGCGCTGACAGACGACCTCATCGCCTTTCACCAGCAGCAGAATTCCTATCTCCTCTTCGGCAGCATCCTCCAGAAGCGGGGAGAGGAGGGTACGGTAAAGGGGTATGCCAACAGTGCCGTACTACTTGATAAATATGGAAATATAACTTACATTTATGATAAAATACATTTGGTTCCCTTCGGGGAGTATGTCCCGTTCCGGTGGCTCTTTTCCTTTCTTGATCTGACCGGCTCAATAGGTGACTTTGTTCCCGGAGAGAGCTATATAAAGGCAGTGACCCCTTTCGGCAGTTTCGGCACGCTCATCTGCTATGAAATTATATTCCCCGGTCTCGTCAGGAAATTTTATGTCAAAGGGGGGGACTTTATCGTGAACATCACCAACGATGCCTGGTTCGGCAGTACGCACGGGCCGCACCAGCACTTCAGTATGGCGGTGTTCAGGGCGATAGAGAACAGAAAGCCGGTGGTACGTGCCGCCAACACCGGCATATCGGGCTTTATCGACAGCAGCGGGAGGATCCTCGCGACAACGGGTCTGTTCAAAAGAACCGTCATCGTCTCTCCGGTAAAGACCGACGCGACATTGTCGAAGTATACGAAATACGGCGACATCTTCTCGTATATGTGCATTGTCTGCTCGCTGCTGATCCTTGTCGGAAGAAGACGATAGATTTCATTACGGAGGTTAACGAACATGTTGCTGCAAAATGAGCTTAAAGAAGATATCGCAAAACTTAAGGAGAAGACACTCTCCCTGAGAGGTTATCTTTGATGTCGACAAACTGCAGTCCGAACTTTCTGAAATAGATAGAGAACTTTCCTCTGAAGCAGTATGGGCCTCCCCTGAAAAACTCAGGGAGCTGAACAAGAAAAAGACCGATATCCTGGAAACCCTCCAGCCCGTCGAAGCAGTGCTCGGCAAAGTACTCTACCTCGAGGAGTCTCTCGCCATACTCAATGAAGAGGAAGGGGAGATATTCCTTGCCGATCTGAAAAAAGAGATCGAAGGCGTCAAAAAGGAAATCGAAGATATCGAGATCAAGGTGCTCCTTTCCGGAGAGCTCGACAGGAACAACGCGATCGTCACGATCCATCCGGGCGCCGGCGGCCTCGAGAGCCAGGACTGGGCCCAGATGCTCATGCGCATGTATCTGCGGTGGGCCGAGCGCCGCGGCTTTAAAACAGAGATGGCGGACTACCAGCCCGGAGAGGAGGCGGGGATCAAGAGCGTCACCTTTACGGTCGAAGGTCCCTATGCCTACGGCTACATGAAGGCAGAGGCAGGGATCCACCGGCTGGTCCGGATTTCGCCTTTTGACCAGGCAAAAAGAAGGCATACCTCCTTCTCGGCGGTGCTGGTCTATCCCGAAATCAAAGAGGATATTGTGGTTGATATACGGGATGAAGACCTCAAGATCGACACCTTCAGGGCATCGGGCGCCGGAGGCCAGCATGTGAACAAGGTCTCCTCGGCTGTAAGAATTACCCATATCCCGACAGGGTTCATCGTCTCGTGCCAGAGCGAACGTTCACAGCTTAGGAACAAGGAGATGGCAATGAAAATACTGAAGGCACGGCTCTATGATCTTTCTTTAAAAGAGAAAGAGAAGAAGATGGACGATATCATCGGTGACAAGAAAGGCATTTCCTGGGGTAACCAGATCAGGTCGTATGTGCTTCAGCCGTACCGTATGGTAAAGGACCATAGGACCAACTTAGAGGTCGGTGATGTGGATGCAGTGCTCGACGGCGATATCGATGTCTTTATTAGGGGGTTCTTGAACTATGCTTCATCACAGAGGGACGGTAATGGCGGATAACCCTACTATCTTTATTTATATACGTAAAAGGTAGTAGTAGCAATAGGCGCTGTGGAATTGTTGGTATAGCAGGTAAATGCTTAATAATCAATAAGTTGTTTGAATTATAACTTTTGCGTTAGCTTACCATTTCTTCCGGAGGACCGGCAGGAGGGCGTTGTTAACAAAAGCGCCAACAATTTATTGCCCTCCTTTTCACATATAGGATATAATGTGGGTGCTTAAAAAGGACCTAGTTATTAACAATTGTCAATATTATGTTAATAATTTACTGATTTGTAATGAGAGAACGGCGCGCAGCCGTCGTACTGCCAAAAGAGACACACTACCGCTCATCGTCGGGGGGGGGGATTACAGCAGTGAACAGCGAAGATATATGGAATAAGAGTCTTTCTAAAATTGCAGAAAGGGTGGGGGAGAATCTCTATGAGCTGTGGTTCAAACCGATGAAGCTCCTCAGCCTGAAAGACCAGACGCTCACCCTCGGCATCCCGAACCGGTTTTTCAGGGAATGGATCGAAGATTACTATCCCTCGATCATCACCGAGGTGGCAGAGGGGATGCTCGGCGCTCCGGTCACAGTAAAATATAAGATCATAGAGAAAGAGGACGCGGCCCTCAAGAAGCTCGATACCAAGCTCGAAAACAGGAGGAACAAGCTCGCGAGCAGAGGTATCTACCTCAGCCCGAAATATACGTTCGACACCTTTGTGGTCGGTCCGTCGAACCAGTTCGCCCATGCCGCCTCGCGGAGGGTTGCCGAAAACCCCGGCTTTGCCTACAACCCGCTCTTTATCTACGGTGGCGTCGGTCTCGGCAAAACGCACTTGATGAATGCGATCGGCAATGCCATTGCCGACCACTATCCGGACAAAACGATCTGCTATGTATCGGCCGAGCAGTTCACCAACGAGGTGATCTCCGCGCTGCGCCACGAGAAGATGGCTGAGTTTAAAGAGAAATACCGGAACGTGGATGTCATGCTGATCGACGACATACAGTTCATCGCGAACAAGACGACAACCCAGGAGGAATTTTTCCATACGTTCAACTCCCTCTACGAAAAGCAGCGCCAGATCGTGGTCTCGAGCGACCGGGCGCCGATGGAGATACCGGACATCACCGACCGGCTCAGATCGCGGTTCAGCATGGGGCTCATCGCCGACATACAGGCACCCGAAGTCGAGACCAAGGTCGCCATCATCTATAAAAAGGCCGAGAAGGAGAAGCTGGCGATACCGGAGGACGTGGCCTACTTTATCGCCACGAGGGTGAAGTCGAACATCAGGGAGCTCGAAGGCTGCCTGATCAAGCTCGGCGCCCACGCCTCGCTCACCGGCATGCCCATCGATACCGCCATGGCAAAGACGGTGTTGAAGGACCTGATTGCCGATGAAGAGCGGCCCGTCACCGTTGACGCGATACAGAAAGCGGTCTGCGAATACTTCGGTGTGAAGATCCAGGACTTGAAGGCGAGGAAGCGGACCAAGGAGATCGCGAACGCGCGCCAGATCGCCATGTACCTGTCGAAGCAGCATACCGGCCTCTCGCTCAGCGAGATAGGAAAATTTTTCGGGGGTAAAGACCACGCCACCGTAATCTACGCCTGCAAGCAGATCGAGGAGAAGCGGTCCAAGGACGAGCATCTCAACCGGAGCATCGAGCAGGTCGCGCGGCGCATCACAGGAATATAAGACGTCCCGCAGCTATAGATTTATGAACGGAGGACAGCAATGAAGGTAACCGTAGAAAGAAACGAATTGCAGAAGAAACTCTCGGACATCCAGAACATCGTGGAGAAGAAGAATACCATGCCGATCCTGAGCCACTTCCTCCTCGTTGCAGAGAAAGGAGGGGCCCATATCACCGCGACCGACCTCGAGACCGCCTTCAAAGAGCCGATCACCCTCACTGTCGCGGAAGAAGGCAGCATGTGTATTCCTGCGAAGAAGCTCTTCGAGATCGTCCGGGAGATGGATGACGAGATCACGCTCGAATCTGCGGATACCAAATGGCTGAAGGTCAAGTCCGGAAAGTCCAGCTTCCGCCTTGCCTGCCTCTCCTCAGAGGAGTTCCCGGTCTGGCCCTCGCTGGGGGGCTCGGATGTCGTGGAAGAGATGGAGATCGACGCCGCGCTGCTGCTCGAAATGATCGACAAGACGCTCTATGCTGCCGGCGAATCGGACACGCGCTATGTGCTGAACGGACTGCTCTTCAACATAAAGCCGGACGGGACGCTCACGGTCGTCGGGACCGACGGCCACCGGCTCGCGCTCTCGAGGAAGACCGTCGAGTCGACGCCCAAGCAGGAGAAGCGGGTCATCTTTTCGAGAAAGTCCCTCTCCGAGCTGAGGAAATTCCTCTCCGACAGCGAAAAGAAGGTGAAGCTGACGATCGGGAAAAACCATATTCTCTTCACCATAGGAGACATCCAGTTCCTCACGCGGCTGATCGAGGGGACCTACCCCAACTACGAGCAGGTGATCCCTGCCAGCAGCGACAAGACGATGCTCGTTGATAAGCTGCTTCTCATGAAGTCCTTGCGACGGGTCTCGATCATGAGCAAGGAGCGGTCGAGCGCTGTCAAGGTCGATATCGAAGCGAACAATATGGGCATCTCTGCTTCGAACCCTGACCTTGGCGAGGCAAAAGACGAATTCAGCGTCGAATACACCGGCGAACCGATCACCATCGCCTTCAATGCGAAGTATCTGCTCGACGCACTGGCGGTCATGGATTCCGAAAAAATAGTATTGAAACTCAACGAGCCCCTGAGCCCGACCCTTGTCATGGAGCAGGACAGGGATGATTATAAATACGTAGTAATGCCGATGAGGCTGTAACAACAAAACAGAATTCAGGAGTCAGAATCCGGAATTCAGAAGAAAGACGTAAGCAGTAAGCAGAAAGAAGTAAGACATGAGAAGTACGCAGTAAGAAGTAGGCAGGTACTACTTTTAACTGTAACTTTGAAAGAAGGAGTAGCAATGAAAGAGACGAAGGCAACAGAAGAAATGAACGGCTCTTATGGAGCTGAAGATATAAAGATATTGAAAGGACTCGACGCCGTAAGGAAGCGTCCGGCCATGTATATCGGCTCGACGAGCATCGACGGCCTGCACCACCTTGTCTACGAAGTGGTCGACAACAGTGTTGACGAGGCCCTCGCAGGCTTCTGCACCAGCATCGAGGTCTTTCTCCACCACGACGGCAGCTGCACGGTCATCGACAACGGCAGGGGTATCCCCACCGGACCGCACCCCGGCGACCCGGAGGGGAGGACCGCTGCGGAGATCGTCCTCACCGAGCTGCACGCAGGCGGCAAGTTCGAGTCGAGCGCATACAAGATTTCGGGAGGACTTCACGGCGTCGGCATATCGGTCGTGAACGCGCTCTCCGAATGGCTCGAGATGGAGATCAAACAGGACGGTCAGGTCTTCCAGCAGAAGTTCGATCACGGCAAACCGACCGGTCCGCTGACTGTCGTCGGCAAGACCAAGGGCAGGGGAACGAAGATCACCTTCAAGCCCGACGCAACGATCTTCGAGACCACCGAGTTCCACTACGACGTGCTCGCGCAGCGGCTGAGAGAGCTCGCGTTCCTGAACAGGGGGCTCCAGATCACCATCACGGACGAGCGGACGAACCAGAGCCAGACGTTCCTGTACAAGGGAGGCATCGTCTCTTTTGTCGAACACCTCAACAAGAACAAGAACCCGCTCCATCCGAAGCCCATCTATATTGAAGGAGAGAGGGACGGCATCATCGCCGAGATTGCCCTCCAGTACAATGACAGCTATTCAGAGAACATCTACACCTTCGCGAACAACATCAATACGAGGGAAGGCGGCAGCCATCTCGTCGGCTTCAAGTCCGCGCTGACGAGGACGGCGAATGCCTATGCCGCTTCAGCCGGCGTTATCAAGGACGGCAAAGAGAGCATCTCGGGCGACGACATCAGGGAGGGCCTCACCGCTGTCATCAGCATCAAGATCCCGAACCCCCAGTTCGAGGGCCAGACCAAGATGAAGCTCGGCAACAGCGAGGCAAAAGGCATTGTCGAGTCGATCACGAACGACGCGCTCTCGACCTACTTCGAAGAAAATCCCTCGGTCGCAAAGCGGATCATCGAAAAAGCGATCCAGGCAGCGCGCGCGCGCGAGGCTGCGCGGAAGGCGCGCGAGCTGACGCGGAGAAAGGGCGCGCTCGAAGATACCGGTCTGCCGGGCAAGCTCGCCGACTGTTCTGAAAAGGACCCCGCAGGCTCCGAGCTCTTCATCGTCGAAGGAGACTCCGCAGGCGGCTCTGCAAAGCAGGGCAGGGATCGGCGGTTCCAGGCGATCCTGCCGCTCAGGGGGAAAATCCTGAATGTCGAGAAGGCGCGCTTCGACAAGATGCTCACCTCCGAAGAGATACGGACGCTGATCACCGCTCTCGGCACCGGCATCGGTCCCGAGGATTTCGATACGAACAAGGCGCGCTACCATCGCATCGTGATCATGACCGACGCGGATGTCGACGGCGCGCACATCAGGACGCTGCTGCTCACCTTCTTCTACCGCCAGATGTCGGAGCTGATCGAGAAGGGCTACCTCTACATAGCCCAGCCGCCGCTCTTCAAGGTAAAGAAAGGCAAGACCGAGAAGTATGTACAGAATGAGAACGAGCTTATGTCCATGCTCTTCGATCTCGCTGCAGAGGATATCAAGGTCCATACGCCTTCAGGCCCAATCGGCGGCAAGAAGCTCGTGCCGCATCTGAAAAAGATCTCGAGCTTCGAGAAGATCGTCGGCTGGTTCGAGCGGAAGCGGAAAGACCCCGACCTGATCAGGTTCCTCTTGAAATGGGGCGCAGATGCCGATACCTTCAAGACCAAAGAGGGAGCTTCGGGACTCCTCAAGAAGATCAAAGAGGCGATGCCAAATGTGAAATCCGGCGAGATCGGCTTTGATGAAGAGCACCAGGCGTATGAGTTCGAGGTAAAACGCCAGAACTACAAAACGAAGCTCACCAAAGAGCTGCTTCTGACGCCCGAGTTCAAGGAACTCGTGACGCTCTACAAAGATCTTGATCAGACCTTCGACGGTGCGCCGTACAAGGTCGAGATCAAGGGCGAGGAGCGATCAGTCGCTTCGCTCCAGGAGCTGCTTACCACGGCAACCGAAGGATCGAAGAAGGGACTCACCATCCAGCGCTACAAAGGCTTGGGCGAGATGAACCCGCAGCAGCTCTGGGAGACGACCATGGATCCTGAGAAGCGGACACTCCTGCAGGTGACCGTCGAAGACTCCGTGAAAGCGGACGAAATGTTCACAGTGCTCATGGGAGACCAGGTAGAGCCGAGAAAAGACTTCATCACCAGACATGCGCTGGAGGCGAAGAATATTGATATATAATCGACAAAATTTGTTGTCGGTTTACACATAAAACGCTAAAAAGGCTATCTTAAAGTTTAAGATAGCCTTTTATTTGAGGGAGAAAGGAAAAACTATTCCTAGCCAGCGTAACAATTACTCATCTGATGAATTAGTAATACCTTATATTGAAAGGACGATTCTTTAGAAGATTAGAAATCATTGCCTCTTTCGATGGGAGTGTCCGCGCGGGCGAACTGGGACACCCTCACGACCTTCTTCCGCTACCCGGTGGAGATCCGGAAGGTCATGTACACCACAAACATCATCGAAAGCGTTAACAGCAAGTTCAGGAAGGTCACAGATGCCCGCCAGGTCTTCCCCTCGGACGAGGCGGTGCTGAAGTCCCTCTACATGGCTGCGCTTGAGCTTGAAAGGAAATGGAGCAAACCTATCAAGGATTGGGCTATAATCTATGCACAGCCCGTCGTCCTCTTCGAAGACAGGCTGTTATGAGGAAACTGATTTACACAGTTGGCGAGACAGTCCCGATTCAAGACCTGACCCCGTTGTTGTGCTATACTGTTGAAGGAGTATTTTCGAACCGGTTACTCCAGGTTGAGCAGCCGGCCGATCTCTTTGAAGAGTTCCTGCATGCGGTAGGGTTTTCTGATATAGCCGTCGGCTCCGGCGTCGATGGCTTCTTGTCTTCTGTCCTCGAAGACACTCGCGGTCACCATGATCACCGGCGTTGTCCGGCCTTCTTCGAGAGACTTGAGCGCACGGGTGGCCTCTATGCCGTCCATTTCCGGCATCCTGCGGTCCATCAGGACCAGATCGGGGCGCCACTGTTGAAACGCCGCGAGCGCCTCCCTGCCGTTTATTGCCTCATGAACGATGAAGCCGACTCGTTCGAGCATCTCACGCACGACTTCCCGGTTGGTGTCCGTATCGTCCACCACAAGCACTTTGGGCGGCGCCTGGTGCATACCGAAAAATCCGATTACCTTCCGGTCACAGGATTTCGGCTCCTGCTGCTGCAGAGAGGCCGGAAGCTTCGCCCGGAAGACAAACCGGAATGTCGTGCCCTTTCCCTCCTCGCTCCGCACCGTGATGTCGCCCCCCATCATCTGCGCATACCGGCGGCTGATCGCCATGCCGAGTCCTGTTCCTTTGTTTACCGCCTTCACGTTCTCTGCCTGCTCGAAAATTTCGAACACCTTGCCTATCTCATCAGCAGGAATGCCGTATCCGGTATCTTCGACCTCAATGCCGACAAGACAGTCCTGCGTGCCTCCGCACTCCGCATCGAGACGGAGCGCGATACCGCCTTCGACAGTAAACTTGAGCGCATTGCCGAGCATATTGATAAGCACCTGACGTACTTTCCCCTCATCGCTGTTGAGGCACTGCGGGACGTTCTCGAGTCCTTCGAGCCTGAATGCGAGGCCTTTTTCTTCGGTGCGGGGTCGGAACATCGTGTCGAGATCCCGGATAAGGGCGTGCAAGTCAAAATCGGCATTCGCGACACTGATGCGTCCCGCCTCGATCTTGGACATCTCCAGGATGTCGTTGATGAGGGAAAGGAGATGCTCTCCATTGGCACAGATAGCGTCAAGGTATTTTCTTTGTGCGGCCGTCAGACCGGATTCGCTGTTTAAAAGCTGGGCGAATCCCAGCACGGCATTCATCGGAGTCCGTATCTCATGGCTCATATTGGCCAGGAACTGGCTCTTTGCGCGATTGGCTGCTTCGGCCTTTTCTTTGGCCCGCACCAGATCCTCCTCCATTGCCTTTCGCTGTGATATGTCCTGGATCATCCATATCACCCCTTTGCTGAGGTCGTCCCGATCTATGGCACTGCCCGAGAGCTCGCACCAGAAGGTGCTTCCATCCTTCCGTTTGAGTTCGTACTCCGTAACGACAACGCCGCCTGAGGTCTTTTCATAAAACAGGCGTCCAAACTCCTCACAAGCCTCTCGGGATCGATGCACAATCTGTGCATGTTGCCCACGCAGCTCATCGGCCGTGTACCCGAACATTCTGCAAACGCAGGGGTTCACTTCCGTAATGATCCTTTCGCCGGTCACGACGAGGATGCCGATCGAGCTGTTATTGAGGATGGATTCTTTCCAGGCCAATGACTTCTGGAGCAAAGCTTCCCTTTTTTGCCTATTCATTCCATCAGCGAGTGAGTCGCTTGTGTTATGTTTGCTGTTATTCATTATTCTACTGGTGATATGATTATCGACCACCGGCCTCTTTCCCTTGAGCGCAGGGAAAGAAGCAGCTGCAGGACCGGAGGTGTAAGTGGTGAGCGTCGGGACAGGGGAGGGCATCGCCCAAGCGCACGGGGCTTGCGCTTCTCCCGACCTACGTTATTCGGCAGAGAAAGTTGTGACTGGGACGGCACGCTTAGGTGTTACGCGGAATCAGCGCTATGAGATCGCCGCGACGGACATGTTCACCGTCCTCGGCGATGATAAAAGCGCCGACAGGCAGGAGATACCGTGCCGGACGGTGCTTTTCGAGCTTTATTGTCTTCCCACGCTCATCCCTTATCTCTATCCGGGGACGCGCATTCTGGACCGAAATCACCATTCTGTGCTCGACCTCCGGGAGTCTATCTTTGTCCACGACGACCGTCGTGCCGTCGATGATATCATTATAGGCGACTCTTCCCTGCGCCTTGGCAAAAACAGGGATAAGGGGATACCACTGCGCCAGCTTCTGCCCCCTGTCGACACTGAGATCGTGGTCGACAAAGAGTTTTGCCCCCCTGGCGATCGGATGGCGCTCGAGGACCGCTCCATCAGCGCAGCAGATTTCAATCTTGGCGGCATCGTTCATCACATACAGTTCGCCCCGGTAGCTCTTCATTATTTCAGCATCGGCAAGTCTGATGACGCCCTCTTTTGACGAAAAAAGCTCCCACACTGCTCTCTCTTTGAACATAGAAGACCTCGATATTTTTTTATTCGACACTTTTTTCATAACCTTATTTTAACTATAGCGCCTTTTTTAAGAAGGTTCATCTATTTTTAGGAGCGGAGGGAAAAGAAAAAGACGCCGGCACCCGGTATGATGTCCTGCGTTTGCGGGCCGGACAAGCGCGTGCGGAGCGTCCCTCTTTCTTTTTCTTCTTGAAAGAGGAGCCATTCAGATGTCACCCGGAGTGCAGGAAAGAGCATACAATCCGCAAACAGTGTTTATACTCCGTATGCTCGATGCTTGTTCCCGCTGTGGCCTTTCCCGCTGTAGGGAAAACCGTACAAAGGTGCCGTTCAGCAGCAGTACGCCTGCGGCTGTTTCCCTTGTATGGTCAACCGGTTTGTGCAACAGTGTTGTTCTGGCATATCCCTTGCTCATTACAAGGTGATGTGTCCCACTTTTATCGAGGAAAGGAGCATATTGGAGAGGAGATGCAACCCGCCAATATGGCAAAAGGTATGGTCCGCAAAGAATATGATGTACGCGATCTGCAGGAAGAAAAATCAGGGAAGAAAGAGGAGCCGGGGCTATCGAAAAAACAGCACCAACGCAACGTAGTGGGGACAACGTATTTTCCTCAGTACAAGGACCACATATGGCGCTGTGATGTCGAGATGGTGCAGACTGCTGACTGCAGCTCGGTGCGGAGACTGAATATCTTTGATGAATATACACGGGAATGTTTGCGCGTTGTGGTGAGCTTTCGTATCAGCTCCCAGGACGTGATGAATCAATTGTTCAATCTTTTTCTTTCCCGGGGTGTCCCGAAGTATATTCGTACTGCCGGCGGGCTTGAGGCCACTGCAAACGCGCTCCGCGGATGGCTCTATGATCTCGGGATCAAGGTCCGGCTTATCGGGCCGGGTATGCACAGGTCCGCCAAGGGATGATGGTGCATTTTTGTTTCAGTTATGGTCGTTCAGAGAGACGGTGAGGAGATGACGGATTTCAGATTCGAGAAATCGGGCAACTACGGTATTCTCAGCCTTGCCGGAGAATTGACGTCCGGTTGCTCCGGCAGACTGAAAGAGGCATTGATGGTCTCACTCGAAAATGCGGAGCATGTCGTGGTTAATCTGAAAAAGGTGACCAAGATAGACGCCCTCTGTGTCCACGTGTTTGCCCTTGCCTGCAGAAAGGCAAGGCAGCTCAAGAAGCAGCTCATATTGACTGGTATACAGCCGGAGGCACATACCGTGAAGAGGCTGGCAGCGCTTCTTCTTCCGTCTCAGGGAGGAACCCGTTTCACAAACGGATGGTAGTCCCTTAGCCCTGGAAAAGCTGGCATCGAAATAAGATTCAAACTCCTTTCCATTACTACCATCCCGTATTTGTGTTCCGAACAAAATAGCAGTATAGTTGGAAAAGAAGATGAAGTCGCGTATGCGAGGTGTCTCATAACGAGATTGAGCAAAAGGATCCCGACAGTGAGCATCTTTTCTGCCACCGTTATGCTTTTTCTCCTGCTTGCCGCATCCGGGTGTGCGACATTCCCCGATGCGGCGGAACTCTTCGATCAGCTTCCCGAGTCCGGAGACCTGCCGCTCATCGTCGGTGCACAACGTCCCTTGTCCCCGCACGAAAGGAGGACCGCGCTACAGCGGCTCAGGGAGCAGGCCGGACCGACCGATATCCTGGAGCGGCATACCAGGGTAATGGAACTGGTGAGCGGAAGACCGCTCATCAGCGGCAACAAGGCGACCCTGCTGAAAGACGGTCCTGCCATCTTTTCTGCAATGAAGGACGCCATGCGTACTGCAAGCGACCATATCAATCTCGAGACCTTTATATTCAAGGACGATAGGGTCGGCAGCGAGTTCGCCGACCTCATGCTCGAAAAACAGGCCGAAGGCGTTCAGGTGAATGTTATTTACGACGGTCTCGGCTCCCTCAAAACCTCTTCCGGCTTTTTCGAGCGGCTGCGCGATGCCGGAGTGAAAACGCTCGAGTTCAATCCGGTCAGCCTTCGCAATCCCCTGGGGCTTTTGCGGATCAGTCATCGAGATCACCGCAAGATCCTCGTTGTCGACGGATCCGTCGCCTTTACCGGCGGTGTCAATATCGTGGACATCTATGCAAAGCCGTCGTTTGTGCTGGGCCTCGGCCGCACCGACGAGACGCTCAAATGGCGCGATACGAGTGTCCGGGTGGAGGGACCGGCTGTCGCCGAATTCCAGAAGCTCTTTCTCGGTAATTGGCATCAGCATAATGGCCCGGAATTGGCACCGCGGCGCTATTTCCCTCCCTTGCAACCACGGGGAAACGCCCTGGTCCGGGTGATCGGCAGCTCGCCCCAGATGAAAGGGTACGGTGTCGCATACCTTTTATATCTGTCCGCCATTGAGCATGCGGCATCGTATATCCATATCACCAACTCCTATTTTGTTCCCGACCGGCAGATGCTGACCGCGCTCAAGGATGCTGCAGCGCGTGGAGTGGATGTCAGGCTCATTGTGCCCGGCATCACCGACCACATGATCGCAATGTACGCAGGGAGGTACCATTACAGGGACCTTCTGGAGGCAGGAATCAAAATCTATGAGCGGCAGGGCATGATCTTGCATGCAAAGACCGCGGTCATCGATAAGGTATGGTCAACGGTAGGATCGACCAATCTGGATTACTTCAGCTTTGTGAAAGGAGACGAGGTGAACGCGGTGATACTCTGCCGTGAGTTCGGGGCTGAAATGGAGGCGATGTTCGAGGATGACCTCAGGGAATCCAAGCAGATACTCCTTGAGGAGTGGAAAGAGCGCCCGCTTCTCCCCCGGCTGGTGGAGTGGCTCAGCCATCTCTTCCGGTACTGGCTGTAGGGGGTGCGCCGGCAACTTCTGGGGACAGCAAGTACAAAACACAGGTGATATAATAAAATCGATGGCTTGAGTACTTCAGGTCATATTTCACACGGGAGGTTTTCACTATGTTGAACAAAGCGAGGATCTTTGAAGAGGTTCCTGGCTTATATAAAATCGTTCCCCTCAACGTCTTCCGTCGCACGCCGGGCGTATTCTTCGATAACGTGCCCACAGGGGCGTTCAGGAGTATCGATGCGATTGACCGTGTGGTCCACGTAAGCAATGCGACCTCGCCCGGTCCGGTAGGCGAGGTGAAGCGGCCCTGGTACATGCATCCTCATCAGGACGACAACCTGATCGTGACCAGCGGGGTGCGGCATGTCGAGCTCTTTACCAAACAGCACGGCAGGATCGAAAGCTTCGAAGTCGGTCCGGAATTCATCAAGAAAGGCGACAAGGTCGTCTATGAGGGCGCTGCAATGCTCTGCTGGCCCCGCGCAGTCTTCCACAGGGTCCAGAGCTATGAGCAGGGCTCTGTGGCGATCAATTTCGCGGTGCATTATGAAGGGATCGACATACGCACGAATTTCAATATCTACGGTGTCGACCTCGATACCGGAAAATTCCGTGTGATCCGGGAGGCCTATCTCGACCAGCCGGAAGAGGAATAGCACGGAAGGTGCCGGCAACGTGACAAGATGAGGCGTCCCTTATAGCATGCTGGGTTGTTATTCGCTGTACGGCCACCTGCCTGGGGTCCCGCCTCAGTACCTAAGAAACAGACTGCTGTGCAGTCTGCCGGGAAACGGGCACCAGTCGGCTAAAGTGCAAAGGCACCGCATCGATATTATATGCGTAGTATCCATACATTACCGCTCTATGAGAGCAGGTGAGAGGGGAAGGGGAAAGATGCCGACCATTTTATTTGTTGATGATGAAGAGAACATTCTGAGATTGTGCAAAGAGGAATTTGAGGAAGCGGGGTATGACGTTATCACCGCATCCAGAGGCGGAGCGGCGATCGAGGATATCATCAAGGACGTCACCGAGGGAAGATACCATATCGACCTTGTGGTGCTTGATATCAATATGCCAGGCATCGACGGCAAAAGGGTCCTCAAAGTACTCAAGGACGTTGCGCCGTCCCTCCCGGTCATCGTCCATACTGCCTACGATTACCGCAAAGATGATTTTATTATGTTCGGATCCGACGAGTATATCACCAAATCGAGCGATCTTACGAAGCTGAAAAACACTGTACGCTACCTTTTGCAGAGATAAAAAGGGCTCTCCTCATTCTTTCCAAAACATCAGGCTCTTACAACTGTCGTTCAGACAGAATGGAATCCGTTGTCTATGGGCAGATTGCTGCTTTGCGTTTCGATAGGGGAATGTACTTTGGCCTTCCTTTCAGTGACGAAACATAGGAAGGCCGTATAATCCTTCCCTGAATGATCTCCTCGATCCGGTGAGCAGACCAGCCCGCGACCCTCGCCATGGCAAAGATCGGGGTGAAGAGCTCCTTCGGTATGCCCATGCACTGGTAGACGAACCCTGAGTAGAAATCGACGTTGGTGCAGACGATCTTTCCTTTTTTCTCTTTGACAAGCTTTGGCGCGATCCGGGCGATTCTCTTATAGAGTGAAAATTCTTTCTCTTTACCTGCCATTCTGGCGAGCTCCTCGGCCTTTGTCTCGAGAAATACCGCCCTCGGATCAGACACGGTGTAGACGGCATGACCCATGCCGTAAATCTTCCCTGTTTTATCGCCGGCCTTCTTGTCGAGCAGCATCTCGAGGTACCCGGCGACTTCCGCATCACTCTCCCAATCCTTCACTTTCCGCTTGATGTCGCTGATCATCTTGACCACGGCTTCGTTGGCGCCGCCGTGGAGGTGGCCGGAGAGCGAGCCGATGCCGGCACAGAGTGCCATATAGGTGTTCGCGCCGGAAGAAGAGACGCAGCGGGTCGAAAAGGTCGAGTTATTACCGCCGCCGTGTTCGGCATGAAAGATCAACATCGTGTCGAACAGTTCCGAAGTGAACCTGTCAGGGACTTCGCAAAAAAGCAGGTAGAGAAAATTTTCAGCGATGCTCAGCTCCGGGTCAGGGTCCAGCAGCTTTTTTGCATCCTTTTTCTGCATCAGGTTTCTCTGATAGTTGTAGGCGATGATGGTCGGGAATTTCGCGATCAGATCGATGCACTGCCGCGTGACATCCCGTATGTCCGTTGAGTTCGGGTTTTTGTCGAAGAGGTGCATCGCCGATACGATGGTATGGAGCGAGCCCATCTGGTCTTCGTGCTGCGGCCTGCTGAGGATCATCTCTTTCACTTCTTTGGGAAGCGACCGCCGCTTTGCGAGCTCGCGCGAAAAACTCTCCAGATCTTTTTCAGCAGGAAGCTCGCCGGTAAGGAGCAGGTAGATGGTCTCTTCGAAACCGAACCGCCCTTCCTCTTCCTTTCCCGCTACCAGGTCTTCGACATCGTAGCCGCAGTAGTAGAGCTTTCCCGGTATCGGTTTGACCTTTTCGGTACCGTCGGCGCTGAATATCTTTTCATACCCGATCACCTGCCCTTTGCTGGTTATGCCTACAAAGACCCCGGTGCCGTCCTCGTTCCTCAGCCCGAGCTTGATGTTCTTCTCTTTGACGACCTTGGGATCGAGCTTGTCATGCTGCAGAGCAAGCGTTTCAACCTTTTTCAGTACATTATCCATGTGCTTTTACCCCTGGCATAATTTATTACGGTACAAACGTGCGAATCAGATATTATAAAGGAAGAGACAGGTATTTAACTATAGGGGCCGGGGCAAACGCATCAAAACAAGGAGCACGCGTATATGGGGAAGGGCAGAGCGGGTTGACAAAAGCGCTGAAAATAGCTTACATTTTAATGCCTTTCGACTCGGGTTCAAACATCGGTCATAATGAGAAGCAGGGGGGATACGAACAATGGACTACAGCTGTCCGCTCTTCAACTACGACTATTACGGCACGTGCATTGCGCACGATACCTACATCCCGAGTGTTACCGAAAGAAAGAGATACTGCTTCACCGATCAGTTCAGGTCCTGTCCGATGCACAATGTCAAAGAGGCAAAAAAAATACGGGTCATCTTTCACAACGACCGCGGGGGCGTGGTCGACAAGGAACACCTTGACCGCCTGTTGTGGGAAGAGAAGATCAAGGAGTTCTATCGCTCCGACGGTTGGGTCGTCGTCGGCTGCGACCCCGTACGGATCAGGAAACAGTACTACAACGGCCCCGAGAGGAGAAAGCTCCTTTAATCCGCCCTTCCCTCCGGCATTCAGCGCGAGTTACACATGCGGCTCTATATTGAAGGTTGCGACCTCCTTTATGCCTGGTAGATACTCGCCCACCGGCACCAGCCGCTTTCCTTCACTGACGCAGCCGATAATGATCGTCCACAGCTGATTCAGCTCTTCCTTCTCCCTGTTATTTTCCGGGTACATTTTGATTAGGGTGCCTTCAAGCTCGATTCTCATAACTCATCCTCCGGGTTCACGTAGTGTAAGGCTACCCAAATTATATCCCAAATTTTGCACTCCCGGTATGGGGGGACTAACGAATTTTTCAAAAGGAGCACCCGCACGGCACGGCTCTTTTGACGGAATCCGGGAGTTTAAGATAAACTGCTAGCTTGGGGGAACTTTCCATGACAAAGAATGCGCGGAATATCATGATCCTTTCGGGGATAAGCTGCGTTTCCCCGCTGTAAATAACCAGGCCGTTAAACTATATATACATGAGCCCGACGTGGTAGTGGCTGTCTTCCTGCGCTACCCATCGTACGGTCGCCTTTTTCGGCACCGGCTGGTTGATCTCGACAAGAAAGCCTTTCTCCAGCGGGATGGATGTTTTAATGCGCATGCCGCTGCAGCACTCATCAATCAGGTGTCCCTGCCCATAGACTTTGGAGCTGAATTTCGGCAGTTGCCACTCGCCTCCTGCAGGATGATCACTATCGGGAGCTTCGTAGGTTCCCCAATACGTTTTAAACGTCACAATACCGGATGCATGCTGCCGCGGGTGCACCCGTCTTTCCCGTATTGAGTCGGTATGCTGCTGCTCGTGCAAAGAGAACTCCTCGCATCATGAAGTGATGCTTCGAATTGCAAGATCGATACCAGAAGCCAGGGGTATTGAATTTACAATAAAATTATTGCAAAGCCCCTGAACAATGGTATTGATTTCACCCAATATCAGGGTCATAGCTCCACAACTATAATAAATAAACATCCCCAGACTCACGTCCGTGGGTTTTCAGTGGTTGAACTAAAAGTAGTTACACTTGTAGGTAGGCATTGCGCAAAAAGATACCGCTGTCGGCGTGGAATATCTCCCGGGCTATTTTACGGGGATGTTTGCTACGTTGAAGACGACCCACTCGCCCTGCCGATCGCTCTTTTCGCGTATTCTTACGGTAGCATTGGTGAAGGTCTGTTCTCCGGCTGCCCCCCTGGTCCCCTCTGCTGCTGCAAGCGTGATGGACTTCACTTCAACAGAGAATCCGGGCGTGCCGCCGAATACCCGGTCACCAATGGGGATTCGCTCTATGCTGCCAAGCTCAAGAACACGCACCTCATATCCGAGTTTTTCATAGTAGTCGATGATCGAGGCTTGCGCCTCTTCGTGAGTGGGAGCTACGACCAGTCCGGCGACTGCAGGTGCGGCAATGAGCAGTAGCGCACAGAAGACAAGACATGCAGAACGAAGCGATGGTTTCATCCTTCCTCCCTTTATACCAAAAGTATATCAGAGAAAAGGCTTGTGCACCACGGTTGAAAAGCGGAAGCTCTGTTGCGTAAGATAGAGGATCAGCAAACGGAGGTTGGTATGTTTCAGCTGGTCAATTACATTCGTTACTATCACTATATGGCCATTGTGCTCGAAGGCCAGATGGCTGACCCACTCTGCGGCAAGTGCAAAGCGCTGGCGAATACCGCTGCCAGGACTGAAGAGGGGCTGGCGGAACTTGAGAGCGGCCACGCCGGTGAGATAAAAGATCTCCCCGGTGATATACGGCATCTGCTCGCCGAGGCGCGGTCCAAATTGGCGACGTTGAAGGTGCCTGAGACCATCACCGGTCAGAAAAAGGCAGGCAACTGTAAAATGCCCGACGGCGTCTGCTTTGTGAAGGCCTCGAAGGCGATCCTGGAACGAATCTATTAAACCGGCAGACTGTCACGAATTCTGATGCATCTGTATGCGGTGGTCATCCCGGCTTGTCCGGGATCCTTCCTCTTTCTCTCCACGACTTTCGCAGCCTTGCGAGTTCCTGAATGCTCTTTTGCAATTGTGCAAAAATGTATTGCAGGATTTTCCTTACCTTTCAATAATTTATATACTGGCACGGAAAATGCTCTTTAATTGTCAAGAACAGCGAAAGGAGGAACACAACAATGAAAACCAACACAAAGACATGGGCAAAGAAAGGCTTATATATTGGTGCGGGCGCAGGGTTGACCGCGTTCGCCGTCGCAGGTCTCCTCTACGGATCCTTTATCGGCGGTGTCATCGGGCTTAACATCGCGGGGAGCATTTTCGGGTTGCCGCTGACGGTGTCGCTCCTTCCGCGGCTGGTAGTCGGCGCCTCAATGGTGCTGGGGATCATCATTGCGGGAACGCTCTCTGTTACAGGCTTTTCGTTGATCGGCTGGCTTGCAGGAAGTGTGGCGGATGTTGCAGGGCAGGGCAGAGCCGTAGCAGCAACGGCAAAAGGCAAGTAATCGGCAACTATGACACGGAACTATACACTCGGAACGTGAAACGTGAAACCAAAAAGGGAGGTGTATCATGAAAGCAAGAAAAGAAATGGTAAGGATGGGAACAAAGGTCGGTGCGGCACTCGGTGGTATCGTATTCCTGGTCTTCGGTCTGGTACCGGGCTTTTACTTCGGAAGCTATGGGGCGTTGATGGTGGTTAAGCATTTGATGGGAGGGCCGGTGGAGCCTACCGTTATCGTAAGGGCGATCATCGCTGTAGGAATCCTGCTCGGCATCGTCTGCATTGCATCCGTGAGCATCGTTATCGGCTCGATCATCGGGACCGTTCTCGGCTATGTTGTAGAGGCACTTACTTCCCCGAAAGAGGCCAAAGAGATTGCGGACGCAAAAGCAAAAGTACACTAAGAGCACTACTTCTCACAAAAAGGCCATCCTTTCCTGGATGGCCTTTTTATTGATGGCTGGAATCACCTCTTAAATGCTTTTAACGGGTACTTCTGCAAGACGTGGCCGCACCTCGATGCCGTTCTTGAGCATTTTGTGGATGGGGCAGTGGTAGGAGACCTTGAAGAGCCGTTCACGATCAGCGGCAGAGAGGTTGCCGCTCACTTGGATGGAAAGATCGATATGCTCTTTCGGTTCGCTCAGGTACTGCAACTCTATCTCCACCCCGCTCACTTCCATATCATGGTGCCTGGAGTATGTGTTGAGGAGGAGCGCTGTACAGGCGCCAAGGCTTGCGAGCAGCATGCCATAGGGCGTCAGCTCATCGAGGTGCTCGATCTTGTGGGGCTCTGCCCGGCCAGGCTCATCAGGGTACTGTGCCCTGTAGCTTGTCTCGAAATCTTTATCCTGAAATACGATCACCTTTTCGGCCATAGTACTATCCCCAGGCCCTCAAAGAGAAATCCCGGCACCCCTCCGGAAAAGCCGTTGATGGAGAGAAAGCCATAAGCGAAAAAAGATGAGAGATTCCCGAGCATTCGTAACCCCTCCCTTATAACCATTTAGCAGCATTTCACTGGTATGTCAAGAAGATACTCGGAGAGCAATTGTAGGGAGCGAGGAACGTGCCGGATACCGAACCTCGTGAAATCGCTTCCATAGGTGTGTTGTATTCGTTTGATCACCGCTTCTCTCATAAATGTGTATCTTGATATGAAGGTGAAGCACTGAGAAAAGCGCTGTTGCTGTTGTGTCGACTACCGGTCTTCCGTGCAGTAATCAGAGCCTCAGCGCTGTCGCGCGGTCCGGCGCTGTGGTGCTTTTGGAGCAGCATTGTTATATTGTATGGCGATTTTGTAGTCGATCCGTGTGTGGTCGTCTCCATGACAGACGAGCTCGCCTTTGCTTGAGGCCTTATGACCCTTTAGCATGGTGCGGATAACGGGTTCCAGATCAAAGCCGCCATGGACACAGCCGTGCTTCATGCATTCCATATGAAAATAAGCCGCACTGCCGGGGAAAAAATTGACCGTGCGCTGCATGAATGACAGCCCTGAGTCTTCATAATAGTAGTCCATGGAGATGACAATAGTTGCAACATCAGGGAAACGGGAGGACATCAGACCTGCATCAAGCTTCTGCTGCTTTCTCTCGAACTTTTCGGCATTTCTCTGCCTGCTGAGCATGTGGTTCCTCCTTAAAGAAGAGCCCCCTGCATGTTGCAGGGGGCCTTTCTCTTTACTGTTTTACAACGTTGACTGCCTTGGGGCCCTTAGGGCCCTTCTCGACGTCAAAGCTGACTTTGTCTCCCTCGGCAAGGGTTTTGAAGCCATTGCTCTGGATGGACGTGTGGTGGACAAATACATCGGTGTCGTCATTACTGGTGATAAAGCCGAAACCTTTGGAATCATTGAACCACTTTACTGTTCCTTCAGTCATTGTGTTCCTCCTTACTGGTTAGTTGAACTTTCAGAAGGGCACAAATAAAAAAGCCACAAAGCTAAAAGTCTTTGCGGCCGTGAATGGGCTAAAAACTTCTGAAACTCTATTTATATATTACCACATCGGCGGGTAATAAGCAATTAAATTAAGAGGTTTCCAGCAGGACCGCCTATGGCGCCTGCTACTACGCCTTATTTTTGCGTACGAGATGCGACTGCCCGGCGTTCCTCTGAGAGGTGAAGGAGGTGCGTCTCGGTGCGGGGCGTTGCTGCGGACGCGCTGCCCCGCTGCCTTTATGGGCTGAGGCAGCGCCGTAATCGAAGCCGTCCACTGTCCGGCGCTCAATGGTGCTGCCGATGACCTGTTCGATAGCGCGCACCATATCTTTATCCTCTTTGGTCACCAGCGTATACGCATCACCGTTCCTTGAGGCGCGGCCGGTCCTGCCGATACGATGAATGTAGGCCTCGGTAGTGCCGGGGATATCATAATTGATGACATGCGAGACCTGGTTCACATCGATCCCGCGCGCAGCGATATCGGTCGCCACCAGGATCTGGACCGTGCCGTTACGGAAACCGTTCATCGCTTCCTGCCGCCGCGTCTGCGAGAGATTGCCCTGGAGCGAAGCAGTACGGTACCCGGTCCTTGCCAGATGCTCTGCCAGACGCGTCGCCCGATGTTTTGTGCGGGTGAAGATAAGTACCGACCTGGTATCGGTATGGCGCAGCAATTTGACCAGCAGCGGCGTCTTCAGATGTTGTTCAACGGGATAGAGCGCATGACTGACCGTCTCTGCCGGTGCAGCAGTGTCCACCCGGAGCGTGATCGGATCGTTAAGCACATCGTGGGCCAGATGCCGGATCTCTTCGGGCATCGTGGCTGAAAAGAGCAGCGTCTGCCGCTGCTGCGGAAGATGTTGCAGGATCTTCCGGATATCAGGGAAAAACCCCATGTCGAACATGTGATCGGCTTCATCAAGCACAAGCGCTTCGAGCCGTGATAGATCGATCGTCTTCTGGTCGATATGGTCAAGAAGCCTTCCCGGGCAGGCAACGACTATTTCGGCACCGCGCCTCAGCTTATCAACCTGGGGAGTAAAGCCTACGCCGCCATAGATCGTCACACTCCTGAGGCCGGTTTTCCTTCCCATCGTACTGATTGATGTATGTATCTGCTCTGCGAGTTCGCGCGTAGGAGCGATAACGAGTGCTCGCACGTGCTTGCGCCCGCCGTGGATCAGGCGATGCAGAATAGGCAGCACAAAAGCAGCGGTCTTACCTGTGCCGGTCTGCGCCAGACCCATTACATCGCGCCCCTGCATAACTGACGGGATCGCCTGCACCTGGATCGGCGTCGGTGTGGTATAGCCTGCAGCTGTAACTCCTGCAGCCACATGAGGATGCAAATCAAATTTCTGAAATTCCATAAGTCTCCTTTATTATCTGCGTTCGGGGAAACAAAAAAAGCCCCGGTGTATTCCGGGGCTTACTATGGCGAGTTAGTTTGGTCCGGTAATAGCAGTAGTTGCTATTAACCATAGCAGTTTTGGAGGTGTGCTGTCAAGGAATAAAGTTAAGGTGCCTTCGTCACTTTAAAGCTGGTGAGCACCTTTTCGAAGGTGGCGATGTCCTTATCAAAGTAATATCGCTGGGCAGCGGCATAAAAGACATTCCGTGCTCTATAAAAAGAGATAAAGGGGACAGGAGTCATGGTCGTCAATCGCAGAACGTCCTATTTACCAAACCGTTCGATCACCTGCCTGACGAACAGTTGCCGTTCTGCATCGTGGAAGCTCCTGAGCAATGATCTCTCTTTCTGGCAGCGCTCGTGATGAGGGCGTCGAAGGAGACCAGTGAGAATAAAGAATTGAAGCTCCGCCTCCATCCTGCTATAGTTTAAAAAAGCACCGGACACTAACCATTCCGAGGTAAACCCTTATCACAGCTCTCAAGAGGTGATAATATGAATACTGCTTCTTTTTGGAAAGGCACGGCGCAGGAGGTCAGCTTTTCTTCGCTCTCTCAGGACCTGGACACTGATGTGGCCATCATCGGCGGCGGGATCACCGGGATCACCGCAGCTCACCTGTTAGCACAAGCCGGAAAGAGCGTGGTGGTCCTTGAGGCAATGAAGGTGGGATTGGGCACGACCGGCCACTCGACCGGTAACCTCCATGTTACCGTCGATCAGAGCTTGTCTGCGATCAGAAACACGTGGGACCAGAAGACGGCAACGGCGGTGGCGAGGTCACGCAGCGAAACAATCGATGCCATCGAACGCGTTGTTGCCGAATACAATATCCCCTGCAATTTCTTCCGCCGCCCTCATTATATCTTCCCCACCGACAGCTCCCAGGTGCCGCAGATGGAGCAGGAGTATCGGACGCTCAGGGATGCCGGGGTGGATGCAACTATTATCCGTGAGGTCCCGCTTCCCTTCCGGGTCGAACAGGCACTCAGGATAGAGCACCAGGCGCAGTTCCATCCGCTGATGTATGTGCGTATGCTGGCGAAAGCGATTGCGACGGACCGCTGCAGGATCTTTGAGGATTCCAAAGTCATCGAGATCGATGATGACAGGATGACTGTTTCAACTGCCCATGGCAAGGTGCGTGCCGAAGCTATCATCATGGCCATGCATACTCCTAAAGGATTCAACGTCCTCCAGACAGAGCTCGGCCCCTATCGCGAGTACGGCATAGCGGCCCGGTTGACTGATGACCGCTATCCCGAAGGACTTTTCTGAAGCCTGGAAGAGCCGAGCCACTCTATTCGTTCCTATGAGATGAACGGAACGAACTATCTGATCGTGATCGGCGAAGAACATAAGGTCGGCCAGCAGGACAACAAAGAGGACTACTTCCGCAAGGTGGAGGATTTCACCAGGGCACATTTCAATGGGACAACGATCGAATACCGCTGGTCGGCACAGAACTACCGCCCGGCTGACGGTCTGCCTTTCATCGGCAGATCGGTGGGCTCGGATCACGTATATATCGCCACCGGATTTGCGACCAACGGACTGCTCTACGGCCCGCTGGCAGCAGCGATCATTACAGACGAAATCCTGGGGCGTACCAACCCATGGGAACACACCTACACGTCAAAGCGCTTCACCCCGGCCAAGTCAGCCAAAGGGTTCGTGACAGAGAACGTGAATGTCGCGAAGCAATACATCAAGGATTATCTGACCCATAGGCATGTCATGAAATTGCGGGAAGTGACGCCCGACGAAGGAGGGCTTGTCGACGTAAAAGGCGAAAAGCTGGCGGTGTATCATGACGTGAACGGTCAGAGGACCGCGGTTTCGCCCACCTGTACGCACCTCGGATGCATTGTCCATTGGAACCGGATGGAAAAGAGCTGGGATTGCCCCTGCCACGGCAGCCGCTTCAGCTCGGACGGTGAAGTGATCGAGGGACCAGCGATTGCTCCCTTGGAAAGAAAGCGCATATAGGAAAACTTTTTTCTTGTCCCTCCATCTGAAATGGAGGATGACCCCGGCGGCGAGCCAGAGCACCACAGGACGCTGCAGTCGTGCAATGGACCGTTCCCACTTTTTCTCTTTTCTCATAGATGCACCTCCTAGTGGTATGCGCCTATGCCGCCGGCAATGGTTCACTGTAGTGGAGTGCAGGGTAAGTACCATTTTTATCGTTATGAAAAAGCAGATACTTGCCGTCGGGCATGAAGGGAAAACCCTACATCCCCTGCTGTTTTGCGTGTAGGACAAAGCCTACGGCGTGCCATTCGATAATCCCCTTTGCCTCATGGTATACTGAAAAGCTCAGCTGTTTTAATGTGCTGAGCGCATAATACCGCATAAAGAAGAAAGGTTGTACCTGCAATGAGTAATGAGCCGAATAAAGTGATCTACTCCATGATCGGAGTAAGCAAGTACTATGACAAGAAACCGGTGCTGAAAGACATTTCTCTCTCTTATTTCTATGGGGCGAAGATCGGTGTCATCGGTCTGAACGGGTCGGGGAAAAGCTCCCTGCTCCGTATACTCGCAGGAAAAGACAAGGAATTCAACGGCGAGATCGCCCTTTCTCCCGGCTATACCGTCGGCCTCCTCGAACAGGAGCCGCAGCTGGATGACAGCAAAACGGTGAGACAGATCGTGGAAGAGGGCGTGCAGGAGATCGTTGATACGCTCAATGAATACAATACCATCAACGAAAAGTTAGCCGAGCCCATGTCGGATGATGAGGTGAGCAAGCTCATCGAGCGGCAGGGCAAGGTGCAGGAAAAGCTCGATGCGCTGGATGCCTGGGACCTGGATTCGAAACTCGAAATGGCGATGGATGCCCTGCGCTGCCCGCCGGGTGATACGCCGGTGAAGGTGCTCTCTGGAGGTGAGCGGCGCCGTGTGGCCCTCTGCAGGCTCCTCCTTCAGAAGCCTGATATCCTGCTTCTTGATGAGCCGACGAACCACCTTGATGCCGAGACCGTTGCCTGGCTTGAACACCATCTGCAGAATTACGCCGGCACGATCATCGCTGTGACACATGACCGCTATTTCCTCGATAACGTCGCTGGATGGATACTTGAGCTTGACCGGGGACAGGGGATCCCCTGGAAGGGGAACTATTCTTCATGGCTGGAACAGAAAAAAAACCGCTTGCAGCAGGAGGAGAAGGCAGAGAGCGAGCGGCAGAAGACGCTGCAGCGCGAGCTCGAATGGATACGGATGTCGCCCAAGGGACGTCATGCAAAATCAAAGGCGCGCATCAATTCTTACGAGCAGCTTCTCAGCCAGGACGTCGATAAGCAGGCAAAAGAGCTCGAAATCTACATCCCGCCCGGACCGCGCCTCGGCAATGTCGTTGTCGAGGCCGAGAATGTGACAAAGGCATACGGCGACAACATCCTCATGGAGGGAATGACCTTTTCCCTGCCGCCGGGCGGCATTATCGGCGTAATCGGCCCTAACGGAGCGGGGAAAACCACGCTCTTCAGGATGATCACCGGACAGGAGCAGCCCGATTCGGGAACTTTTAAAATAGGAGAAACGGTCAAGCTCGGCTACGTTGACCAAAGCCGGAGCACACTCGATCCGGACAGGACGATCTGGGAGGTAATCTCCGGCGGTGAAGACATGATCCAGCTCGGCAAGCGCGAGGTCAGCTCACGCGCCTATGTGGCGCGCTTCAATTTCTCGGGAAGCGATCAGCAGAAAAGGGTCTCGATGCTCTCCGGCGGCGAGCGGAACCGTGTTCATCTCGCCCGCATGCTGCGGGAAGGGGCCAACGTCATCCTGCTCGACGAACCGACAAACGACCTGGACGTGAACACTATGCGCGCGCTCGAAGAGGCGCTGGAGAATTTCGCCGGCTGCGCTGTGGTCATCAGCCACGACCGCTGGTTCCTCGACCGTATCGCGACGCATATCCTCGCCTTTGAGGGCGACAGCAAGGTGGTGTGGTTCGATGGAAATTATTCGGAATACGAGGCTGACCGGAAGGCCCGCCTCGGCGCTGCCGCTGACCAGCCTCACCGTATCAAATATCGTCATCTGACGAGAGGGTAACCCCACTCCGCACTCCCCTATGGGTGGCGGGAAGGGGCACTCCAAGGAGCTTTCTCAATACGCATTCATTGGAATTGATCTGCCCACACTTTTCTCCATTAAAGAGATGGCATGAAGAGAGTTTGAGTCATTTATGGGAGCTAAGGAGGCACTCTAAAGCTCCTTCCCGCCACCCCTTTTGATGCGATTGCCCTGTCCCAGAGCCGCTGTGCGCTGTGGCAGGAAAATGCCAAGTAGGGTATACTTAACTGGGGTGTTTTACTTAAAAAATAAAGCAGCACGGGGGGTGGCACCTATGGAATTCAGCATCCGACGGGTAAGGGAATCCGACGGTAGCAAGATCATCGGTATCTTCAATTATCATGCAGGAAATAGTCTTGCCGCGTATCCGGTCGAAACAGCGACCCTACATCTCTTCGATCAGCTCAGGGAGACGACCTGCGGCACGTCCTTTTATGTCATCGAAAAGGATCAGAGTGAAGTGGTCGGTTTCGGCCTGCTGAAAGAGCACCATCCTTCAGCGGCATTCTGCAGGACTGCGGATTTGGCGTACCTCATCTCCCCTGGATTTCGAAACCAGGGGTTGGGGTCAATGCTCTTCGATGTCCTGATCAATGATGCAAAAAAGATGAAGATCGTGACGCTGCTTGCGGGCATCTCCTCTCTGGACGAGGAGAGTATCACCTTTCACCGGAAAAAGGGGTTCGGAGAATGCGGGCGCTTCAAGAAAGTCGGCATCAAGCACGGGAAAGAGTTCGATGTCGTCTGGATGCAGAAATTCATCTGAGCAGGCACAATTGACAGAGACAGCGTTATTTATTACACTCTGGTAGATGCGGGGGAGGACGTCATGTTTGCATTGCTGCTTTTGCTGATCATCGTGCTGCTCGTCGCCATCTTTTCGATCCAGAACGCGGCGCCGGTCATCATTACCTTTTTCTTGTGGAGGTTCGAGGCCTCTCTTGCCATAGTCATCTTTCTTTCGGTGCTCACCGGAGTCCTGATCATGATGATCATACACTCCTCACGAGCGATCAGCAGGCGCTTCAAACAGCAGAAGACACCGGTCCCGCAGGAACGGCCGGACAACAAAGAAGTGCAATAATCACTACCCCGTACTCCTGAGCATCCGGCACCTCCTTCGAACAAAACAAACACAAAAAGATAGAATAAATAATATGTTATTCGTTGTGTAGTGTACGTACGAACCATTCCACGCCGGAAGCAATGGCAGAGTTCAGCATTCACCGGGTCCGCGAATCTGACGGCATCAAGATCTTCAACCACTATGTGGAGCACAGCTTTTCCGCCTCTCTGGTGGGGATGACGACTCTTCTCTTTTTCGACAAGCTCAGAAATATGACCTGCGGATCGTCCTTTTACATTATCGAGAAGAATGCTGCCGAGGTGACCGGTTTCGGCCTGCTGAAAGAGCACCACCATGCAGCGGCATTTTCCAAAACCGCGGAGGTGGCGCACTTGATCGCCCCCGAGTATCTGCACCGCGAGTTGGGGACCATGCTTATGGACACCTGATCGAGGACGCACGGAACATGAATAGCACCACCCTGTTCGCCAGTATCTGTTCACATGACGAGGACATCATTGAGTCCCATAAGCGCAGGGGGGGTGGAGAGCGCGTTTCAAAAAAGGCGGTGTCAAGTTCGGGAAAGAGTTCGATGTCGTCTGGATGCAGAAATTCATCTGAGCGCCGGGAAGAGCGGGAGAAATATCCGCCAGGAGTGGGGTATACTATAAGACCACATCTTATTGTAGATAGGAGCATCGATGGAATTCAGCATTCGACGGGTACGGGAGTCCGACGGCAGCAAGATCGTCGGCATATTTAATCACTACGTAAAGAACAGTTTCGCCGCTCATCCGGTCGAAACAGCGACCTTACATCTCTTCGACCAGCTCAGGGAGATGACCTGCGGCACGTCCTTTTATGTCA
>JBFMCP010000010.1:0-83539 GCA_040754455.1 Nitrospirota bacterium
CCTCTTTCTGCCGAATCTGTCTGCCGCTATGCCGGCTGGTATGGCGGATAGAGAATAGATAAGATTAAATGACAGATACACAACAGGAATCATCACTGTAGGGATGCCCACCTGCTGCGCTCTCAATATCAGGAAAACGTCACTGGAATTGCCCAGGGCAAAAATAGTCATGATCACGACGAAAAATCTGAACCGGGCGTCGAAATGGTCGGTGGTGAGCTTCGGCCTGGCGGAGCTGGGAAGAGGGGTTTTCTTTCTCTGCTCAGTAATGAAGAGGATAATCAGGAGGACCGCAATCGCTCCGGGTACTATTGAGATCCAGAAGACCTTCCGGTAGTCGTTGTCGAGCAGCCCGAGCAATTGGAATGCAACGGCGGGTCCTATAACCGCTCCGAATGTATCCATCGCCTTTTGCAGACCGAACGCCCGGCCGAGGCAGGCGCTTTCAGATGATTCTGCAATAAGCGCGTCTCGGGGAGCAACCCGTATGCCTTTGCCGAACCGATCAGTAAACCTTGAAGTGAGGACATAGTGCCAATCGGGAGCTAAAGCAATAAGAGGTCTGCTCAGGGTGGAGATGCCGTATCCGGCTGCCATGAGCCATTTGCGACTGCCTATTCTATCGGAAAGCCAGCCTGAAAAAACGCGCAGCAGACTTGCCGTCGATTCGGCAACGCCCTCTATAAGCCCGATGGTAGATTTGTTCGCCCCAAGGACATTCGACAGAAAGAGCGGCACAAGCGGGTATATCATCTCGGAGCTGAAATCCATGAAAAAACTCACCAGCCCGGTGATGACCACATTCTTGTCGAACCCAAAGAATTTGTTACGCATGGCTATGCGGCTTCCTTCTTGATGCCATTGAGGGCATCTCTGATGGCATCTATTTTTTGTGCCGTCTCTGCCAATATCCTCTTTCGCTCCTCGACCTCCTCTTCGCCCCTGCTCCGCTGGTTCACGCCTTTTTCTATCGCGGTGCCAATCCCCTCGATAGTCGCCTCTATTTTTTGGAGCATCTCCCATCTGAAGGCCAGCTTGCTTCTTTGTATCCGCTCCTCGAAATCATTCCCTGACCTTCCCAATTGCAGATCTATGGCCCGGACAAGATAGTCCTGCATCTTCTTAAGGATGATCCTGTCTCCGATAAATTTAGGCAGCGCGATCGTCAACGAAGAGGCGACCATCTCGATCCCTCCGGGCTGCTCCTTGAATTTATAATAAAACCGTGATTTGGTAGACCAGAGTGCCTCGGTTTTGATCGCCTCGAAGGGGATATCAAAGAGATCGGACGAGAACTTCAGGAGCGCGTCAATAGCGTCATCGATCTTTACCACGAACCTCCTGCAAATCACTTCAAAGGCCTTTGCAAGCCGGTCCTCTTCCATCACCCGCCAAGTGCTGAACGCCTGCTTTACATGGTCTATGATGGCCTGTTCAAGAGCGGTCCTGAGCTGCCTGGAAGGAAGTGTTTTCATTTGAGTGAACTGCTCCTCAAGGTGTGCTTGCACGCGGGCAAGCAGTTCCTTTCTGAACCGCGTAATATCCTCATCGAGGACGTCCCTGGTCAGTCTCTTTGTTTCGCCATCGAGGAGGATATCGAAGTCCTGTTTTTCGAGCAATACTTCCTGCTTTTTCGCCTCAAATGCCCTGATCTTCTGCTGCAGTTCGTCAAGAGGGGCGGTAAGGGATTTCATTTCAAGCTCAAGCTCAAGCTTAGTCTGAGAGATCACCCTGAGCAGGTTGTTCGCCGCTGATACGATGAGCACCTTCCCCTTCTCCTCCAGGAGAAAGGTATCCAGCATATGTGAGAAGCGGGGCAGAAGGCTCTTCTGAACCATATCCTCGGAATTGGTGAGTTTGCCCTCCAGTGCCAGCCGGGCTGAGACAGGGAATATCCGCACCTCGGCCCCCATAATCTCCTTGAGGACGCTTCTTGTAAAATCGATTGATTCCCTTAGATCGTTTTCATTCAAGTAATCAGCCTTATTAAGAAGGAAAAATATCTTGTGAGAGTATTCCTTTACGTCTTGCAGGAAATCCAGTTCAGCTTTGCCCATGGGCTGATCGACAGACAGGAGAAAGACAGCTGCATCAGACTTCGGCAGGTATCGGTAAGCCACGTCGGTATTATGCTGGTAGATGGAGCCTACGCCCGGTGTATCAATAAGCCGGACACCTTCTTTGAGATAGGGTGAGGGGTAGGTGACTATAACCTCGCTTACATCCTTGATGTTTTTCGGGTTTCCCTTTTCCGTGACGTATTCCGGAAGACTTTCGGGCTTGATCTCTGTGGCCCTGCCGTCATTGAAGTAGACCTTGATACTCATGGTCTCCCCATAGGTCATGATCGTAACGATTGAAGTTAGAGGCACTACAGCAACCGGCAAGATCTCAGCTCCCAAGAGGGCATTGATAAGGCTGGTCTTCCCTCTCTTGAACTGTCCGACAACGATGAGGTTGAATGTGTTCGTTGCGATTTTTTCCCTGAGCTCTTCGCAGGGGCAGCCGCGAAGATATTCAATGGCTGACACTTCATCGATACAGCGCAGAAGTTCAGCCTTTAGATGTGCATACCGTGAGGGTACGGATATATCTGTTCCCGAATCCATTGCCCATCGCCTTGCTACAGCACTTCTGGATTTACGTCCCTATGGGTGTACTTTATGACATTCACATCCGATAGTACGACGATGCCCTCGTCCACCATGCCATCGAGAATGGGAATAACCTTACTAATATTCTCTTCGCTGTCCATCACCGTAATCAGGATAGGCACTTCCTCTTTCTTTGAAAGGGTCTTCTTCTTGTGGTATCTCCGGTGAGGGCCATATCCAGCAATCGCCTTATACACGGTCGCCCCGGCAATATCATTCATGATGAGTCTTTTTACTATTGCCTCATAGAGCGGCTCGCCCTCCCACTTATCATCTCCGCTTATGATTATTCGGAGCATCTTTGCCTTGCCTTCGAGTTTCATATGCTCTCCTTCCTCTTTCTCTTCCTTTACCGCCATGGGACGACTCTTGACCACGGTGGTATCGCTCACTTCTATAAGCCCTTTCTCCACGACATGATAGATATCGGGCAGAACTTTATTGATCATGTCCTCGGAGTCTACTGCCTCGACTTTCACCGGCAGAGTGGTTGACAGTTCGAGCATTTTTGCCGTATGAAAGACCCCATCGGTTCCGTATCCGGCCATGCCCCTGAAGACGCTCACCCCGGCGATCTTCTTCTTGTAAAGAATATCCAGCAGCACCTCATAGACCGGTTTGCCCGTGAACCGGTCTGTTTCGTCTACGTATACCGTAAGTTTCTTTGCTGGCCCTTTGGTTACCATGTGTCATCTCCTATATGCTTTTTGCTATCACTTCTCCCGTTTTTAAGGCAACGAAACCTAAAAGGACGCTGAGTATAATGTTCAATGATGCAAGCAGCATCTCGCCATCCTTGAGTAGCCCCCCTGTTTCGTATTCAAAGGTCGAGAAGGTCGTGTACGCGCCGAGAAAGCCGACGACCAGCAGTAATCTCCATTGGGGATTCACCATGCGCCGTTCCGTAAGAAGAGTCATCAATAAGCCGATCAGGAAGCTGCCGCTTACGTTAATGAGAAACGTGCCCATGGGAAAGTCCTTCCCCCACTTCTGTCCTACCCATGTTGCGAGGCCATATCTGGTCATTGCACCGATAAAGCCGCCTGTCCCTATCATCAGATAATTCTTGATCATGTACAACAAGCTCCTCTCCTACAATTATTTCACAATGGTTACCGTACAGGGGGCATAAGTGGCCACCCTTTTTGAAACCGAGCCCAGAAGCCAGCTTTCTACTTTCGACTTTCCTTTCTGTCCCACGATCACCATGTCGCTCTTTTCTTCTTTTGCGTATCTGATGATCTGGTCTGCCGGGTGTCCCACCGCAATGGTCGTCCTTATCTCCAGCCCCTTTGTCTTAGCCTTCTCCCTGAGTTCTGCCAAGAGCTTTTCATAATGCTGCGTTGCATTGTCGATTACGGCGTCCATCTCGACGATATCGATCGGTTCCGGGGGCTGGGCGACCGAAAGGACGAGTATCTCAGGCGCTACTACCGGACAGAGCCGTGCTGTCTCAAGCGCAAAATCAAAGGCTTTATACGATTGGGGAGAGCCGTCAAAGGCAACGAGCATCTTTTTAAGCATAGAGACCTCCTTGGCTATACAGAGTGTTCATCTTTTTTCCTCTCAGGTAATAGATAGTGTGGAATGAAGAAGGCGTTGGCTATGAGCGTCGGCACGACTGCGCTGCCGATAACTGCGACGATGAGAAGCGAGTATTGCTGCTGGCTTATAATCCCATGCGTAAGCCCGAAAAGGGCCGAGATCGAGCCGAAGGTCAATCCCGTGGACATAAGCAGAGTCGTGTAGATGCCCTCTTTCTGTGCGTATTTGTAGAGCTTCGTTGCGGGGTACACTCCAACGATTTTAGTGACCATCTTTGCGCCAAAAAGCACAAGCAGAGCGGCAGGGGCAGCGATTATAGCCGGAACCGAGACATACGATCCGGCGCGTATAAAGTAGAACGGCGTAAGCAGGCCGAAGGTCAGGGTACGGAGCCGTCTTATAAGTACATGATCTCTGCCCACAGTCCCGGCAAGCACCATGCCCACCACATATGCGGGCAGCACTGCTTCGCTGTCCGACCACACCGCCAGGGACCCCAGACCGAAAAGGATCATCAGAAGATATTTAGCTTCGAGCTCCGATGGCCGACCCCCGTATTTTTTAAAGAAGCGCGGGGTAAGTGATGGCAGGATGAAGAATACTACGGTGTTGGCCCCGACAAAGATCAATGTCTTTATTGTGAACGGCGCGAAGATGAGCCCCAGCGCGAGGACGGTCCCGAGGTCGGTGACGAAACAAGCGGCGAGCACGGCTTTGCCGAAGTCGGTTTTGTTCAGTCCCAGCTCGAGCATGACCGCGTATACCACGGCAACCGAGGTCGTCGAGAGGGCCACGCCTGAGAGCCAGCTTGCCTTCACCGTCCAATGGAGGAGATAGTAAGCGGCTGCGGTGCAGCCGAGAAAGGGTGCGAGGAAAGAGATGACCCCGATGGCTGATGCTTCTTTCAGCTTTGCCTTAAAGACAACCGGATCAAGCTCCGCCCCTGCAAGAAAGGTAAGCACAATAGCTCCTGTGCCGGAGAGAAACTTGATCCATGGCTCATTTGAGCCGAGCGTTGCTCCAATGAGAGCGCCTATGATTAACTGAGCGACGGTACCGACGACGATCTCGGAAAGGGCGGTGGCAATACGGAGCCATATGGAAAGCAGAGTCGCGATTAAGGCGAGTCCCAACCAGAGTGCCGCTATCCCCCAGACCTCATGCATCAGCTTTCTCCTTTGCGGACATTAAAAAACTCCTACTTGTAAGCGATCAGCGATCAGCACCCAGCGATCAGTAAAAATACTGAACCGCTGAAAGCTAAAAGCTGAAGACCGACATCGTAGGAGTTATCAGCTTCGGAAGCAGAAGCGGTTAACGGCGAACTCCATCGCCTTTTCACTTTCCTTTAAAATAGCAAAATAGTACCTGCAAGTCAAATCAATTAACAATGGTGAATCAGTGGTGAAAAGCAAGAGATAGTACACCATTTCCAGCTAAGACAAAAATGGAGTTGGTATTTCAATTCATGCTGCTTTCAAGAAATCCTTCACATCGCCTGATTCCATTACGGGACTGAACAGTATAGGAGTATATCTCCAGTGGTGACGCCTACTTTCCGAAAGGACAAAGTGGATACCTGCACTCTCTGCAATTGAGGCACAATCCACCATGACCGAGCTCGGCAAGCTCCCGCCTGCCGATGCTCTCCCTCTATGGCCACCCCTTTGCCCATGAGCACAGCGGAAAGGACATGCGCTGCGTCATCCTCATGCATCTCGTCACCTGCGATGCTTACTACTAACAGGTGCTCTTTTCCACGCCTCTGCAGATGCTCTATGTCAAAAGGAGTCACGACATGGCCTTTTGGGGGCTCTGCTGGGATTCCTGTGGGTACATATCCAGCTTTCCATAGAAGAACAGTATAGCGGTTCTGTAATTCTCAAAGTTTCTGAATCCCTGTGCTGCTGACTTCACCTGCTGAATCTTGCTGTTGATTCCCTCAGCCACTGCGTTCGTAATTCGATGCCTTAGGTAAGTCAGTATGTTGTCCGGATGCCGCTTCAGCGTCTTGGCAACCTCTGCCATCGGCTTTAACCTTGAGTGGGTTGCCCACCAGTACCACCTCTTGAAAAAGTGCCGTGCCGATTTCTCATAGCTGCAGTCCCTTAAATCTGAGAACAGCTCTTTAATGGCCCAGGCACGCCCTACCTGTAACCCCTTGCTCTTCAATTCCTTGAACTGCCGCTTCTGCTCATCACTCCAGTTCCGGGGATTGGTAAGCCACAAGTACTTTGTCCCCTTCAGTGTCTCTTCGCCTTCCTTCTTGAGCCCTCTGTGCTCTGATTTCCGCACCTTATCCACTGCCTCGCCCAGATACTTCGCTATATGAAACTTATCATGTACGATGTCAGCCTCGGGCAGTAGTTTTTCCACGGCATTGATATACGGCTTCCACATGTCTATTGTCACCGCCGCTATCTGCTGCCGCTGCTCCTCCGGCATCCTTCCACGCAGTTCCTTAAAAAAATCTTCCTTCCGTTCTTGCGCTACGTCCAGCACCCGCCCTTTATCCAAATCGCTCAGAACTGCGGCACACCGGTGCCCTTTTAGAAAACTCTTCTCATTCACCCCCATCCGCCGGAGGGCGGCGCCCTGCCTCCTCTGAAGACCTCTGCGCACTGCCTTCTCCTGAATCAGATGCGCCTGATCCCAAGTGAGACTTGACAGCTCCTTCGCCTTGGTCTGGTTCAAACAGCCTAAAAGCACATCAATTGCCAATCGCTCAAATAAGGCTGTAAAACGTGAATTGCCTTCCGGTCGCGCGGCCATGTGATCCATAAATCTACTCTTAGCCCCGCACAACGACCACCTTGATAGCCGACACGTCCCACGGTTCTTTTAATCCCCACAGCTGCCGTTAAAGCTCTTTATCCTGCACCCGCCATTTTGAAAGGCAGCTTGCACGAAATCAGACCCTCATTTTAACCCCTCTGCTTCCACACAAAACCCTGAAGAGCCATAATAGAAGAAAACTGACCGACGTTGCATTGTCTGTTGCCATTACCGCTGGTATTCGCCTGTGATCCAACCGGCAGAATAGCCGAATGAGACGGCGCTGATTCTTCCGGAGAACGAGCAAATTTCTGTTATACTATCACAAATCGCTCCTTTTCATGGCTGTGCATCATTGTATTAACATTTGGAGATTTGAGCTATCGATGAAAGCTCTTGCAACAACAGGTCTATTTGTCATAACTGCCGTCGCTGAAATCGCCGGCTGCTATCTGCCGTATCTTTGGTTGAAAGGACGCGCTCCGGTCTGGGTTTTGGGGCCGGCCTCGATATCGCTCGGTATTTTTGTCTGGCTGCTTACGCTTCATCCCTCCGACGCCGGCCGTATCTATGCAGCCTATGGAGGGGTTTATGTCGCCACTGCATTGCTTTGGCTCTGGCTTGTAGACGGTGTCCGTCCGCATCTGTGGGATGTCGCCGGTTCGGTGGTGGCGATAATCGGCATGGCCATCATCATGTTTGCGCCCCGCACGTAAATGAAAGGCATCTCCCGGCCGGACAAAGCTAACCTGTAGCTGTCATCCCGCCGATAAAAAACAGACTCTTTCTCCTCAAAGCCACTGTTGCGTCCTGTGTCTTTTGAATGTCCAGTTTCCGGAAGACGTAATTGGTGACCTCTATTTCGATCGTCCTGAGCGCGCCTTCCGGGCTGAAAAAAACCGTATGCGATCCCCCTTTTCCGAAAACATTGGCTATCTTACCTTGCAATATATTGTCATGTGCATACTCCCGGCAGTCGTGCCCCAGGATCAGTACCTCCTCTGCCCGTATGCCTATCTCAACGGAAGCCCCCGGCTCTATTATCCTCAGCCTGTCAGGCGGCGCAGTGAGCGTAGCGGCGAGTTCAGGACAAAAGACGGAGACGCCGTCACTATCGACCCCGGTTATCTCAGCTCTGAATATGTTTTTAATGCCGAAATATTCAGCCACGTCGCGCGTCGAAGGACTGTGATATATCTCGTCCTTTTCCCCGGTCTGGCGAATCCTGCCGCCGATCATGATGCTGATATGATTCGCCAAGAAGAATGTCTCCTCCATGTCATGGCTCACCATCAGGGTTGTGAATCCGTATTTCTGCTGTAACTCCCTGAGCAAAAACCACATCTCCTTTTTCATTCCCTCATGAAGCGAAGATAGCGGTTCATCAAGGAGAAGGTATCTATGCCCCGGCGCAAGCGCCCGGGCAATGGCGACCCTCTGCCGCTCCCCTCCACTGAGGTTGACCGCCTTCCTTTTGAGCAGATGGGCGATACCCAATGACGCGGCGATTTCGCGTGCCGCCTCGTAACGCTTTTTGTGTCCTCTATTACGGCTGTGCCTGATACCGTAAAAGATATTCCCTTCCACCGTCAGATGCGGGAATATGGCCAAATCCTGTGCGACATAAGAGAATCCCCTTTCATGCACGGGCAGATTCGTTATATCTCTTCCATCCAAGACAATACTGCCTTTCTGAATCTTTCTGAATCCTATGACGGCTTCAAGGAGCGTCGTCTTGCCGCAACCGGTCGGTCCGATAATAACGTGGCACGAGCCCGACTCCGCTGTCAGGGATATATCCTCCAATGAGAACCCCTTCGTTTGAACCGCAATATTTCTTATCTCAATCACGGAGCCGTCCCCTTTTCGTCAACATTCTCACGCCGTAGAGCGTTGCGAGTCCGATCGAGGTGAGCAGGAGTATCAAAACAACAGTACCCTCAATATCAGCGCTCGAAAGCCTCATGAAGATGGCGATAGGCAGGGTCTCGGTCTTCATCGCCATCGAGCCGGCTATGGTGATGGTCGCGCCGAACTCCCCCAGCGCCTTTGCCCATGTGAGCACCGAGGCGGCCATAATGCCGTTTCTCGACAGGGGCAGTGTCACGGTAAAAAAGGCCTTTGCCGGAGATGCGCCGAGAGAGCGGGCCACATCTTCGTATCTATGCGGTATCTCGTCCATGGCTGATTTGATCAGCCGTGCAGCGACACCGACGGTCGTTACAAACTGGGCGAGAACTATCCCGTATGCGGTGAAGACGAGTTGTGCGTAGTTGTCCTGGATCCACGTACCGATGGGATTATTGAAAAATATGAGCAGCATCGCGCCAAGCGCGGCTGGTGATACCATCATGGGAAGTTCAAGGATAGTGTCTATAATATGCCTGCCCCTGAAATCGAATCTCGAAAGGGCGTATGCCGAGGGCACGGCGATAATCAGTGACAGTAAAGTTGCTGCAGTGGCGGCAGACACGCTCAGTTTTAAGGAAAAAAGCGTCCTTTCCGAAAAAAGGGTATCCATAAAGAGCGGCCGCTTCCAGAAATAAAGCAGCGACAGCGCCAGTCCCGCATACAGGGTAAAGATCGACACCGCAAAGGATATCGTCAGCCTCTTGAATGTCACTTCTTAATCCATTCCCCCGGTACAACATATTCCCCGCCAACAGGCTTCTTTTCGCCTACCCATGCGACCGCTTCGTCCGGGGTCATGAAATAATTGTATTTCCGGTAAATAGCCTTGCCTTCTTCAGAAAGCAGATAATCTATAAACTTCCGGGCAAGTTCCCTGTTTTTGGTAAACTTGGCTATCGCTACCGGAATATAACCGATGCGAATGATCTCGGATTTCTTAAGACGTATCGTCTCTATCCTTTCCGGATCCCAGTATTGAAATACCCTCCATCCGATCACGGCATCCGCAGCCTTCAAGGATATGGCGGTGGCCGTCTTTTCGCAACTCTCCGTGTAATTTATGAGGTTCTTCTTAAATGCAGCCTTTTCTTGGGGAGTAAAGTTTTTTTCTATTATCTCGACCGCATAGGCTCCGACACATACCCCTTCGGGATTGGCAATGGCCACCTTGATACCCGGTTTCGTCAGGTCTTTCAACGATCTTATATTCTTCGGATTTCCCTTCTGGACATTAATGGCATTGACGAGATAGACCACGTATTTCTCTGTCTCGGGAAACACGACTCCTTTTTTCTTCGCCAGTTCCATGTAATCCGATGAACCCGGGAAATAAATATCGCCTTTTTTGCCGAGGATCATCTGAGACATGACATATCCCGAGCCTCCGAAGGCTATGTCCACCGTGACGCCGGTTTTTTTCTCGAATGCCCTTGCCGCCTCCTCGGTAGGCGGTTTGCTTGCAGCGCCTGCAAAGACCATGAGCCTCTGTTCTCCCGAAGATACATCTGCCCACATAATTACAATCCCAAAAACCATCAAAGCGATCAAACTTAAAAGTCTGCCGCACATGATGCAGCCTCCCGCATTTTCAAACCGCAACTCCGATCAATGAAAATCAAATTTTGAATCCTCCCGCCTCTTCCTTCAAAAATTCTCCGAACCTCTCATGAAGCCTCCAGAACTCCTGAATAGCGTGTTCTCCGGCATCAGTAAGCCTTGCTCCCCCTCCGCCCTTGCCTCCCGTAGCAGTGACAACAAGAGGCGTTTCGGACTGATGGTTCATTGATTCCACAAGTTCCCATGCAGCGCGATACGACATCTCCATCGATTTTGATGCCTTTGAGATAGAGCCATACTGCCTAATCCTCTCAAGCAGCACAACCCTGCCGTATCCGAGAAACGTCCCGTTCTTCCCTTCAATCCATATCCTTCCTCTTAACGCATAACCTTTACGTTTATCGCCTGTTGTTTCATGCGGGCGGTGAGCATTTTGGTGTTTGTGTTTTCCGTCCGGGTACTTCTTTTTCATGCCGTAATATATCACAAGGAATAACGAGAAGACAATTTAACTTTTACAAAAATGATACAGGGAAAATCAAATAGGCAGTTTTATTCTGAACGTGCTTCCATGTCCTTTCCTGCTTTCTGCAAGTATCTCCCCACCGTGATTCTGGACTATGCCGTAACTTATTGTAAGTCCCAGGCCAGTGCCTTTGCCCACGGTCTTTGTCGTGAAGAACGGATAGAATATCTTGTCCCGTACTCCGTCGTCGATGCCGACGCCGTTGTTCATGACCAAAAACTGTACGCAAATTGAAACAGCAACAATTGCAACAAGAAGAAGGGTCAGGTGCGTTCTGGCAATAATGCCGGGAAGCCTGTCCTCCTGGATGACGAGCACACTGCCGATGAGGACATTGTTTATGTCGGTGAGGGGAAACCGTATGATGAGCTTGCCGGAGAGGCTTCTTTCAGCGAATAGCTGCCCTTTTCGGTGTTGTCGGATGTTGGAGCAACACCGTCGACGCTTATGATTTTGACCTTCGACTCCCGGGCGAAGACCCTCGGCGCAATACCTACGGCGCCTTCAAACCGCTCGGCGTAGTCGATAACCTCTTTGTCGGTTTTTACGACAATAGCTTTCTTTGCAACAGCGCCTTCTATGCCGATCACCTTTCGCACCGGTTCGTCCATGTCCCTGCAGTGGTCACGGTACACCAGCGCAATTGATCTGTCGGGACCGCCGACCTGCTTTCAGTTCGTAATCAGGCCGTTATGGATATCGGAAAGCTGTTTTAAGGTAAGATTGTTCAACGGGTTCTTGGGATTGAGCATAACCGCCTTGATATCCACAGCTACCTTATACTGAACCAGATCGAGCCTCTTTGCTTTCTCGGCAGGGAGGGGACAGCAGATGCCGCCCATCTCGTGCTTACCGCTTACCACGACTGCTATGCCGTCTGAACAACTGCCGCCCTTGATATGGACGCCGGGGCCGTATTTTTTCTCGAAATTTTTGCATTTTACCAAAGGTGTTAATTAAAATAATGAAATGGCTTTTAAAGTAGATATTCCTGTTACAGGCATGACCTGCGCTGCGTGCTCGGCAGCGATCGAGAGAGCGCTCCCTAAAGTAGAAGGCATCAAGAGCACCACCGTCAATTTCCCCGCTGAACGGGCGACGGTCGAATTCAGTGATCCCAATAATCCTGTCCCCCTTGAGACGGTCATTAACGTCATCAAAGAGGAAGGGTACGGTGTTGCTACCGTAAAGATGGATTTCGCCGTCCGCGGGATGACCTGTGCCGCCTGCGTTGCTGCAGTGGAGCGGGCGCTGAAGGGTCTCTATGGTGTCGTGAATGCTACCGTCAATCTTGCCGCTGAGAAGGCGTCGGTCGAGTATGTCCCCACGATTGTCGGCTTTGAAGACTTCAAAAGAATCATCCACGAAGCAGGCTACGCCGCCGAGCAGCTGACCGAACAGTTTGTCGACCGTGAAAGGGAACGGAGAGAGAAGGAGTACGGCAATTTAAAAAAACAATTCATCATCAGCGCCCTCTTCACCGCGCCGGTTATTATCGGGAGCATGCTCCCCTCGCTGCCGGTCCTTTCCAATGTGTATCTCCTCTTTCTTCTTGCGACACCCGTGCAGTTCTGGACAGGAATGCGGTTCCATGCCGCAGCGCTTTCAGCCCTGAGGCACGGGGCGACCAATATGAATACCCTTATCAGCGTGGGAACTACTTCTGCGTATGTGTACAGTCTGATTGCCACCTTCTTCCCGCACGTCTTTGCTCACGGGGGAAAGCCGGCCCATGTGTACTACGATACATCGGCAACCATTATCACCCTTATTCTCCTTGGCAGGCTGCTCGAAGCGCGGGCTAAAGGAAAGACATCGGAGGCGATACGAAAGCTGATGGGCCTCCAGGCAAAGACCGCGGTTGTGGTGCGTAACGGGATGGAGAGAGAGATTCCGATCGAGGAGGTGACGGCCGGCGATATCGTTGTCGTAAAGCCGGGCGGAAGAATTCCTGTTGACGGCGAGGTGGTTGAGGGAAATTCGACCGTCGATGAATCGATGCTGACCGGCGAGAGCCTGCCGGTCGAGAAAAAGGCCGGCGATTCCGTCTACAGCGGCACGGTGAATAAGGCAGGCAGCTTTAGACTGAGGGCGCTGAAGATCGGCAAGGAGACCGCCCTCGCGCAGATCATCCGGCTCGTCGAGGATGCCCAAGGGAGCAAGGCTCCCATTCAGCGGCTTGCCGACAAGATCGCCTCGATCTTTGTTCCCGTCGTCATCAGTATTGCATTAGTTACCTTTGCCTTATGGTACTTCTTCGGTCCGGCGCCGTCCTTTACACTGGCCTTGATGAACTTTATTGCTGTGCTCATCATTGCCTGTCCCTGCTCGCTGGGGCTCGCCACACCAACGGCGATCATGGTCGGCACCGGGAAGGGTGCTGAAAATGGGATATTGATAAGAGATGCCGAGGCCCTTGAGTTATCACACAAAATTGAAGCTGTCGTCCTTGACAAGACGGGTACGATTACTAAAGGAGAGCCCGAAGTCGTCGATATAATAATAGTCGGCGGCGGGCATGGTGCATCGGACAACGGGCAAGGGTCTTTATCGCCTGATATTGTTTTACAGATTGCCGCATCAGCGGAAAAGCTCTCGGAGCATCCTCTCGGCCAGGCAATCGTCAGGAAAGCGGCTGAGCGCAATCTCACCATTTCCGATCCTGGCGGTTTTACTGCGGTACCGGGCGGCGGCATCAAGGCTCAGGTCAGACTGCAGAGGGCAATAGATACACGAGTAGGGGGAGATGTGGTAGAGGTCTTTATCGGCAATGAGGACATGCTCCGGAAGGAGGGGATCGATACCGCTGCGGTACATTCGTTGTCCGAGCGGATATCCCTTGATGCGAAAACCCCCGTCTTCATGGCAATCAACAAGAGCATCACCGCAGTCTTTCCCATTGCCGACACTATAAAAGAGGGGTCTCCCGAAGCGATACGGGAACTGCGCGCAATGGGCATCGAAGTAATCATGCTCACCGGCGACCACCGCAATACCGCGCGGGCAATAGCGAAAGAGGTGGGTATCGATACGTTCTTTGCGGAAGTAAAGCCCGAACAGAAGGTAGAAGTGGTTAAGAAGGTAAAGTCCGAGCGCAAGGTAACCGCCATGGTAGGCGACGGCATCAACGATGCCCCGGCACTTGCCGAGGCGGATGTGGGCATTGCCATCGGCACCGGCACGGATATCGCTATCGAGGCTTCGGATATTACCTTGATCAAGGGACATCTGAAGAGCGTTGTCGATGCCATCAAGCTCAGCAAGCTGACGATCACAACGATCAAACAGAATCTTTTCTGGGCATTTTTTTACAATATCATAGGTATTCCGGTTGCTGCCGGGGTGCTGTACCTCTTCGGCGGACCGCTGCTCAACCCGATGATCGCTTCAGCGGCAATGGCTTTCAGCTCCGTTTCGGTGGTCAGCAATTCTCTGCGGTTGAGGAGCAAAAGTCTCTAGCTCGGCTAAGGGAGGAGTTGTTCGATGTTGCAAAGAAAGAGGGTCGTCTACGTTGCCGATGATGTTTCGATCAATATCGAGCTCGTGGAATCGGTGTTCAAGAGTGACCCCCATATGATGATCAGGAAGGCCGAGAACGGAAAAGAGCTGCTCGATTCCATTCACAAAAACGGGCTCCCCGACCTGCTGATCCTTGATCTCATGATGCCGGTGATGGACGGGTTCGAGGTGCTCGAGAAGCTCAAGGGGCTCAGAGACGGGAACTATTTCCCTATCATCGTCCTTTCGGCGCTTACCGATAAGCAGAGTATTGTACGCGCCCTTTCCATGGGGGCGGACGATTACGTTACCAAGCCCTTTTTTGTGGAGGAGCTCAAGGCGCGGGTCGGCAATATGCTCAAGCTCAAAGAGCGTGATGAATTTCTGAATACCTCTCTCGATGTCATGGAGACCAATCTTCTCGAAAAACTCAGGATGCTCGAACAGACCCAGGTCGAGGTCATCATCAGACTGGGTAAAGCCGCCGAGTTCAGGGATGACGAAACGGGAAGACATATCGAGCGGATCGCCGATTACGTGAACCTGATCACCGATGAGCTGGGACTTGACCAGGAGCAGCGCATGATGATGCGGTATGCATCGCCTATGCACGATGTAGGAAAGATCGGTATCCCCGACGGCGTATTGCTGAAGGCCGGAAAGCTGACGTCCGATGAGTTCGAGGTCATCAAGCTCCATACCGTCATCGGCAGCAGGATACTGGGCGGTACCAGCCTGCCCCTACTCGAGCTCGCCAGAGAGATATCACTTACCCACCATGAGCGCTGGGACGGGACCGGATATCCTCTGGGACTGAAGGGAAAGGATATCCCCCTTTCGGGAAGTATCGTTGCCGTTGCCGATGTCTTTGACGCCCTTACATCTGAAAGGGTGTACAAGGCCGCGTGGCCAATAGAAAAGGCGCTGGAGTATATCAGGGAGCACCGTGAGAAGCAGTTCGCTCCCGCTGTGGTCGATGCTTTTTTCCACATACAGGATAAGATTATCAATATACGAAAGACCAAGACCGATGCGGTATTTGCAAAACCGATGATCATGCAGATCATCGACGGCGATATCAGCATAGAGCAGTTGATCGAACGGTGGAGATAACGATCGCACGTAGTTCACAGTTCATGGTTCATCGCAGCTTTGTTCCGGTATTCGGTATCGGATTTTTCAACTATGAACGGTGAGCTGTCAACAATGAACCAAGATTCCCTCCTCGTCATTCCCCTGGGCGGGGTCGAAGAGATCGGCCTCAACATGACCGTCTTCCAATACGCCGATGATCTGCTCATTGTCGATGCCGGCCTTATGTTCCCCGAAGAGGATATGCTGGGGGTGGATTTCGTCATTCCCGATTTCTCCTACATCTTCGAAAACAGGGAGAAGGTGAAGGGGATTGTTCTTACCCACGGCCACGAAGACCATACCGGCGCATTGCCCTTTCTTCTCAGGGAGATCAAGGTGCCGGTGTTCGGAACGCCGCTTACCCTTGCCCTTGTACGGGAGAAGCTGAAAGAGCACCACCTCGATGACATCCCGCTGTTCCCGGTGAAACCGCGCGATATTATCACCCTCGGCAGCTTCAGTATCGAGTTTATACGGGTTACCCACAGCATCGTCGACGGGGTGGGGCTCGGCATTAGCACCCCTTTCGGGAATATCATCCATACCGGAGATTTCAAGGTTGATCCCACACCGGTCGACGGAGAATTACTGGACTTCCATAAATTCTCCGAATACGGTGAAAAAGGGACGCTGCTCATGCTCTCGGACAGCACCAATGCCGAAAAGGGCGGGTTTACCTTCTCCGAAAAAGAGGTGCGGCGGTCTTTCGAAGATATTTTTGCAAAGACCACGGGAAGGATCATCATCGCTACCTTTGCCTCGAATATACACCGGATCCAGCAGGCGATCGATGTGGCGGTCCAGTTCGGACGGCGCGTGATCATGTGCGGCAAGAGCATCGTCTCCAACGCGCAGATCGCCCTCGATCTCGGCTACCTGAAGATGCCCGAAAATACCTGGGTCAGGCTCGAAAACCTGAAGGACCTCCGCGACGAGGAGGCGGTGATCATCACGACCGGCAGTCAGGGAGAGCCGATGAGCGTGATGTCGAGGATCGCTACTGGCGAGCACAAGCATATAAAAATAAAGGAGGGTGATACGGTCATCCTCTCGGCGAAGATGATCCCGGGCAATGAGCGGTCCATAGGAAAGATCATCAACCACCTTATGGCGCGCGGCGCCGAAGTGATCTATGAGAAGGTCTCGGAGATCCATGTCTCGGGGCATGCCTCGAAAGAAGAGCTCAAGCTCATGATGAACATGGTGCGGCCCCGCTACTTTGTGCCGGTCCACGGGGAGTACCGGCACCTCAAGTATCATGCCAAACTGGCCGAGAAGTCGGGAATCCCGAAAGAAAATATTTTTATTCTCAACAACGGCACTATCCTCGAGGTTACCGAAGCCGGCATACGACAGAACGGAAGGGTGAGCACGGGGAGGGTCTTTATCGACGGCAAGGATGCGGGCGGCGTCGAAGACATTGTGCTCAGAGACCGGAGAATGCTCGCCCATGACGGCATTGTCATCATCCTCGTCGGCATTGAGAAGCTTACCAAGAGGATCGTTTCCGGCCCTGAGATCATCTCAAGGGGCTTTATCTTTGAAGACGCCTCACAGGACCTCATCAACGAGGTGAGGGACCTCATGGCAGCGACCTTATCGACGCTCCAGGAAGATGTCATTGCCGATACGGCGCTCATCCAGGCAAAGCTCCGCTCCACGCTGAAGAAATACCTGAGGAACACCATGGAGCGTCGGCCGATGATCATGCCGATTATCATGGAAGTCTAGTGGCAAAGTTACGCTGAATCTGCTAAAGTACCCGTGCTGATATGACCGCGGAGAAACTGCTCTATAAGATCGAGAATATCCTGGTGGATGACGCCCGCCCTTTCGATGATAAGCTGCATCGTGTCGTCAAGGTCCTGGCGGCGGACTTCAAGGTAAAAAAGTGCTCATTGATGCTGGTCAACCATGGTGACCTCACCCTCGAGGTCCGGGCAGCGACCAACCCTGCCATTATCGGCTGCAAGCGGAAGCTCTCCGATGTCACCATCGCCACCCGTGCGCTGATCGATGACGCCCCTTTTTACGCAGACAGGAAAAGGCTCTCGTTCTTCCGTCCTCCTGACGCCACCCGGTATGCATCCGAGCACTCGCTGAGCATCCCCCTCAAGTACCAGGATAAGAAGATCGGCGTACTTAACTTCACCGACAGGAAAGACAAAAGGAAATTCACAAAGCAGCAGCAGACACTTGCTCTCGAGATAGGAAAGCATCTGGCCATACATCTCTATGCTGCGCAGATGCGTGCAGTCCTGGAACGGAAGGTAGGACAGTTTGAGGAGACGGTCAGGCAGCTCGAGCGGCTGGATGAACTCAAGACGAGCCTTACCGGTTTCATCATTCACGATCTGAAAGGACCGATTACCACGATCATGGCCAACCTGGACATGCTCAGCTACGAAGAGCTCACCCCATCACAGGCCGAGTGCGTCAATCTGGCGCTCCGGGATGTCTACAAAATGCAGCGGATGGTGATGAACATCCTGGATGTCTCGAAGCTCGAGGAGGGCAGGCTCAGGATCTGCAGGGAAGAGGTCGATATCTATGACCTTGCCCGAAGGGAAATAGATGCCTTTAAAAATATTCTTACCCTCAAGAAGATGACCACTACACTTGAAGGTGCTCCCCATGTCTGCTTTGTAGATGAAAACCTTATCGGCAGGACGGTCTCGAATCTGCTGATCAACGCCATAGAGCATTCCCCCGATCACACGGAGATTGCGGTGAGGATACTCTGTGATGCCACGAAGGAAGAGGTGCGCGTGAGCATTTCGGACCAGGGTCCCGGTATACCTGATCCGCTTAAAGAGAGGATATTCGACAAGTTTTTCCAGGTCGAGGAAGGTAAGCGACAGAGCAGAACGACGACCGGTTTGGGGTTGACCTTCTGTAAACTTGCCGTTGCCGCCCATGGCGGAAGACTCTGGGTTGAGGATGCACCGGCAGGCGGTTCAACCTTTGTTTTCACCATACCCGAACGTTTAGTGTAGAGGAGGAGTTTTTCTATGGCGATTCCTATAAAGTATTTGCAAATAAACTGTCTCGTCGTCGATGACGAGCCGACGATGCGGACGACCATCAGTAATATGCTTACCCGGATGGGATTTAAGAATATCGTCACTGCCGATAACGGCAAAAGCGCGCTGGACATCATCAAAACCTCGAAAATGGATTTGGTCATAGCCGATGTGAACATGCCTGAAATGACGGGTATCGAATTGTTTAAAGTGATACGCGATGATAATCGCTATGATTACATAAGCTTTATTTTTGTTACCGCCGAGGCACGAAAGGATACCGTTGCACGGGCTGCTGAGGGAGGGGCCAATGAGTACCTCATCAAACCCTTTGTCATGGGTGCTCTGGAAGATAAGATTAAGAAGGTACTGGATAAAAAGTTCAACCCCTCGACGCTGGATACGTTGCTGCAGAACTTCAAGAAATACCTCGAAAGCAGGGACCTTGCGAATGCAGAAAACCAGTTGATCAATGCATCGCAGATCGCCCCTGACAGCCCGACGATCTTACTTCACTTCGGACAGCTCTCTCTCGCCAAGGGCGATACCAATGCGGCGATCGACTATTTCAAGGAGGCGATCAACAGGAAGCCCCTCTTTGTGAAAGCCTACAATGCTATCGGAGAGGTATACGAGAGCCTTGGCGACTTCGAGACTGCGATCAAATACTATGAGCAGGCGCACAGCATCAGCCCCTCGAATACCGAACGGCTCATCGCCTTGAGCAAGCTCTATTACAAATCAGGAGAAGCTGGAAAGGCGGAGACGATGCTGACGGAGGCGCGCGCCGATATGCGGGAGGATGTCTCTGCATCGGACCATCTGCTCGGTGAGATGTATCTGTCGAAGAACGAGAATGAGAAGGCATTGGAGGTGCTCGTCAAGGCGCACCAGACGAACCCGGCCGAAATATCAATAATGCAGAGCCTTGCGGAAGCATACCGGAAAGTCGGCAAACCCGATGAAGCGCTTGCCGTGTATGCCCGCATTCTCAAGATAAACGCCAACAACGCGCTCGCCTATTATCAGATGGGCAAGACCTACCTGGAAATGAGCAGTAAGCAAAAGGCGATCGAATGCATCAAAAAAGCATGGGAGCTTAATCCCTTCTCAAAGGAGATAACCGCCGATCTTAAAGCGCTTGCGGAGAAAGACAGGCTGGATATTTAGCGATGCGATAGAGGATGTAGTATAATTAGGACAAATGTCGAAAATTCGAAATTCCAAACTCTAAATCCTAAACAATATCAAAATCCAAATATTCAAACCGTTCAGAACCCTTAACGATCAAGGTGCGGTTTCCATTGTAATTTAGGATTTAGGGTTTAGGATTTGCAGTACCGAGGAGGTTTTTTTTGGATCCGGAAATAATTAAGGCGATTATCCTGGGTGTTGTACAAGGGATTACCGAATTTTTCCCCATCAGCAGTACCGCTCATCTGATCCTCTTCCCCTGGTTTTTCGGCTGGGAGGGCGAGCTCAATACCTTGACCTTTGATGTTGCCCTGCACGGCGGCACCCTTGTCTCCCTGATCGTTTGTTTTTACAAAGATTGGATACACCTGTTTCTGAGGGACCGGCAAACGCTCTTCACGATCATTATCGCTACCATCCCTGCAGGGGCCGCCGGCGTGGCATTTAACGATATAATTGAGCACACCTTGCGAAGTCCGCTCATTATCGTAGGTGCCCTCGTCGGGTTCGGCGTGCTTATGCTCTTGGCAGAACGTTATGGAAAGAGATATAAGGAGCACCCCTCGTTCGTTGACGGATTCATGGTCGGCTGCGCACAGGCAGTGGCGCTGATTCCGGGAGTTTCGCGTTCGGGCATTACCATTACCGCGGGGCTCTTCAGGAACATCAGGAGGGAATCGGCGGCGCGCTTTTCCTTTCTCCTTTCGACGCCGGTCATTGCAGGCGCAACGCTCTTGGAAGGGCGAAAACTGGTGAGCAGTCCTGAGCATTACCACCTCGATGTGTTTGCCGCCGGTTTTGTCGCCGCCTTTATTTCCGGATTTGTCGCGATAAAGTTCCTCCTTGCTTTTCTGAAGAAGCACCCCCTCCACCTCTTCATTTACTATAGGTTTTCGCTTGCTGTTATAATATTAGGCATATGGCTGTACCAGTAGACAGGCACAACGACGACGAACGCGCTCCTGCGGCTGCAAAGAATGACCGGCAATCTGCCGATAACAGAGGCAGAAGGCTCGAGGAAATCAGGGGAGTGGTCGCTATTCTGGGGGCGCTCTACCTCGGCCTGTCGCTTGTATCCTACGACCGGTGGGAGCAATCGCTGTTTACCTTTTCTCCGGCACCGTCCCGCAACTATGGGGGTATCGTGGGCGCCTATAGCGCCGATGCGCTCTTCTCTCTTATCGGGCTGCCAGCCTATCTGGTGCCTGTCCTATTGCTGCTGTACGGCGTGAGGAGAATTATCGGAAAAGAGCGGACGATCATCCCGCTGCTCGGCGCAGTGCTTCTCACTTCCTCGCTTTCGATGCTGCTGCACCTCTCGGCAACCGTCATTTCCCTGCCGCTTCCTGTTGAACCGGTCGGCGGGCTCACGGGGCTCCTGTTGGCGGACCTCTTTGCAGGACTGCTTTCTCGAGTCGGTGCATATATGGTAAGTATCGCCTTGGTCCTTGTCGCACTGATCCTTATGAGTCCGGTTTCTCCATTCTCTTTCTTCTTACAGCGAACACAGCAGCAGAAGAAGGGTGGCAAAGACGGGGAGTTTGCCGCACCCGCTGCTTTCGACAGCGGACTGTTTATGAATGATCCTGAGAGGAGTGTCGCAGCGCCTGATGAGCCGCCCCTTTCTGTTTCACGTAGAGCGACGAAGGAACGTCCGGCAAAGGAACGGACAGTACGTGAGCCCCGGAACGAAAGCGGTTACCTCCTGCCCTCTCTGGAATTGTTGAAGGAGGGCGAAGATGTTTCGGGCCCTTCGAGAGAGGAGTTGAATGCTGCCGCAGCAGGACTCGAACGGAAATTAAGTGACTTCGGCGTCAACGGACGCATTAAGGGAGCCCATCCCGGCCCGGTGGTAACCATGTACGAGTTCGAGCCTGCGGCGGGAGTGAAGATCAACAGGATCGTCTCCCTTTCGGATGATCTCGCTCTCGCCCTGCGCGCACCGAGCATTCGGGTCTACCCGATTCCCGGCAAGGCAACGATCGGTATCGAAGTGCCGAACCGCCAGCGCGCGACCGTCTCCCTTAAGGAGATCATTGCTTCAGATACGTTTCAAAAGGGCAGTTCCCTGCTTACCCTCGCGCTGGGAAAGGACATATTCGGCAATCCCATTGCTACGGATCTCGCGAAGATGCCCCACCTCCTCGTCGCTGGTGCGACCGGTTCGGGGAAGAGCGTCTCCATCAATGCCATGATCATCAGCCTCCTCTATAAGGCGACTCCCGATGAGGTGAAAATGCTGATGGTCGATCCCAAACTGCTCGAGCTCTCGGCGTATGCAGATATTCCTCATCTGATCTCCCCGGTGATTACGAGCCCGAAAGAGGCTTCCGAAGCGCTCAAGAAGATGGTCTTTGAAATGGAGCGGCGTTATCGTCTTCTCGCAGAGAAGGGCGCGCGGAACATCGATACATATAATCGCCAGGTGCCTTCATCGGAGCGGCTTCCCTATATCGTGGTGTTTATCGATGAACTCGCTGACCTGATGTTTACCGCTCCGAGCGATGTCGAAAACGCCATCGCACGGCTTGCCCAGATGGCGCGGGCCTCGGGGATCCACCTGATCCTCGCGACACAGCGCCCCTCGGTCGATGTCATTACCGGTTTGATCAAGGCGAACTTCCCGGCGCGGATTTCTTTTCAGGTGACCTCGAAAATCGATTCCCGGACCATACTTGATGCCCAGGGAGCGGAACAGCTCCTCGGCATGGGCGATATGCTCTTCATGATCCCCGGCGTCAAGATGCTGCGCATTCACGGTGCTTATGTGAGCGAGACCGAGGTGCAGGAGATTACCGGGTTTGTGAAATCCCAGGGACAGCCCGATTATTCATCCTTCGAAAGTATCGTCGTCATCGATGAGCAGGGGAAAGGCGCGGACACCGACGGGGAACGGGATGACCTCTACCATCGGGTGCTCGAATTCGCTGAGACGGTCGGCGAGGTCTCGATCTCTTCCATACAGAGAAGATTCAAGATAGGGTACAACAGGGCAGCGAACATTATGGAGCTCATGGAAGAGGACGGGCTTGTCGGACCGCCCAAAGGCGCAGGAAAACCCAGAGACTTTCTGGGAAGGAGGTAGATTATGAAAACAGGAGCTGAAAGAACGGGAAGCACTCCCCTATCATTGCTTAATACAATCACTCTCTCTTTTATCGTGCTGTTCCTTGCAGGGACATCATTATCATTTGCAGCAGCGGTGGATGATGAAATTGCGCGGATTCAGAAGGCTTACGAGAATATAAAAGATATGAAGGGCAGTTTTATACAGAGGAGCTTCATAAAGGACCTCAAAAGGACTGATACCTACAGCGGACAATTTTTTATAAAACCGCCGAAGGTGAAGTGGGAGTTCAAGGGGGACAAACCGCAGACGGTATATATTACCGGCCAGGACATTATCATCTATCAGAAGAAAGAGAAACAGGCCTTCAAGGCAAAATTCGACCGTGCGACTTATGGCCAGGCACCCATCGCCCTGCTGGGCGGATTCGGGGAGATCAGGAAAGAATTCGACGCATCGATGAAGAACGAAAAGCTCCTCCTCAAGCCGAAACGTCCCATGGGAAACATCGTCCAGATCGAGCTCTCGACCAATGAGAGCGGATTCCCGGTCGCATCGTTGACGATCACCGATACGCTCTCCAATAAAGTTGAGATCGTCCTGAAGAATGTAATGACCAATACAGGTATCAGTGATAAAATGTTCGAATTCTCGCCGCCCGAAGGGGTGAATATCGTGGAGCAATAGATGAGCAAACGGAAAAGAATCGCCATCACCATTGGAGATCCGGCGGGCATCGGCCCCGAGGTTGTGCTGAAAGCGCTCCTTTCGATCGAGGTTGCGGAGAACTGCACCCCGGTGGTCATCGGCGATCGGACTGTCCTCGCGGAAGCCGTTGCCGCACTTTCTCTTCCCCTCACGCTGAAGAGTATCGAGCTGGTTGAATGTCGTCAAATCACCGACCCTCATTTTGAGAAGGGAAAGCCTACTGCCGAGGGCGGCAGGGCATCGGTCGCTTATATAAAGAAGGCGGTTGAACTGGCCCTCAAGAAGGATGTCAATGCCATTGTCACAGCACCGATCTCGAAAGAGGCGCTGAAGAAGGCGGGCGTTCCCTGGCCGGGGCATACGGAGATGCTCGCGGAGCTGACAGGTACAAAAGATTTCGCCATGATGCTCTGCGGAGGGCCGCTCCGGGTCATTCTGGTGACCATACATGCCCCGCTCAAGAACGTACCGGCACTTATTACAAGGGACCGGGTGATGAGGACCATCTTTCTTGCGAAAAGGGCCTGCGCAATGCTCGGCATTGCCGAGCCCAGGATTGCTGTTGCAGGCCTGAACCCCCATGCAGGTGAAGTGGGAATATTCGGCAACGAGGAGATCAATGAGATATTGCCTGCAATCAAAGAGGCACAGAAGAGCGGTATTTCCGTCACCGGCCCTCATCCTGCCGATTCGCTTTTCCACAAGGCATATAAAGGCGCATTTGATATTATTGTGTCGATGTACCACGACCAGGGGCTTATTCCGCTTAAAATGATCGCCTTTGATACAGGGGTGAATGTAACCGTCGGGCTCCCGATCATAAGGACCTCTCCTGACCACGGCACCGCCTATGACATCGCCTGGAAAGGGATCGCCCATCCCTTGAGCATGATCGAGGCGGTGAAGCTCGCCATGCAAATGAGGATCCGGTAATGCTCTTCGAACCTTTTTCCCTTGCACGGCTTACCCTGAAAAACCGTATTGTCCGTTCCGCTACCTATGAGAAGAGGGCGGATGTCGACGGGTTCGTCACCGATGCAGTAATCGAGCTCTATGAGGAGCTCGTAAAAGGCGGGACAGGACTGATCATTACCGGGAATGTCCTTGTCCATACCTCGGGAAGATCGGTACCCCAGATGCTCTGCATTCATAACGATTTCTATATCGAAAAGCTCAAGCAACTCGCCGATACGGTGCACAGGCTCGACGGCAACATAGTGATGCAGCTTGTCCACGGAGGACGGCAATGTTTCCCTGCGCTTCTCGGAGGACAACAACCGGTTGCTCCCTCCGAAGTCTATGACCCTTCCACGAACGTGACCCCGCGGGCAATGAATAACGAGGAGATATGGGAGACGATCGAGGCCTTCGGTGACGCAGCCCGCCGGGCTCAGTGCGCAGGCTTTGATGGCGTTCAGATTCATGGCGCCCACGGCTATCTTATCAGCGAATTCCTTTCTCCTCATACGAACCGGCGAAGCGACTACTGGGGCGGCGATGAGGAGCGGCGGTTTCATTTCCTCGAAGAAGTGTACAAGGCAATGAGAAAAGAGGTGGGAAAGCACTTTCCCATTATGATCAAAATGAATGCCGATGATTATGTCGAGGGAGGATTGACCCCTGAAGAAAGTATCAGAATCGCACAGCGGCTCGAGGAACTCGGTATTGCGGCAATTGAAGTGAGCGGGGGAATGTATGAGTCGGGAAACAAGACCGCGCAGCTCAATATTAAAAGCACTGACCAGGAAGCATACTTCAGAAGCGCCGCACAGCTCTTTAAAGAGCAGGTACATGTCCCGATTATTCTTGTAGGAGGGCTGCGCTCCAGGGTGCTGATGGAAGAAGTCCTTCAGAGAGGGGATGCCGACCTCGTCTCTTTGTCGCGGCCGCTGATCAGGGAACCCGACCTGCCCAATAAGTTCAAGGCAGGCAAGGAAAAAGCGGACTGTATCTCCTGCAACGGCTGCATGCGTTTCATGAAGCTCGACATGGTGAAATGTGTGCAGCTCAACAAAGAAAAGAAGCCAGAATCCAGTAGTCAGAATTCAGAATAAAATTTATTCGCCTTTTTCCTTCTGGCTCCTGACTACTGGATTCTGGCTTCTTTCCATCATGCCGGCATCGGCGGGCTCAGCTCCCGCATCATGATAAAGGCGTTTTCCGTCGGATTGGCATAGTAATTCTTTCTGATGCCGATGATCTTGAAGCCGAGCTTCTCGTAGAGCTTTTTTGCCGCCTGGTTTGAGACCCTCACTTCAAGGTACATGAACCTGCAGCCATCGGTTATGGTGTCCTGCAGCACGTTGTTGAAGAGCATGACCGCCACTCCCTGCCTCCGGTAGTCGGGATGCACCGCGAGGTCCATCAGATGGCATTCATCGGCGATCTGCCGAACGCAGATGTATCCGATGATCTTGTGGTTGAGCTCGGCAACGCGCGTTATCGAATAGCGGTTGTAAAGTTCGCTGTGGAATGAGGTCTCTGACCAGGGGGTGGTAAATGACCGACGCTCGATCAGTATGACCTCGGGGATATCTTCCGGAGACATTTCGCGAATGACTATGGTATGCATGCGTCACTCCAAAAGAGAAGCTCTCAGTCCTAAGCACCAAATCCTAAACAAGCGGCAAGCTCGAAATCCTAAGCACGAAATTCTAAACGGATGGAAGGAATTCTTTGTTTAGGATTTGGAAATTCGAATTTAGGGTTTTTGCTCATCGTTGTGGTTTGTTATGGCTTCTTTTGTTTCAATTCCGCTTCTGATTTTCTGAGATAAAGGGGAGTGAGGGTCACTGGGTCCTCATACTCTCCATTCCTCGCTGTTATCATGCCCAGGTGCGCAACGGCGGCGGGGGATGGCACCATGGCTCCCGGTGGGGCAAAGAGTGCCCGCTCGCCGAGCGTTTTCTGAATGCTGTTCCGGTAGAGCATCGCTCCTTCACCGAGAAAGACAGCGGGTTCATCGATGCCCGCGAGGAGGGTTTCGAGCTTCATTGCCTGCTCGGGCATGAGCCTGCTGAATCCGTGCCCGGTCCATTTGAAGAGACCGGTATACACCTCTTTCTTCCGTGCGTCCAGCAGAGGGCAGACCGGATGGCGCGTAAAAGGGACATTCCATGCAAGCGCTTCGAGGGTCGGGACCGCAACCACTCCCTTTCCTGTTGCATAGGCAAGGCCCTTTATCGTGCTGAGCCCTACTCTGAGGCCTGTGAACGAGCCGGGTCCTATGGAAAGGGCAAACGCATCCATATCGTGCAGGGAGAGCCGCGCGCCTTTGAGGACATGATCGATTTCGGTCATGATCCGTTCGGAGTGCGTTACCCGCACATTCATGCGCGACTCGGCGATGAGGGTATCGTCATCAATGAGGGCGATGCCGCCCAGCATGGTCGCCGTCTCTATAGCAAGCAGTCTCATAGTGTCTCTTACGTGTGATGCGCAGCAGCGCTCCTGAATGCCTTCGAAAATATTATACTACCGGTGATGCATATTGTCGCAAAAATCTTGAGTGACGTGATCGCTCCCAGCGCTTCGGCAGTGAGTCCGATGATCGAGTTCCCGACCGGAGCAAGCCCCAGAAAGACGAGGATATAGAGGCTCATCACCCGCCCCCGCAATGCATCGGGGACCATGTTCTGAATGAAGCTGTTGCTCGTTGCGAGATAGCTGACCACGCCCCAGCCCGCAAAAAAGATCAGGAGGAGCGATAAATGAAAATTCATTGAGAAAGAGAGGCCGAGAATCGCGACTGAAAAGACCAATCCCGAGAGCGGTATATAGAGGTCCTTTCGTCTGACCTCTCCCTTGAAGGCGATGATGAGCGCGGCAGTCAGAGAGCCGGCACCTGCTGACGCGACCAGGAGACTGAGTCCCTTGGCGCCGACCTGCAATATCTCTGCTGCAAGTACCGGCAGCAGGGTGATATAGGGGATGCCGAAGAGGCTGTAGATCGAGATCGTGGCCATGATGTAGAGAATGGACTTTTCCTGTCTCACAAATCTCCAGCCGTCGATGATTTCTTCGGCAATGCCTTTGGAGTAGGCCTTTACCGCACCTTTTACCCGCACCTTCGAGAGGGCAAAGATAACGGCGACAAAGCTTATTGCGTTGAGGTAAAAGCATGCGGGGATGCCGAAGTTGGCGATGAGAAAACCTGCGATCACCGGCCCGATGACCCGTGCACCATTGAAGGCGGCTGAATTCATGGCAATGGCATTGGTAATGTCCCCCTTGTTCACGACCTCGGCGAGGAACGCCTGCCGCGCAGGGACGTCAAAGGCATTGACCGTACCGAGAAAAGCGGCAACGACGGCAACGTGCCAGATGGTAACGATATTGGTATCGGTCAGGATGCCGAGAGCGAGGGCGGGGATGACGGAAAGGGCCTGGGTGACGATCAGGATGTTTCTCTTCGGATATTTATCGGCGACCATACCGCCGATAAGCGTGAACACGAGGATCGGCAGCGATGAAATAGAGGCGATGATGCCGAGGTAGAGCGGGGATCTTGTCAGCGAGTAGACGAGCCAGCTCTGGGCGACGGAGTGCATCCATGTCCCGGAGAGGGAGATGATCTGCCCGAACCAGAAGAGTCTGAAGTCCCTTACGTAGAGTGCGGAGAACCGGTGATGGTTTTGCATGTGTTACAAATATGATACCCTAAATATGAGGGCATAGGTCACCTTTAAATGTGGACGTGCTGCTCCGGCGGTCCCTGCTGCTTGACAGCTTTGCCGAAATGTGCGTAAATAGAAATAATTTCTATTTATAGAGACCGTTCTTATGCATGGCGATTACATTCAGACATTGAAGAACCTCAACCTCAAAACGACGCCGAAGCGTCTCGCCATCCTTGAGATACTGGCGGACGAGTTTGTCTATATGGGGCCCGACGATATCTGGAAGCGTATGAAAGAGCGCTTCAGGCGGATTGGGCTCCCTACCGTCTACCGTAATCTCGAAGAGCTTGCCGAAGGCGGTGTGATCTCGAAGGTGATACATCCCGACCGCAAGCTCTACTACTATTTCTGTAAAAACCGGGATCACCATCACCATTTTATCTGCGTCTCCTGCCGCAGGGTTGAAGATGTCAGCTTCTGCGCCGAGCGGGAGATTACCAGGGAAGTGACGGAAAAGATAAAGGGCAGGGTCCTTTCCCATATCCTCCAGATTAACGGGCTCTGTAGAAAATGCTCACACAAAGAGAAAAGGTCATGAAAGCAATCCATCGTATACTACTTGTGCTGCTGCTCATTGCCGGCCTCGTTGCCGTATCCTGCCAGCAGAAGCCTGAAGGGACCAGGGGCACAGAAGAAAAGAGACTCAACGCCGTTGCCAGCCTTTTCCCGCTCTATGATTTTGCACGGAATATCGCCCGGGATAGGGCGGAGATCACTTTGCTGCTCCCTCCCGGTGTTGAGCCGCACAGCTTTGAGCCCAAGCCCGGTGATATCGTGCGCCTCTCAAAGACGGACATGCTCATTTATACGAATGAATATATGGAACCGTGGATTGATGATATTCTGAAGGGAGTTGCCAATAAGGATCTCCTGGTCATCGACTCCAGCAAAGGTATATCGCTCATAGAGGAGACAGAAGAAAAAGGCCGCAGCGATGAGCATGAAAGGGGTGATCCCCATGTATGGCTTGATTTCTCCAATGCTATAATCATGGTTGACAATATTCTCGAGGGGTTTGTGAAAAAGGATCCTGTCAATACCGAATTCTACCGGAATAACGCAGCGGCGTATAAGGCGCAGCTGAAGGCGCTCGATGAGAAATTCGAAAAGACATTGTCAGGATGTAAAAAGAAGATTTTCATCAACGGCGGCCATTTCACCTTCGGCTATCTGGCACGGCGCTACCATCTCAAATACTTTTCGGCATACGGGTTCTCACCCAATGCCGAGCCGTCACCGAGAGAGCTTGCCGCGCTCAGCGCACAACTCAAGCGCCACGGGCTAAAGCACATATTTTACGAGGAGCTGATCACGCCGCGCGTTGCACGGACGATCGCAGGGGAAACAGGGGCATCGCTGCTCATGCTCCACGGGGCGCATAATATTTCCAGGGAAGAGTTCGAACGCGGGACCACGTTCCTCGACCTCATGGAGAAAAACCTCGAAAATCTGAAGGTCGGACTCCAATGCCGGTGACCCCGACGCCTGTCATTGCGGTTGAACACCTCTCCCTTGAGTATAAATCGGTAGAGGTGTTGAGCGATTTGACCTTTACCGTGCAGGCAGGAGATTATATCGGCCTTGTCGGACCCAACGGATCGGGAAAATCGACGCTCATCAAGGTGCTGCTGGGTCTGGTAGCGCCGTCACGCGGGGACGTGTCTATGCTCGGGAGCTCCCCCTCGGCATTTAAGGAATGGCGGCGCATCGGTTATCTTCCCCAAAGGATCAGTTTCTTCAATCCCTATTTCCCCGGAACCGTAGAAGAGATTGTCGGCCTGGGGCTTCTCTCGCAGAAGCGCTTTCCGAAGCGTATTGCCTCTTCGGATGGAGAACGTATCAAAAAAGCATTAGAGCTGATGAGCATAACGGGCATCCGGCACAAGCTCATTGGAGAGCTCTCGGGCGGACAGCAGCAGCGTGTGCTCATCGCCCGGGCCTTGGTGAACGAGCCTGAGCTCCTGATCCTCGACGAGCCTACCACGGCGCTGGACCCGGAAACACGTGAAAATTTCTTTTCTCTCATGCACCACCTCAACAAGAGCAAGGGGATTACGATCATACTGGTTACCCATGACATCGGCAACATCGGCAGGTACGCCTCAAAAATGTTGTACCTTGATAAAAGGATCATCTTTTACGGCGGATTCGATGAATTCTGCCTTTCTGAAACGATGGCGAGATTTTTCGGTGTCTCTTCCCAGCACCTTATATGCCACCGACACGACTAATAAAAACAGGGGTCAGGAGCCAGAATCCAGAATAAAAAATTAAGGAATAAAGACGAAAGATGTTAAATTCATTTTATTCTGACTCCCGGATTCTGGATTCTATCTTCTGAATTGGAGAGATATGGATATTTTTGAGTTTCTGCAGTACGGTTTTATCCAGAGGGCGATCATCGCGGGATCCTTCATTGCCTTGCTCTGCTCCACGCTGGGCGTTATGCTTGTTCTGCGGAGGCTTTCGCTCATCGGCGACGGTCTTGCCCATGTGACCTTCGGCAGTGTTGCCCTGGGCCTGCTGCTCAGGGTGTATCCGCTCTACGCATCCATCCCCCTCGTCATCCTCGGCTCTCTGGGCGTCCTGAGACTCATGGAACGGGCCAAACTCTACGGTGATGCGGCAATCGGCCTCGTCTCCTCATTGGGGATTGCCGGCGGCGTCATTCTGGCGAGTGTGGCAGGAGGGTTCAATGTCGACCTCTTCAGTTATCTCTTTGGAAACATTCTTGCCATAAGCGAATCCGAGGTCATTATTGCGATCATCCTTTCCCTTACGGTGCTCCTCGTTATTTCTCTTTATTATAATGAGCTTTTTTCACTTACCTTCGATGAGGAATTTGCAAAGACTTCGGGCATCAACACGGAAAAGCTGAACACCATTGTCATTATCCTTGCCGCTGTTACGGTGGTCCTGACCATGCGTGTGGTTGGCATCATGCTGACCTCTGCCCTTCTGATTATCCCCGCGGTAACGGCGCTGCAGCTTGCACGGAGCTTTCGCACCGCGATGGTCATTGCTTCCGTTACCTCGGTGCTTTCGGTCATCTTGGGCATCGGGATATCCTTTGCCTTTGACCTGCCTACCGGGGCAGTGATCGTTATCGTTAATTTTATCTTTTTTACAGTCGCTTACGGCTGCAAAAGAGTGCGTCTGAGCGACTAGTCCCCCTTGTTTCAGGCATCCTGCCTGTCGGCTCCGAGGATATCCGTCCCTTTCCCTTTGCGGCTTGTTTTCTTTATGCATTTTTGCTGAGACGAAGGTTTAAAAATGTGATAGTCTTTAAAAAGGAGTATATATCATCCAGGTGTGCTCCATCTGCTGCAGAGGTAGAGGGGAGATAAACAACCATGAGAGGAGGATGGTGTATGAGAAATGTTGCGTTGGTAGTGCTTGCCGTTATGATGGCGGCAGTCTTGTTCGGATGTGCATCGAGAGATTATGTAAGGCAGCAGATCGATCCTCTCGTCGACAGGATCAGCAAGCTTGAAGCGAAGACAGCGGCATTGGATTCGAGAACAGCGGCGCTCGAAAGCAGACCGGCCGCATCCATGACTGACGTCGAAGCAGCGCGGAGGGAAGCTGCCGAAGCGAAAGCAATGGCACAGGACGCCCAGAAGGCTGCCGCCGGTGCTGCCGTGGCTCCTGCACCGGATGCTGACGTTGTCAACCGGGCAGAGACCGCCGCACAGCGCGCTGAGAGCGCTGCTGAAAGGGCCGAGATTGCCTCTCAGAGATCACAAAAGGCCTTTGAACTGCAGCAGAGAAAGTAGAAAAGGATTGCCCATTGCGGGGAGTGAAGCGGTGAAGCAATCTCAAACGTGGATTGCTTCGCTTCGCTCGCAATGACGAAGTTATCTACGGTGAGATGTCGACGGGAATCCCTGTCTTTTCCCGGAGGGCCTGCTCGAGTTTTTCCTTGCTGATGGCGTGGCCGAAGAAGTTCTTTTTTTCTAGAATCCGCACTGCCTCATCATAATAGTTCAGATTCGTGACATCACTCTCGCTGCGGTGTACTTCAATAAAGAGACGATTATCTCTAACGCCGATTTTCACCGGCTGATGCACAATGGTTACCGTCGTGCCGAGGGATACGGCGTCGAAGAGCTTCGGTATGTCTTCGGGATAGAGACGGATACAACCGTGGCTGACCCGCCTTCCCACGCCGAAGGGCCTGTTGGTGCCGTGTATGAGTATGCTGCCCAGAGAGAGGCGTAATGCGTGGGTGCCGAGAGGGTTGTCGGGCCCGGGGGGAACAACGTTCGGCAGATCAGGGCGTTCCCTGAGGATGGAGGACGGCACATACCAGCTCGGATGCACCGTCTTCTCCGTTACCCTGAACACCCCGAGGGGGGTGTCATTGCCCTCGGTACCGATGCCGATGGGGAACGTCATGACACGGGGTGAGCGGTGCTGTTTGAAGAAGTAATACAGCCGCATCTCGGCGAGATTGATGACAATCCCTTCATAACGGGCAACAGCAGGCAGCACCCAGGAGCGCGGTATGGTCACCAGACTCCCGGCGCCGGGGACAAAAGGGTCGAGAGCGGGATTCGCATCGGCAATCTCGTTAAAGCCGATGCCGAATTTCCGTGCAAGCTCGATCAGCGATTCATCACCATCCCTGATCGTATAGGTCCCGACCTCTCCGATGACGGTGAGGTCCTGCCCGTAATAATGGTACACCTCCGCTTTCGCCGATGAGCACTGCAGGGCAGCCATCAGATGGAGGATAAGTAAAGCAAAAAGCATAACAGATGTATTCATAATTCAAATGATAATCGACATGGAAGCGATGATGCAATCGATTGACAAAAAGGCGTATTATGTAGTTAAATATATTTTCTTGGGCGGATAGCTCAGCTGGGAGAGCGCAGCCCTTACAAGGCTGATGTCACAGGTTCGATCCCTGTTCCGCCTACCATTTTTGCCGTTGCGCATTGTAGTGACATGCGCTGGAGCGCAATAACGCGCAACGTAGTACGCAGCACCCCCTTTGGGGCGGTAGTTCAGCTGGTTAGAACGCCTGCCTGTCACGCAGGAGGTCGCGGGTTCGAGCCCCGTCCGCCCCGCCAGTTTTTTCTACTGTTTTTAAAGAATATTTTTGTCTTCTCGACCACTCCGTAGGCCATTTTTTGGTGCAAGTTTGGTGCAAGTTTTAGTAGGCTCTACTACTATTTGCACCATATCATCCTGTGCTCAAATATAAATGTTACTGAGTATGCATAAGTGTTGATCCAATGAGTACTGAAGCCCATTCCGGGGCATCTCCAAGCTTGTAAATCGGCGTTGAAATTTGATCCACAATCGGCGTCCAAATTTGACCCGCCCACGATTAGATTAATAGCTGTTATAACAAAGCTTTAGGACATTAGCAGTCGGGTCAAAGTTGAATGCCGATATGGCATTTAAATTGGTCAAACCGCCGTGCCGATCAACATCCCTCTACATGGCTGCGCTTGAGCTTGAAAGGAAATGGAGCAAACCTATCAAGGATTGGGCTATAATCTATGCACAGCTCGTCGTCCTCTTCGAGGACAGGCTGTTATGAGGAAACTGATTTACACAGTTGGCGAGACAGTCCCTATTGCAGTGGCCGTGATTGTCACTGAAACAACAGCCATCGCAATGGCTTGGTATTCTTTCTTCTTGCTTTCTACCATCACCCACAGTCGCACCGAAATCATCTCTTCTCGGGCAATCGGTCGCTTAACATTCCTGATGTTAACGGCAGCGTGAAGCTGAAGGTGCTTCCTTTTCCATAGGTGCTTTCGACCCACATCTTCCCGCCGTGCGCTTCTACGATGGTCTTTGCAATCGAGAGCCCGAGCCCCGAGCCGGTCGAGTCCCTGCTGACGCGGTAGAAGGCGTCGAATATATAAGGGAGATGTTCTTCCGTAATGCCGATGCCAGTATCACTGACCTGCACGACAACGGCTCCCTCGTCGCGGAGCAATTTGATAGTGATGCTGCCGCCCGGGTTGGTATAATGAACGGCGTTATCCAGCAGGTTGCCGATAACCCTGCCGATTAGCCCGGCATCGGCATTGATTATCAGCTCCTCATTCAGGGGAAATTCGGAGCGGATTTGTATGTTTTTTGCGTCAGCCTTCATTTTCGCGGCCTCAACATGCTTTTGGAGGATGGCTGTTATATTGAACGGAGCTGTGAGCGGTTTGCACTCCATTGCCTCAAAACGCGAGAACTCAAGAAAGTCTGTGATCAGCCACTCCAGCTTGTTCAACTCCTCCATCACCGATTTCAGATAGTCCTGCTGCTTCTTTGTCGTGGCGCCTGCCTTGCCCGAAAGCAGCCTCTGTATAAACCCACCCGCGGTTATTATCGGGTTCTTCATGTCATGGGCAAACATGGAGAGGATGTTCCGCCGTTCCCGTTCCAGTTTCTTGATCTCTGTGATATCTCTGAAAAGTTCGACGCCGCCTGCAAACGATCCCCTCTCATCGAAGAGCGGAGCGGTCGTAACCGAGAGAAAGATCATCTCGCCCGTTTTCTTCCGTATCGCGACTTCCGTTGCGATGATCTGCTCATGCTGCATGAGCGTATACTTGAATAAAGGACAGGTGTCTTTCTCCGATGTGTAGTGGAGAGTCTCGAAGTGGGATGTGCCGACCACTTCTTCCTTTGAATAACCGGTAATCTTTTCCGCCGCACGGTTGAAATCAACGATTATTCCCTCCCTGTCCACCCGTGTGAAGCCTACGGGGAGTGTATCGATGACAAGATCATAAAACGATTGTTTATGAGAGTCTCCTTGGTGGGAGTCATCCCGGCGCTTCCCGCGCTTGCTTATCCGGAGCCGGCGGACGCTCATTTGAGCGCTCCTTTTACAATGACGCCCACCGCCTCCCCATAAAGCAATCCGTGCGCCGTGAGCGTTTCGAACTGCTTTTCGACGCAGCCGGTCAGCACAGTCACTTCACCCGCATCAATGGCGAGGGATGGTCCTGAAAGAATGACACGTTTCACGGCTGTATACCTACTCCTATCGGGCTCGAGCAGGCTCATATCGGCTTTCCACCTCTTTCATTCGTACAAGAGTATAAGAAACTCTACGGAACTCTATACGCTATTATATCACCTGCAGCCTCCTCCGGCACGGGCTCTCGAGACAAAGAAGGGTTTGAACGGCATCCTGTTTTGTGGTACATAACAACTATCATTATCCAGGGGGCTGACAGCCGGCTCGGGTCAGGAAGCCCGTGGACGAGCGATACGTCGATCTTGATTTTCTGAACAGGCAACCGCTTGTTGATTCCTCTGTTGCGCGGTTCCCCAGCGAGTACAACTGCCGGAAACGCCAGGTTGGGTCTCTTCCGCCAATACGCTATAATTGTTTATAGCAGCATACCTGTAGTATCTCCGTAATTAAACGAAGGGCACCTTGAGTGCCGGCTACTGTTCAGCTGTGCGCGTTGCCTTCACTGTGCGAGGCATAATCTTATGAAATCCACGATAGTGATCGGCTGATGGCTGTTCCATGTTCAGTGATAAGGCTGCCGGGTCTTGCTCTCATACTGCTCATCATCGGCCTCGTATGCGCTGCATCGGCAGAGACCGTCCAATTGCCTGCCGTGGAGACGACAGGCCTCGAGGTTGAGGTGGTCGGCGTTGAAGATCCGCTGAGGAGCAATATTCTATCGTATCTTACCATCGAGCAGCGGAAGCATGATCCATTCCTTACCCCCGGGACCATCGCTGAACTGCACGAACAAGCTCCGGATGAGATCAGAAGGGCGTTGCAACCCTTCGGTTTCTATACGCCTGAAATCAGCGCCGATCTCATCCGGCGCGACCGGCACTGGACCGCCCGCTATGCGGTGAAGCCCGGCAGGCCGGTTATTATAGGTGATGTAGATGTCCGCGTCACCGGGGCCGGCGCCGAGGACAGGCTTCTCATGGAGCTTCGTGAAGACTTTCCGGTCAAAGTCGGTGACCGGCTGCAGCACCAGCACTATGAAAAGGCAAAGCAGGACCTCCTCGAGACTGCGATCAACGGAGGATACCTCGATGCGGTGGTGCTGGCTCATGAGGTGAAGGTGTATCCGGACGTGCATACTGCCACAATCACGCTCCACCTCGACACAGGGCCGCTGTACCGGTTCGGCGAGGTCACGTTTGAGCAGGAGGCGTTCCGCCAGGAGTTCCTCTCTCGCTTTGTCCCTTTTAAGAAGGGAGACCCCTACCGGCTCTCTGATCTGTTCGAGCTCCAGAATGACCTTACCGGCAGCGACTACTTCAGCTCTGTAGATGTCGTACCGCGCAAGGACGAGGCACGAGACCATGAGGTGCCTATTACGGTGCAGCTCACTCCGAAAAAGCGCCAGAGGTATACGTTTGGCATCGGCTACGGCACGGATACGGGGTTCCGCGGCATCCTCGGGTGGGAAAACCGGCGGGTAAACCGCAGGGGACATCGCTTTCTGAGCGAGCTGCAGCTCTCTGAGGTTAAGCAGAGTTTTGTAGCACGGTACATTGTCCCTATGAGAAGACCTGCTACCGATTCCCTGAATTTTTCCGCTGGATTGTCGCACGAAAATACGCTGACCAGCGAGAGCGAGGTCCTTTCGTTCGACACAAGCTATGCCCGGAAGCGCGGCACATGGCTGCAAACTTTTTACCTCGCACTCAGGCAGGAAAGTTTCACGATAGGTGATGAAGAGGGCAGTTCCCGGCTGCTCATGCCCGGCACCGTCTTGACACGAATAACTGCGGATGACCGCATCTACACCACGCGCGGCAGCAGGATCATTCTTGAATTCAAGGGGGCACACGAAGCCCTTGGCTCGGATACGTCCTTTGTCCAGTTCCGGACGGGTACAAAACTCATCTTCGGCCCGTGGGAGACGGGAAGGGTCATCCTGCGCGGCGATCTCGGCGCAAGCGTCATAAACAAGTTGAGCGAATTACCGGCGACACAGCGGTTCTTCGCCGGAGGCGACCAGAGCGTTCGCGGGTATGCTTATAATTCCCTGGGCCCTCGCAGGAACGATGATGTCATCGGTGGCAAGTACCTGATCGTGGGGAGTGTCGAATACGAGCAATCAATAACCCGGAAGTGGGGGATCGCTCTCTTTTATGATGTCGGGAATGCGGTGAACAAACTTTCCGATCCCCTTAAGCAGGGGACAGGCCTCGGTGTGCGATGGAAGTCACCGATCGGTCTGGTCCGGGTAGACTTCGCTGTTGCGCTGAACAGGGACCCGGATGAAAGCCGGTGGAGAATCCATTTCCTGATCGGTCCTGATTTATGAGACGCGTATTCCGGTGGGTATCGATTCTTCTTCTGCTCTTCCTGATTGCAGCAGCAGGGATCACCGCCTTTTTTGTTTCTACTGAGAGAGGGCTGCAATGGCTTCTTCCCAGAGTAATTCCCTACATTCCCGGCGAGCTCTCCTTCCGATCGGTTCGGGGACGCCTCATCGGTCCGCTTGTGTTCAGAGGTGTACGGTACCATACCGACACGACGGTAATCACTACGAATTCCCTCGTGTTTGACTGGGCCCCTCTCTTCCTGTTTTCGGGAGAATTTTACATCTCAGAACTAAAGGCCCGGGGATTAGTAATAAAGACCCTGGACGGAAAGGAGTCGCAGAAAGAAGGGGTCGAGCTTCCACAGATAAATGTGCCTCCTTTCCCCATAACGGTCAAGGACGCCTCCTTCAACGATATCATGGTGCAGAGCGGCGATACCACCCCTCGCATCATTGACCGCATCGCCTTCGAAATGAGTACCGGTCTCAATGTCGTTCTGTTTAGAAGGCTTGCGGTCGACGCACCCGAGTTCCGACTGGCGGCGAAAGGAAAGGTGAGACCGAGCGGCGATTATGCATTCAGCGCCGGCACTCAGTGGTCTGTTTCACCAAAGGGTTATCCAACAATCAAGGGAAGCGGCTCTATAAAAGGCAGCCTGAAGGAGCTTGCCCTGGAACAGCGCCTGAGCGCTCCCACTGATGCCCATATCGAGGCGACCATTGCTGCCCCATTTACAGCACTGCAATGGAAAGCGCGGCTGAAAGTTACTCGCTTCAACCCCCAAACAATCAACCGGCAGTGGCCTGCACTGCTCCTGAGCGGCGATCTTCAGGGTGCTGGCGATCAATCATTCTTTGCTGTCAGCGGTACCTATACCGCTGCACATGGCAGCTATGGTACGGCTTCAGGGCGCTTGATGCTCTCCTACAATGGACGCATATGGAATCTGCAACATCTCAGCGCTGCGCTCCATGACAGCACAGCCCGAGCTGAGCTGAGCGGCACGTATACGCAGCTGGTCTCGGATAGGGAGCGTGGTTCCCTCACCCTTAAAGGCGCATGGAGCAATCTCACGTGGCCTCTGCAGACAAAAGCGCCGATATTGACGAGCAGTGATGGGTCGTTCAGCGTGTCAGGCGTTCCGGATGACTATTCTTTTTCACTGAGCGGTCATCTCGCCGGAAAGAGCATTCCTGAGGGGCGCTGGTCAGCGCGCGGCCGTGGCGATACATCGTCTGTTAAATCCGCTGCACTGCAAGGTTCTCTCCTTGGAGGAGAGGTCAGGGCAGAGGGGAGGGTAAGCTGGAAGCCTGGCATTGTCTGGCATATGTCCATGTCGTGCAAGGGACTCGACCCCGGCAGACTCTGGCCCGCATGGCCGGGCAAACTCTCCGTAAGGGGGAGAATATCAGGGGATATCCACCAAACAAGGCAGATCCTGGTTGATCTGTCGGAAGCGAACGGAAAGCTGCGCGGCTATCCCCTTTCTGCATCACTGCGTCTGTTGATGAATAACGGGAATTACCGGCTGGCCAGGTCGAGAATCGTATCGGGCAGGGCTGTCATTGCTGCGTCGGGTACTCTCTCAGACAGATGGGATTTCAGATGGAGCGCCGCCGCCCCTGAATTGAACGCACTGGTCCCCGGGGTCAAAGGCTCACTCAACGGCAGCGGCACGCTGCGTGGTCCCCGCAAAGAGCCGCTGATTACCGCCGACCTCAATGGTAATAATCTGCGATATAAGGAATACCGTGCAGGAAGGCTCATGATGGAGGGGACAGTGGATATGGCGGATATCCGCGACTCGAGAGTCACCATGCAGGTTGCCGGCGTAAGCAGTGGTGAACTGCGCCTTGCACGGCTTGCGATTGAGGCAAAAGGCAAGGTTCGTTCCCATACCATAGCAGCGACCGCAACGACCGGGAAGTTTTCGATTCCTCTGTTCCTGAGGGGAGGATATGCCGGAAGGAAATGGGAGGGGACGCTCGAAAAAGCGCACATAAGATCGGAAGACTACGGCATATGGTCGCTCGAGCGGGCAGGACCTCTCATGGTCGATGCTGCGGCTGGTACGGCACGGGCAGGGCAGTGGTGCCTGAGCAGATCGAGCTCTCGATTATGCCTTTACGGCATATGGGACGGCTCCAGGGGCTCGCAGGGAGAGATTACCGCACGCATGATACCCCTTGCCTTTCTTCAACCGCTGCTCCCCCGGGGTGTGACTGTTGACGGGGTGTTCAACGGTACTGCTCAGGCGGCATATCGCGATAAGGCACTTACCGGGAGTATGAGCATTGCTACGCCGCCGGGAGTGATCTCTTATCCGCTGACGGAAAAGGAAATCGCTAAGCTCTCCTATACGTCGCTGTCGCTTTCCGCACAGCTCTCGAAAAAGGCGCTGACAGCACGGCTCGATCTGCCGCTGACCGATGGCGGGTTTGTGGCCGGTTCTGTGCTGCTCCCCGGTTTTTCGCCTTTTGCACCCTCATGGAGGGCACAGGAAATGGAGGGGGAGATTTCGGGTCAAGTAAAGGATGTCGGCATCATCTCTGCAGTATTGCCTTCATTCGAGAGGGTAAGCGGCCGGCTTGCAATGAATCTTGCTCTCTCCGGCACTATTGCGAACCCACTGGTCACCGGACAAGCGGGCATCGAGCGTGGCGCCGCAACCGTGCCGGACCTGGGCATACGCCTGACCGATCTCCGCCTGCAGTTTTCTCCTGAAGGGGACAGAAAGGTGCGCATCACTGGCAGTGCGACTTCGGGCACGGGGACCATCGCCCTGCGCGGCGAGGCAGCTCTGTTGCCCGAGCAGGGATGGCCGCTCTCCCTGAACATCACAGGGAAGAACTTCGAACTGCTGCGCAGGTCTGAAGCGACAATTATAGCCTCACCGGATATCTTATTAACGATGAGAGATCGGAAGGTCGAGGTGTCGGGAGAGTTGCGCATCCCGCAGGCCATGGTACGACCGCGCAGCGCCTCTGAAGGAGCAGTGCCGGTATCCGAAGATGTCGTGATCGTCACCCGTGAAAAACAGGAGCAACAGCAAAAGAAAGAAGAGAAATGGAAAATCTACAGCAACGTGCGGATCATTCTCGGAAACGATGTCCAATTCAGAGGCTTCGGGCTGACCGGCAATGTGCGGGGCAGTGTGTTCGTCACCGATATGCCGGGGGAGCTGACCACTGCGCGCGGCGAATTATCGATCGTGAACGGCCGTTACAAGGCATACGGTCAGACGCTACAGATCGATCGCGGCCGACTTATCTATGTCGGCGGCCCTATAACAAATCCCGCAGTTGATATGCGGGCTGTCAGGAAGGTCGAGGATGTTACGAAAGATATTACGGTAGGGGTTAATGTGCAGGGGACTCTCAGGAACCCCCGTCTGACGCTGTTTTCGAATCCGTCAATGGAACAGACGCAGATCCTTTCCTATCTTATTCTCGGCCGTCCCCTCCAGAGCGCGACGGCCGAGCAGGGGAATCTCCTCTACGAGGCAGCGCAGTCACTCTCGTTGAGCGGCGGAGAGGCGCTTGCACAAAGCCTCGGCAGGAGCTTCGGCATAAGGGACGTGCGGGTACAGCGGGGGCGGACGCTCGAGGAGGCGTCCTTGGTGTTAGGCACCTATCTGTCGCCGCGTCTTTACGTCAGCTACGGCATCGGCCTTTTCGAGACCGTCGGCAACATCGTCATCCGCTATGATATCAGCAAACGGTTGCAACTGAGAGTGGAATCGGGAATAAAGAGCAGCGCCGATATTCTCTATAAGTTTGAGCGGTGAAGGGGAAAAGAGTTGCCTTACAGGTATCTGCGCCCTGCCCGTACAACTGCCGTTTTTTACCCTACATACTATTCCAATAGGGAGTAATGGACTGTTCGTCAAGCAAAAGAGAGTGTACTATTGAAGCATCCTTGATGATCTTTAAATATTTGCATATTTAAACCAAGTTTCATTATGGATGTTTCCAATGAACGGGGGATGAGTGTTGACATGCTGCAGACAGTATGATAAGTCTTGAATAAGATGGCGGGATCAAGAGACTTCCTCCTCAGAAGAGCTCACCACACAGTACTCCCCACATGCATGCTGTGCCTCTTGATTTCATTCGTATCCAACCGAAAAGGAGGTGAGATACCATGAGAATGGCGAAAGGATTCGTATTAGTTATTTTGTGTGTCAGTTTTACGATGCAGGGATGTGCGGCCATGCGAGGGGGACAGGAGTATGGAGAGGCCGGATCGACGTTTTCAAACGGGGCACTTATTACGGATTACAAGGCTGATGTCCTTAAAACCGTCGATGCCTCCCGGGCAGCGTTGAGAGATTTCAATATGACGATTACCAGCGCGCAAAAAGATGCAACCGGAGGAGTAATCACCGCGAGGATGTCTGATGGGACGGATGTCGCTATTTCCTTGAGGGCCAAAGACTCCGATGTTACTACAGCCAGCATTAGAGCTGGAACAGGAGGAGATGAAGAACTCTCCAGAGCGATCAGCCGGAGGATCGAGGCGCATCTGTAGACCATGAGCGCAGTGCTTTTGATGACACTATACCACAGAGGCGACACGGCGTTGATGTCGTGTCGCTTCCAATAGGCACATAAGGAGGTACCATCATGAGAAGCGTACAAGGAAGTGCGTGTGCACTTTTATTAGCAGGGCTGCTCGTCGTAGGGTGCGCGTCGGCACCGGCCACCAAATCCGCCGCCTATACGCAGGGAGAACTGCATGCGGTGTATCCGAATACCATGTTCAGGACGTTCGAGGCTTCCCGTGCTGCACTGCAGGATCTCGATATGACCATTACTAACTCGCAGCGGGATACAAACAGAGGGGTCATTGATGCAGTGAGGAAAGATGGAACGAGAGTCCATCTGACTTTCCAGGCCCAGAGGCCGGATGTGACTGAGACAGCCATTAAAGTCGGAACCTTTGGCTCTGAAGACATCTCCAGAGATATAAGCCGACGAATAGAGCGGAATCTGGAAAGAGGATAAAGCAGAGCGTTTATGCCTCATTGCCGGTGGAGGAATTGGGCTATGAAAATAGGGTTTCATGCCTCCCATGAGCAGTTCAAACCGAGCCGGTTGCTTGAATTAGCAAAAATGGCGGAGGATGCCGGGTTCCATGCCGCCATGTGTTCCGACCACTTTCATCCATGGAGCCCCCGCCAGGGAGAAAGCGGGTACGCATGGTCATGGCTGGGGGCGGCGCTGCTGGCGACCTCTCTTCCTTTCGGGATCGTCTGTGCACCGGGCCAGAGATATCATCCTGCGATCATAGCACAGGCAGCCGCAACGCTTGCCGAGATGTTTCCCGATCGCTTGTGGGTTGCCGTGGGGAGCGGCCAATTGCTCAACGAGGCGATTACCGGAGAGCGTTGGCCCCCGAAAGCGGAGCGGAACGAACGGCTGCTTGAGTGCGCCGAGATCATGCGCTCGTTATGGGCAGGGGAAACGGTGACGCACCACGGCCTTGTCGTGGTCGAGGAAGCGAAGATATACACCCGTCCGTTGCGAGCGCCGCTCCTTATCGGTGCTGCCATTACTCCCGAGACCGCAGAGTGGATCGGCGGGTGGGCGGACGGCCTGATCACCATATCCGGACCTCAGACGGAGATGAAGGCAGTGGTGGAGGCCTTCCGCAGTGGCGGCGGTGAGGGGAAGCCGATGTTCCTCCAGATGCAGATTTCATACGCTCCTATGGAAGAGGAGGCGCTGCAGGGTGCCTGGGATCAATGGCGGAGTACTATTCTCAAGAGCTCGGTCCTCAGCGATCTCCGTTCTCCTGAAAGTATCGACAGTGCAGCCGCATTTGTTACTCCTGAAGACATGCGCGGCCCGGTGCAGATATCCGCCGACAGCAACCGGTTCATAGAGTGGCTGCAGGAATTCTCTGCGATGGGCTTCGAGAATATTTATGTTCATAATGTAAACCTCGATCAGAAACGTTTTATCGAGGAGTTCGGGGAGCATGTGCTCCCCGTCTTTTCCGGAGCAGGCACGACGGTATAAGGCGGTTTCCCGCATTGATAAACCATCGCCTGCCACAGTCGTGTCCTGCCAGGAGCTATTGAATGGCCAATGCACAGTACTACAAGCCCATTTCAGATTATGCGACGATAGGCAATTTGCGCACCGTCGCGCTCATAGCCCGCGACGGATCGATCGACTGGTGCTGTTTCACCCATCTTGGCAGCCCGAGTGTCTTTGCTGCCCTCCTTGACGTCAGACGGGGGGGGGACGCTTCAGGATATCGGCCATCGGAGCACGCAGGGGAGAACAGCGCTATATCGAAGATACCAATGTCCTTGAGACCATTTTCCTGACCGCAACAGGGGCGCTCACGGTGACGGATGTGGTGCCGCTTTCAGGGAATATCATGGTGAGCGGCGGATCGTCTGCACCGCATGAGATACATCGCATTCTCCATTGCGAGGGTGCGGAGACTGAGATCGAAGTGGAGTGGTCCCCCCGTTTCGATTACGCCCGTGAGCATACCCGCATAGGGCAGCATGGACGGGGGTGGCTGGCCTCCGGAGGGAAAGCTAAGATGTCTTTATGCGGCGTGGGCAACGCCGATGTCGTGGATGAAGGCTTTGGTCCTGTGCTCAGGGCGCGGTTCAGAATGAAGGCCGGAGAATACCGCTTTGAGGGATACCGTGGCTCTCGTCCGGTCCGCATCGGAAACGGCGCAGCGGAACAGCTGCAGCTCGGGGTCTACGGCGAGGTCATGAACACGGCATACGAGCTGGCGCGACGGGGCAAGCATACATCGGAGCCGAACATCATAGAATTTCTCCGCAATGCCGCTGATCATATCTGCGCGGTATGGCCTGAGCCTGATCAGGGGATATGGGAGATGCGGGGTGAGCCGCGCCATTTTACGTATTCGAAAGTTATGGCATGGGTAGCGCTCGATCGGGCAGTCCATCTCTCTGAAGAGTACGGACTGCCTGGTAACGTAGGGAGGTGGAGCAACGCAAGGGACCGTATCCGTGAACAGGTCCTTGCACATGGCTACAATAAGGAAGTCGGTGCATTCGTCCAGTCGTTCGGCTCCCTCGACCTGGATGCGGCAAACCCGCGGATACCCCTGCTTGAGTTTCTGCCCATTGATGATCCACGGGTGCAGGGCACTATCGACCGTACGCTGGAGCATCTCACCGACAACGGACTCGTCTGCCGTTATCGCAATGACGACGGATTGCCCGGGACTGAGGGCGCCTTCGGTCTCTGCACCTTCTGGCTCGTTGATGTGCTTGCGCTTTCAGGGAGGCTTGAGGAGGCACGAGGGATATTTGAAAATGCGATACGGCATGCAAATCATGCAGGACTTTTCCGGAGCAGTTCGATACTGACACCGGGGAGTTCCTCGGAAACTTTCCGCAGGCATTCACGCACATCGGGCTTATCAACAGCGTCCTTTACCTGGCCTACGCCGAAGGTAGGGATATCCCCGAGCATGCGCCGGTCGGTACGCCGGCTCACCGGAAGCTCATCGGCAGAAGCTGGTAGCAAAAAGCTACCGGGATTTGTCTTGACCTATATTCCCCCCGGAGGAGCTCTATGCAGCATGAATGGAGAAACTGGTCCGGCAGTTTCAGGTTCACCCCCGCGAGTACCGAGGCGCCCGCCGGCGAGGAAGAGCTTTCGAAGATCGTACAGCGCGCGGCGGCCGAGGGGCGCACGGTGCGAGTGGTGGGTGCAGGACACTCATCCTCTCCGCTCGTGCAGACCGAGGATATTCTCATCTCAATGGAAAGGCTCAAGGGAGTGGAGTCTCACGATACCAGTGTCCGTGAAGTCACGATAAAGTCCGGAATGATGCTCAGGGAGGCGAACCGGGCCTTTCTCGATCTCGGCCTGGCGTTGGAGAACCTGGGCGATGTAGACCTGCAGTCTCTCGGCGGCGCCATAGGCACGGGCACTCACGGCACGGGGAAGCGGCTTCATATCCTCTCACATCATCTCATCGGCGGGCGTCTGATCAACGGCAGGGGCGAGCTTATCGAGTTCTCCATGGAAAGAGATCCTGATTTTGTGCTCGCCGCACGGGTCGTTCTCGGGACACTCGGGATCTTCACCGCGCTCAAGCTCCGCCTCGTCCCCGTGTTCCACCTTCATCGGAAAGAGTGGTGCACTCATATCGAAGATTGCATGGCCAACCTCGACCGGCTGATCGAGGAAAACAGGAATTTCGATTTCTACTGGTATCCGCGGAGTGATGAGGCCAAGCTCAGGACGCTTAACTTCGAGGAAGAGGAGCAGAGAGCGATCCCCTACGCTCGATGCGTTAAGGAAATGTCCGGGTGGAGCGGTGAGGTCATCCCCCGACAGCGCGAGCTCAGGTTCGACGAGATTGAGTTTTTCTTTCCTGCCGAGTCAGCCCCCGCTTGTTTCAGGGAAGTGCGAAAGCGGGTGAAGCAGCGGCATCGAAAGAATGTCGGCTGGCGGGTGCTCTACCGCACGATTGCTGCCGATGATGCGTACTTGAGCGGCGCCCATGGCTGTGATTCGGCCACGATCTCCCTGCACCAGAACACTATGCTTCCTTATGAGGAATACTTCAAGGATATAGAGTCTATTTTCCGCGCTTATGGAGGACGACCTCACTGGGGAAAGAAGCATTATCTGAAAGCCGAGGACCTGAAGCCGCTCTACCCCCTGTGGGACCGCTTCCTTGAGTTCCGGCAACAAATGGATCCTGAGGGAGTGTTCCTGAATCCCTATTTGGGCGAGATCCTCGGGTGCGAGCGAGCGGCATCGCTGCGTGCCTGAAGCGGGGAGGCGAAGTATGAAGACCATAGGCAGGACGACCTGGGCCATACCGGGAGGGCATATCCCCCTGCGCAGCACCGGACCGGAGCCGGACTTCACCATCAATGACGAGCTCTGCATCCTGAATGCAGGCCGTCAGGACGCGAAGGTTGAGATCACCGTATTCTATGCAGACCGCGACCCTGTCGGGCCGTACCGTCTCACCGTACCGGCCAGACGGACGAGGCACGTGCGATTCAATGACCTAATCGATCCCGAGGCCATGCCGCTCGACACCGGCGATGCCTGCATCGTCGATGCGGATGTTCCTATCGTCGTCCAGTTCAACCGTCGCGATACGAGTCAGGCCGAAAATGCCCTTCTGGGTGTCATAGCCTTTCCGGTCGACTGATCTCCGGGAGACAAGGAACCCCCCTGTTATGAGCAGCAATACTCCCAAAGAGGACAGGCGAGAACAGCGTCGGGACAACGTTGCAGTTGCGCCCGCGGGACGAAAGCGTCTCAACTGGTACGGCCCGGGCCTCCTCTGGATGGTCTCGTCGGTAGGTTCAGGCTCGGTCCTCTTCACTCCCCGCGTCGGCTCGCGCTACGGATATGAACTCCTCTGGGCTGTGCTCCTCGTGGCATTTCTGACTTGGGTAATAATACGTGAGATAGGACGCTACACGGTGGTCTCCGGCAGGACAATCCTCGACGGCTACTATAGTATCCCCGGACCGAGAAGGTGGGCAGTGTGGCTTATATTTCTCCCGGGGCTCGCGAGCGGAATAGTAGTCGTGGCCGGCATCGCCGCACTGATAGGAAGCGCCCTTGGAATCATACTCCCGGGCAGACAAGCCTTCTTTTCCGTCAGCATCATTCTCGTCTCGGCAGTGCTGGTGATCAGCGGCAGGTATAATTTCCCGAAAAGGTGACCACTATCATGGCAGCGGTGCTTATTCTCTCGACCTTCGCTACAGCGCTAGCGGTCTTCCCGGGGTGGAGTCCCTACGTGCGCGGCCTGGTCCCGGTTCTGCCCGCAGGCTTTGATGCCTACTTCGTGCTCCCCTGGATCGGCTTTCTCTTGGCAGGGGCTGCAGGCATGATGTGGTACTCATATTGGGTAGCTGCCCGCAGTTATGGAGGGCCGGTATTCGAAGAGGAAAAACCTGAAGAGGAGAAGCTGACAGTGGAAAGCGGCTTTGAGGCTGACAAGCGCTCATGGCTCCATTCCTGGCTGACGATTATGGGAACCGCAGCGGCTGTCGGTGCAGTCGGGGCAACGCTTGTCAATCTCTCTTTTCTCACTCTTGGTGCCGAACTGCTCGGACCGTTGCGGATTATACCGGAGGGCATGCGTGTAGCCGAGGATATCGCCCGGATGCTGTCCGATGTCTGGGGCCCGCTCGGAGCATGGATTCTTATCGTCGGCATATTCGTAGCACTGTGGGGTTCGATACTGGCAAACCAGGATGGCTGGGGACGCATGTATGCCGATGCAACGCTCATGCTCTTCTCCACGAAAAGGGGAGGAGAGAGCAAGACAATCCGGCAGGCGGGCATGCGTCTTCACCTCAAGAATGCGTACATCACCTTGGTATTGACTGCGGTTCCCGTCATCGTTTTTCTCATGCTTCGCGATCCGGTCGGCATTCTCTCCATAGGCGGCATCATCTCCGCCGCACATCTTCCCTTTGTGGTGGCGCTCACGCTCTATCTGAACCTCCGCAGGCTGCCCCGCGAGTTCGGGCCGGGGCCGCTCTGGACCGCAGCTGCAATGGCTGCCATTTTCTTTTATGCATTCTTCTCCGGATTCTACTTCTATAGCCTTCTGTTCCGGCATCGTTAACATCATGCCACGATATGATCGGAAAAGTTATAAGCCGCGCATCTTCCATGGAATACCCGGTGAGACTGACGCGAGGTCGAGCTTGCTTGTGAGCAGGATGCCTGATATCCTTTGTTTAAAGGCAGGAGCGAGGCACTGTGCATCTACATCCGAATTCAACCACTGCTTTCTCCCCGGGCATCTCTTAAAGAGCGATAAATGCAGCGGCTGCTCTAGCGCACAGACCGTATCAACCACATCCCTGTGAAAGCAGCATATCACTCGCGGACCGGTACTGGAACGTGCCGTTTCCACCCATTTCATCTTGCGAAGCGGTACAACGGGGTTGGTGTTCCGTGCTGCCGACGAGGCGTTAACGCAGGTAATGCTCTAATAAGAGGAGGACCTATGAAAGAGAAGAAAAGGAAGAAAGGGGACGGGACCATCAACGAACAGAGCAAGAACAAGGACCCGGAACAGTTCCGGAAGGAATCCGAAGGCGAGTATCTTACTACCAATCAGGGGGTGAGAGTCAGCCATACCGATGACTCCCTGAAATCAGGAGGCAGGGGACCGACCCTGATGGAAGACTTCCATTTCCGTGAGAAACTCACCCATTTCGACCACGAGCCGATACCCGAGCGGGTCGTTCACGCCCGCGGCTCTGGCGCCCACGGCTACTTCCAGGTCTATGAGTCCATGGAGGAGTACACCATGGCACGGTTCCTCCACGACCCCTCGAAGAAGACGCCGGTCTTCGTCAGGTTCTCGCAGGTGGTCGGCAACAAAGGCTCCGCCGACACGGTACGGGATGTTAGGGGGTTCGCTACCAAATTCTATACCGAGGACGGCAACTACGATCTTGTCGGCAACGATATTCCCATCTTCTTCATCCAGGATGCCATCAAGTTCCCTGATCTCGTTCACGCTATCAAGCCCGAGCCGCACAACCATATGCCGCAGGCCTCCGCGGCCCACGACAACTTCTGGGATTTTATTTCTCTCATGCCCGAGTCGATCCACATGATCATGTGGCTCCTCTCCGATAGAGGCATCCCCCGGAGCTACCGCATGATGGAAGGCTTCGGGGTCAACACCTTCCGCTTTGTGAATAAAGAGGGCAAGGCCCGCTTCGTGAAGTTCCACTGGAAGCCGAAACTCGGCATGCACTCCCTGGTCTGGGACGAGGCCCAGAAGATAGCCGGCAAGGACCCGGACTTCCTGCGCCGCGACCTCTGGGAGGCGATCGAGATGGGTGACTACCCCGAGTATCAGTTCGGCGTACAGATGATCGAGGAGCAGGACGAGTTCAAGTTCGATTTCGATGTCCTCGACCTTACAAAGATATGGCCTGAGGAGGACGTGCCGGTAAGGATTATCGGCAGGATGGTTCTCGACAGGAACCCCGATAACTTTTTCGCAGAAACCGAACAGGCCGCCTTTCACCCCGGCAACGTCGTGCCGGGCATCGATGTCTCCAACGACCCGCTCCTGCAGGGCAGGCTCTTTTCTTATCTCGACACGCAGCTCATCCGGCTGGGCGGCCCGAACTTCCATGAGCTTCCCATCAACCGTCCGCTCGCGGAGGTGCACAACAACCAGCGCGACGCCTACCACCGGCAGACGATCAATAAAGGCAGGGTCGACTACTTCCCGAACTCGCTCGGCGGCATTCAACGTCCCTCTTGCCGAAAACCTGACCGTTGAGCTGAGACTCGCCTACAGCTTTCCGTTAAGCGGCGATGCGAAGCGGGCAATAAGGGAGGTAAACGTCGAGAATGAAAGCCCCTATGTCGTTTACGGCGGCGCTGCACTGACATTCTCCTTTTAAGTCGAACGGAAAAACCGCAAACTGAGGGGTGCCTTCTCCTTCTCAGATACGTAAGTGCAGGGCATCCTGACGTGGAACGTTCGATTGAATGAACATATCCCTTGTCGCCTCTTTGGGATGGGACCCCTGAGGTACAAAGACTTTTGGGGGGTGAATGGTGGGAGGCAAGTAGGGACTGTATGGATGAAAGTCACTGTGTTTAAAAGAGGGGGCGGAGCGCTGTGGAAATTATTGGTGTGCCGGGAGTGCCATCATTACCCTTCACTTCCGCATGGCAACAGCATGATACCCGGAACACACTATGGCGGTCACAAAATTTTATACCAGCGTACTGATCGCACTGGCGCTGCTCTTTGGATATTTCAGCTACCTGGTAGCGCAGCCGTTCCTTTCCTCTCTCGTCTGGGCAGTCGTACTCTCTATTGTGTTTTATCCCCTTTATACAGTGTTGCTCAAATACGTACGGTGGAAATCGCTCGCTGCAATTATTATTCTTTGTATTATCTTCGTGATCATCGCAGGTCCACTCTCCTATCTCGCCGTTCTCCTGGGGAGAGAGCTGTTATCCCTCTCCGCTTATCTGGAGCGCGGTGAAATAACGACGATCGGAGATGTAACACAGCACCCGCTCTTCCAAAAAGCGGTTGATGCAATAACCGACCTCACAAATATTTCACAGGAGCGGTTGCTCAGGACAGTCACGAAGAATCTTTCCGCGTTCGGAAGAGAGCTTGCCGTCAGAATTACCAGCGGCGTGGAGCGCATTATTTCTGTCATCCTCAATATCATTTTTATGGTAGTGGCTGTCTTCTTCCTGCTGAAAGACGGACCTGATCTTTTTAAAAAGATTCTTGATTCCCTGCCCTTTGCCGAGGAGCAAAAGGACAAAGTGGTAAAGCGGGTGAAGGATATTACGTTCTCTACCATGCTCGGCGGGGTTGTCATTGCGGTTGTCCAAGGTCTCCTGGGAGGCATCATCTTTTTAGTGCTGGGATTCTCATCTCCTGCTGTATGGGGCCTTGTCATTGCAGTTGTTTCATTCCTGCCCGGGATCGGTCACTTTGTGGTGTGGTCGCCAGTGGCTGTATACCTGCTGGTTCAGGGAGAAGTCGCAAAAGGGATCGGCCTTATCGTCGCCGGGATATTAGTCCTGGGGATGGTAGATGACTTTGTGAGGCCGTATGTGATCGGCAGCAGGACGAAGATGCCGTTTCCCGTATTGTTTTTCAGTGTCATCGGCGGTATAAAGCAGTTCGGACTTCCGGGGTTCATCTTAGGACCGATGAGCCTTGTCCTCTTCATATCAGTCATGGAGGTTTTAAGAGGGATTGAGAACGACAGGAGAGCAGAGGAATAGCAGAAAGACGATCACGAAATTTCTGACAATGCAGAAAAGACGCATGAAAAATCGAAGCCATATTTTGCCGTCGTTCCGAACGTTCTCATCAACTCAACATTCTCTCTCCGAAGCTCATCGATCTCTTTTGCATCGGACGATAGCTCTTCGCTCTTGCCCATGTCGAGGCTGATGACGAGGGTCGCCAGCGTAACAATCACTGGTAGCGTCAGTCCATAACCGAACCGACGCTTCAGCTCTTATTATTTCTCAATGAGGGTCTGATACCTGTTCCTGTATTGACACTCTTTATACCTTCCCCAGCATGATCACGAACTTCTGGAGGATCTCCGCATCATAGTCATCAATTTCATCGACGAGTACCGAGAGGGCGTAGAAGGGCGTAAAGGCGGCGCGGTAGGGCCGCTGGGTGGTGAGGGCGTCGTAGCAATCGGAGATCGCGGTAATCCTGCCGAAGAGCGATATCCGGTCGGCGGTCAGGCCCGAGGGATAGCCTTTTCCCGAGAGCCGTTCATGGTGCTCCACCACTGCGGCAAGTGATTTGGCGGGAAACTCTTCCTGGGTCGACAGTATCTTTTGCGCTTCCACCACATGAGTCTGCATGATCCGGTATTCGATGTCGCTCAGCTTTCCCTCTTTATTCAGTATCTCGTGGGGAACGGCGCTTTTCCCTACATCATGCAGGAGCGACCCTATCCCCAGATACTGCACTTCCTCTTTTTCGAGCCCGACATCTATTCCCAATCCTATGGACAGAACGCCTACATTGACCGAATGCGTATAGGTATAGTAGTCATATTGCTCGATGGAAAGGAGATTATAAAGCGCATTTCTCCTGTTCAGAATGCAGTCGGTAATAGAACCGACCAGACCGATCGCCTCTTTGATCCTTTCTCCGCTCCGCGGGTCGTCGATGATGCCTCTCATCACCGCTTTTGATTTCTCTTTGAGCGCGACCTCTCTCATCGTATCGGCGCCAGTGCCTGAGAGTGCCCCTGACCTGAGCAGGTCATCGACAAATTCGAGGTAAAGGGGGAGATCGGATTTCTTTATCATAATGTCCCCTTCTGCGCGTGTGATCCCTTGATTGATCATTGCCGGGCGGAGCGCCGTAGCCTCGATGAGGGGAGTAATCGAAATCCCGTTGAGGAGATAGAGGCTGAAGGTGATGCGCTCGCCGGGGATGAGGAGCTTTCGCTCGATCTGGTGGTGCTCCTCCTTTTTTGTCGAGTAGCGCAGGAATTCGCGGGGGTCGAAGTCGGGAAGGATATCTCCGCTCTCTTTCTTCAGATAGAGGAGCAGCGCAGCGCTGTGGGCGGCATCAATGTACATTTCCCTGACACCCCTCTTCTGCAGGATCATTTTCGTTGTAGGGGCAAGGAGTGTTCCCCTTTTAAAGAGCGGCTTGATGATATTTTCGACCTTGGCGAAGACATCAAAAGGGAGACGTGTTCCGATGATGAGAATGTCGGGGGTTACGACCAGATAGGATTTGCCGTCTTTGCGAATTTTGATAATCATGCGTGAAAACGTCCTCTGTTACGGATATTCCCTATTTTACCTTATAAAAGAGGAGGCGCGAGCGGGCTTCTTTCCGCGCTCCTCTCCGCGTGCATGTCATATGATCTTTTCTAGTTATAAACAATGACTTCAATGAGCTGACTTCCAGGCTGGGGATGGTCATGAGGCGTTTGAAAATCCCTGAAAAAGCTTTCTATAGCGTCATGTTCGCCCGGATCGCATATTGAACATCTCCAGATTATTGTGATATTCTTCTTTTTGTACCTCTTATTATCTTGAACCGCGTGGAAATCACTATTCAAAGGTTCCTCCGGTCAATCTTCAGAAGGGTGAGTATGGAATTTAAAGCCTGGTTTCAATGTATCAACCAGCAGTGCACGGCACGCTATCCGCTGAGCTCAATCATCTACCGCTGCAAGGAGTGCGGCTCGCTGCTTGAGGTGCAGCACGATCACGATGCCCTCATGTGCCGTAAGCCCACCGAATGGAAAAAGCTGTTCGAGGATCGCTATAAGTCAACCGAATGGCCCTATGGCTCCGGCGTATGGGGCAAGAAGGAATGGGTCCTGCCGAATGTGCACAACGATAATGTCGTCTCACTCTATGAGGGCGGCACCAACCTTTTCTGGGCGGAGCGCTTCGGCAAAGTAATCGGCATCGATAATCTCTGGGTCAAGCTCTGCGGCAACTCCCATAGCGGTTCGTTCAAGGACCTCGGCATGACGGTGCTCGTCTCGCAGGTCAAGCAGATGATCAGCGAGGGCGCTCCCATCAAGGCAGTGGCGTGCGCGTCCACCGGCGACACCTCCGCCGCGCTGGCGGTCTACTGTGCTGCCGCGGGCATACAGTCCATCGTGCTCCTGCCGAAAGGCAAGATTTCGACGGCACAGCTCATCCAGCCTATTGCCAACGGCTCGCTGGTGCTGTCGCTGAACACCGACTTCGACGGCTGCATGCGCGTGGTGCAGGAGATCACGAAGCGCGAAGACATCTATCTGGCAAACTCCATGAACTCCCTGCGCGTCGAGGGACAGAAGACCGTCGGCATCGAGATCGTCCAGCAGTTCGACTGGCAGGTGCCCGATGTGATCATCATTCCCGGCGGTAATCTCGGGAATGTCTCCGCCCTGGGCAGTGGCCTGCTCATGATGAAAGAGCTGAATCTTATCGATAAACTGCCGCGTATCGTCGTGGCCCAGGCAGAGCACGCGAACCCGCTCTATCGCTCGTACCTGAAAAACTTCGAGACCTTCGAACCCATACAGGCGCAGAATACACTGGCCAGCGCCATCCAGATCGGCAATCCTGTGAGTGTCCAGAAAGCTATCCGTACGCTGAAGCAGTTCAACGGCATTGTCATGGACGCTACCGAGCAGGAACTGGCCGATGCTGCGGCACTCGGCGATAAATCCGGCATGTTCAACTGCCCGCACACCGGCGTCGCTTTGGCGGCGTTGATCAAACTGATCAAGGCCGGAAAGATCGACAAATCCGAGCGCGTGGTGGTCATCTCGACCGCCCACGGCCTGAAGTTCACCGACTTCAAGGTCCGTTATCATGAAGGGACGCTCGACTTCCCTTGCCAGTATGCAAACAAGCCCATCGAGCTGCCGCCGAGTGCGGACGCTGTCATGGATGCCCTGAACCAAACCTTACTTAAGGGAGATACATAGAGAATGTCAGAATATAAAAAGTGGAAACCCGCCACCCTTGCCATACACGGACAGAAGCGTACCCCGAAACCGTACTATGCGGTCTCGACCCCCATTGTCCACACATCGAACTTTTATTTTGATACTGCCGGCGATGTCTACGATTTCATGAAGGCAAAAGGAGAGGGCCGTGTAGAGCGCGAGCACGAATACGGGCGCTACGGCAACCCGACCCAGCAGGAGTGCGAGCGCAAGCTGGCGGCCATCGAGGGGGCTGAGCGTGCTGTGCTGTTTTCCACCGGCATGAGCGCGGTGATCCTGACATTGATGACCTATATGAAGCCCGACGGTCACATTATCTTCACCAGCGATTGCTACCGCCAGACGCGCGACTTTGCGACGAACATGCTCTCGAAGTTCGGCATACCGGTTTCGATCGTGGACCCGAACGCCGATGCTATCGCCAAGGCAGTCAAACCCACTACCAATATCATCTTTACCGAATCCCCTACGAACCCTTATCTGCGCATACTGGATCTGCCGGCGATCGTAGAAGTCGCAAAGAAGCACAATGTAATGACCATCATCGATGCCACCCTGGCGACACCGTATAACATAAAACCGCTGGATATGGGCGTGGATATCGTCATTCACTCCGCCACCAAATATCTCGGCGGCCACAACGACCTCCTTGCAGGCGTCGCCCTCGGCAAGCACAATTTACTGACCGATCTCTACAAGATGCAACGGATGATCGGGGCTACGCCCGGTCCGCTCACCTGTTTCCTGCTCGAACGCGGTCTGAAGACGTTTGCCATGCGCATGGAGCACCACAACCGCGCCGGACTAGCTGTTGCACGCATGCTGGAAGCTCACCCGAAGATCGAGAAAGTGTGGTATCCCGCTCTAGAGTCGCATCCGGACCACAAGATCGCTATGGAGCAGATGAACGGCTTCGGCAGTGTGATTACGTTTCTGCTCAAAGGCGGGGACAAGGAGACACGGAAATTCATCGACTCGCTGGAGCTGTTCCTGATCACTCCCAGCCTCGGAGGCAGCGAGAGCCTGGTGACACAGATGTCGACCATGTCTTTCTTCGATTATCCCGAAGACTATCGTCAGGCGATCGGTATGGTGGACAACCTTGTCCGCCTTGCGTTGGGACTGGAGGATGTGGACGACCTGATCGCTGACCTTAAGCAGGCATTGGACAAGATCTGATCCGGCGAACGCTCAGCATTGTGCAGGCAGGAATGGGTACGTCCTGTCTGAATTAATACCGGTTTAGCCGCCAGTCGTAGTGCTGATAGGTGATCTTCAGTTGCCCGGCCTTTTCCTCAAGAAACCTGCGGTCTTCCTCTTTATAAAGAAAAGGTGCGATGAATCTCAGCCGCTCTGCCGTATCCGCTCCGAAATCTTCGGCATACCATTTAAAGATGCGTGAGAGAGCGGCCTGGCCTTTTTTCTTATCGATGGTAATGCCGCCAGCGTTTAAGAACGTTCTGCCCGCAATGGTGAGCTCATAGTCCAGACCTTCCGGCGTATATACATCGATGGGCGGGCACGATGACGAGGCGCAGACGAGGGCAAAGTGTATACGGGGATCGATGGGCTCGATCGAGAGCCTGAGCCGTTTGTCATTTCTGCTGAAGGTTTTCCGGAGCTTGCGGGGAGGGCGCCGGTTGCCGCGGAGGATGCCGTGCTCGATATCGTCGGGACTGAAGAACATATCGTCGATCTGATACTGGATGCGTTTGAAAAAATCCCTCACCTCTTTCACCGAGTCCCGTATGCCGAGCTCGATGACGCCGTGAATGACGATGACGTTGTAGAGATTGACCCAGAAAGCGATCCGCTCCTCCCTGCTTCCGAGTCCGCCGGGGTCCATACTTTTCAGGGCATAGCTCAGCTCTACGTACTCCTGGTATATCTTTGACATGGCAACCCGCTCATATGCCACTCTCCCTGAAGTGGTGTCGAAGTATGCTCCCCTGAGGGTATTCATGCAGGTTTTGAGCCGCTGTGCAAGCCCCTGCGGCGGTATATATTCGCGGGGGGCTCCATCGTTGAGCAGCACAGTGCCCAGGACAGGGAGCTTTTTCCGGAGGGCTTTCCTCTTCTGATCCGCTGCAAGGGCCTCTTTCGCCTGGAGGAGGGCGATGACACTGTTGATATATCCTATATGAGTGAAGGCCTGGGGAACATTGCCAAGGGACTCTCTCCATTGGAGATTGTACTCCTCGGAAAAAATGCCGAGGTGGTTTGCGATACCCTCCATTTTGTGCAGGAGCCGCTCCGCCTCTTCGAATCTCCTCTGGCCTATGAGATTGTCAATCAGCCAGAAGGTGCAGAGGAGAAAGTTCCCTTCCTCTCCTGGTAGATGATTGTCCGCTTTATAACGGTAGAGAAGGTCATCGCGGCTCAATTCCCGTATGGTCGCCTCGACGGTGCTGATAACGCGGGGGTCATCGAAGGGAAGAAATCCCAGCACCGGAATCAAAAGATTGCTTGCATCGAGGGAATCTGTCTCATAGTGCTGCACAAAGGCCCTCTTCTGTCTGCTCCAACCACTTATAAGAATCTCCTCCCGTATTTTCTCCCGGGCCTGTTCCCATTTCTCCCTGTCCACAGGAAAACCGTATCGATGGGCTATCGTCAGTCCCCTGTCCAGGGCGAGCCAGCACATTACCTTAGAATACACGAAGTGATACGGACCGCCCCGCACTTCCCATATCCCCGAGTCCCGCTCCTTCCAATGCTCGGCTGCATTGTCGCAGACATTGCATAACAAAGGCCAGAGCTCATAGTCTACTTTGCCGACGTAATCCGAGAGCCTGAGCGCTGCATCCATGATCTCTCCGTAGATATCGAGCTGCATTTGTCCTGCAGCAGCATTGCCGATGCGCACCGGCTTCGATCCCTTGTATCCATCAAGATGAGCAAGCTCCACTTCAGGACGAACCGGTTCTCCATGCAGTCCGTACATGATCTGCAGATTGGCTGCACCGTGTTCGGAGAGCAGCCGTTTGATCCATCGGAAATAACCCTCCATCTCCGAGAGGTGGCCGAGGTTGAAGAGCGCCTGCAGCGTGAATGCCGTGTCCCTTACCCAGGTGTAGCGGTAGTCCCAGTTCCGTATGCCTCCGATTACTTCGGGAAGGGAGGTAGTAGCAGCAGCGGTAATAGTGCCGGCGGGATGGTAATAGAGGAGTTTGAGGATGAGTGCCGAGCGCTCGACCATAGCACGATAAGGGCCGAGGTCGATCGTGCGTCCTGTCTCGCTCGTTTCGAGCCAGTCCTTCCAGTATGACACGGTTGCCTGCAATACCTCTTCAGCTCGTCCGCTGGCCAAGCCTATAGGATGCTCTGTGCCGTAGGCTACCTGCATCCAGATGCTGTCGCCCTCAGCCATATCCCACATTGCCTGCGCTATAGTATCTTCAATGACAAGATCACGGCTGCAAGAAAGGACCATGTCCTCGCCGTCACCTTTTGCTAGTACACCGCCGGGTACGCGCTCCAGCAACGTTTCGGTACGCGCATAATTGAACCGCGGCTCAAAGTGAACGGCAACAGTCAGACTGCCGCTGAGGATATTGACGCAGCGGTAGAGCTCATGCCGCTCTTCTCTTTGAGAGAGATCGACCGGCATGAAATCGATCACCCGCATGCTGCCGGTCCTCGTCCTGAATTTCGTTATGAGGACATTGGTGCCCGGTATATATTCCGCCGTTGAATCATATTCACCGTAAGGGGTGATTGAAAAGCGCCCGCCCTTCTTGTCATCGAGCAGCGCACCGAAGACGCTGGGAGAATCGATATGTGGCATGCAGAGCCAGTCGATCGAGCCGTCCAGACCGATGAGTGCGACCGAGTGCAGGTTGCCGATAACGCCATAGTCGCTGATTTTCTTGTACATCGTTTACTCCCGGGATATCGAGCAGGAATACTCGAAGCTCGCGAACGTTCTGGAGGGCAAGGCAGGGAAGCAGGCATGGTTGATGCCGCCGGTTATCCGCACGCCCTCCCTTTGAGACTGAAAAAGAGCTTAAGTCCTTTTTTTACCTTGTCGGAGAAAATTTTCGTCGACAGAAAATTCCCCGCGACCCTTTTGTTGATCTCACCGAGGGTTGGATAGGGATGTATAGCCGAGACAAGGGATGAGAATTTGACCTTTCCATTCATCACGGCAACCCATTCGCTGACCAGCTCCCCTGCATGTGGACCGAATATCTGAACACCAATGGGTTTTCCCTTCTTATCGAGGAGCATTTTGATCCTCCCCACCTCTTCGCCCTCTGCAAGGCTCCGGTCATTCGCCCTGAACTCTTCGGTCCAGACGGAGTATTCAATGCCTGCCTTTTTGGCCATTGTCTCGTTCATACCGATATTTGCCAATTCGGGATCGGTATAGGTGCACCACGGTAAATAGGTGAAATCAGCCTTTCTGGGAAGATGGAAAATGGCGTTGCTGACGACGATACTTCCCTCGTAGCCGGCGGCATGGGTAAACAGGTATTTTCCATTAACGTCGCCGATCGCATAAATGTGCTTGTGGTTTGTCCTCATCCGGTCATCAGTCTTGATGCCTTTTTTGTCGAAATCCACGCCGATTTCTTTCAGGCCCAAGCCTTCCACATTTGCGTCTCTTCCTGTCGCGACAAGGATGGTTTCTGCCCTGAGCGTAACCGTAGCGCCTTCGGCGGTGGTGATGACGACCTCCCGCTCGCTGCCCAGATCACGTGTGCTCTCAATCGATGTCTTCAGATAAAAGGTTACGCCTTCACTGCGTAAAACATTCATCACCATATCCGCCATATCCTTATCTTCCTTGTGGAGAATCTGGTCGGGGCGCTGAATGACCGTAACCTTTGTCCCGAGGCGAGTAAAGGCCTGTGCCATCTCGGTGCCGATAGGACCGCCGCCGAAAATAATCATCGACTTCGGGAGCCTTTGGAGAGAGAATATCTGCCTGTTGGTGATAAAAGGAGTTTTGTCCAGTCCCTTTATCGGCGGAATCGAGGGTGAGGAGCCCGTTGCAATGACCCAGTTCTTTGCTGAGTATATCTTTCCGTTCAGGCGAAGGGAATGCTCATCGATGAAGGTCGATGTTCCGAATTCCACCTGGGCGCCGAGTTTGCAGAACCTTTCTGCGGAATCATGTTTTTGAATAATGCCTATGACATACTGGATTCTTTTTGCCACATCGGTAAAGTCGACCGGCGGCAGCTCGACTGCCGGAAGTCCGAAGTCACCCGCTCTTTGCATCAGATGCCGCACGCGGGAGGTCATGATGAGCGTCTTGCTCGGGACGCATCCATAATGCAGGCAGTCACCGCCGAGACGGCCCTCTTTGTCAATGTCAATAAGGAGAGTTTTTGCCCCCAGTTGGGCCGCACCTGCCGCAACGGTCAGGCCGCCGGAGCCTCCTCCCAGGATACCGATATCAAAATCATAGCCAGCCATGACCCCCTCCCAGCTGCAGCAGAGTATATGACAACTTTATCAAATATTTCTTTAAGACGCTATGCGGACAACCGGAGAGGGCAAAATACGTATGAAATACAAGATCAAGGAATACACCGGATACGGGCGGGCTATAGGGAGCCGGATATGAGGCGCTGCCGCTGCTAATCACGTTTTGGTAAGCCGTTGCTGTTGAGCTTTCTGCGGAGCGTGCGCAGGCTGATACCGAGCAGTTTGGCGGCCTGAGTGCGATTGCCGTTGGTATGCCGTAATGTCTCTTTGATAAGAAGGTCCTCGACGTGGCTGAGAGGGGTGCCAAGGTGAACAAGAACCCCTTTGTCGTGCTGTTCATGGGCGCGCCGCAGAGCGACCTGGTCCTGCTCCAGATAGGGGAGGATGTGCATCGGGAAGACCCGTTTTGTATCAGGCGGAAGGAGTGTTGCGACGCGGGTCATGATATTTCTGAGCTCGCGCACGTTCCCTTTCCAGGGATACTGCTCGAGCAGATAAATGGTCTCCGAGGAGAGCGTGGGAAACGGAGGGACCCGGCCCATTTCAGTGAAGGCCCGCTCAAGGAAATGCAGTGCCAGCAGCGGAATGTCTTCGGGGCGTTCGCGAAGCGGCGGCAGGGTGATGCGGAGGACATTCAGCCGGTAGTAGAGGTCCTCGCGGAAGAGGCCGTCCCGCACCGCTTTTTCGAGATCTATTCTCGTTGCTGCGATGACGCGCACGTTGACGGGGATAGGATGCTCGCTGCCGATGCGGTAGATCTTCTTGTCCTCGAGCACGCGCAGTAAACGTACCTGCAGATTCAGAGGCATATCGCCGATCTCATCCAGAAAGAGTGTGCCGTTGTGGGCGGACTCGAATTTCCCTTTTCGTGTCCGGTGCGCCCCGGTAAACGCTCCCTTCTCGTGGCCGAAGAGCTCTCCTTCGATCAGGCTCTCCGGAATGGCGCCGCAATTAATAGGGACAAAGGGGCCGTCGGAGCGGGTACTCAGGACATGGATGGCACGTGCCACCAGCTCTTTGCCGGTGCCGGTCTCGCCCGATATAAGCACGTTCTGGCCGGAGGCTGCCATTTCGGGGAGCTTCGCAAGGGCGTGCCGCATGGCTGAAGAGCGGAAGAGGAAGTAGGGTTTCACCTTCGCAACCAGCGGCTCGACAACGGACAGCGAGGTGCTGAGAGATCGGGGCCTGCCGAAACTTGTTTCGATCATATGGGCGAGCCGCACTGCATCAAGGGGCTTTGCGAGGTAATCATCGACAACGAGCCGCACCGATTCGTCGGAGGCCTCTACCACATCGTAGTCCTGGTCGGTGAGTAGGTAAAAAAGGGTGTCGGGATGGAGCGCTTTGTACTGCCTTACAAGGGTGATGCACTGTTCATCAGCCAGGCTCAGGGCGGCAAGGACCGCATGCACGCGCTCTCCAGAAAGCACGCGAGCAGCAGCTTCAACCGAAGCAGCGGTACGCAGGCGCGCTCCGAAGGTTTCGAGCGCCTGCGCAACAGCGCTCGATGATGAGGGATCATCATCCAGAACGAGCAGCGTCAGGCCGGTGAGGTCGGGATTCTTGCTCTCCATATCCGTTTCATTATAAAAAACTTTTCTTCTTACCGGCAAATCCGGAAATGTGCGTATGCATCCGGAGCGGGAATGAGGGCAAGCGATAATTACTGTTTACGTGCTGCAGGTCGTTGTTCCGCTGTCCAGAGCATTTTTGACAACGGCTTTGAGCTGGGCGAGGTCGAAGGGCTTGGCGATAATGCCGCAGGCATACTTTTCAATGGACTGTCGCAGCGCAGCATCCAGCTCGCTTCCTGTCATAATGAGGATTTTAGTTTGTGGGGAGAGGGTCCTGATCTGCTTCATAATCTCCAGGCCGTTTGCATCGGAGAGGTGAATGTCGAGCAGGCAGAGGTCGTACGGAAGACTGCTGACTGCGGAAAGGGCGCCCTCTCCGGTCGATACGGCTTTGACGGTTATGTGGTTGCTCTGCAGCGACCGTGCGAGAGCAAAGCGGATCAGCGACTCATCATCGACTATCAGAATATGCTTGCTCATAAACCTACGTTATTGTACCTGAAACAGGCAAAAATGGAGTAATGAGTATTCATCCCCTTCTTGTTGACCTTTTGATGTGCGAGCGATAGAATATCATTCGAGGTAAGGGGGACTTGTAAGTTGTGCGTTCATGACGAGCGGAGGGAAGAGAACTTGCCCCTGCTGCATGAGTACCATAGGATGGTGTCAAAAGAGAGGGAATGACCATGGGAATTATTGATTGCATCGGTAACACGCCGCTGGTGCGCATAGAGCATATGAACCCCAATCCTCGCGTAACGCTCTTTGCGAAGCTCGAAGGCAACAACCCCGGGGGCTCGGTAAAAGACCGTATCGCGCTCTACATGATCGAGCAGGCTGAACGGAAAGGCGTGCTGACAAGGGACAAGATCATCCTCGAGGCGACCTCCGGCAATACCGGAATAGGGCTTGCCATGGTTGCCGCAGCAAAAAAATACCGGGTAAAGCTTACGATGCCTGCCTGTGTCAGTGTCGAAAGGAGAAAGGTGCTCGAGGCCTTCGGTGCGGAGCTCATCCTGAGTCCGTCCGACGAGGGCACTGACGGCGCTATACGCCTCGCGCACAGGATAATGGCGGAGGACCCTGACCTTTATTACATGCCAAACCAGTTCGATAACCCTGCAAACATTCTGGCACATTATGAAACGACCGGAAAGGAAATATGGTCTCAGACGGAAGGAAAGGTTACGCATTTTGTAGCGGGAATGGGGACCTCGGGGACTCTCATGGGAGTAGGGAGAAGACTTAAGGAGTGCAATCCCGGGGTGACGATCGTCGGTGCGGAACCGGTCAAGGGACACAGGATACAGGGGTTGAAGAATATGACCGAATCGATCGTGCCGAAAATATTCGACCCCCTCACGCTCGATGAGCGCTACATTGTCAACGATGAAGAAGCGTTCGATGCAACGAGAATGCTGGCGGTCAAAGAGGGGATATTTGTCGGCATGTCGAGCGGCGCAGCGATGCATGTCGCGCAGATGCGGTCGAGCGAGCTCAAGGAAGGAACTATTGTGGTCTTGTTCCCCGACCGGGGAGACCGGTATCTCTCGACCGCACTTTTCACGTCGGTCTGCGGAAAGTGTCCTCCGTAAATGAGCCCGAAACTGTCTCCTAAATAGCGGATGTTGAGGTGATGACAATGAAAAAAAGCAAAGAGCAAAATAAAAATCAAGGAACTTCTTATTTTTGAAATTTTCTCTTTTCTCTCTTTCCGGCCCCACCCTGGCCTTTACCTATTCTCTCTATGCCGGCACACATTGTTGTTGACACCTTCATTATTCTATGTTAAGGGTTAAATAGAGACAGCGACAGTGCCGATAAGGCCAAACCCTTTGTGAGGAGGGGGCGGAAAACATCGAATTCCGAAGGTATCCGGGATAGCCGGGCTGCCGGAGGATTCATCTTTTGCAGGCTCGGCTTTTTATTGGTGCATGATCGGGTGTTCTATCAGGGATCCAGGGGCAAGACATAGTCGTTTCACGAAAAATCCCGCCCTTAAAAGTCTCTCAGCTTTTCAGGGACCCTGATTCTTGGCCGGCATCCATGTCGGCCCGGGGCAGTGCCTTCACGGCACATGAGTTTGCTCAGGCGCTATGTCTTGCCTCTTTAACGTAATCTGTTGAAATGACCCGATGTTTGCCAATAATTGCGGAATGACGTGGAGTGCCTGGCAGGCTGTCTTAAAAAGGGCAGGTGCGATCCCGCACCTGCCCTCGTGTCGTTATGCCTTTACGACATTTGCAGCTTTCGGGCCTTTTGGGCCTTCGATGATTTCGAAGCTCACTGCCTGACCTTCGGAAAGGGACTTGAATCCGTTTTCCTGGATGGCGGAATAGTGGACGAACACATCGCTGCCGTTTTCACTGGTGATGAAACCGTAGCCCTTGGATTCGTTGAACCATTTTACTGTTCCAGTGGTCATGTTGCTACACCTCCTTGCTTGCAAACTGAAGTAACGTGCTGTATCCGTTGAATGTATTCGAGATCGAATAGGAACTTTGAGTCATACTGATCAAAGTATTGCATAAAAAAAGGAGGTGGTCAAGAACTATTGTGAGGAAATGATAATGATCTGGATATCCATCACGTTCGTACCGGTGGGGCCGATAATAAAGAGCCCCCCATTTTTTTCGAAGAATGTATAAGAATCGTTGTTGCGCAGGTACGCTTCAGGGTCGATACCGAGGGCTTGTGCCCGCATGATGGTTGTGCCATCAACGATGGCTCCCGCAGCATCGGTTGGTCCGTCGGTTCCGTCGGTTCCTGCAGAGAGAAGGGTGATGTCCGGCTCACCGACAATCTCCATGGCAAAGGCGAGGGCGAGCTCCATGTTTCTCCCGCCGCGGCCGCTTCCCCTTACTTTAACGGTCGTCTCTCCGCCCGCGAGAAGGCACAGCGGACGGTAAGCGCGGGGGAATACTTTGAGCTCACGCACCTTCTGAGCGAGAGCTCTCCCCACCTCAGCAGCATCACCGGTAAGGTCCGCCGAGAGTATCTCGACGCCGAATCCCGATGCTTCGGCCTTGAGACGTGCGCCTTCCAGTGCCTTTCTGTTATTTCCTATGATGACGTTCTCAACTCTCTCGAAGATCTTATCGCCCTGCTTTGGCGTCTCGGGCCAGTATCCCGCAGCGCCCCGGTAGATCACCTCGAGCACCGATTGGGGCGTTTTTTCCATGAGCATGTACTTGTTGAGCGTCGCCAGTGCGTCATCAAAGGTCGTGGGGTCGGGTGCGGTAGGACCCGAGGCAATGACGTCCGGCTTATCGCCGACGACATCGGAAAGGATTAAAGAGACGGTGCGGGCCGGATAGGCAAGTTCTGCGAGACGCCCTCCCTTGACGCGGGAGATGTGCTTCCTCACTGCATTGAGCTCATCGATCGCAGCGCCGCCCCTGAGCAGCAGATCGGTAACCTTCTGTTTCTCATCGAGCCGTATACCATCATAGGGGGCGACACAAAGGGCGGACCCACCTCCCGAGATAAGACAGACCACCAGCGTGGCTTCGTCCGCCTTGCTCAGGAGCTGCAGCATCCTCTCTGTTGCCTTTATCCCGTTTTCGTCAGGCACAGGATGTCCTGCCTCAAAGCGCTCTATTTTCCTTTTCTCGCTGAATGGTATGCAGTGGCCGTACTTCGTGATACTTATCCCGTTCTCGATCAACTCAGGAAGTCCGTCCTCAAGTGCCGTCGTCATCTGACACGCCGATTTGCCGATGCTGAGGACGAAGAGTTTCTTGAGCGAGTATCTCCAATAGAGATCACGGATGGTTTCGATGTGGGGCTGCACCAGCCGGTAGGGATCGACTGCCTGCACTGCGGCGGTGAATATACTGGCCACCACCTCTCTGAGCATCACAGTCCTCATAGATCAATTATACCCGGCCTCGTTTTGTTGCACAAATTTATTATTCTGATATACTTGTAGTATGCAAATAAGAACCATCTCGTTTATCGAGGTAAAATCGCCAGGCGTTCATGTCTTCAGCAAATTCCCCATCCCCCGAATCGGTTCCGTACTGCTCTCTACGATGCTCAGAAACGAGGGGTATACCGTCAGGGCGTTTGTCGAAGATATTGCCGGGATCGACTGGTCCGTTGTAGAACACTCCGATGTCGTATGTCTCTCGACGATTACCTCTACCGCACCCAGGGCATATGAGGTCGCCGACCGGCTGAAGCGGCTCGGCATCGTCGTTATCATGGGAGGCGCCCATCCTTCCTTCATGCCGGAAGAGGCGCTCGACCATTGCGACTATGTGGTGCGCGGCGAGGGAGATATCACGCTTCCCGAGCTTTTGCGTTCGCTGAGAAAAGGAACACCGTTTCCCGCTGCTGTCCAAGGCATCTCTTACCGCGATAAAGAAGGGGTTATCGTACACACTCCTGCACGTCCGCTGCTTGCCGATATGGACATCCTCCCTGAGCCCGACTTCTCACTGGTCCAGGGGTGGAAGCCTTCGCATACCTATCCGGTTTCAACATCGAGGGGGTGCCCGCACACGTGCACCTTCTGCTCGGTGATCCAGCTCTTCGGAAGAAAGTACCGGTTCAGATCGGTAGAAAAGACTGTGCGTGAAATCGCTCATGCGGCTTCACGCTATGATGCGACCATCTTTTTTGTCGATGATAACTTCGCCGCGCACAAGGAGAGGACAAAGGCGATACTGAAAGAAGTTGTCGCTGCTGGAATCGCCCCCCGCTGGTCGGCGCAGGTACGGACTGATATCGCGAAGGATGCCGAACTGCTGCGCCTCATGGCCGATTCCGGATGCAATACGCTCTATATCGGCTTTGAATCGATCAATCCCCGGACGCTCGAACTGTATGAAAAGCGACAGAGCCTCGATGATATCCTCCATTGCATTAGGGCGGTGAAGGATCACGGAATCAGTATCCACGGGATGTTCGTCCTCGGCGCCGATACCGATACGCTGGACACGGTCAAGTGCACTGCCGACTTTGCCGTCGATCTCGGCATTGATACCGTACAGTTCATGCTCCTTACGCCGTTGCCCGGAACGCCGGTTTTTGCCGAGATGGAGCTGGCCGGCAGGCTGCTGCATAAAGACTGGAGCACATACGACATGCACCACGTGGTGTTCAGGCCCGCGCTGATGGAGCCTGCAACCTTCCAGATCGAAACGCTCAAAGCAATGGGGAAGTTCTATTCCTGGAAGTATATTCTCAAACACCTCCTGGCATTCGATTTTCATTATGCTGCACTCGGGTACTTCGGCCACAGAGCGGTGAAACAATCGCTGGAACGGGCCATGGCCTATCTTGAGCGCCTTGAGCCGTCGGGCTCGCTGCTGCCGGCATAGAACACGAGCAGGTGCTGCATATGATATCGTACTGCCCGGCGTCGTCGGGCGTGCAACAGTAAGGACCATCACCCGTACCGCCGCTCTGTTGCCGGACGGTGTGGATTGAGACGTGTCATGACCGATTTCTACCAATCAGGTGTTGTTGCGACGTTTCACAGGCTCGCTGTCGACAATCTCGAGCGGATCGAGTCGGAGCTGAACTGGTACTGCCGCGAGCGGCCGCTTGCCCTTGTATTGCCTTCGCTCTACAGCGAGCTGAGCGGCGAGGCCTTGCGAGGCATCATCGGCGAGCTCAAGAAAGTCAGCTATGTAAAGGAGATCATCGTGACCCTCGGTCCCGCCTCGGAGGCGGAGTTCATCCATGCCCGGGAATTTTTCTCCGGGCTGCCGCAGAAGGCCGTGATCCTCTGGAATTCGGGTCCGCGCATCGATGCGCTGTACCGGGCTATCGAGGCGGAGGGCCTGACGACGGGCGAACCGGGCAAGGGAAGGGCTGCGTGGATGGCGTACGGCTATGTGCTTTCACAGCAGGAGTTCCACGGCATCGCCTTTCACGATTGCGATATCGTTTCTTATGAGAGGGGCCTGCTTGCACGACTCTGCTATCCCGTGGTTAACCCGAACCTCGATTATGACTTCTGCAAGGGCTACTACAGCAGGGTTACCGACCGCTTGCACGGCAGGGCAACGCGGCTCCTGGTCATGCCGCTCATACGGGCATTGCAGAAGATACTCGGACACCATCCGCTCCTGGACTTTTTCGACAGCTTCCGCTATCCTCTCGCAGGAGAATTCTCCATAGATGTTAATTTGGCGAGGGTAAGCAGGATATCCGGAGACTGGGGACTCGAGCTCGGGGTGCTCGCCGAAGTATATCGCAATACCTCGCTGAGGAGAATCTGCCAGGCCGATATCGCGGAGAATTATGAGCACAAACATCAGCATCTCTCGGCCCATGATGAGACGCAGGGGCTCCATAAGATGTGCATCGATATATGCAAGTCGCTTTTCAGAACACTTGCATCGGAAGGAATCGTCTTTTCCGAAGGTTTTTTTAAAACGTTGCTGGCGACCTACACTGATACCGCTCAGGATATGCTCAAACGTTACGAGGGCGATGCGGCAATCAACAGTCTCTTTTTCGATCGCCATCAGGAGAGCCTGGCTGTCGAAACGTTCACCAAGGGGATAAAACGTGCGGCGGAAAGCATTATAGGCGATCCGCTCGGTGTCCCGCTGATATCGAGCTGGGACCGGGTCATATCAGCACTCCCGGACATACTCTACAGGATCAGGGAGGCAGTGCGGGAGGACAACGCCTACCGTCCGGCATCTGTTGAACCGCTTGCCACAAGGAGGTGAAGAATGGGAAAAGCGAACGAACCTTTCGATTTCAGACAGTGTATCAGCATCCTGAAGGCAACCGGCAAAAAGGCCAAAAACCTGCACGAATTGCGTGATACGCTGGCCATAATACATGAGGAATCCATATTCCATCACGTTTATCAGTATTTCCTCAAAGGGCATATTCTCGAGTACACCAATGATTTTGCCCAGTGGGTGGGCATCTATCTCGAGGAGAGCGCACTCTCGGAGCACCTCTCCAACATCGACCCCTTTTCCTTCGGCAGCATCGACGAACTGCGCCACGAACTGATGCGGGTCATTGACAGTTATCTCGAGCGCTTCCCCGATCCCGGCGATGTCCTGCCGGGCGACGAGTTCTACTTCAACCAGACGGTGACTCTGCTCTTCCCGGCGGAAATAAGGGTAAAGAACCTTGCCGAGTTCCTCATCGCCCTGAAGTACATCGACGCCAGCTCCATCTATTATCATTTCTACGAGGCGCGCACCCGTCTCGGCAACAGCAGGATGGATGATTTCTCGCGGTGGTTTGAGCACGCCCTCGACAAGAAAGAGCTTGCCGACAGGTTGCGATCGATCGATTTGTTCATGCATACCATCGAAGGCATACGGGCGCATATCGTCGAGGCGGTCGAGGAAGAGGTGCGGAAAGATATGTACGGGACCCTAAAGGAAGCACCGGCACTGGTAAGTTAAGGGAGGACATTCATGATAGCCCAGTATTCAGGCATATCGCCCACATCGGACGTACTGCTTCTCCGTAAGCTCGGGGAAAGCCTACGCGGAAAATCATTCCTCCATATCAACTCCACCCGCGAGGGCGGCGGCGTTGCCGAGATATTGCAGCGTATGATTCCCATACTTCAGGAACTCGGCATCGACGCACGCTGGGACGTTATCGAAGGAGACTCGAGCTTTTTCGATATGACGAAAAAAGTCCACAATGCGCTTCAGGGCAATGAGGAAAAAATAAGCGAAAAAATGTGGGACCACCATTTTGAAGTCAACCGGAAGAACGCCGAGCGGCTGAACCTCGAGGCCGATGCGGTGCTCATCCATGATCCCCAACCTGCCCCCCTCATCGAGTTCAGGAGGAACGGGAAATGGATCTGGCGCTGCCACATTGATGTCTCGAACCCCGTGAGGGAAGTCAATGAGCACATCATGAAGTACGGCAGGAAGTATGATGCGGCGGTCTTTTCGGTTGCCAAATTCGCCCAGGCCATGGGCATTGATGAATTTATTATTTCGCCTTCCATCGATCCGGTAAGCGAGAAGAACAGGGAATTGACGGCAGACGAGATCCGTCAGACCCTGGACAAGTTCCATATTCCCGGGGACAGACCCATGATACTGCAGGTATCGCGCTTTGACCGTTTCAAAGATCCGCTCGGTGTCGTTGAGGCATACCGGATCGTCAAGCGATACAACGATTGTGTTCTTGTCTTGGCCGGAAGCCCTGCAACGGACGATCCCGAAGGCGAGGTCGTCCTGAACGAGGTGCGGGAATACGCCGCCAGCGACCCCGATATCTATGTCCTCCTCCTGCCGCCCTTCAGCGATAAAGACATCAACGCCCTCCAGCGGGCGGCAACGGTCATTCTGCAGAAATCGCTGAAAGAGGGCTTCGGGCTTACCGTTTCAGAGGCGATGTGGAAAGGGAAACCGGTCATCGGTGGCGCGGTCGGGGGGATTCCGCTCCAGATCGTCCATGGCATTACCGGATTCCTGGTGCATTCAGTCGAGGGAGCTGCCTTCAGGATACGGCAGTTCCTGAATAACCCGGAAATGGCGCAGCGCATGGGTGAAAAGGGCAGAGAGTTCGTACGGACGAATTTTCTCATTACCCGCCAGGTGAGAGATTACCTCTCCGTATGGTATGCCCTGGAGCACAACGGGAAACGGAGCCATCTCGAGCTGTAACGAAGGGAGTGTGTCCCATAGCGACGGAAGGTCCTTTTGAAACACGCATACCGGTTTCAACCTACCGGCTTCAGTTCAACCACAAATTTACGTTCTCTGACGCCAGGGATATCGTTGCATACCTCGACGAGCTCGGCATCAGCGATATCTATGCATCGCCCTATTTCAAGGCGAACAAGGGGAGTCTCCACGGGTATGATATCGTCGACCCGACGGGTCTGAACCCTGAAATCGGCACCGAGGCGGACTACGATGAAATGGTGAGCGCGCTGCAGGACAGGGGGATGGGGCAGCTCCTCGATATCGTGCCGAACCATATGTGCATCATCAGCGAGGGCAATATCTGGTGGATGGATGTCCTCGAAAACGGGCCGAGCTCACTCTATGCCGATTTCTTCGATATCGACTGGGATCCGGTCAAGAGGGAGCTCAGGAACAAGGTCCTTCTGCCGTTTCTGAGCGGTCCGTACGGAGAAGTGCTGGAGCGTCAGGACCTCTCGCTTGTGTTTGAGGAAGGAAAATTTTTTGTCCGGTACTACGAGTATAAGTTTCCCGTCAACCCAAAAACCTCGACCAGCATTCTGGGCTGCCGCCTTGAGGAGCTTGCACGTTCGCTCTCAGAGGAGAATGAGCACTTCATCGAACTGCAGAGCATCATTACTGCGCTGAACCATCTCCCCGCATATATTGAGAGAGAGCGCAATAAGATCAATGAGCGGTACCGTGAGAAGGAGGTCATCAAGAAGCGTCTGTGGAAGCTCTATCAGGAAAGTCCCGAGATCAGGTCCTTCATTGATGGAAACGTCGTTCTCTTCAACGGCCGCAAAGGGGATCCCTCGAGTTTCGATCTTCTTGATGATCTTCTCAACAAGCAGCCCTACCGACTGGCCCACTGGCGCGTTGCCACCGATGAGATTAATTACCGGAGGTTTTTCGATATCAATCAGATTGCGGCGGTCAGAATGGAAAGCCTGAGGGTCTTCAACGAGACCCACAAGCTCATCCTCAGGCTGGTCGGGGAGGGAAAAGTAACCGGCCTCAGGGTCGACCATCCCGACGGACTCTATAATCCTTCGGAATATTTCCGCTGGCTGCAGCGGGGATGCTTCCTGAGCATGCGCAACGGTTTTATGAGAGAGGTCGAAGGTGACCCGGCTGCGGCCGTGGATACGGGAGAGCCGGCAGCAGAAACGGAGATTCTGAAGCAGTATGAAGAGATACTGCAGCAGCACCCACAGTACAAGCCGTTCTACATTGTCGGGGAGAAGATTCTGACCAAGGGCGAGCGGATGCCCGAGGACTGGCCGATCTTCAGCACCACCGGTTATGTCTTCATGAATACGCTCAACGGCATCTTTGTCGATACTGCGCACGCGAAGGCCTTCGATACGATCTATTCGAAATTCATCGGCGAGAAGATGTCCTTTGCCGATATCGTCTACGAGAAGAAAAAGCTGATCATGCAGGTCGCCATGTCGAGCGAAATTAACACCCTCGGTCACTACCTTAATTCCATTTCGGAGCGAAACCGGCATACGAGGGATTTCACGTTGAACAGTCTCACCGGCGCCATTATCGAGGTCATCTCCTTTTTCCCTGTTTACAGGACGTACATCAACAGTTACGAGGTGAGTGAGACCGACCGTCGCTACATCGAGATCGCGGTGGCGAAGGCCAAGCGGAAGAACCGCGCTATCAGCGAATACATTTATAATTTTCTGAAGGATGTCCTCCTCCTCAGGTTTCCCGAGGATTTCAGCGAGAACGAGAAGGAGGAGTGGCTCGATTTCGTCACCCGCTTCCAGCAGATTACCGGTCCGGTCATGGCAAAGGGGCTGGAGGACACGGCCTTCTATGTCTACCACCGGCTGGTCTCTCTTAACGAGGTGGGGGGGAGCCCGGACCGGTTCGGCGTTCCGCTCGAGACATTTCACGGGCAGAACATCGAACGGCTCAAGTTCTGGCCCCATGCGCTGATCGCCTCTTCGACCCACGATGCAAAGCGCTGCGAGGATGTACGGGCCAGGATCAATGTCCTTTCTGAGCTCCCTGACGAGTGGAAAGCCTGTCTGATCCGGTGGCGGAAACTCAACAAAAAAAAGAAGCAGAGTGTTGAAGGCAAGCCGGTACCTGATCCCAATGAGGAATATCTCTACTATCAGACACTGCTCGGCGCATGGCCGGTGGAGCCGCTGGATGAAAGCGGTTACGAACAGTTCAGAGTGAGAATAAAGGAGTATATGCTGAAGGCGTTGCGGGAAGGCAAGGTAAACTCGAGCTGGATCAATATGGAAGGCCCCTACGAAGAGGCATTGATGGTCTTTATCGATGCAACGATGGACAATGCCCCCGATAACGATTTTAAGCGGGATCTCGAGAGGTTCCAGAAGAAGATTTCCCATTACGGCATGCTCAACTGCCTTTCCCAGACACTCCTCAAAATAACCTCTCCGGGCGTCCCCGATTTTTATCAAGGAACGGAGCTGTGGAAGTTCTGCCTCGTGGACCCTGACAACCGCAGACCTGTCGATTACCGCATACGCGCTGCCCTGCTCAAGGAGCTCAAGCAGGCCGAGCGTGAGCAGCCGCTGAAAGACATTGCACGAGAATTGCTCGCCAATAAGAACGACGGAAGGGTAAAGCTCTTTGTCACTTATAAAGCGCTTAATTATCGGAGAGACAACCGGGCGCTCTTTGAGAAGGGCGACTACACTATCCTCGATGCAGGTGGAAAGGGAGCACAGAGCGTCTGTGCGTTTGCGAGGACCTTTGAGGGCAAGGCCGCCCTGGTCATCGCCCCGCGCTTCTTTACCAGACTTGCTCCTCCCGGGGAGCCCCCGGTGGGACCGCGTGTCTGGAATAACACGTTTGTTGCTGTTCCCTTCGAGGCGCCGGGCGCGCTCTTCCGCAATGTGTTCACCGGTGAGACCGTCACTTCACAGGGGAACGACGGCACAGCAGTGATTGCTCTGGCTGAGGCGCTTGCTGTTTTCCCTCTCGCCCTCTTGGAGAAGGTCGAATGATGCGGTACTATATGTATAGGACTTGCCCGTCGTGGCGTTGGCGCATTCGTCCTAACCTGGTGAGGCACGGGAATATCTGAATGGCACATCCGAAGATACTCGCTTTTGTACTGGCGGGCGGCAAGGGGGAGCGCCTCTTTCCGCTCACGGCATTTCGCTCCAAACCGGCGGTCCCCTTCGGGGGAAGATACCGCATCGTGGACTTCGCCCTCAGCAATTTCATCAATTCCCATATCTACTCGATCTACCTTCTCGTCCAGTACAAGTCACAGTCGCTCATCGAGCACGTACGACAGAACTGGGGTCTGACCTCGATCATCAGCAGCCATTTCGTCACCGTCGTCCCGCCGCAGATGCGCATGGGGCCTGAATGGTTTCAGGGGACGGCTGATGCGGTGTTCCAGAACATCAATCTCATCAGAGAGCATAATCCCGAGCTGGTGGCGGTCTTCGGCGCCGACCATATCTATCGCATGGACATCCGCCAGATGATTGATTTCCACCTCGAACGGGAGGCCTACGTCACGGTGGCGGCCCGTCCTGTCCCCCTCGCACAGGCATCATCCTTCGGCGTGATCCTGACCGATAATGAGAAGAGAATCGTCGGCTTTCAGGAGAAGCCTAAAAAACCTGCACCGATGCCGGGAGATCACGAGCGGGCCTATGTTTCTATGGGAAACTATCTGTTCAATACAGGGGTGCTCCTCGATGCATTGGCGAGGGCCCAGAGGAAAAAGCAGCACGACTTCGGTGCGCATGTTATTCCGGGTCTGCTCGAAACAGGGAAAATATTCGCCTACGATTTCGCTACCAACAGTATTCCGGGTACTATGCCCTATGAGGAAGAGGGCTACTGGCGCGATGTCGGCACTATCACCGCCTTTTTCGACGCCCACATGGATATGCTCGGCGAGGCGCCGGTGTTTCAGCTCTACAACAGGTTATGGCCTATCCACCCCTCGCTCTACGAAGGTCCTGCAACGCGGATACTGAAGGGTGATATCCGCAACAGCATCATTTCCGATGGGACGATCATCCACAGGGCAAAGGTCCGCAATTCGGTCATCAGGACCGGCGTCACCATTGAAAGCGATGTCACCATTGAGGATTGCATCATCATGGATGATGTGGTGCTCAAGGAAGGATGCAGGCTCAAACGGGTCATCGTCGATAAGCTCAACGTGATCAAGGAGAAGGAGCAGATCGGCTTCGATATCGAGCGGGACCGCTTTCACTGCCACATTGATCCCTCAGGGATAAGGGTAGTCCCCAAGGCCGGCATGCTGCTCAAGAACTCGAAAAAATAGCTGCAGAGGGAAGGAAAGGCAGACGACCTTGGTCATGAGCAGCGTACTTCTACGAAAGGAGATTCAGGAGCGGATCAATGAGATCGGCGAGGCTGATATCGTCGTCGGCATTCCGAGCTACAATAATGCACACACCATAGGCCATGTGGTGAGGGCCGTACAGGCAGGCCTTGCAAAGTATTTTCCCCACAAACGATCGGTGCTGGTGAATTCCGACGGCGGCTCGACGGACGGTACGATGGATATTGTCCATGCCACGACGCTCGAAGACTTTCATTCCATTCTCCTCGCTCACCGGGTCGAGCCGATATTCAAGATCGCGACTCCCTACCACGGCATCCCCGGCAAGGGGAGCGCCTTTCGGACCATCTTCCAGATTGCCGATGCCCTCAACGTCAAGGCCTGTGCGGTCATGGATTCCGATCTGCGGAGTATTGCTCCCGAGTGGATCGAACTCCTCATCAAACCCGCCATCGAGGGCAGCTTCGACTATGTGACGCCGCTCTATCACCGGCATAAATACGACGGAACGATTACGAACAGCATCGTCTATCCCCTTACCAGTGCACTGTACGGGAAGCGGATACGACAACCCATCGGAGGGGATTTCGGGCTCTCGGGGAGGTTGATACACTTTTATCTGACTAAGGATGTCTGGGAGACCGATGTCGCCCGCTACGGGATCGATATATGGATGACGACAACGGCGATTGCAAATGACTTCAAGGTCTGCCAGGCGTTCCTTGGAGCAAAGATACACGACCCGAAAGACCCGGGTGCCGATCTGAGCGCCATGCTCTATCAGGTGGTGGGCTCTACGTTTGACCTCATGGAGACCTACGCCGAGGTATGGAAAGAGATATCCGGCTCGATTCCGGTGCCGACCTTCGGCTTTCAATATACGGTAGGGCTTGAGCCGGTATCGGTGAACATCGACCGGATGATCGATAAATTCAGGCTCGGCGTCGACGAGCTGCAGGGGGTGTGGAAGGATGTCCTCGATGCGCAGGTCCTGCAGTTTCTCATCGAGGCAGACCGTCTGCCGGAGGAGAGGTTTCATATCCCCGATGAAATCTGGGTCGAGATCGTTTATCGCTTTGCACTCGCTGCTCACCGGAGGACTATGAACAAGACGCATCTGCTCAAATCCCTCGTTCCTCTGTATATCGGCAGGACTGCATCCTTCGTTATCGAGACATGGGAGAGCGATGCCTGGGATGTTGAGAAGAGAATCGAAGGCCTGCGCGAGATCTTCGAGACTAAAAAAAAAGCCTTTCTGGAGCTCTGGAACTCCGGGGCGCAGGTGAGAGGAGGCACCGATGAGTAGGACAATAGATCAGTTGATTGTTGAGCCGATGAAGGCCTTTGGCGAGAAGCTCGCCCGTTTTCTCCCCAACCTCTTTTCAGCACTCCTTATTATGGTCATCGGTCTGATTGCCGCATGGCTGGTCAAGCATATCCTCATCCGTTCATTCAGGGCCCTTAAACTCGACACCTTTTCGGAACGTTCGGGAGTGAGCAGGGTCATTCTCAAGGGTGGCATCAGGGAATCCTTTTCGGTCATTATGGCCGAATTCATCGGCTGCCTTGTGGGTTTTGCCTTTATGATCATCGCCTTGATCAGCCTGAATGTCCCGGCAATCGAGATGTTGCTTGAGCGGTTTTTTCTCTATCTCCCCAATGTCTTTGTCGCCTTTATTGTTGTGCTGTTCGGTTACGTATTCAGTAATTTCTTCGGGCGGGCGGCCCTCATCGCCGCTGTCAATGCGGGAATAAGGGTGGCGGGCCTCATCGGGAGAGTGGTCCGGCTCTCGATCTTCATCTTCTCGCTGGCCATAGCGCTCGAGCAGCTCGGAATCGGCAGGGATACGGTGACCATTACCTTTGCCGTGCTTTTCGGTGGGGCGGTCCTGGCACTGGCGCTTGCGTTTGGGTTGGGAGGAAGGAACATCGCAAAATCCTATCTTGAGCACAAGATCTTCAGAAAGGAAGAGCGGGATGATATCGAACATATTTAAAGCACTCCTCATGCTGTCCATTCCCGCTGTGGCTTCATCTGCACCTGTCTGGGGTGCACAGGGGGGAACGGTCGATCAGGTGATGGCGGATCTCATGCATCGTGATGCACAGGTCCGTTTGTCAGCGCTGGAAACAATAGAGAGGAACAGGGACGTGCGGGCAGTGAAGGCATTGATGGACATTCTTGGTAATCAGGCGGAAGATTGGAAGCTGCGGATCAGGGTCATCAGGCTGCTTGCTGAAATCGGCGATCCAAGGGCCGCCGATGCATTGATGAACGCGCTCGGCGATTATTGCCCTGCCATTAAGTGGAATGCCACTGTTGCCCTTGGCAGGTTCAGCGGGAGTCCACGGGTGGTGCGGGCCCTTATCGACATGCTCGACGACCATAGCACGGTGGTGCGGGAGGCCGCTGTCGCATCGCTGGGGGCAATCGGAGATGCGTATGCCGTTCCTCAGCTGATAGAAGCACTGAAGGACCGCACTATTTCGGTCGTCCTGAGCGCCCTCCGTGCGCTGGAGAACATCGGTGATGAACGCGCCCTTACTCCGGTCAGGGCCATAGCAGAGGGGCATGCAGATCCGCTGCTCAGGAGTGTGGCAGCTTCAGTAGCGGAAAAGATATCAAAAGAGGTAATCAGTCCCGGCTGCTATTGAAAATCTCGTCGAACACCGGTGCGACCTCAATAAATGCGCGGAGCACATCGGGGTCGAAATGACCGGGGACCGTTCTGCCGTCGCCCTCGGTAATAATGGTGAAGGCCTCCCGATGGCTGAGGGGAGGCTTATACGGCCTCTTGCTCCTCAGGGCGTCATATTGGTCGGTGAGCATAACGATCCTCCCCTCGATGGGAATATCCGTCCCTTTCAACCCCCGCGGATATCCGGTGCCGTCCCATCGCTCGTGGTGGTTCAGCGCAATCGATGCCGCCATTTGCATGCTCTTGTGGCTGGAGTTAGCAAGCATGGTATTGCCGATTGTGGTATGCGCCTTCATGATCTCGAACTCCTCAGGTGTCAATGCGCCGGGTTTCAGCAGGATGCTGTCCGGTATGCCTACCTTTCCTATATCGTGCATGGCACTTGCGAAGGTGATGGTCTCAATGAAATCCGGAGGCATATTCAGTGCCTCGGCTATTTTGTTCGAGTAGAGCCCGATTCTCGATATATGGGTACCGGTGTCGGTGTCCCGGTATTCGGCAACGGTGGTCAGACGCTGAATGAGTTCCCTGTTAAGGATTTTCACCTGCATAAGGGCATCGGCCAGTTCCTTTGTTTTCTGCTGCACCATGATCTCGAGCGCTTTTTTGTAGTTCCTCTCTATCTGCAGTAAGGTGGTATAGCGCATCGCTTTTCTGATGGTGTGGATCAGATATTCAGGGGCAAATGGTTTTATAATGAGATCGAAGGCGCCTTTCCGTATCGCATCGACGGCGGTATCCAGTTCGGCATAGGCCGTCATGAGGATGACCGGCTTCTCAGGGTGCTCCTGATGGATTTGCTCGAGGAGTTCGAGCCCGGAAACGGCCGGCATCTTAACGTCGGTGAGTATCACATCGACTGCATTCCGTTCACAGACCTTGATCGCATCCGCGGCATTGTTGCAGGCGAGCGAAGCGTATGAAAGCTCTCCCATCAATGACGTTATCGTATCGAGTACATAGGGGTCGTCATCGACAATGAGTACGGTCCCTCCGTTGATGGACTGATTCATATGTTACCTCCTTATGGCACGGCTTTTTGTCTCTCCAGCTACATACATTGTTGAATGACTTCACGGGCTATTTTCTCCAATGGCACTACTTTGTCAACGGCGCCGCGTTTTATTGCCTCGTTCGGCATGCCGAACACCACTGATGTTGCTTCATCCTGTGCGATAGTAGACGCTCCTGCCTCTTTCATCTCGAGCATGCCGCGTGCACCATCATCCCCCATGCCGGTCATTATCACGCCTACGGCATTCTTGCCCGCATAGCGGGCAGCCGAACGGAAAAGAACATCGACCGAGGGCCGATGACGACAGACAAGGGGGCCGTCTTTTATTTCAACGAAGTAGCGGGCACCGCTCCGCTTGAGCAGGAGGTGATGGTTGCCGGGCGCAATCAAGGCACGTCCCCGGATGACCGTATCATTATCTGCAGCCTCCTTTACGGTGATGCTGCAGAGACTGTCAAGACGTTTTGCAAAGGAAGCGGTGAAGTTTTCCGGCATGTGCTGAACGATGACGAGCCCTGGTGCATCATGCGGCATTGCCTCAAGGAATACACGGAGGGCTTCTGTACCGCCGGTCGAAGCGCCGACGACAACCACCTTCTCGGTAGTCTCGATCATTGCTTTTGATGCCGGTTTGGCAAGAATGGCATCGGCGGTGAGCTTCGGAGCCACATTCCGGACTGAAGATACTTTCCTGACATGAGCCATTGCAGCAGCCTTTACCACATCGCAGATATTTATTCTCGATTCCTCGAGAAACTGCTTTGTCCCCAGCCGGGGTTTTTGGATGATGTCGACTGCCCCGTATTCCAGCGCCTTGAGCATGGTCTCGGTCCCCTGTTCGGTAAGGCTCGAGCACATGACCACCGGGATAGGGTGCTGGCTCATGATCTTCTGCAGGAAAGTGAGACCATCCATGCGGGGCATCTCAACATCAAGGGTAATGACATCAGGCGCCTCGCTGCGCATTTTCTCCGCAGCAATGAACGGGTCAGAGGCGGTCCCCATCACCTCGATCTGAGGATCAGAGGAGAGTATCTCCTCCATGGTCTGGCGGACCACCGCCGAGTCATCGATGATGAGTACGCGAACCTTTTTTTTCAAAACCTGCTCCTCCTGCGGTCGGTCGTTTTCAGACGCTTCAATAACACCTCTCCGGTATGTGTATAGAAGAGGATCTTCCTGCCGAACGTGCCTCCCACATCATAGGTAACCAGTCTGAGCCCTTCCCGTTCTATTTCACGTAATGCTGTTTCAATATTTTCCTTACCGACATTAATAGTGTTGCTTGCAGTATCAGCCGGGGACAGAACGTCGGCACCTCCGAAAATCTTGACTTCTATATCGCCGAGACCGACCTTGAGCGTTTTGAACCTCTCGATCATCCTCTGTATCGAGCAATTCATATATTTAAAACCGTCGACACAGCCGTCGTCACAATCTTTTTTCCCTTTACATTGAGGGAGCAATCCGTGGCAGATTGCGCCGACCCCCGAGACCCGGTGGAACATGGTCACCGAAACGCACGAGCCGAGCACCGTGGTGACGAGGGTCGGTTTTTGGGCTATATGCATTTCTCCGGGTTTCAGATAGACGGACAGCAGCGTATGGTCAAGGGGTTTCATGCGGGTTTCCTGTACACTGTCGGAGCAACGGAGATAAGCGGTACATCCAGGCCGTTCAACGTCTCTGAGTGTCCCATAAAGACATATCCTCCCGGAGCCAGGTGGCGGCAGAGCTTGTTCAACAGTCGTTCCTGTGTCGGCCTGTCGAAGTAGATAATGACGTTACGGCAAAAAACTATATTGATCGGCTCCCTGAAGCCGAAGTCCTCGTCCATGAAATTGAGCCGGCGGAATTTGACCAGCTGTCTCAGCTCCGGAACGATACGCACCAGCCGTTTCTCCCTGTTCTTGCTCTTCAGAAAGTATTTTTTGACGAGTGGCTTCGGGACGGGTTCCAGCCTGTCCTCCTCGTAAATTCCTGTTTTTGCCTTTTCCAGTACTTTTGTCGATATGTCGGTAGCGAGAACGGTAAAGGTGAAGCCCGGATAGCTTTCGGAGAATTCACTGAGCACGATGGCAAGGGTATAGGGCTCCTCTCCAGTCGAACACCCCGCACTCCAGATCGCGAACTTTTTTTGCACGCCGGCTCCGTACGCGGCGATCAGGTCCGGGAGTGCTTTTTGCGTGAGATAGCTGAAATGCGAGGGCTCTCTGAAGAAGTCGGTTTTATTGGTTGTAATGACATCGATCATATGGACCAGCTCGCTCTCCATGCCCTGCGGGCTGAATACGTAATCGCAATACTGGGAAAACGATGACAATCCCAAAAAGCGCAGGCGCTTCTGAAGGCGCGCCTCGAGCATGGTCTTTTTCGAAGGGGGCATTTTTATGCCACACTCGGTGTGGATGAATTCACTGAGACGGTGAAAATCACTTTCGGATAACGAATACGTACGGCTGATTCCGGTATTTAAAATATGCTCTCTCATAATTTTTACAGAGGACAGGCATGAGGTATCCTCTGCCTGTCCTCCCGATGCTGTTCGGTCCCTCTCTGTCAAGCTCGGTCAGCGGCCGTGCTGGACCCCTGCACGATTGCCAGTTCATCGGTTGAGAATATCTTGTCGATATCCAGGATCATGATGAACTGGTTGTCACGTTTCCCCATGCCCTTGATGAATTCCGTGTTCAGCCGTGTCCCTATCCTCGGAGCAGGCTCGATGCTCTCGGGCTCAAGCTCGATCACCTCCTGTACCGAATCCGCCAGGGCGCCGAGAATTGCTATTTCGTTATCGACGGCTATTTCAACAATAATAATGCAGGTATTTACGGTCCTTTCCGTCTTTGCGATGCCGAACTTCAGCTTCATGTCCACCACCGGCACAACGCTGCCCCTGAGGTTTATGACTCCTCTCATGAACTCAGGGGTCTGGGGCACTTTGGTGATGCTCGTGAAGTCAAGCACCTCCCGAACTTTTGCAATATCGAGCGCAAATACCTCTTCGTCCAGCTTGAACGTCAGATATTGGGTCGTTTCCGTTATCCCCGTAACACTCATGGCGGACCCCCTTAAAATTTCTCGAACTCATCATCGAGCTTGTCGCCGCTGCCGTTCCCCATATCAAGGGCGACGCCCGCAGCTCTCGGCCCTGCTCCTGCATGGGCAACAGCCAACACCGGCTTTTTGGCCTCACTGCGTGCTATGTGCGCTACCTTTGCTTTATGGACTGTTTTGGTCTGCACGTCTTTCCTGCTCAGGGTGCTTCCGTTATTTTCAACCTTGAAGAAGGCAATGGCGCTCTGGAGCTGCTCGGCCTGTGAAGACAGCTCTTCAGCAGTTGACGCCATTTCTTCTGCTGCTGAAGCATTCTGCTGTATGACCTGATCCAATTGTTGAATTGCCTTATTGATCTGCTCTGCTCCCGCGTTCTGCTCGGCGCTTGCCGCCGTGATCTCCTGTACCAGCTCAGCGGTCTTCTGAATATCGGGTACCAGCTTGGCGAGCATTTCACCTGCCTGCTCTGCTACCTGCACGCTGGAAGTGGAGAGTTGGCTGATCTCTGCTGCCGCTGCCTGGCTCCGTTCGGCGAGCTTCCGCACCTCTGAAGCAACTACCGCAAAGCCCTTGCCGTGCTCCCCGGCCCTGGCCGCCTCGATTGCCGCATTCAGGGCGAGGAGGTTGGTCTGGCGCGCTATCTCCTCGATAATGGAGATCTTGCTCGCGATCTCCCTCATTGCATCGACTGTCTCTGCCACTGCCTTGCCGCTCTCTTTGGCATCATGGGCTGACTTCAGGGCGATCTTTTCAGTCTGCTGGGCATTATCGGCATTTTGCCTGATGTTGGAAGACATCTGTTCCATTGAGGATGAGGCTTCTTCGGCGGCAGCCGCCTGCTCGGTCGCGCCCTGAGACATCTGCTCCGAACTGGCGCTCAGTTCCTGACTGCCTGTAGCTACATTGTCCGCGGCGGACTTCACTTCTGCTACAACCTCCCTGAGCTTATCGACCATGTTTTTCATGGAGGTAAGCAACTGCCCTGTCTCATCCTTGCTGTCTGCCTCGACCGTAGCGGTAAGGTCACCGCTAGAAAGCTGGTTGGCTACTTCGACACTTTTCTGGAGCGGCCTGGTAATGCTGCGGGTAAGGAAAAAAGCGATTGCTGCTCCGAGGAGTGTCGCAAGAGTCCCTAAAATGAAGAAGGTCCTCTTCGCTTTCTCGACCGAGGTCATTATGTTGTCCGTCATTGCGTTCGCCTCTAGGATTTGCTGCTTTTGGAATTCTTTTACCTTTCCAGACAGAGAGGCAGATTCCTTGTCGAAGTCCTCCATGATTTCGTTGCCGGCCTTTGTCCCCTGGGTGAGATAGACCTCCGCCATCTGTCTTCCCTTTTCATAAAATCGATTGAAGGCGGCTTCGATATCTTCAATTTTCTTCAATGACTCCGTATCCCTCTCGTTCTTGTACATGGCCTTAAATTTTTCTACACCTTCCCTGAACCCTTTTGCCTGTGTTTCCGCCTCTTTATAGCTATCCTTGTTGTGTGTTGCGGATACATCAGTCAGCCATTGCTGTACCTGTACCGTATGTAGCACCATTTCATCGGCGAGTACAAGATAAGGGAGGCTCTCTTCCTTGACCTGGTGTGAACTGCTGCTTATATTGGTAAAGGATACATTGGTAAATATGCCCAATACCAAAAAAATTATGAAGATAATACTGAGACCAAAGCCTAAACGTACCCCTATTTTCATGTTTCGCAAAAGCATGACAGTTCCCTCCTAGAATTTCCACGCCATGCCGGCGAGGAGTGCGTAATCGGTTTCAGAATTATTAAGGCTGCCCTTGATGCCGAGGTCTATATCAAGATTCTCTGTTATCGAATAAATAATACCGCCGAGAATAAATGCGGGATAGCTGTCTGAAGCGCTATCGGTAGTTCTTTCTATGCCGATATTGGCCACCACACTGAGATTTTTGATAACTTCGAGCTCGGAAGCCAGTGAAGCATGCCATAGATCCTTCCGTTCATCAACTTTATTTTCATTTCGAATATAGCCCAGATTGAGATGGAATGCCCAGGGCTCAAGCTCTTTTGTGGAAATAAAGAACAGGCTGGAGGTAGCTCTTCCCGTTCCCAACCCATCTTCATCATCTCCTGTCGGCAGGGTAATGCCGGGCTTCAGCGCAAAGCCTAATCCGTCTTTTTCGTAAAATCTCCACTTTACTTCGAGGGATATATCCGAAATACCGTCAACCGATGTCGTCACACCGTCCTCTTTCGTCCGTATCCACTGATA